>NZ_QPJD01000001.1:0-449148 GCF_003337375.1 Paenibacillus prosopidis
TTTTAAGCACTCTTTAGAAAAGGAACTAACGGTGGTTGACGAGCAACTTAGGAAGATGATGTTTTTGAAATACTGTAATTGGTTCAATCTGAAGGACGATAAGATTCCAACAACAACAAAATGATTGAACTAACGAGAACGATAGCATGAACAACAAAAGGCTCACGAATGTATGGGGGTCAGAAGATGGATTACTGGAGAAATTATACGATATGGTTTGACCAGCTCCCCAAAAGTCTCTTTCATGTAATTGATTTGAAGGAAGCAAGATTAAAAGAAAGTGAAAAACAAGATGTTGAGTATCTAATCTTATGGCATCACAAGATAAATAAGTTGGGCAATTTTGTTGATATTCCTGAAAATATCCGCTACTTAGAACTAAACTGGTTTAGAAAAATTCATTAAATTGAAGCGTTTAGAACTCCACTACTGTACCAAATTACACAGCGATAGCGGTCTTGCTAAAGTAACTGATACGTTGGAGCATTTGCATATTAACCAATCAAAAAAATTCGTTCCAGCGGAAGAGTTATTTTCACTTAGAAATCTTCGTGTTCTTTGCCTTAATTCTTGTGGTGATATTGAAAGTTTAAAATTTCTAAATAAGTTTCCTAATTTGATTGATTTTCGTTTTGTTGACACCAACGTAAGCGATGGTGACCTAAGCCCAATAATTGAACACCCAACAATTAGAAGCGTGGGCTTCCTGAATAAAAGACATTACAACGTCAGTGCAGAGGAAATGGATACTATTCTAATACAAAAGAATGGTGCTAAAAAATTTAAAACAAAAATACAGAAAGAAGGCACAGACTTCTCTACTTTCAGATATATTAATTAACTCAACGAATGTTAAGCTAAACGGATACGATAGTGGGGGAGCTGCCGCGAGTAACATAGTTATATAAAAGATGAGGTGATACATTTTGTACGCTGTCGAGTTCTTTTTTGAAGATTCTTTTGAACAATATGTTAATGGTATTTGGAAGGGATTACACGATGAAAAAATCACGTCTAATATGTATGATATTTTCGATCTAAGACCTCATATTACTGTAGCGGTCTATAATGATATCCCTGATCTGGGGATGTATTTTTCACGCTTCAACTCATTTTTTGAAAATGTATCAGAACTTGATATAAAATTTGATGTACTTGCTTCATTTCCGACTTCAGGGACATTATTTATAGATCCAACAGTCACAGAAGGCTTAATCAAATTACATAAACAATATCATACGGAATTCGGGGATCTTCTTGAGTTTGCAAATCAATATTATATCCCTAATAATTGGGATCCTCACTGCACTCTCGCCATAGGGCTTAACCCACAACGGATGATAGAGGCGATGAAATATTGTTACCAAGACTTTACCCCTCACAAAAGCAAGATTGTAGAGGTAGGATTAGTAAAACTGGGTTTTGAATCGAGTAAATGCATCAGCAGTCCCACCATTTTATCTAAAGTATTAAAACATTGAGCTAAACATTCCTGTAGGGCCTAAGATTTGGCCTTTGTCAAAAAAGGAGCACCTCGGTATGATGGGTTTGTCGAAGAGTTTATAACTCAACACCATCAAGGAGGCGCTCTTACTTTGAAGTTTAAGCAATCAGACGGAAAAATCAACGTATTGAACGAATTACCACATTTCACCTTGTTGTAGGAATAGATATCGCGAAGGAAGCTCATGTAGCACAAGCAACTAATTTTCGCGGCATTGTACTCAGTAAGCGCCATCTTATATTCTCAAATACAATTGAAGGATTCGAAAAATTAGAACGATGGATCGTTGGAATACAAGAGAAACACCGCTTAAAGGGACTCATAATCGGCATGGAGCCGACAGGACACTACGGGTATAACCTGGCGAATTGGCTTGCCGACAAGGGCAAGCACGTTGTCATGGTGAATCCGGCCACTACTAAACGAAATAAGGAGAACCGGGATAATTCTCCCTCCAAGAGTGATCCGAAGGATGCGCTTGTCATCGCTGACGTGGTCAGCCGAGGCTACTACTATGAATACTCGCGACAGGCTATCGTTTTTCAAAGGTTGAAGACGATTATGAGTGACCGGGAATTTTGGGTGACGAATAGTGTACGGCTGCAGAATCGAATCATCCGCTGGTTAGACATTCGCTTCCCTGAGTATTTCTCAGTTTTTAAAGACTGGACCTGCATACGGTCCTTAGCTACTCTGAAAGAATTCCCTTCTCCGCAAGACCTAGCGTCACTGTCCGTATCAGAGGTGATTACAGGATGGAGAGAGCATATGAAGCGAGCCGGCGGCTCCACTGGCATGCAGAAAGCTGCGCAGCTCATCGCTCAAGCTAAACGTAGTGTAGGCGAAACAACTGCCCTCGATGAAGCAAAACAGGATTTGGGGCGGCTATTTCAAGAGTTCGAACGGATTGTTGAGATACTAGAGAGAATAGAAAAGGACATACAAGTGTTGCTCAGTGAAATTCCTATGGCTAATCAGCTTCGATCTATCGGCCTAGGCACGATCTGCATTGCAGCCATTCTATCAGGTGCTGGCGACCTCAGACAGTATGCCCATGGACGTCAATTATTGCGTAAAGCAGGCTTAAACCTAGCCGAAAGTACTTCGGGGAAACGCAAGGGACAGATCGTGCTCTCTAAAAGGGGAGATGCTACGCTGCGAAAATATCTGTATCTGGCTACGCTCCAACTCGTTGGAAATAACCCTGTTTTCCGACAGCTGCATAAGAACAATGTTCAAGTCAAGCAAATGAAGAAGCACCAATCGGTATTTAAACTGATTGGAAAACTGGCACGAATCATCATCGGCATTGTTGTTCGCGGAGAAACTTTTTCTCCTGAAAAAGCTGCTCCTATATACACTCAAGCTGCCTAAACGGATTAAACGATCACGTATATTGACTCATTCGCAGGATTTTACAAAGAAAGCACGGAGGACCGAGTTCGTACCCAATAAGGGCTCAGACCCGTCAGCTAAACGCTATCGGTCTCCACGCCTTGGTCAGGTATAACGAAGGAATGTAAGGGCATAGACCCGTAGAGCCGTGGGATGGTGAAACCCCCAAGGGAATTGTGGAGTATGCGTGCAGAAGAATAACACTTGGAGAAATGTTCCACTCGTTTCTTCTGTTCATGCATGGCCAAAATTGGAATAACGGTGCCTAATAACTTAATTTCTGAACGACACCTGATTTCCAAGGCGATGAAATCCTGCGAATTAGTGAGTATATGTGAGATAAACCCTTAAAACCGAGGGACGGGTACGAGAGCTCAATAAAAACACTGGAAGGCTGCCGACGCGGATTGGTGGCCTTTTCTCTGCTAACAGGTAGGGTATTGCAACGTTAAATGATTTAATAACGTATAATATGTAAATTATTGTGCATTTAAGTAACCAAACTGATTCAATTGGTCGGCTAAAGGAGAGATTTCATGAACGGTTTTGACGATAGTCCTGGTTTTTTCGGATTCATAGAGGATATGCCTTTATTTTTTAAACTGTTTGGAGGGTTTGTTTTTGCTATCGTAGCAGGAGGATTTCTGTATGCTATGGTGCGCGGTCTCCGGATCTGGATGGGCAACAATGCTTCTGAAGTCTTAACGAGAGCCGTAACAGTCGTGGACAAACGCACCGAGGTATGGGGAGGGTCTGGAGATTCCAGCGCGAACACCAATTACTACGTGACATTTGAAATGGATGAACAATCGCGAATCGAATTGCCGGTAAGGGCTGACAGATACGGTCTGATGGTTGTAGGTGACCAAGGAGAACTCACTTATCAAGGGACGCGTTTCAAAGAATTTAACAGACGGGCGAAGCAGTCGAATATATGAAAGCGTGGATTAAACAAACCGTGGCACTCTTTAGTTACGCTAACTGACAGGTTAGCGTGGTAAAGTATGATGTATTTCAAGGGAAATGGCAGTATAATTGTGTAAAAAACAAGGGGCTTTTGAGGATGATTAGAGTTGCTTATAGGTCCAAAGGGTTTGGGTTATGTATGAACATATTGGATGTCTTAGAAGCCGTTCGCTCATTTATGTTCATGGGCTGGCATAATCCCCGGACATCACGAAAGTGCAGGTAAAAGAAAATAAGATTCAATCTTTTTTATTTACAGACATTAAAGGTCTGTGATATATTGTTTAAGCCCAAAGAACGATATGAAGGAGGCGATTGGATGATCTATGATTGTGCCATTATTGGCGGCGGTCCGGCAGGATTGAATGCGGCATTGATGCTGGGTAGAGCCAGACGTAAGGTCGCTCTGCTGGATAACAATCAACCTCGCAATGCAGTTACACATGCTTCACACGGATTTCTGACACGGGATGGGGTTACACCGTCCGAGTTTCGGCGCATCGCTAATGAAGAGGTCACACGTTATCCATCTGTAGAACATCACCCACTAACGGTCATGGATATCCAGAAGATACCGGAAGGGTTTCTGATTATGGCAGGAGATCAGGTGGTGCGTGCACGCAAGCTGTTGATTACTACGGGGCTGAAAGAAACGGTGCCTGATATTCCCGGTTTGAAAGAGCTGTATGGGAAAAGCGTATTTCATTGCCCCTACTGCGATGGATGGGAACTTAGAGATCGTCCGCTTATTGTAGTTGCCGAGAACGAGGGCCTCTTTCACCTGGCGAAGCTGTTGTACAACTGGAGCCGCGATCTTGTCATCTGCAGCAACGGACGCAGTGTGTTGACCGATGAACAAAAGCAAAAATTAAGCAGTCACAACATCACAGTATCCGAAAAAAGGGTTGCGGAGTTTCGTGGCGAAGCAGGGATACTGCAAGAAGTCGAATTTGCTGACGGCTCCAAAATCGGGCGAACTGGCGGGTTCGTGACACCGCACTGGCAATCGAATTTTGTATTTTCTGAGCGACTAGGCTTGGAAACAAATGCAATAGGAGGGATCATCGCCGATGCTATGGGAAAAACAAGGAGTCCCGGAATATTTGCAGCCGGTGAGGCGAATACGGGTGCCCCTTCGCAACTTATTGTGGCTGCCGCTGCAGGAAGTATTGCTGCTGCAAGCCTGAATCTGGAGTTGACCGAAGAAGAATTCAGCCTGTAAAGCGGGTCATAAGCTTGACCAAGCCATCAAATAAAGGATATTATGAGTATGTAAAATCGTTAATAAGGAAGGTTGATGTGCTTGAAATACTCAAAAGCTACCGATTATGCGCTACATACGATGCTTTTTTTGATGGCCGCTACGCCTGACAAGGCAGTTGGCGTACAACAGCTGGCTGAGAAACAGGGGGTATCTCCTACCTATTTGTCCAAAATCTTGACCAAGCTAGCTAAAGCTGACATGATCGAATCCACTTCCGGAGCCCATGGGGGATATAAATTAAAGCGGAATTGGGAGAAACTATCTTTTCTTGATATTATTCATGCTATTGAAGGTACATCCTCTTTGTTTGATTGCAGCTTAGACCATGGACCTGAATGCCCGATTCAGCAAGTCGTTGAAGTCGCAGAGGCCAAGATGGAGCAGCATTTAAGACAGCAGACGTTAGCCACACTTGCCATCAAAATGAAGGACAAACTTTAATTTTTTTAGAATAATTAGAGATATAATGCATCTGTAAAATCTTTTATGAATAGGAAGTGTACACATGAATGTAAAGGGAGCAGAAGACTTGCAAAATTCAAAAAAACATTACCAAACGACTCCTATTATGGCAGCCTTTTTGCTAAGCGGTTTTGTCGGATTGTTCAGCGAAACAGCGCTGAATGTCGCCTTAAGCAGCTTGATGGACTTGTTCCAGATTTCTGCATCCATGGCGCAGTGGCTGACAACGGGTTATTTGTTGACACTGGGCATTTTAGTTCCGTTGTCAGGACTGCTGCTGCAATGGTTTTCCACCAGGCAACTATTTGTTTTCTCCTTAAGTTTGTCGATTGCTGGTACATTGATTGCCGCACTTGCCACAGGGTTTGAGGTGCTGTTGATCGGACGAATCATACAGGCCGCAAGTATGGCCGTGTTGGTGCCATTGATGTTTAATACGATTCTTATTATTTTCCCTCCGGAAAAAAGAGGAGGGGTAATAGGGATTCTGGGTCTTGTGCTGGTTGTGGCGCCTGCCACGGGCCCGACGTTATCGGGGATAATTATCGGAAGCTTGGGGTGGCAGTGGATATTCTGGTTGTCCCTTCCCGTCATCGGTTTTTGTCTGCTGCTTGGATTAAGGTTTATCCAAAACGTGTCTACGATTTCCAAACCCAAAATCGATTTGTTTTCTCTTATCGTCTCTACGGTAGGATTTGGCGGAATTGTATTTGCATTTAGCGGTGTAGGTGAAGGTGAAGGCGGTTGGGGTAGTGCGGAGGTTATTTATCCGATGATTGCGGGAGTATTGGCTTTGTTGGTATTCGTTTGGCGCCAGAACCGAATAAAGCAGCCGATGTTGAATCTGCGCGCACTTAAATACCCCATGTTTTCGATTGGAACGCTCATGTTGTTTGTTTGCATGCTTCTCATATTAACTGCCATGGTCGTGCTCCCCATGTACTTGATCAAGGGATTAGGACTTGATGCCTTAACAGCGGGTTTGATCCTGTTGCCCGGAGGCATTCTGCAAGCCATTATGTCTCCGGTAATGGGGAAAATGTTTGATAAATTTGGCCCGCGCTGGATTGTTCCTTTGGGCTTGATCGTGATTTCGGCGGCTTTGTTTTTTCTTAAGGGAATTTCGGAAAGCACTCCATTAATACTCATTATGATCATGCACACCGGGTTGATGGTCGGTATTTGTGCGGTATGGATGCCATCGCAGACCAATGGTCTTAATCAACTGCCTCTGGAACTATACCCGCATGGCAGCGCGATTATGAACACGATCCAGCAGATTGCCGGAGCGATCGGCACGGCAATCGCCATCAGTCTGATAACAGTCGGCAGTCATGCTTTTATAGAAAAGGCAAGCGACCCGACAGACCCTGTAAACGATTCGTTAGCTCTAATAGCAGGTGTTCAGACTAGCTTTGTTTTTGCGCTTGCGGTTGCTCTTGTCGGCTTACCTCTTGCCTTCTTCATAAAACGAGTGCAGGTGGATAATCCGTCAGCCTAATAAATGAAGAGGGAAGGAATGGTTGTTATGTCAGAATTGTTTGATGCGGACAATTGGGAGAAGGCCTGGCGCAATGATTCTAATACGGGAGTCAACAAAATGAAAAAAGCCGGAATCGATCCGGCGCATGCCTTTGATAAGAAGGCAACCCTTTTTAATGAACAGGCATTTAGTGAAGAAGGAAAACAGCGTTCAAAGCGCATTTTGAATTGGATCGAGGGCCAAGGAGTGGCATTTGACCAGGCTTCCATCTTGGATATCGGAGCCGCTTCAGGCGGTTTCTCCGTTCCATTTGCCAAGCGGGGAGCTGTAGTCACTGCTCTAGAGCCGTGCGTTCCTCTTGCACAGTTGCTGGAGCAAAACAATGCTGGGCTCGCCGAGGGAAAGATCCGGATTGTTACCGAAGCTTTTGAACATATTGATGTGGATGCAAGCGGCTGGAGAAACGCCTTTGATGTTGTCTTTGTATCCATGTGCCCTGTCATTGTCGATTGGGAGAGTGTGGAGAAGGTACTGAGCTGCGGGCGCAAGTTCTGCTATATTAGCTTGCCTGTTGGGGGACGGGAACACAATCTGATCGATGACATTTGGACGCTTGTTACGGACCAGCCCCGAAAAAAGGAACATTTGGAGATGGCGTATTTGCTTCAGCTGTTGCTGCTCAAAGGGTATGCCTATGAGTCGCTAGTGACGCGGGAGACGAAAACTACTGAGGTGTCACGGGAAATCGCTTTTCAGGATGTAATGAACTGGTTGTCGATCTTTGGTTTGTCGGTGGATGAACCAATGCGGAGGACGGTACGGGATTATCTGGAACGGGTATATCCGGCGGACAAAGTGGAAATCAGAGAAAGCGGCCGTTACGGCAAGGTGTTGATTCGATTGCAGGATCAACACATGTATACCAGATAATTGGATGAAGAAGTTCTATGAGCCTCATCGATTTTATTGGTATAGGATGAATACAATATTGTCTTAATGGGAGGCTTTAAAGGATGAATGATTCAAGGAAACAATGCACGGAAGTAACAGATTCATCTCGGCAACAATTCCATTCACCTTAACATGTTGACGACATATCATCCTGAAGATTTAAAAGAAGTAGAGAGTCTGACAAAAGAAGAAAAAGAGCGTTTAGTTAAATTGAAGCTTTATGATAATGAACTATCTGGATACATGAAAATCCAAGCGACGCGTCCACAGACTTAGCCTATGCTTTAACCGACTCACCTGTTGGTCAACTAGCTTGATTGTTAAAAAAATTAAGGAATGGACTGACTCTACAAACCTTCCAGAAGAAGCTATCGATAGTGATGATATTCTTACAAATGTAATGCTGTATTGGCTAACTGGAACAGCTGGATCTTCAACGTCTATACTATGAGACATTATTTAAGTATGACGCTTCAGGGAAGAACAAGGGAATTTCTGCAGTACCAACTGGTATAGCAGTTTTTCAGAAGATATTATGCTACCGATTCGTCGATTTGCCGAGCGCGATCATACGATGATTCATTGGTCTGAGTTTAATAGTCCGGTTGCGGTCCTTTGCTTACTATAAATGAATATTTACGTTTGATCGTTAAGCTAACGGGTACGATAGTTAAGTGCGAAAGGGCTGCCGCTTGGTAGCCCTTCACTACGAACGGGCAGTTTAGTTATGTGGAATCCATTACTAATACACAAAGTCGTTATATTCTGAGATAATTAGATGGCAGAATTTCATTTAAGAAGATGGTAAAAAATTGAACCTTGGCTACCTCACAGTAAGTCGATCCCTTTTCATTTGCTGAAGAAACGAGAGTAGTTTTTTAAATAAAGAATAAGCTATTGTTTGTCTAGTTATAAATTGGTAAGTGATTGAAGCTGTTAAGATTAGGAGTCGATAATAATGCGAACTTTTCGATTGGTACCTTTGGTTTTTGCAGTTTTGTTGATCATTTCCGTTTTACTAAATTTGTTCCAATGGAAACTAAATAATGAACAATCGGATAGAATCACGAACGTTCTAGGAGAAAGTGTGGCTAGTGGAAGGGGCCATTTAATTGAAACAATGGTTAATTTGGATAACGCTATTAAAGGTGAGCAAACCGTCATGTCCTTAAGAGAAACTTCCTCTAATATGGATGCGACATACAGAATATTAGAGCCAACAGTTCACCTCCACCCGAAATATTCGAATGAATGGCTGGAAATCAAAAAAACCTTATTCGATATATCTCATTCTCAAACCCTTAGGAAAATAGAAGCCGCTTATCAGGCAGAGGGTGTTCTTACCTCAGAACAAAAAGATATACTTAAACAAATTCTGTTTTTTCTAACGGAAGTACGTGAAAGCCTTGAAGCACCCTCAATCCGTATATTAGTTGGTGGGGATCCTGATTTTTATATCCCTTCCGAAGCCATTCAACGAGCATTCCGTGCTGCAAATACAATTCAAGAATTTCTTCAAAGCAAACAATAATTACGCTAACGGGTACGATAGTGGAGCATGCTGCCGCGGTGCAGATGCTCCATTTTTTGACTCAACTAACTGACAGTATAGTGGGGGAATTTACCTGTATAGAAGCAGGGATTTACATGTTAAATTAGGATCAAATAAACAAAAAACAAGGGGAACGTTATGAAAATCAGGTTACTTGAAGTATTAATTTGCATTGTGCAAGGCTTTTTTTCAGGGTTAATTCTGAGTGGGACTGGGAGACATATTGAAGAAGGCGGAATTGAAATTTTGCTCGGATGCATCTTCTGGATATCTGTCTTTTCTTATATTAGAAATAGATGATAAACTCCCAGGAGGAACGATATAATGGGTAACGGTATCAATCGTCTAGGAAAAAAAATTGTCATACCTGTTATTGTTTTAATCCTTTTTGCAGGATGGTTTTTATGGATAACATACGAACATTCGAAAGCTAATGCAATAAAAAGCAAAGTAATATCAGCATTAAGTGTCGCTGTCGAGTTGCAGCAATACGAAGGAGAAAGAATTCTGCTTAAGCAGCAAAACAGTTTGCCTTTTTACACAACTAACTTTAACGATACAGAACAACAGATAAAAGTCCTACAAGATATGTTATACCGCTTAAATTTAGATCAAACTGTTCCGCCCATAAAGGTATCTAAATTTAAGATGTTCCAAACGTCTTCTATTGATATTCATATAACTACCAAATACACAGAGGTTTTTGGAATTAAAAAAAGTATTATCGTTCACACAACAGCGAAGTTAAAAGCATTTAAAAATAAAACAGGTCCAGAACAATTTGACTAAATGTAGAACTTACACATTGATCGAAGGCAGTTGACGATCAATAAAAAGATGTTCGTTATTATAAGGCTAAGGACTTCATTACCTGTTTAAGAGTCGCAACAATCATTTTTATCATGCGATTCTATTTATAGAACGGAAACAAACCACATGGAGGAACAAAGATGAGAAGAGCATTCTTAGTATTAACTATTGCTGTTGTTGGATTGATAATTGGATGCAGTACACAATCAGAAAAGGGCGATTATATCATTGAAAAAGAAATCGATAGTAACATTCCTATGATATTAGTTGCAAAGAATATTTCTGAAGAAGACTCAAAAACGAAATCCCGTTCTGATTTTATGAAAGACGGAACTGATTTAATGTTATATCACATAGAGGATACGAATTTGTATACAGACCTTAGTGTTGGAGAAAGGGTAAGTGTAGAAGCAAAAATGACTACGATGGATGGAAAAGAAATTACACATGTAATGCTATCGGATCCCCCACAAACAGTGGCAGGCAAAATAACCAGATATTCAATAAGATGAATATTTCGCTGGTAACGATAGAACACCGAAAGGGCTGCCGCGTGGTAGCCCTTCGTTACGATAACTGGCAGTTATGCGCAACAAATTTTCTCCAATTTCGTCTTGTTACCAGAGGGAGTGAAAATTTTGAAAAAGTTGGTTTTAGGAATAACCTAGGGACGAGTTCTATACCTCAATAAACACGAAGGACGTTAGCCGGCGAAGTTGCTGCCGTTTTCTGACGGGAACGATAATTCAATATTGACTCCATTGAACGGGAGACAAAACTGTTATCCAATAGTTTTGTCTTCCGTTTTTTATTTAAGCAAATTTATACCGGTACAAATAACGGATGTGATGTACTTGTACACTAGTCATGGATCCTTTTCAAAGACTCCGCCAAAATGTAGGTATCAAGGTGTTGTCTCTTTGGTCTTTACACCTTTTGTTTCACCCTATTCCGAAATTCATAATAATTTAATTTTTGTCATATCCGCTCGGCATGTGACCGCTTTCAATTGAATAAAGTATACATAGACAGATTCACATGCTCTCGAGGCTGGTGTTTCCTGCGCAAACTTGAGAAATAGCTTTCGAGGTTGGATTTTGCTAACGCAAAACCTGAGGGAGGTACACACATGGCAGTGGATTTGAAAACGAAAGAACATATCCGCGGCATTCGCAAGGCGGGCCGTATTGTTGCGGCCTGCCACAAAGCGCTTTCCAAACGGATCGCACCAGGCGTAACCACGCAAGAAATTGATCGATTTGTTGAGCGGTTTATGCTAGATCGCGGAGCTACTCCTGCTCAGAAGGGATATAAGGGATATCCGTTTGCGACGTGTGCTTCCGTGAACGAGGTCGTCTGCCACGGATTTCCCGATTCGGTGCCGCTGGAGACAGGAGATATCGTTACAATTGACATGGTGGCGGATTTGGATGGCTGGAAGGCCGATTCCGCATGGACGTACGCGATCGGCCGAACGACAGCCTCGACCGAAAAGCTGCTGTCTATTGCGAAGCAAGCCATGTTGGACGGTATAAAGCAGGCGGTTCCGGGAAATAGACTCGGCGATATTGGCTTTGCGGTACAGTCAAGGGCAGAGCGGGCAGGCTTCCAGGTCGTTACTGCTTTTGTAGGTCATGGCATTGGAAGAAGCATGCACGAATATCCCGAGGTCGTGTATCGCGGCATTCCGGGTCAAGGGATCGAGCTTGAGGAAGGCATGGTCATAACAATCGAACCCATTATAACAGCGGGGCGGGCAGAGGTATACATAGGCCCAGACGGTTGGACAGCAAGCACAAGAGACGGTGGTTGGGCGGCTCAATTCGAGCACACGGTTGCCGTTACGAAGGAAGGCCCGATCGTTTTGACCCGTTGGGAATAGAGGGGTTTAACATAAAAAGCCGAGTAAGATTCAGGTATCGCACCTGCATCTGCTCGGCTTTTAAATTCGGCGGCAGCACCGTAATTGGAGTCAATTGCAAATGACGGTCGAAGGGGCTTTCCAAAAGCATTTTGGGAAAGCGCTTCGTTTTATCATGTGCAGCAGCGGTTATCGTGACGAGCAGCCAAGGTGAAGAACTGGAAAACCTCCTGTTAATCTTGCCCGCATGCACTATGTTGAATTATATTGCTGGAAAACCTCCCGCTAATCTAACAAAAAAACACTTTTGAGCGGGCAAGGTGCCGAATCAGAGGGAGAAATTCCGCCTCCGCGCTATCCTCTCGTTTTCAGTCCGGGTCTAATGTCCTCTTTTTCATTTGAAAATACAGGGATATTTTACTATTGATATAAAATTTTTGCCTTGCTAGAATAAGGATGCAAAACGAATTACATACAGCGGGATTGTTACTGCACAGCAGGCAAGACCTAAAATGTTTGAGGATGACCGTACCGGCAGGTGCGTTATTCTTTGGACGTTTTAGGTCTTTTTTTGTTCCGCGAAAACGGAGGGAGGATCCGGAATAAAAGGTTAACTGCAGCAGAAAAAATAATAAGCAATCAATTCTTGGGAGGAATAAAAATGAAAAAAGCAGCTAAATTTGGGAAACTGGTGTTGACCGCAGCGATTCTCGCAAGCAGTCTGACGGCGACTTCCGTTTCGGCAAAAGCAGCGCAGAATCCGTCTGTGCCTAACGATTACACGGCCGTCTGGTCCCGTCAGGCAGCGGAGCAAGTCAAGCTTACGTCTGAGAACACGGCACCAAAGATTGACACTAACTTTAAACTGGCCGCTCCTGATGTATGGATCTGGGATACTTGGCCGCTCCAAAACCGCGATGGCTCCCTTGCTGTCGTCAACGGCTACAGAATCGCATTCGCATTGGTGGCTCCGCGTACGTTCGGATGGAACGACCGTCACACCGAAGCCAGAATCGGTATGTTCTACTCCAAGGACGGAGTCGACTGGACTTACGCAGGCATTCCTTATGACTATGATAAAGCTTACGGCCACATGCAATGGGCCGGTTCCGCAATGCTGGACAAAAAAGGCAAAATTCACTTGTTCTACACGGCTACTACCGATATGAATGCGGGCGGCGGCAAAGAGTGGGATCAGAACGGCTGGGTACAGCGGGCTGAGCAACGTCTGGCCAAAACGACTTTCGACATTAAAGCGGATGACAGCGGCGTTAAGCTGATCAATGAAGGCCAGCACCAAATCATCGCCGAGCCGGACGGCAAGTACTACGAAACGATTGAACAGTTCCATGATGGAGGCCATAACATCACGGCTTTCCGTGATCCGTTCTTCTTCCAGGATCCGAATACAGGCAAAGAGTACATCATCTTCGAAGGCCAAGTAGGCGGCAAATCGAGCGAACAAAAACTGAAGCCTGAGAACATCGGCGACGAAGAATACCGCAGCACGCATACCGTTCCGGATAGAGCTGAACTGTATGACGGTAACATCGGTATTGCGGAAGTAACCGACAAAGATGCGTCCAAACTGAAGCTGCTTCCTCCTTTGCTCGAATCCATCGGTACGAACCATCAAGTGGAACGTCCACACATGTACATCAAAGGCAATGATTATTACCTGATGACGATCAGTCATACCTTCACGTACGCACCAGGCCTGACCGGTCCGGACGGCGTATACGGCTTCCACAACGAAGGCGGCATCCGCGGCGATTACAAACCGCTTAACGGTTCCGGTCTAGTTGTAGCCAACCCGAAAGAAAGCCCGTACCAGGCTTACTCCTGGATGGTTCTTCCGGATGAAACGGCAATCAGCTTCATCAACGAACCGCTTGACGAGAACGGCAATGTGAAACACGGCGGTACATTCGCTCCAACGCTGCAGCTGTCCTTCGAGGGCGACAAAACTAAAATCGTCGGTGAACTGCAGCACGGCGAAATCCGCGATTTCGGCCCTTATCTCAGCGCTAAAGATGTAACAAAAATGGAGAAAAAAAATTCCCAAACTGAAATAACAACGACGAACTGGACACGCGAGCAAGCGTCCATGATCGAACAAAACGAAGACAACACCCTGCCTTACACGGATATCAAAAAGCTTGAAAAAATGACGCCGGACTATCACATCTGGGATACATGGCCGCTGATGGACCGCGACGGAAATATCGCTACGTACAAAGGCTATAAAGTGCTCTTCGCGCTTTCCGCACCGAGCGATGTGCTGCCGGGCAAAGTTCACGATATCGCAACGATTCGTTACTTCATCTCGAAAGATGGCAAGGAATGGAAATTTGTGGGCGACCTGTTCCCGGAAGGCACTAAGCTCGGTTCCCGTCAATGGGCAGGTTCCGCGATGCTGGACGGCGATAAAATCCATGCATTCTACACCGCTACCGGCCATGAAGGCGAGAAAAACCTGACTTATGAACAGCGCTTGGCTATGTCCATCGGTGAAATCGAAGCAGACAAAAACGGCGTAAAATTCACGAACTGGACTCCGCACCGCATCATTATGGAGCCGGACGGCGAATACTACCAAACGCTGGAGCAAGCGAAGCAAGGTGAAGGCGGCGGTTACGCTTTCCGTGATCCAATGTGGTTTAAAGATCCTAAAACGAAAAAAGAATACCTTATATTCGAAGGCCAATCCGCAGGCGCTGTTGCCGACCGCGAATTGAAGCCGGAATACATCGGCAGCGAAGAGTTCCAGAAAAATCATACCGTTCCTGCAGGCGCAGCTTATGCCAACGCGAACATCGGTATTATCGAAGTCGTTAAAGGCGATTTCAATAACCTGAAGCTTCTTCCCCCGCTTCTTGAAGCGAACTACGTAAACGAAGAACTGGAGCGTCCGCACATCGTGGTGAAGAACGGTAAATACTATCTGTTCACAGATAGCCACATTAACAAATACGCGGAAGGTCTGAAAGGTCCTGAAGGCCTGTACGGTTTCGTATCCGACAAACTGGGCGAAGGCTACGAACCGCTGAACGGCAGCGGTCTGGTTATCGCCAACCCTAAGAACAACCCGTACCAAGCTTATTCTTGGCTGGTTCTGCCGAACCTGAACGTCGTCGGCTTCGCGCATTTCGGCGATTTGGGCGAAATGGCCATCGGAGATGTCGGCAATCAGTCTCCTGAATATCAATTCGAACACTGGGGCGGCACGCTGCCTCCGACGGTCAAAATTGCCCTCAATGGCGACACAACCAAAATT
Organism: Paenibacillus prosopidis; assembly: GCF_003337375.1. GTDB lineage: Bacteria > Bacillota > Bacilli > Paenibacillales > Paenibacillaceae > Pristimantibacillus > Pristimantibacillus prosopidis. The sequence continues at coordinate 15,526 of NZ_QPJD01000001.1, forward strand.
GCAGGAGAACTTCCTCCAGGCTGGATCAATTAAGAAACGAATTGAATAATGTCTAAAAGCTGCTCTCAGCCCATGCTGAGGGCAGTTTTTGGCGATAATTGGGATTTTTATTGACAGATAACAAGCCGGTGAAACGAATGTTATAATAACGGAAACATGCTTTAGGGAGGAACCTGCCATTCGAGCCGAAGCGAATAAGATCGTCGAAGAGCTGCTGCCGCTGCTGGGCGGCAAACAGAATATCGCAAGCGCAGTTCACTGCACGACTAGACTGCGATTGGTTCTGCATGACGAAGGAAAAGCGGACAGCGCTGCCATAGAAAAGCTGGATCAGGTACAAGGGGTATTTTCCAGGGCCGGACAATACCAGATCATTTTCGGAATCGGCATCGTAAACAAGATTTATAAGGCGCTTGAAGAAGTCAACGCAGATGTGCCCGCGACATCTGCGACATTTGCGAAACCCGCCGCGGATAGTCCTAAAAAAAAGAATCCTATCTTTGTCATTACGAAGATATTGTCTAATATTTTTGTACCGATACTCCCTTTTATAGTAGCCAGCGGATTGCTAAGGGGACTGACAGGGATGATAAAGTCTTCTAATTGGGCTGCGCCGGATAGTGCTTGGATGATCATGCTGGATTTTTTCTCGACATCCGCTCTTCTTATTTTGCCGGTCATAATCGGGTTTAGCGCAGCGAAGGAATTCGGCGGAAGTCCGGTCTTGGGAGCTTTTATAGGCGGACTATTAGTACATTCCGATGTATTGAAGCCTGGGGTACATGAGATGCAATCTCCGGCATGGCTGGATGCATTCGGATTTCAAGCCGCTTCGGCCGGATACCAGGGAACGGTCATTCCGGTATTGATGTCTGTTTACCTGATGAGCAAGGTTGAAACGGGATTAAAAAAGGTCGTGCATCCGTCTTTGGCATTGTTCGTTGTTCCGCTTGCAACCGTCTTGTTTACCGGGATTATCTCCCTGCTTGCGATTGGACCGTTCGGAGCATTGCTCGGCAATTGGCTTACGCAAGGTCTCGAGATTGTATATACGCATGGTGTCGGATTTATCGGCGGTTTTCTGTTCGGAGGGTTTTATCCGCTCATCGTGATTACCGGTCTTCATCACACTTTTCATGCGGTCGAGTTCGGTTTGATTGCCAACCCTAAAGTCGGGGTGAATTTCTTGCTGCCCGTATGGTCGATGGCCAATATCGCGCAAGGCGGCGCCGGTTTGGCGATTTATTTTAAGACAAGAAACAAAAAGCTGAAGGAAACGGCAATGCCAGCGGCGCTATCTGCCTTTTTCGGCATCACGGAGCCTGTCATTTTTGGTATGAACTTACGATTAAGAAAACCGTTTATCGGTGGCTGCATCGGGGGAGCGGCAGGCGGCGCGTATGTTGTCTTTGCTCATGTAGCGGCGAATTCATACGGCTTAACAGGCTTGCCGATGTTGATCCTTGCGGCTCCGTTAGGTTTGTCGAACTTATTTCATTACCTTACTGGCTTTGTCATTTCCGTTGGTTTTGCATTTATGGCGACGTGGATTATCGGATTCGATGAAGATAAAGGAGTACATGATGTTTAGAAGTTGGCTTGGTCTGCATCAACGGAAAACGGAAGAAACTATTTTCTCTCCATTAAGCGGGAGAGTACTGGCTTTAGAGGATGTGCCCGACCCCGTTTTTTCCAGAAGTATGGCTGGAATGGGGGTTGCGATAGATCCGGAAGACGGAAGGGTTGGCTCTCCCGTAGACGGAGAGGTTGTTCACCTCTTTCAAACCAAACATGCGCTGTGGATTCGTGCCGAAAGCGGATTGGATCTGCTGATTCACATCGGTGTGGATACGGTCTACATGAAGGGGGAGGGCTTTCGCGATTACGTCAAGACAGGGGACAAGGTAAAAACGGGCCAGCCTCTCATTGATTTCTCGCTCGATCTGGTCCGGGAGAAGGCGACCAGTCCTGTCACCCCGATGTTCCTTATTCATTCGGATCAAATTGAACGGATTGAAATTGAGTTGCCTGCCCGGGCTGAAATGGGATTGACCCCGCTCATGAAGGTGAAAGTAAAATCTTAAATCAGGGACTCCCCGGAAAGGAGTGTGCGATGAAGATTAATAAAATATTGAACAACAATGCGATTGTCGTCAAGGATTCGGAGGGGGAGAAGATTGTCCTCGGGTCAGGCATTGCCTTTCAGAAAAAGAAGAACGATCCCGTAGATCAAACCCGAATTGAAAAAATATTTGTTATGAAAGACCATACTAAGCATCAGCAATTTGAAGAAATATTGTTGACATTGCCGGAGGAGCATATTCAGGTGTCGGAGGAAATTATCTCCCATGCCGAAAATCAGCTGGGCGTTATCATAAATGAGCATATCCATATCGCGCTCACCGATCACTTATCGTTCGCGCTTGAACGTCTGGCCAAAGGGATGGTCATTAAAAATACGCTGCTGAACGAAATAAAAGTATTGTACGCGAAAGAATTTCAAATTGGACTTTACGCGAAAGAACTAATTAGTGAAAAGCTCGGAATCGAAATTCCGGAGGATGAGGTAGGCTATATCGCATTGCATATTTATACTGCTAAAATGAATGCCGGGGAAATGACGAAGACGCTCGACATCACCGCAATGATAAAGGGCATTGTAGATATAATCGAAGATTGTTTGGGTATCAAGATTGCGGAGGATACCGTATCCTATGAACGCTTAATTACTCATTTGCGTTTTGCTGTTCAGCGGTCGGAGTCCAACGAACCTTTTCACGAATTAGATACCGAAATGATCCGTATCATAAAGGAAAAATACGGGGATTCGTATCTCATTGCCCAAAAGGCGGGTCATTTTGTGCTGCAGGAGTATGATTTTGAACTCCACGATTCGGAAATGGCATACATCTCCATGCAAATCCAGCGGATTAAATCCAGAGAAATGGCATAGGCTCCGTAGACTCGCTTGCGGACTACTCCAACTTCCTTCTCCTGAATCTTCATGCGTAAATTCAATGGATGGAAAATTGGTACTAGACGATCGAATAAAAACAAATCAAAAGCCGTCTCTGCGGAGGTGGCTTTCTTTCTTCTTAAAAGAACAGAAGAAAAGACCTCGTTATTGAGGTCATTTTCCTTAGTCACTTCAGTGGATACGTTGCTAATTTTACAAAGTAAAATCCTTTTTACGAAGCACCAGTACAGCGCTGATTATACCCTTGGCTGTGTTTTTATGCGGTGATTCATGTGCATCAACATTAGAACCGGGTTTTGAAGCAATCAATACATTATGCACTTGGCTAGCGTTGAAAGTTCCGACAGTTTCGCTAAACGATAAATTTAGTTTATTTTAATTTTTCTTTTAGTGCTTTTTCAGGGTTCCATGAAATACCTCTATCCCCATTTACCTGCCACCTGATATATTGTGTGTAACAACCGGTTGAAACACATAATTTAAAAGGAGATAACCCCTTGCTACCTCAGCTAAAATCTTATTTGTATCCTATCCTTATTCCTCACCATCAGTTTGATTTTTAATCTCGTTGGGATGTCTGTAGCGAGCGCTGCCCCGGGAGAATCGCAACGTATTCCGCAGAATAACAAAATCGTTGCGGATGTCGGTGAATTGCCAAACAAACTTCCGAAAACAAAATTGGAATTGACCAGCAAGCGGACAAAATATTCTACTCGTTATCTGAATCCAGACGGAAGCTTTACCGAAGAAATTTACTTAGAACCTCAGTTTTATCAAGATCCTACAGATAAAAAATGGCTATCAATTGATAATAAAATCAAATCCAGTACGAAAAATGTCGGCAAATATGAGAACACGGCTAATGATTTTAAGGTTTCTCTTACCGATCAAACTGGTTCAGGCGACCTTGTTTCGGTAGAAAAAGACAACAAAAGCATCACTTTGATTCCTGTCAACGCTCAAAAAGTAAAAGCTACGACGAAAGGGAACGAAATTACCTATCCAAGTCTGTTTATAAATGCAGATGTACGGTATACCGTGCAAGGCGATGGCGTGAAAGAAGATATCATCCTTCAGCGTTATTCCAATCAAAATGTGTTTTCTTTTGAGTTGAAGCTAACGGGATTGACACCTGAGGCGGAAGAGGATGGCACCATTACCTTTAGTGATAATAAAGGCATTAAACAATGGTTTTTAGAAAAGCCCTTCATGACTGATGCGAATGGGAAATATTCGGATAATGTCATCCTTGAGCTCCGTGAACAAAACAGAAAGACTTATGTAGATGTTATTGCCGATCAAACCTTTTTGAATGACTCTGAAACCGAATATCCGGTCACCATTGATCCGACCATCAATAATTGGGAAGTTTTACGAGATGCGTTTGTGTCCAGCGCATTTCCGACTTCGTCTTATTCAAGCAACATATCGATGTACACGGGTAATGACAGCGGCTATTTTGGAGCGACCCGTTCTTTGCTGCAATTTTATTTGCCAAGCCTTCCAAGTGACAGCAAAATCTCGAGTGCCAATGTGAATGTTTATCAAACCCGGAATGAGACGACCAATGTATCGGTTGATGCGAATCGTATCACCGGAAGCTGGGGTACAGTTACATGGAACACGCAGCCTGCAATAAATGCTACACCTGAAAAGACGGTAACTAGTAATGCAGTCAATGCTTACTGGCAATGGGATATCACCCAACTGACCAAGGATTGGTACAACGGTGTTCTGCCCAACTATGGAATCATGCTGAAACAGCAAAATGAATCCACTTCACCATTCCGAGCTTTTAACACGGTGAACAGCGGTACCAACACACCTCGATTAACCCTAAATTACACTGTAGATGCGATTGGTCTCGAAAACTTCTGGGGTTATACCCCTGATGGCGTCAATCCGTCCAACGGAAATTTGGTTTACCAGGAAACTGATCTTAATATTTCTGGTCGTGGAATACCGGTCAATATGACCCGTACGTACAATAGCCGTAAATCCTCAGTAGCCGGCATGTTCGGCTTTGGATGGTGGAGCAATACGGACACGCGACTTGTTGATACGGGCAGCGGACCGATTACGCTAATTGACGGTGACAGCACGCGCCATATTTTTGGTCAAATAGCTGGGGGCGGGTATGTCGCTCACGGCGGCGTTTATTTGACTCTCGTCAAAAATGCCGACAGCACCTATACCATTACGCAAACCGATGGCACGAAACTCAATTTTAATACCAGTGGTAAAATTTCTTCTCTGATAGACACCAATGGAAATACGACTACGTATACGTATAGTTCCGGAAAGTTGACTTCGGTTCAGGATGCGTCTGGACGAACGACCTCCATTACGTATGGAACAAACGGTTATGTTTCTGTCATCACCGATCCTGCCAATCGAACGGTATCCTATGCGTACGATACGAGTGGTAATCTGACAAAAGTAACCGATGCTGCCGGAAAGTTCACGACATTTGCATACGGTACGACCCATAACTTGACGGGTATCACAAATGCTCGCAATATAACTACAACGATTACCTACGATGCGTCGAATCGGGTAACGAGTATCAGCCAGCCGATAACCATCGATGGCGTTGCTACAACCAGCACAACGACTTATTCGTATGATACAACCAATTTGGTCACGACGGTAACCGGCGGGGAAGCCCGTAGGGTCGATTATACCTATAGCTCGAACGGCAACGTGGTGCAAATCACGGAAAATCCGCTTGATGCGGCGAACAAAGCGATCACAACTTTCACCTACGATAACAACAATAACTTAACGCAAGTAAAAGATCCAAACACGAATAAAGTAAGTGGCACGAGCGCATATATTTACACCTATGATACAAAAGGCAATATAACAGCTGTACAGCTTCCTGAGAACCAAACAGCATTTAACACGTATGACAGTCAAAATAATTTGATTAAAGAACAGGATTTTAACAGTAACATTAGTTCGAATGATTACGATGCCAAAAATAATCAGACGGAATCGACGGATCCTACGGTTGCTACGGCAGCAAACCGTTATGATGCGAGAGGAAATTTGCTCTATTTTACTAATCCGATGTCCGCTGCTGATAACCAAGTGGCAAATTCGAGCTTTGAGCTGGATGAAAATGCAGATAACTGGCCGGATAACTGGAACCAGGCGATCGAACCTGGAAAAACGGCTACCTTTGGATGGTCAACAGCCGCGAAGTTTGGTGCTAAAGCGGTCAGTATCTCCAATCCGACTGGTTGGGCTATCGTCGGTTCAGATATGTTTTCTTATGTAACGGGTCAAAAATATACAGTCAGTGGTTATGTAAAAACAACCGGTATTACCAATACGGCTATCGTAAAATTGGAGTTTTTCAACTCATCTAACGGATGGTTAGGACAGCAAGCGGCTTATCAGTTAACCGGAACACACGACTGGACGCGTATTCAAACCGTTGTCGACAGCGTTCCACCGAATACAGCAAAAGTAAAAGTTTCGGTAGGGTTAAATGCCGGATCGGGAGCCGCCTATTTTGACGGTATCCAGTTTGAAAAAGGCACCACGCTAAGTGCTTATAACCTGGTGGACAACGCCAGTTTTGAACGGAACGCAGGAACCGGTAGCATTCCAGCCAACTGGACAACGAGCGGAAATCTGTCAGCAAGCGACGGCACCGATCCGCTTAACCAAAGCCTGGATAATGTATATGCCGGCGGCTACTCCCTTAAAATGACCGGAGAACAAGGCAAGAATAAGTATATTAAACAGCGCATCAACATTTCCGGCGATGCCAGCAGTCTCTATACATTATCCGGTTGGTCGAAGCAATCGGGAGCAAATCAGACCGGCGGCTACTATCATCTGCAAGTGGCCATCAACCATACGGATGGAACAACCGATTGGAACAATGCCAATGCGTTCAGCAAAACAGATACTGATTGGCAGCACGTAGCCGCTCAAGTAAAGCCTACTAAAGCGTTTAACTCGATTGATGTTTATTATTACTATTACGATCAATTGGGAACCGCTTGGTTTGATGCGATGCGGTTAGAGACAGGGAACTCACACACCTTTAACACTTATGACACAAACGGTAACTATCTCACTAGCGTAGACAATCCGGTCGGCAATAACGTTTCTTTCACGTATGATTCGGTTGGGAATCAAACCAAGATTACGGATGGAAAAGGGCAAAACACTTCATTTACGTATGATGGCAGAAATCTGCTTACAAAAGTAACCGATCCCAAATTGAAGGAAACAATGTATGAGTACGATGGCGTAGGCAACCGGACGAAGGTTACCGATGCGAAGAACAATGCAACAACCTTTGGGTATAATGAATTCAACAAAGTTTCCAGCACTACCAATCCGTTGAATCAAACGATTCAATACGGATATGATAAGAATGGAAACAGCACAAAGATCATTTTCCCGAAAGGGGACACGGTTTCTTATTCTTTCAATGCCTTGAATCGCATGACCAGCATCTCCAATAATGGTGCTGCGAAGTGGAATTTTGCATATGACGCAAATGGAAATCTAACCTCTGCAACAGATGCTACAGGGAAATCCACGACGTACACGTATAATGGAAATAACCAGATCACCCAGCAGGCCGAAGGCGCATCCAATAAGATTGATTACGTTTATGAAATCGATAAAATTAATCTCTCGTCCTTCACGGTAACAGCTGGGACTGCTTCATTTTCTACGGGGTTAAGTTACAACCCATTGGATCAACTGGTGGCATTGTCTCGAAATGGGGTTAACCAAGCCAAGTTTGTTTATGACGAGCGGGGTAACCTCATCTCTGTAACGTATTCTAATGGTACTTATGTCTTATACGAAATTGATGAAGCGGATCGGCTAATATCGGTCAAGAATTACAATGCAGTTGGAGCATTGCGTGATTCAAACTCGTACACTTATGATGTTAACGGCAACCGAACAAGTGTTAAAACTGGTTCTGGCACAATTTCGTATCAGTACGATGAATTGAACCAGTTGACACAGGAAACGTTGCTTGATGGAACCGCGATTGCATATGAATATGATGTGGTAGGTAATCGTACCAAAAAGACAGTCACTCAAGGTGGAACACCGATAACAACTAATTATACGTATGATGCCGGTAACCAACTAACAACGGTTAATGGTCAGGCGTATACGTATGATGCGAACGGGAACCTAACTGGAAACGGATCGAAGACGTTTATCTATGATGAGGAAAATCACTTAATTGAAGTAAAGAATTCGGTAGGGACTTCCTTGGCTAAGTACGCTTATGACCACGGAGGAAAACGGATTAGCATGACGACTTCCAGCGGAACGATTTTCTACCATTACAGTAATGATAAGGTTATCTATGAGACAGATTCCAACAACAATATTATTTCTGAATACTCATGGGATGGTCAGGGCAATCCAGTTAGCATGACCAAGAATGGAAACACTTATTTTTACCACATTAATGGTCATGGAGATATAACATCATTGACCGATGTGAGTGGGGCCACTGTTGCTCAATATCAATATGATGCTTGGGGAAGTATTATATCCCAGACAGGTACGATGGCCACATCTAATCCATATCGTTATGCCGGTTATCGATATGATGAGGTAACAAAGTTATACTATTTAATGGCCCGGTATTACAATACTGAGACAGGCAGATTTATTACTAAAGATACATTCCTTGGTTTTGAAGATGAACCATTGAGCTTAAATCAGTATTTATACACTCATAATAATCCCATCATGTATTATGATTCTGATGGACATAGGTTTGGTCCAATAATAAAAATAATTAAAAAAATATTTAAAAAGAATCCTACAACCGCTATAAAGCGGTTAAAACCTACAGAAATCCAAAAAGCTGTATCGGATCCATCCCGACTTCAACATAGTTTTAAACATGCTAAGGATGTAGGATTTGCCGGGAAGAATTGGAACAATGCTACAAAAGAGCTTTTTAAAGAAATGATAGTGGATGTACTAACAAACTTTACCCATACAATTGGTGGTGAGCTTGGAGGAGTACCAGTTAAAGGGTATTATAAAAAAGCTAATAATAATGATGTTCTAGTTTGGGTTTTTCTTGATGGTAATTATAAAGGATTAGTAGCTACAGTAGTTAAGCCATTTCCAAGCCAATTAAAGGGTATGGGAGTAATAAAATAACATCTGATATTTATTAATCAGTCCCCTATGATTTTGGGGGCTGATTAATAAAAGGGGGCTTATAATATGTTAGGAACTTTCTACATCATTAATGGATTAATAATTGGTAATTATTCATCTCAAATAATCCTGGAACTACTCAAGATAATGAATATAAACCAGGGAACAATATCAGTTCTAGATATTAATGAAATTGATGTTTCTTATTCTTCAGTTTATGAATATAACCATGATCTCATTGAAACATACTTTAATGATCTGGAAGAATTACAATCCATTAAAATAAAGAATTTTATTTATGAAATAAACTCATCTTTTGAACTACAAGGTGAAAGAATCCCAATTAGAATAATTAACAGTATTCATGTTGACAATACGTATTCAATAGAAATTATGTTTGAATATGGACATTTACAATTTGAAGAAAATGAAATCATTAAAGCTAAAAAAAATGAAGTAATTATTTTGTTATGCAAAAAAATTTATTGTACTGGGTTTTTCTTATATGGTTTTTGTGGAGAAGAAGTTTCAAATATCTCGCTTCAAGCAATATTAAACAATGAGGAACATTTTCCAGCTACTGACGCTTATTTTAGTAAAACTGTTATTAATGATTTCAGGGAAAAAGAATTAATGGCCATATCGGATTGTGAAGTAAACTTGTGCTCTTCATCAAAGAATTTAAACGATATAAATGGTTTTTTTGTTCATATAAATGAAATAATTAGTGACAACACTACTAATGTAAAGTATGATGAATGGCTATTAAATTTAGAAGAGGATATAAAATATAAATTTTCTAGTTCGTAAGGATTTGCATTTATTGACGTGTCAGGTCCTGAGAAAGAACGGGTCGCTCCTAATCGCGCTTGGTATCTAGAAACTGAAGAGTTTTTATTATAATGAAGTGCAAAAACATATTAAAAATTTAAGTTGGAGTAAACCTGAAAAAGTTCAACTTTCTACCATAAAAATTTTAATGAAAATTGATGATGACCCCACTCTAAATTTAATTCAGGACGATGGGAAGTATTATTGGGGAATGCTGTGAAAATCTTACACAAAATTCGTGTGAGGAAGAGGATTTTGCGTGGATTGGTGGGCTTAAAAGACTCTCCGAAATACTCAGCATTTCTGAATCGGATTTTATTAACGCAGAAGATTATGAATCACTTAATTTAGCTAATTGGTAACTAAAATAAATGTTTTATGAAAACAGCTTTGCTTCAAGTGTCCAAAGCTCCACGGAGAATAATAGTACAAATAAGGCAGCGGCTGTCTAGGACCTTTACATCCAGGCAGTCGCTACCTTATTTTATCAGGCAAGTTTAAATCTTTTGAAAAAGAACCACGCGGGATCAACAACACCACTCTTAATATTTATTTTATCAAACAACTACAAAGAGGTAAAAAATAAAGATTCGCTTAAGGTCATTACTAGTTAGTTATTATTGTATGAGTCTGAAAACTACGCGCCTAACACCTTTTCTATTGCTCGTCCCAAAGCGTTTAGGCATCAATTCACTTTAACCTTCCGGTAATCGGTAGGCGTAACGCCAAAGTTCTTTTTGAACATGCGGTGGAAATAGGAACTGCTTGTGTAGCCGCATTTCACGGCGATATCGATGATGGACCAGTCGGTCTGCTCGAGATGCTCCTTAGCCCGTTCCAGTCGCACATTGTTAATGACGTCAACGATAGCCGTTAAGGTTTGCTGCTTGTAGACGCGGCTTAGATATATAGAAGACATGTCCAGATTTTCGGCGATCCAGTTCAGGCTGAAATTCGGATTGGCATATTCCTTGTTGATGAGATCATTGATCTTCCGGATCAATTCTCCCTGCTTTGTCGTCCGCTTCACCGACAGCTTGGATTGGATGTCATCAAACAGCGAGAAAAACATGTCATTAAGCTCATCAATGGTTTCGAATTTGTCCGGCGTTGGAATATGGATGCCGAGGCTCGCTTCAACATCCAAATTATTATTTTTCTGTATCGTGAACAAAATGCTGTTGACGGTCATCGTCAGATGGGAGATGGCAAGCTGTACGACATGAATCGGATAGCCCGCTGTTTCCTGCACGATTTCGGCGAACAGCTTCTTGGCTTCTTCCGTCTTGGACGTCATTAAGGCATCCGATAATTTCCGTTCTTTATCTACGGGAAATACATATTCTTTCGATTTCAAAGACATGATGTCCTGGGCGTCAATCAAGCAGCCGGCGCCATAAAATAACCGGTGCATAGCCGCTTCCTTTGCCAGCTTGTAAAGGGTGGACAGCTGCTGCGGATGAGAAGCCTCCGGACTATAGGTAATAGAAATACCGATCTTCAAATATTCCAAAGTGGATTGCTGAATTTGCTGCAGTACGGTCCGGAGCAGCACGTCGTCCTGCTGCTCTGAAGGGTCAAGCCGGTTCATCAGCATAACGACGTTATCGTCATCCATTTCGACGGTTTCCACCTGATAATACTTCTGGCCGATTTCCCCCGCAATATTCATAATGGCGAACTTATAGACATGCAGGTCATCGCCGCGAGTCTCCTTCAATTCGGCAAAATGGTCGATCTTTAACATGATGACACGGTAGCTTGAATGAAAGTCGAACGTAATGCCGTTTTGGGACAGCTTCTGCAGCTGTGCGTCGGTTTGCAGCGACTTTGCGCCCTGTATGAGACTGCGCAGTATATTTTGCTTAATGGTATAAGAGCTGTTTCGTTTTTCGCTTTCAAGCGTGTTCATTTTGTCCACAATCTGATGAATAGGTCTATAGAGCATACGCGACAGCAGCCATGAAATGAACAAGCCGACGATCAGGATGCCTACTGCAATCAAAATCGTCATATTACGGATGGAGTTGACAGCCTCCGTCACTTTTTTATAGGGAGTAATCCGGACATATTGCCATTCCAGCGAATCTGGAGAAGTGAACGAGATCAGCGACTTTTTCCCTTCAAAATCAGCCACCACATAACCCGATTCTTTGTCCTTCACTTTGTCCGTTAGCAAGGCTCTGTCATTCGCGCTTAGCGTTTTGGCAGTAAGTGTATCGCCGGACAGCAGCCGATCCTGATTGTCCATAATGAACGATTTGCCTTCGGTATCGCTTTTATTAATTCCTATGTCCTTATTAATCCATGCGGATGAAATATTAACGATAACGGCGGAGTTGATCGTTTGCGTTTTGCCAATTGCGTCGTAGCCTAAATAAGTATACGCCTTTGTCACTTGTTCGCCGGAAAGGCTGGCCGTCGTATAGGTTCTCGGAATCGGCGTGAATGGGCGATACTGCTGAAAGTTATCGAGGATGTCGAGTATGCCTTTATCCGCAAGCTCGTCCTTGCTGATTGTTCCTCCTTGTCCTTGCCTGCTGGCTGTATAGAATAGATCATTCTTCGAATTATATACATAGATGGATTCAATGAACGGCATCGAATTTAAATAATTGTTCAGTTCATTCATCGCAGCCATCACATCGTAAATGTTCGGATCGGTATAAAACATAAGCTTAGAGATGGCGAACGTTCTGTAAATTTGGAAGGAGACCGATTGCGCGCTCTCCGTCATGCTGATGACTTCCTTGCTCGTCTGCGTTAAATTGCTGACGTCCGATTGATAGGATTTCTTCAAATCAATCCGCACATATGTGAAGAAATAAAATAATGAGGATACGAGCAATGTAAGTACAATGCACAAGGTGATGCTAAACAGCAGCTTGCTGTATAGTTTTCCATTGTTTTTTAAATCAAATGCTGACATGTCAGCTCCCCCTCTATCTACTTGGAAAGGATTCGTAAATAAGCACTGTCCAAACTGAGTTTCAAACCGTTTTATTTTGGAATATGTCAGTTTGTTCACACTTCTTGCGATTTAATGTTCGCATTTCATTATAGTATTCACTTGCTGCGGCGTGCAATGAACCAAATGAAGGAATGTGTCTGGCACTGATATTGCGGAGTGAACAATACATACCATAGTGAACTTATTGGCGAATCGGCGGATGTAAGATGACAACCGTGAATCTATCCGTTAGAATGTCTCGGAATTCCATGATAACTGCGGAAGGGAAAGTGAAGTAATTGATTAATTCGAAGCTGCAACAGATTTGGTATGGCGGTGACTATAACCCGGACCAATGGCCGGAGGAAATATGGCAGGAGGATATGCGTTTATTTAAGGAAGCGGGCATAAATGTCGTTACGCTGCCGGTGTTTAGTTGGGCAAAGCTGCAGCCCTCGGAAGATACGTTCAACCTGGGGTGGCTGGACAAATTATTAGACTTAATCGCGGATAATGGCATTTATGCCTGTCTCGCTACATCAACCGCCGCGCAGCCGGCATGGATGTCCCGCAAATATGAAGATGTGCTGCCGGTTGACGTTGACGGACGGAAACGCACGCACGGCTCACGCACGAACTTCTGCCCGAACAGCAAGACGTACCGGCGCTTTTCTCGTCAACTGGCCAGGACGCTGGGCGAGCGTTATAAGGACCACCCGTCGCTGCTTATCTGGCACATTAATAACGAGTACGGCACGCATTGCTACTGCAACAATTGCGCGGCTGAGTTCCGTGTCTGGTTGCAATCGAAATACGGGTCGATAGAGAGCTTGAATGCGGAATGGAACATGAGCTTTTGGGGGCATACCGTTTATGAGTGGGAGGAGATCGTACCTCCGTCCAATCTGAACGGCGATAATCGCAACTTTCAGCCGATGGCGCTTGATTACAAGCGGTTTATGTCGGATTCGATCCTCGCTTGCTATCAGGGGGAATATGATGAGCTCAAGGCCATCACGCCGGAAATTCCGATTACGACGAACATTTGGGGCTTGTTTAATGGCCTCGATCTGAAAAAATGGGGCGAAGCGATGGACGTTGTGTCCTGGGACAGCTACCCGCAGATGAATGAACCGATGGGCAACGTCGCGATGCGACACGATTACATGCGCGGCCTGAAGGAGGGCAAGCCCTTCATGCTGATGGAGCAGACGCCGAGCCAGCAGAACTGGCAGCCGTATAACAGCCTGAAGCGTCCGGGCGTCATGCGCTTGTGGAGCTATCAGGCGGTCGCGCACGGCGCAGACACCGTAATGTTCTTCCAGCTTCGCCGCTCGTTCGGAGCATGCGAGAAATACCACGGTGCGGTCATCGAGCATGTCGGTCACGAAAATACGCGCGTATTCCGGGAGTGCGCCCAGCTCGGAAGGGAACTCGGGGAGCTTGGCGACCGTCTGCTTGATTCGGAAATCCATGCCGAAGCAGCGCTGCTGTTCGATATCGACACGTGGAACGCGGTAGAGATTACAAGCGGACCAAGCGTTGATCTGAACTACTTGGAGCAGGCACAGCACTATTACAAAGCCTTTTACGATCAGAATGTGCCGGTGGATGTGATAAGCCCGCTTAGCGATTTTTCAAAATATAAAATCATCGTCGCTCCGGTGCTGTACATGCTGAAGCTGGGCGTTGCAGAGCGGATCGAGGCTTTCGTTAAAGCTGGCGGTACCTTTGTGACGACGTTCTTCAGCGGTATCGTAAACGAGAACGATCTCGTCACGCTTGGCGGATATCCAGGGAAATTGCGAAATCTTCTTGGACTATGGGTAGAGGAAATCGACAGCCTGCTGCCGGATATGCGCAACAGCATACAAATCGGCGAAGCGTTCGGCCATTTAGCAGGAAGCTATGAATGCGGTCTGCTGTGCGACCTGCTTCATTTGGAAGGCGCGAAGGCTATAGGCTCCTACGGTACGGATTTCTATGCAGGCATGCCTGCTCTGACTGTGAACGAATTCGGCCAGGGAGAGGCCTACTATGTGGCAACGGCGCCTGAGCAGCGGCTGTTAAGCGACTTGATTCGCAACTTATGCGAAAAGCACGGCATCGCCGCTCCGTTTAAAGCAAGTGCAGGCGTCGAATTGGCGCAGCGCTCCAAAGAAGGCGAAGTATACACGTTCGTGCTGAATCATAATGCCAGTCAAGCATCGGTTGAACTGGGAACGGAAGCTTATTCCGATTTATTGACGAATCGCACCGTGTCGGGGACGGTTGAAATCGAACCGCATGGCGTCATGATATTACAAAAAACGCTATAAATCGACAATAACCTCGCTGCCGCTTCGCTCGAATTTATGTTCGGGGAAGCGGCAGCGAGGTTTCTTTTTTGCCTCCAAACCCTATGAAAAGGCTTGATAATACATAGAAGTTTAAATCGTTCACTGTTCAATTCGCCACTTCGTTCACTGAATTTGCATTCTTACTCTTTCTCGCAAAACCGCTCTCACCTACACTGAGGACAGATCAGACAAACACATCAAAAATAGACAGAAGGCTCTAAAGGAAGGGAGACAACAACTGCATGTTAGGAAAGAATGGAATACTGAAAGAACTTGTAACAAACCGTATCTTGTTTCTAATGCTATTGCCGACACTTGTGTTCTTCATTATTAATTCGTACGTGCCTATGGTGGGCGTTTACTACGCATTCACGCGGTTTGATTTCAACACGAGTTTGTTTAACAGCCAATTCGTCGGTTTAGAAAATTTCAAGTTTCTATGGCAATCGGGCGTTTTGGCTAAGCTAACCTTAAATACGATCGGTTATAATATCGTGTTTATCTTATTAGGAAACACATTGGCTATCGCGCTGGCGATCCTTCTAAGCGAGCTTCGCTTGCAATGGTTCAAGAAGCTGACGCAGTCGATCATGTTTCTGCCATACTTCGTTTCCTTCGTTATTCTTAGCGTTATCGTCTATAACGTATTCAACTACGAAAGCGGATTCCTGAATTCGACGCTGAAGCAATTCGGAGCCGAGCCGGTAGACGTGTACAATACGCCGTGGGTATGGATATTCCTCATCATTATCTTCTACCTTTGGAAAAACATCGGTTACAGCATGGTTATTTACTTAGCATCCATCACGGGGATCAGCGAGGAATATTACGAGGCGGCTAAAATTGACGGAGCGAACATTTTTCAACGTATTTGGTACATTACGGTCCCGATGCTGAAAACCACGTTCGTCATGCTTTTGCTATTCGCGCTCGGCAGCATCATGAAAGGGCAGTTCGATTTGTTCTACCAATTAGTAGGCAACAACGGCATGCTCTACAACACGACGGATATTCTCGATACGTATGTGTACCGTTCACTCAAAGTAACGTTCGATATCGGAATGTCGACGGCAGCAGGTCTTTATCAATCGCTCTTCGGCTTTATTCTGATCATGACGGTCAACTATATGATCAAGAAAATTAACGACGAATACGCCCTATTCTAAGATACAATGCACAGCAGCTAACTGCAGGAGGTACCCATGAAAATTAAAGATGATAATTATATGAAGTGGTTTCGGCTTATTGCGTTCGTCGTCATACTAATCTCGACCTTAGCTTGTTTGTTTCCTTTCCTGCTAATTATTTCGGCTTCCTTTACGAAGAACGAATCGATTATCAGAGACGGTTACCATTTAATTCCGACGGTGTTCTCCCTGGAAGGGTACAAAACGGTGTTCCGGTTTCCGGAGCAGGTGCTCAGAGCATACGGCGTAACCGTATTTACAACCGTCATAGGGACGGCAGTCGGGATGTTTCTAATGACGATGGCAGGTTACGTCCTGCAGCGCAAAGATTTCAAGTACCGCAACTTTTTCTCTTTCATGATTTATTTCACAACGCTGTTCGGCGGCGGGCTGGTGCCTTGGTACATCCTAATGACCAAGTATCTGAAGCTGACGGATAAGCTTGAAGTCTTGATTTTACCTGGTCTTATGACGCCGTTCCTTATTATATTAATGAAAAATTTCATTCGCTCCGCCGTTCCGGATGAAGTCATTGAGTCGTCAAAAATCGATGGGGCGAATGATTTCACGATCTACAGCCGAATCGTGCTGCAGCTGTCGATGCCGGGTATCGCAACCGTAGGACTGTTCCTGGCGCTCCATTATTGGAACGACTGGTTTACTTCTTCGTTGTTCATCAACGATACAAGCAAATACCAGCTGCAATATTACTTGTACAACGTTATCAATGCGATGAGCTTCGTCGCTCAAATGGGTTCGGGAACAGGCGTATCACTAGGCTCCGACATGCCTACCGAATCGACGAAGATGGCGATGTCCATCATTGTAACCGGACCGATTCTGTTCCTTTATCCGTTTGTACAGCGTTATTTTGTAAAAGGATTGACGATTGGCGCCGTAAAAGGTTAGAACTAAACGAGGGAAATACTGCTCTTTGTTTAGCTGACATATATAAGATCTACATTAAAAGGGAGGATTCACATGAGACAGAAAGCAACAAAAGCAGCCGCTCTTCTACTTTCGGTTATTATGCTTATTACGGTGCTGGCAGCTTGCTCATCGAACAACACGGGAAACACGAAGAACGGCAACGCAACCAATGCTCCGGCAGAAGGCGCAGCAAATGAAGGTACTGGTACAAAGACGGGAATCGATACGTCGAAAAAAGTTGAATTGCAATTTTATATGCTGGGTGATGCCCCTAAAGACCTCGCATCCATCCAAGAAGAAATTAACAAAATGGCTTTGGAAGATTTGAACGCTACCGTTAAATTCAACTATACTTCGTGGACGGACTGGGATCAAAAGTACAAGCTTCTGCTTGGATCCGGTCAACAAGTCGACTTGATCTTCACTGCGGAATGGACGCAATACCAATCGTATGCGAAGAAGGGTGCTTTCCAAGCGCTTGATAAGCTGCTTCCGGTAGCTGCTCCTGCTTTGAACGAATTCGTGCCTGCCGATATGTGGGAAGCCGTGAAAATCGACGGCAGCATCTACACGGTACCAGCGACTTACAAGGAATATGTAACAGACGGCTTTGTGTGGCGTGAAGATTTGCGCGAGAAATACAATTTGCCTAAACCGGTAGATATTGCGACTTTCGAGCAGTATTTGGACGGCATCAAAAAGAACGAGCCTGCGATGACGCCGCTGTCGATGAACTCCGACGTGAAGACGAATCTGATGGACCGTTTCAGAAGCATTACACATTCTCCAATCGGCGCTCTTCCTTACGGTCTGGGCATCAAATACGATACGCCTAACGACGTATACTCCTACTGGGGTTCGGATGAGCAGAAGGAAGATTTGACTACGCTTCAGCGTTGGCAGGACAACGGCTACATGGTGAAAAACGTACTAGCCGTTAAAGATACGCTGCAGGATCAAATTACAAGCGGTAAAGCCGCTGCCATTATCGGCGACAACCCGAACCGTTTCAATGATATGGTTATTAAAATTCAATCGACTCACCCGGAATGGAAGCTCGGCTACCACCCGTTCCCGTTAACAACCGGTATCGCAACGCCGGTTCACCCGATCCACAACGGCTTCGCCATCCCGGCAAGCAGCAAAAACGCAGAGCGCGCTCTTGCGTTCTACGAAAAAATGGTTACCGACAAGCGCTACAACATGCTGACGCAATACGGCGTGGAAGGCAAAAACTATGAAGTAAAAGACGGCTACTACTCGATGATCGGCGATAACAATTCCAATGGTTTCCCTCGCGAAGGGATGAACGGCTGGGCTTGGCGTAATCCTGAGTTCATGCTGTTCGACAAAAACTATGACGGCGTAAAAGCGATCTTCGATGAGCTCGATAAAATCCAAGTGCCTGATAAATTTACAGGCTTCGCGGAAGATTACACAGCTTACCAAGCGGAAAGAGCGGCGCTTGAGCAAGTGGAGAAGCAATACCTGTTCCCGCTGCAAGCCGGTTTGGTGAAAAACATTGACGAAGGCCTGCAAACGTTCCTCGAAAAAGCGAAACAGGCTGGTCTTGAGAAAATTCAAGCCGAATACACGAAGCAATGGCAGGAATACGTAACAGCTCAAGGAATTAAATAAACGATTAGCAGAGGCTGTCTCACAAGTAGATTTTTTACGGATGAGGCAGCCTTGTTAATACAATAAATTGTAAGCGCTTTAAATAAAATGAATGGAGGTTATTTAACGGATGAAATCAATTCCTGCATTATCGAAAATGGTACTGGCATTACTTATTGTTTTATCGAGCGTAATGCCGACCTATGCCGTATCTGCGGAAGATGCACTGGTAACGGATTCAGCTCCGGCAGCTGCAGTGTCTTCGACTGTCTTGCTCGAGGATGATTTTCAGGATGGCGATTCGAACGGCTGGACGTTAAGCGGCGGGACGGGAGCTTGGTCGGTTGCGGATGATGCGGCGGCAGCCGGCAACAAAATGCTCTATCAAAGCCTCAATGGTCCTGAAGCTTATGCGATTGCCGGAGACAGCTCATGGAGCAGCTACGTGTATGAAACAAAGGTTAAGCTGGTTAACGATGGTCCATACCCGGGCATCGTGGCACGCTATACCGATAATAATAACTACTACATGTTCAGGCTAAACCCAACGAGCATTAATAAGCTTGAGCTGTCCAAGAAAGTGAGTGGAACAAGCACAACGCTCGGTTCCTCCAATTTTACGACAGTCAAAGGCAAATGGTATACGATGCGAATGGTGGTTGACGGCAATACGATCCGGTGTTACATAGACGGCACCCGGATCTTTAGTATAACCGATAATTCGCTAGCCGCCGGTAAAGTCGGATTCCGGACGAACTGGGGCCAAATGGGTGTAGATGATATTCAGGTCCGGAGCTTGCCGGATCCGAAGCCGGCAGCCCCGAGCAATGTTCAAGCAGCAGAAGCAACCGCCTCGACCGTTGCGCTAAGCTGGGATGGGACCGTTGGAGCGTCGACTTACCGCGTATATCGCTCAACACAAGCGGATGCCAATTTTATTCAGGTCTATAACGGTTCCGCTGCATCATTCCGCGACACCGGATTGAATGCGGAAACAACCTACTACTATCGGGTTACGGCTGAGCTGGATGGATACGAGACCGCTGATTCTGCAACGGTCAGCACCATTACGAAGGCTAGTGCGGCAGCGCCAACCGGATTAAAAGCAACGGCTAAGTCGGAAAACACGATCTCCCTCAGCTGGGACGCCGTCACAGGAGCAGGCTCTTACTCGCTATACCGGGCAACCAATGCCTCCGGACCATTCACGACTCCTTTTTATTCCGGGCCTGCAACAGAAGTGTCAGATAGCGGACTGTCATCGGGCGTCACGTATTATTATACGGTGAGTTATTCGGATGCCAATGACGAATCGCAAAAGTCAGCCGTTATTAATGAAACGACGACATTGGTATTGCCGGCTTCGCCGGATCTGCTGCCCGGCATCGTGGCGGCATATCCCTTTAACGAAAGCACGGGAACTACTGCTGCACCTACATCAACAAGCAGCAATCAAGCAAAGGCTTCGTTAATAAATGGAGCCGTTTGGACAACCGGAAGGACTGGCGGAGCTGTCGATCTTGACGGTACGAACGACCATGTGCTGCTTCCGGCAGGCATCATGAAGGATTTAAATGAAATGACGATTGCCACATGGGTGAAGCAGGATACACTTAAGAGCTGGGCTCGCGTCTTTGATATGGGCTTAGGCACAAGCAATTATATATTTCTCACCACAGGAAGCGGCAATGGCGACACCAGATTCGTTCTCAAAAATGGCGGAAGCGAGCAGCTTGTGTCTAAAAGTCCGGCGCAGCAGACGGCCGGCAAATGGAAACATTATGCCATGACGCTGTCGCGAGGCACGGCGATCCTGTATGTGGATGGTACGGAAGTTGCCCGCAACTCCAATGTAACGATTAAACCGAGTGATTTTGGCAGCACGTCGCTCAATTATATCGGCCGGTCTTTATTTAGCGCCGATCCTTATTTGGACGGTAAGATCGATGATTTTTATATTTTCAACCGGGCTCTGGGTCCGGCGGAAGTTGCATTCTTTACCACGCAGGAGAATAAGGCCAATGTAGAAGCGGACACCGCGGCCTTGACCCTAGGTGATACAAGCGCCGTCATGACCGATCTGCAGCTGCCGCTTCAAGGCCCAAATGGCTCGAGCATCAGCTGGCAGTCGGATAACGCTTCGGTTATCAGTCCTAGCGGCGCGGTTGCCCGCCCGGCATTAGGCGAAGAAGACGCGGTTGTCGTATTGACAGCTGCGATTAGTCAAGGAAATGCATCGCAAAGTAAGTCATTTACGGTTACTGTATTGGCGGAGCTTTCCGATGCGGATGCAGTAGCCGCGGACAAGGCTGCACTAAAGGTTGCAAATGCGAATGCGGTTACGGCTAAGCTTACGCTGCCCGTATCAGGTTTGAATGACACGGTTATCAGCTGGAAGTCCGATCACGAGGTCAATCTCAGACCGGATGGAATGGTCAGCCGTCCGCCGATAGGCGCAGGGGATTTGAATGTGACGCTGACGGCGAAGATTACGAGAGGCTCAGTAACGGAAACAAGAGATTTTGTCATTACTATACACGAGCAGGATGAATTTACAGGATACTTGTTTGCTTACACCAAGGGTGGTACGTTGTATTATGCTGTCAGCCGTAACGGAAGAACCTGGACGGAGCTTAGCAGCAATGCGGGCGTTACGGCGATTGCCGGCCAAAACGTCTTCAAGCTGCTGTCCGAGGACAAATGGTATAAGTATGAATATGTGAACAGTGTTTGGTCGCTTTACTCGTCTAAGGATCTAACCGGCAGCTGGACGAAGGAGGCAGCATCATTCTTCTCGCTACCAGCCGGAGCACTCGAGGGCAGCTTCAAGCTGATTACCGAGGCGGAATGGAGCAGCCTAGTTCACAGACTATCGACTCCGAGAACGCTCGATGTTTTAAAAGTGACGACCAAGGCAGGATTTTCCCCAAGGCTTTCAGAGCTTGTGAAGATCGATTATACGAACAACCTGTATACGACTTTGGAAGTGGAATGGGATGCGATCGATGCTTCCAAATATGCAGCTGTCGGTACATTCACTGCGGCAGGTACGGTTAAGGGCACAAGCACGCGGGTGCAGGCAGCCGTAACGGTCATTGACGATAGCGCATACAGCGCAACGATCCGCAACGGGGAATTCTGGTACGACACCGAAGGCGGCATGATTCAGGCGCACGGCGGTCATATCATTAAAGTGGAGGATACGTACTACTGGTTTGGCGAGGATAAGGGACATAATTCGGCGGTGCTGAAGGGCGTTTCCGTATATGCCTCCAAGGATCTGAAGACGTGGGAGTTCCGCAACACGGTATTGACAACGGCATCGCACCCGGAGCTGGCATCCTCCAAGATCGAGCGTCCAAAGGTGCTTTACAATGAAAAAACCGGTAAATATGTTCTTTGGGGACATTGGGAAGAAGCGGGCAACTATAATCAGGCTAATGTCATTGTGGCCGTATCGGATACGGTGGACGGCGATTATACGTACGTGAACCGTTTCCAACCAGGCGGTATGCAGTCCCGGGACTTTACCGTATTCCAGGATGATGACGGTACGGCTTATTTATTCTCATCCTCGAACAATAACGCGGATATGAATGTATTCCAGCTGACCGATGATTATCTGTATACGGATCACCTGCTGTACACGCTTTTCCCTGGAGGGAAGCGTGAATCGCCGGCCATTGTGAAGAAGGATGGCGTCTATTACATGTTCACCTCCGGCTTGTC
Organism: Paenibacillus prosopidis; assembly: GCF_003337375.1. Taxonomy (GTDB): domain Bacteria; phylum Bacillota; class Bacilli; order Paenibacillales; family Paenibacillaceae; genus Pristimantibacillus; species Pristimantibacillus prosopidis. The sequence continues at coordinate 38,257 of NZ_QPJD01000001.1, forward strand.
CGGCTGGTATCCGAATCAGGGCATGTATACGTCAACGACTAATCTGAAGGATAAAGCGGCGTGGTCTTCGCTTAAGCCGTTCGGCGACCCGTCTACCTATTACACGCAAGCGTCATTTATTGTTAATGTGTACGGATCGGAAACGACCTCCTATGTTTATGTGGGCGATCGCTGGAATCCGTCGGCATTAATGAATTCGCAATATATCTGGCTGCCGCTGCAATTAGATAACGGTGTTGCGGAGCTGGGGTATTCGGGCGAGTGGGATTTAAATGCAGCCACAGGCCGCTTCGAGACACCTAAGGATTTGCTTGTATCGCAAGACAAGCCGGTCACAGCAAGCTCTGCGGCATCCGGCTATCCGGCATCGGCAGCTAATGACGGGCGTTATGATAACTTCTTTGACTCCGGCAGTACCTCCTTCCCGCAGACATGGCGTGTAGATCTGGGGCGGGAGTTCGATCTAATCCGCGTCGATTTGAGCTGGAGAGAGTGGAACGGCTCGGAAATCTATTACACTTACAAAATCGAAGGCAGCAACGACGATCAAAATTTCACGTTGTTGGTGGATCAAAGCGGTAACCGGACAACATCATTTAACAGCCATAAGCTGACCGGCAAATACCGTTATGTTAAATTGACGATTCTCGGTCAATATGGCCACACCAACAATGCGAACAATCCGGTGACGTGGTATAGAGGCTTGCATGAGGTGAAAATCTATACGTCGGATATGAAGCTGGATACGCCGCAGGGTCTCACTGCCATGCCGGTTATTACTTCCGCTGCTTCCAAAGAGGCAACAAGCGTGAATGTGAAATGGCAGGCTGTGCCGAATGCTGCCCGTTATGTCTTGTACCGCTCGGATGATTTGAACGGCACGTATGCGGAAGTATACGATGGAAGAGCGATTGCATTCGGTGATAATGGTTTGACTAATGACGAAACCTATTATTATAAAGTAAAAGCAGTTCATCCGGGAGGAGAATCTGAAATATCGGAAGCGGTGGCGGTGAAGACTTTTTCCGTACCTGATAATCTTGAAGTATATGACAATACGATTGAGATGAAATGGCAGGATGAAGCAGGCAACACCAAGATTTTTCCGACGCTCAAAGCAGGTTCGACTTATTATTATTATGAATATGAAAGAGATAGCGACGGATTTAAACAGATTAACGTTCAAACTTCGGAAGATGGGGAGAACTGGTCAGCGAAGCAGGTTGTCCTCACCCGGGCATCGCATCCGGATTTAGCGGCATGCAAATTCGAAGGCTTGTCTTTCACTTACAATGAAGAAACAGGCAAAGTCGTGGCTTGGATGCATTATGAAAATAATAAAGATTACACGCTCGGCAGAGCAGCTTCTATGTCAGGAGATCCCGGAGAGGAGTTAACCTTTCATGGCAGCTTCAGGCCAAACGGCAACGATTCAAGGGACATCGCTTTCTTTAAAGATGATGACGGTACGGGATATATCATTTCATCAGGAAATACGAACAGCGATCTGTTCTTATACCAACTGAGCGACGATTATATTACCGTTGAGAGACAGGTAGCGAAAATTCATGAAGGCAAGCATCGTGAAGCGCCTAGCATGATTAAAAAGGATGGAATCTATTATCTGTTTACCTCAGAGGCTGCCGGATGGTATCCGAGCAAGGGCATGTATGCTTCGGCTTCGTCGATTGAGGGCCCTTGGTCAGAGCTGAGGAGCATTGGAAATTCATCGACGTTTTCTGCTCAGTCTGGCGGAGTATCGGCGACAAAGGGTACGGAAGCGACCTCGTATTTTATGCATGCGAACAGGTGGCTGCATGGATGGGCAAGCCAAGCGACAGGATCGAGACAGCGCTGGCTGCCGATTTCGCTTAACAACGGCTACGCTTCCTTTGATTACTATGATCAAGTTCTCTTTAACCGGAAAACAGGTGTAGTCGTTCCGGTTCAGGACGGTATTCTTCTATCTGAAGGAAAGCCCGCATATGCACAGGATGGGCTGGAAAGCAATCGAGCCTCCAAAGCGAATGACGGGGATTATTACACAAGCTGGGTGTCCGCCAGCGCCACTTGGCCGAAGTGGTGGATGGTTGACTTGGGAGACAATTACAACCTGAGAAATATTCAGATTTCATGGTATCTGCATAAGGGCTCCGAAGGTTATCCTAAGTACAAGATTGAAACAAGCACAGATGGCATCAACTTTACGACTGCATTGGATCGTACGGATAATTTGGATTATGGTTTTACCTCCGATAAGCTGACCGGACAGGCAAGATATGTCCGAGTGCAGCTGGTCGATGCGGTGCTGCACAATAATCCGAACAACTGGTATACTCCTCATCTAAGCGAAGTGAAGGTATTCGGGACTCCGCTGGATAAAACGGCGCCGGTCACGGCAGCTACTGTGCAGTCGAAGCTTCCGAATGGCGCGAACGGCTGGTATACGTCGGATGTTAAGCTAACGCTGACAGCTGAAGACGGGGATGAAGGCGAAGGCGTGGAGCTGACGGAGTACCGCTTGAACGGCGGGGAGTGGACAGCTTATACAGAACCGGTCACCCTATCCGAGGAAGGCAAGACGATTATCGATTACCGTAGCGCGGATAAGGCGGGCAATGTAGAGGAAGCCAAATCGCTTGAGGTCAAAATCGACCTTACGGCACCAGTGGTGCAAATAACAGGTGCGGCTTTGTACACAATCGACCAGACTGTCACCTTGACGTGCAGCGCGACTGATGTCATTTCAAGCGTATACGGTACTCCATGCGCAAAACCACTGCTTCAGGTTAAGGCTTATACCCTAGCGTCCGGTCAGAATACGGCAACGGTCACAGCGAAGGACATGGCGGGACATGGAACGACGGCTACGCATACGTTTACCGTTAAGGCAACGTTTGACAGCTTGAAGACAGTGACGACCGCTTTCCTTCAGTCGAAGGGTGCCAAAGGATGGGACGGTATCGCAAAATCGTTGAACTATAAGCTGGATCAAGCGAAAGCTGCGGCTGGGCGGGGCAACACAGCTGCGGTTAAGGACTTGATGACCTCTTATATAGGTCAAGTATCTGACCAGATCGGCTATTCGTTAACGAAAGAACAAGCCGATATCCTGATCCGGTGGGCCCAAACGCTTATCTAGGTCAAAATAGAATAGTGAAACGGAAGGCCGGCGGGAGTTATTCCCTCCGGCCTTCACCATTTTTGTCCTTGAAATGCCAAAGGGTTTGAATGGGTTTCATACAGGTTGGAAAAATAAAAGTAAAAATGGACGCTATCTGCTTCGAAACAGTCCGATCTATTCACTTCCGTCGGTAACCGGGTCATCAGGATTTCTTGAAATAGAGCCATTAACGGAATAGCCTTTGCTACAGCCGTTAATGTCCGTCTGACCAATGTGATCATCCTTTCCCCACATATATAGGAATAACAATACCCACATAGTATGTTGATGGTGGTGTGTCCCGGCACGATGTTTGTCTTGATTTATTCGCCTATTCTAGGTCTTTTTGATACGTGATGGAGCTGTAATACTTTCGTAATGGTTTTCTAATAGTTTCGCAAGCGTATCGTTCTTGGATGGTTAGCATTGTTCGTTAATATCGTTTGTAGGCGAAAGAACAATGTGTTGATCTAAGGAGGAGATTATTTTGAAAAAAGGTATCTGGGGCGCATTATTGCTGGGGAGCATGCTGGCGCTAAGCGCGTGCAACGCGAATGAGGACAACATGAGCAACTCGCAGACGGAAATGAACGAAAGTATGACTGATGAAAGCATGAAGGATGAAACCATGACTGACGAAACCATGACTGATGAAAGCATGAAAGACGAGGGTATGAAGGATAAAGAAATGATGGATGACGATAAGAAGATGGAGGATACGAAGATGGAGGATACGAAGACAGATGACATGAAGACAGATGACATGAAGACAGATGACATGAAGACAGATGACATGAAGTCAGAGGAAACAAGCGAAGATGATATGAAAACGGATAACAAGATGTAATAGGGTTAAAAGCGGGACGCTCAAGTTAGAGCTGATTACCGACCACGATCGGCAGATCCCTCCGTCGTATGGCGGGGGGATTTATTTCTACTTAGACAGGTATAGTCGTATCCGCAGCGCTCCAGAGGTATAATGGACATAGATGATACGAAACGGATTTAGCGGGAGGAAACAAACTTGGGTGCGAGTATAATTGTAGCCGATGATGAACGGAATATAACGGATGTTTGCCGCCGCTATTTGGAGCGAGAGGGCTGCACGGTATGGATTGCCTCCGATGGCGAGGAAGCGCTGCGCTTGTGGAGGGAGCATCGTCCGGACCTGCTTGTGCTTGATTTAATGATGCCGAAGCTGGACGGGCTTGAAGTTTGCGATATTATTCGCCAATCGGAGGATACGCCGATCATTATGCTGACGGCACGCGGGGAAGAGGCAGACCGGCTTCTCGGCCTTACGATGGGCGCTGACGACTATATGACGAAACCGTTCAGTCCGAGAGAGCTTGTGCTTCGCGTCAAAAATATACTGAGAAGAACGGGCGCAAACGTAAGCTCGATGGCCAAGGAGCAGTCTCCAGCGCCTGGTGGCGAAACGGGGCAATCGCTTCATTTTGACGGATTATCGATATTTCCACAGGAGAGACGGGTAACGGTTAAGGGGGCGGAGGCGGAGCTTACGGCCAAAGAATTCGATATGCTCCATTTACTGGCCTTATATCCAGGCAAAGTGTTCTCGCGCAGCCAGCTGCTTAATCAAATCTGGGATTTCGCTTATGATGGCGATACGACGACGGTAACGGTTCATGTCCGCCGTCTGCGCGAGAAAATTGAGGATAATCCGTCCGATCCGTGCTGGATTAAGACGGTTTGGGGGATCGGCTATAAGCTGGATAGCAAAGGGGCAACCGTATGAAGCTGCGCTCCTACTTATTGCTCGCGAATACGATAAGTATTGCGTTTATTATTATTTTGCTGCTGGTGTTCTACCGGTATATGCTTTTGAACAGGGAGCAGTTCATTTGGTTGACCTTGGCGACTGTTGGCGCGGGTGTTGTGTCGGCACTGCTGCACTTTTTGCTGGTGCGTCCGCTGGAGACGTCCGTCCGCCGGATTGGAGAGGGTGCAGGCCGAATTGCGGCAGGTGATCTTCAAGCCCGCGTGGAGCACACGGGACTGACAGAATTTAAAAAGCTTGCTGAACAGTTTAATCTAATGAGCACAAGCTTGGATGAAAGCTTTCGTCAGGTAAAAGCAGCTGAGTCGGCACAGCGGGAGCTTGTTGCGAATATGGCGCATGATCTGCGAACGCCGCTCGCGTCGGTGCAGTCGTACGTGGAGGCACTGGAGGACGGCGTTATTCAGGATGAGGAGACGTTCCGGCGATATTTGGCTACGATTCGCTCGGAGACGGTCAGACTTGGAGAGTTGATTCACGATTTATTTGAATTGTCGACGCTGGGCGCGGCGAAGCGGGAGCCGGAGGAGCTTAAGCCTGCGGTTGTGGAGGATGTGCTTGTCGAGCTGCTGCCGCGGTTTACGAAGCCGATTGACTCGAAATCTTTGCAACTGAGGGTGAAGCTGCCGGACCGGCCGCTTCGCTTAAGGATGCAGCCGCGCCATCTGCAGCGGATACTGCAAAACTTACTCGAAAATGCGGTGAGGTACTCGCCGCAGGGCGGGTTGATTTTTATAGAAGCGGAAGAAATGAAGGAAGAGCCCGGGAGGGTCATTCGGTTTACCGTATCCGATGAAGGAGAAGGCGTACCGATGGAGGAAAGAGAGCGCATATTTGAGCGTTTTTACCGGTCCGACCGTTCTCGAAGCAGGGAAGGCGGGGGGGCGGGACTGGGGCTCTCGATTGCGAAGCTGCTGGTAGAGCAGTACGATGGACAGATAGGCATTATGCCGTCGGGACTTCTTCAAGGAAGTACGTTTTGGTTCACGGTTCATGAAGCGGTTGAAGGAGCCGGAGAGGGTCAAGTAACAAAAGCCACATTGAAGGAGGAGGCTTCCTTATGAGCGGGTTCATCGAACGGTTGCGTAAAGGCTATGGCAAAAAGCTCGTATCGCTTCACGCTTGGAACGGTTGGATTGTCGTTATTTTGACGTTGACCGGGCTAATACTCGTGGGCGGGTTCTGGCGCGGCTTTCTCGGTGAGGGCCGCGTGTGGATCAAGTGGCTGCATATCGTCGTCGGTATTGCTTCGATTTTGCCCGTGCTTTACTATTTGGCGCTGGCGGGGAAGCATTGGAAGCAGCTGAAGCAAAAGCCTTGGCAGCGGTTTAACGTGCTCGTTGTGCTCGGATTGCTGCTTGGCTGGTTCGGCTCAGGCGTGCTGCTGTGGCAGTTTAAAGCGGTTGGCCCGAGCGTATCGAACATTGCATTAGTGGTGCATGATTTGCTTACGTGGATCGGCCTTCCTTATATTATTTATCATTCCATTACCCGGGCAAAATGGCTCAAGGAGCCTAGCCGCCGGACGATACAGAGCGAACGCGAAACAGTGGACGTGCATCCTGCAGGAGTGCCGCAGCCTATCTATACGCGCAGAGCGTTTATCCGCGGAGCGATAGGTGTGGGACTCGCGGTCACGCTTGGACCATCGTTCATGAAGTGGTTAGGCAATTCAATCGGCAGCGTCGGCGGTACCCAAACGATCGATAAGTTGATCGAAAATGATGCCAACATGCTGGTGCCGGCGCCGCAGCCGCTTCCCGCATCAGCGCCGCCGATGGGCGGCGGGGCGATCGGTCAATTCCGGGTGTACACGGTGACGCCGATACCGGAATTTTCGAATGATAACTGGTCTTTTACGATAGATGGCCTTGTGGAGAATTCATTCAAGTGGGATTGGAAGCAATTTGTTGAGCTGAAGCGTACGGTGCAGGTGAGTGATTTTCATTGTGTAACCGGCTGGTCCGTGTATAAAAACACATGGGAAGGCATACCACTCAAAGAGCTGCTGAAAAAGGCCGGTGTGAAGCCTGGCGCGCAAACCGTGAAGCTATATTCCGGCGACGGGGTTTATACCGATACCTTAACGCTTGAGCAAGCCGACATGGATGATGTAATGGTTGCAGTCATGCATGACGGCAAGCCGATCCCGAGCGATCTCGGTGGTCCAGTCCGATTAGTCGTGCCGAAAATGTATGCGTACAAATCAGTAAAATGGTTAAACAGGATTGAGCTGATCGAAGGCGAACATATAGGGTATTGGGAGCAGCGTGGCTATGCGAACGACGCTTGGGTGTGAGACGATGGAAAGGTGGTTACTTATGGGCGATCATAACATTGTACATCAGACGTTTACGTTAGAGCTGGATCAGGTCGTAAAAGTAAGAGGAGACATTCGACTGAAGGAGGATGGACGGCGCAAGCCGGTCCTCCTTTTTGCGCATGGATTTAAAGGCTTTAAAGACTGGGGATTTTTCCCTTATGCTTCTGAGCGGTTCGCAAGCCAGGGTTTCGCCGTCATTACGTTTAACTTCTCACATAACGGTGTGAATAAGACTGACTTTGACGAGCTGGACCGATTCAGTGCCAATACATATTCGCAGGAGCAAAATGATCTTGCGGCGCTGCTTGTGGCGGTTCATGAGGAGAAGCTTCCGTTTGTGGAACAGATCGATAAGCGGCAGATTTTTCTAGTGGGGCATAGCCGCGGCGGCGGGAATAGCGTGCTGTTCGCAGCGGAGCATCCCGAAATACGCGGTGTCGTGACGTGGAACGGGATTGCGGACTGCAACCTGTTCGGGGAAGCGTTCCGCGAACAGGTTTTGCGTGACGGAGTGGGCTTTGTAGCCAATGTACGGACGAAACAGCAAATGCCGATATCGGCACTGTTCTTCGAGGACTTGGACCGCAATCGGGAGCGCTTCGACATCGCGGCACGAGCAGCTGCGTTGAAGACACCTGTTCTGTTCATCCAAGGCGATCAAGATTCGGAGAGAATATTGAACGATAATCGGAAGCTGCGCGAAGCGGCTCCACATCATCGCTTTGCGACGCTGGAAGGCGCAAACCATACATTCGGAGCGGTGCATCCTTTTGCCGGGACGACGGATCATTTGGAGCGGGCCATCGCCATTACCGGCGCATTTTTTGCTCCATTATTGATCCGGCCTGATAAATGCGATAATTAACAATATTAAATAATATCGAAAGCAAGAGGAGATGAGTAAAATGACATATTTTAAAAAGGCTGAATGGGTGCTGGAACGTTTGGGTGAGGACGGTATTGTCATCGTGGATACCCGGTATGCGTTGAACGATTCGGAAGCGGGCAGGAGGGTGTATGCGGAATCTCATATACCCGGCGCCTATTATTTAGATTTGAGTCACGACCTTTCCGGACCGAAGCGCCCCGATGGACAAGGCGGCCGCCATCCTTTGCCGGAGCCGAAAGAGCTGGCAGCAGTATTAGGTCGAATCGGGATTGGCAAAAATACGACGGTAGTTGCTTATGACGATCAGGGCGGGGCAATGGCTTCCCGTTTGCGGTGGCTATTGAAGTGGATAGGGCATGACGGACAAGTATTTCTGCTTGAAGGTGGATTTGCAGGCTGGCAAGCAGCCGGTCATCCGGTCAGCACCGAAACGCCTGCTCCTGCGGAGGGTGTTAGCTTCGAGCCAGAGGTCCGGAACGAGCTGTTGGTAACCCAAGCCGAGGTGAAGGAGAGAATCGGAAGGAAGGGTACGGTACTGATTGATTCCCGCGAGGCTCCCCGCTACCGCGGCGAAGTCGAACCGCTTGATCCCGCTGCCGGCCATATACCAGGCGCAATCAACCGTTTCTGGAACGAAGGCAAACGCGCCGACGGCACGTGGAAGTCGCCGGAGGAGCAGGCAGAGCGCTTCGCCGGGCTATCACGTGACGATGAAATCATCGTCTACTGCGGTTCGGGAGTTACGGCAACGCCGAATGTGTTCGCGTTGGAGGAAGCGGGATTCCGCAATGTGAAATTGTATGCGGGGAGCTGGAGTGATTGGAGTTCCAGACCTGAGAACCCAGTTGCTACGAGTGAGGAGTAAAGCTGAGAGGCATATAGCAGTATTTAAGTTTTGAATATATCGCCACTTGATGCTCAGAGTCAACACGGAATCAACACTTGCTCTCTGAAAAACTTTCACTAAGCTCCGTGCCGATCATGCGTTTGTGTTCTCCCTGTTTCGTGTAGCTCCTGCGTTCGTTCCTCTCACACCCCCTGCACATAAAGAAGGCCGGCAGCCCTTGTCTTTCGAGTGGCTAACCGGTCCTTCTTTAACTAAGTCGTTTCCTCTAATATTTCTCCACTTGTGCAACAAGAAATCACAATACTTTCAACTTTACTATTTGATCAACAGAAAATCCCATGTTTTCTCCCTGCCGCGATTTACCAACGATAGTACTCTGTGCCTTCATTCGCGTCCGCTATATAGACTGTCACATTGCGGACGTTCAACAGTCCGGGTTTGTAACGATTGCCCCGATCGTCAACGAATTCGGTTAACAGCAGGCTGGATTTACCGAGGGACAGCACATCCGCTACATATGTGTACTTGTCGTCAATGGTGATTTTCACATCGTACCGAACATCTCCGCTGCGGTTATGGACAATCAGATAATTATTCGTAACGGCAATGTCGGTATACGGAATCGTGCCGGATGGAAGGGGGATGCCGCATCCGGTCGTGAAGACGGCAAGGCAAACGATTAGCAAGAATAATGAAACGTTTCTCCCCGCCGGTTTCCTCATGCAATTCATCAGGTCTGTCCGCATCATTCACGTTCCTTTCCGTTTGATTCAATAGACAAGGCAAGGTCAAAGAACAGATTGGGCGAGGAGGGGTGGCTGCGGTGCACTTCAACGGCGATGATATTGGGTCCCTTCACAAGCTTGTTCAAATGGGCTTTCAGATCAATTCTTCGAAAGAAGGAAAATTCATTCGGAAACGCCAACGACGATTCGGTTAAGAGCCCGGTTCGAATGGCGTCCCGGGATACTTCCTGGCCGTTCAGATAAACGACGTAACCGTCCTCATAGGCGATATTCAAATATAATCCGGACAAATCCACCGGATCGCCATCCAATTCAAACGACTTACGAAAATAATAAGTCGGGAACTTCGCGGCCTCCAAGCTTGTTTGAATATAAGCCTGCCGATCACTGTTATTCGTATTTCCCAAAGGAGCCCTGCCGATCTTCCAGGCGGAATCGTCGTATTCCGGACTGCGCCAATCGTAAGCAGGCAGTTGAACAGTTTCCGTGTGAGAAGTCTCTATGATTGCCCCCTCTCCCGTCGCATCGATCTCTTCCGGTATGTCGATTTTGATCGCCTCGCTGCCCGGATGGTAGCGCCATAAGGATTGTATGCCCACGAGCGGGATTTCCTGTTTTTGTTCCATCGAATCAAGGTTCCACGAAGCCAGATTCAGCGCATCCTGTTCCAGTTGATCGAGCACTTGTCCCTGTTTATTCACGGCCTTAATGGATAGGTCGTCATTATTCGCTTCAATGACCGTAATGAAAGGCGTTTCCTTAAACCTGGACAAATCCCACAATCCCCATCCCTTATATTCGGCGGGCACATAATCGGAAGGCTTTTGTTCAACGGCCAATTCAAGGGTGTAGACGGAATCGCGGATGAAAACCGCGTTAATTCCGGCAGCTCTGAAGGTGTTCCATATCTCGGGAAGCTTCGGATCTTCGCTCAGCCATGCAAAGGTGAACGTTTGCTTAGATTCGTCAACCGTCTGACGGATCCATTCCAACTGGCGGTCTCCCGCATCCGATAACCGATCGGCGTTCAGAAAGAATAATCTGGCGTTTTCGTTACTGACCGTATAGAAAGATTTCCCGTAACCCGGAAGCGTCTCGGCAGGCACATGAGGATAAGCTTGGTTGAAACGGTTTTCCGTCGTAGAACCGTCAAATATGGGATAAACTTGAAACGTTTGTGCTTCCGGATGACGCTGCAGCAGCTGGTGAGGCGCGGCAAAAAACGAAATGTCCCCGAATTGCTTGATCCACTCCCCGACTTCCCCTTGGCTGAAATAACCGAATCGAAATGACTTGGACGTCGGGGCGGATGACTTGGCTCCTTCCGTCGGCACGTTTGTCCAATAGAAGGAAAAAAACAGCAGACACAAGGACACATACAGTAACAAAGAAAGTTTATATTTGTATATGATGGACATGATTAGCCTCCCGGCAAAGTGTTCGGCATGTTCGGCCAGCCCAGTAAGGCGTGGTAAACCGTAGGCCAGATGACGATCAGATTGGCAATAAAGGCAACGGCAAATACGATCGTCCATGGTTTCAGAGCAACCTCTTTCCGTCCGATCGTCCAGTGGAATATAGCCCATGTGGCCAACCAGACGAGCAGTCCAGCCGTTTCTTTGCCGGCATAAGGACCGATGCCCCACCAACCGGGCATCCAGGAGCCCATCTTCAGCAAAATCGGATTGGCTTTGACGGGATCATAAACGCTCCATAAGTGACTGACCGTTGTCGCTGTGATACCGAGCCATACCGAAAGCAGAACGGCAGCGAATTCGCCTGTTTTTCGTTGCTTGTGCGCTTGCACGATTTTCTCCCCCTTTCAACCGTGTTAAAAATCATACCATTCTAAGTTTCGCCAAGCCGATGCCAAACACAAATCCGATCAGCAAACAGATCCAGAATAGCGTGATCAATAAAGCGATGATCCCGCTTGCCGCCGAGCCCGGTTCGAGAGCATGGCGAAACCGGCGCAATAAAACGGCCGCCGCAATTCCCAGAGGGAGCGGGTACAGCGAGACGAATTCTTTATATTCCATCACGATCAAATGTAACGCGGGGCTATGGTACAGCAGCCACTCCTGGGGACCGTCCGGCGCCCGGTATGCGATATAGAGCCAGTTGCCGAACACGATCGTGAGCAGAACCATAAGATTCGTCAGCCAGAGCATCCATTCCAGTCTGGCCGGGGCCCCTGCCTTACCCCGCAGCATGGGATAGATCAGATGAAGCGTTTGGCAGCTCATGATGACGGTGACGGTCGCGCCCAATCCGTGCAGGATGGCCGCCAGCTTATGGTTGCTGAAACCCATGACATTGAACAGAGGGATTGATAAAAAAAGGAGAGCAGCTATGCTCGCTTGCGTAACTGCAAAATCTCTTGCAGTGAACAATGGTCTCATCGGCAGTCCATCTCTCTCTCTGTCGGGATTTGTCATATCTTATTTAGTATAGAGAAGAATTGCATTAGAAATATTATAGCGATATTAAATAATTGTTAATCCGAGAGGAAGTTTTAAACAGTTTTTTATTAGTTTTTTATAATTTTTTATAGTTTTTTATAGGGTTTTTTTATTCACTTAACACAAAATTAAAACAATCTATTAAATTTAATCAGTATAATCTCTTTGGGCAGTTTGAATACGGGAATATCTGTTAACCGCAAATTCTTTCGTGGTACAAGAGGAAAGAAAGATGGAAGCAAATCAAACGAGGTGGCAGCGATGTGCCGACGGTTGGGATGCCAGTGGTAAAAGGAGGTAAAGAAGACTTTTTTAGTTTCAGCTTTAGACCGAACCGTGCGGCGGGTTCCCGTGATTCCGACTCCTAATCAAAGAGAAGAGAAGGGAAGAAAAAGATGAAAGCTAAGTGGAAAGGTTTATTGGTTCTCTGTGTTATTAGTATTCTTTTCACCATTGGTATGTACGGCGCGTCAGCTGCCAGCAACATCTTAAAAGGGCCGTATCTGCTGTTCGAAGGTTCCAACACCTCAATGAGCGTTCTTTGGCAGACAAGCGTGAACGAGTCGAACGTCATCAGTTGGGGTACCGACACCACTTATTCGATGGGGCAAGCGACCGTCGCGACGTATAATTCCGCCTACCAGCACAAGTACACCATCACCGGGCTGCAGCCGGGCACCAAGTACTACTATAATGTGGACGGTCATGCTGGCTCTTTCGTCACCGCGCCGGCGAGCACCGCTACTTCCGTGAAGTTCCTCTCCTACGGCGACAGCCGTACCTACCCGGCTAACCAAGAGAAGGTAGCTGCCAAGGCACGTGCGGCTTATGCCGCCGACCCGGCCTACCAGACCCTTCTTCTGAACAGCGGGGACTTTGTCGGCGTCGATACCGAGAGCGACTGGACTGCTCATCACTTCGTTTCCGGGACCACCTACCCGCAGATTCACGCCCTCCAGGCCGAGGTTCCTATGATTGGGGCAAGGGGCAACCATGAGGGTACAGGCGCGGTCTACAGAAAGTACTTCCCTTATCCGTACGTGGCTAACCACTACTGGTCCTTCGATTACGGACCGGTCCATTTCGTCGTGCTTGACATGTATGCCACCTTCACCTCCGGCTCGGCTCAGTACAACTGGCTGGTCAACGACCTTGCCTCCACTACCAAGCAGTGGAAGGTTGTTATGGGCCATGCGCCGGGGTGGGGTGCCGGCACTCATGCGAACAATACCTCTGTCCAGACCGACATCCATCCCGTCTTGAAGCAATATGGGGTACAATTGTACCTCAATGGACACAACCATAACTATGCCCGTGCGGTCGTCGACAATATCCAGTACGTTACTTCCGGCGGCGGCGGCGCTTCCTTGTATACTCCTAACGCTACCTGGCCGAATATCGTCAAAACGGATATGTCGCACCACTTAACCGAGTTCGACGTTGTTGGAAGCACATTGACCATGATCGCCCGCCGGGCAGACGGCACGGTGATTGAGACCGTAACTGTTCCCCAAGGCGGCGGTTCCGGCGGCAACCAGCTTCCAGTGGCTAATGCCGGCGCTGACCAGACGGTGACCGACGAAGGCAACGGTGAAGAAACGGTTGTTCTGAACGGGTCCGGAAGCAGCGATCCGGACGGCACGATCTCTTCCTATGTCTGGAAAGAGGGAGCAACCCAGATTGCCACCGGCGCCACTCCGAGCGTCCGCCTGGCTGTTGGCACCCATACCTTAACCCTTACGGTAACAGATAACGCTGGGGCCACTGACACTGACACGGTGGTCGTCACCGTCAATGCTGTCGGCGGCGGCACTTCCACCACCGTCACTTCCCAAGTCAGCGCAGGCAGCGATGATGCGGAGCAGAACCAAAGCGGCGGTTCCGTGAACCTTACCAGCACCGACTTAGAATTGGTGTTCGACACCACGACCACCGGCAACCAATACGTCGGAATGCGCTTCAACAACGTTAACGTACCGAAAGGCAAGACCATTACGAACGCCTACATCCAGTTCACTGTGGATGAGACGAACTCCGGCACAACCAACCTGACCATCAAGGGACAGGCAGCCGATAATCCGGGCACCTTCACCACGTCGGCTTCCAACATCTCCTCCCGTGCCACCACGACCGCTTCCGTTGCTTGGAGCCCTGTCGCTTGGAACACGGTAGGAGCAGCCGGGGCTGACCAACGGACTCCGGATCTGAAGAGCGTTGTCCAGGAAATCGTCAACCGCACTGGCTGGGTACAAAACAATTCCATGGTCTTTGTCGTCACCGGTACCGGTGAGCGGACCGCGTCGGCCTATAACGGCTCAGCTACACAAGCCGCAAAACTGGTCGTGACTTACCAGTAAGATCTTTTTTGTTCGCAGCATGATAAAAAAGGCGGTCGCAGGGTTTTCCCTGCGACCGCTCAATAACTCAAAGAAGAAACGAGGATATCGTCATGCCCGTACAATGGTTCAGAAAACTAGCGTCATTGTTCCTGATCGCTTTATCGCTTTTCATGGTTACCCCCGTCTTCGCCCACGAATTGAATATGGGAGGATCAAAATGGTCCATTGGCAAGGATCACATTCTGTCCACCATTGAGCTCGGCCCCTCCTTGTTTCAGCAAATAAGAGGGATCAAGGAATTCAGCCATGACCTTGATAGTCTCACCGATGAGCAGCTCCGGGAAATGGCAACCGGCATTATTCAACCTTACATCAACGAGAAGCTGTCGGTTTCCGTCAATGACCGCTCCTACCCTTTAATGGTAGACAGAATAGAGCGAGAAGGAACATTATGGAAAATATGGCTGAGGGTAAACGATATAAATTTTGACTGGCAAGACAACAAGGTGAAGATTGATTACCGGCTGTTATTTGAAGAAACCAAAAATGACCATGTGAATATTGGTTTGATTTATTTTTCCGATGCCAATGACGACTCTGTGCAGAAGGTCTTCGATTATTCCCAACCGGATTTGCAGTATACATTCGATTCCAACAATACCGTATGGGAATTCTCCGTTAAATCTAAAGCCGCCGCTTTGTGGTCGAGCATATATACCTTCTTATTGCTTGGAATCAAACATATCCTTATCGGATATGACCATATATTATTCCTGGTTGCTTTAATTGTGATAGGTTTATCCACTAGGGAAGCCATAAAGATTATCACTTCCTTTACTGTGGCGCACAGCATTACTTTGCTGCTGGCGGCAATGCAGATTGTCACTCTGAACTCCAAGTTTGTCGAAAGCGTGATCGCCCTCTCCATCTGTTATGTCGCGTTGGAAAACCTGTTGGCAAAACAGATCAATTATCGATGGCTGGCAACATTCATCTTCGGATTGATTCATGGATTCGGCTTTGCCAGCGTTCTTCAGGAGTTCATCGCAGGAAAAACGAATCTTGTTCTCTCGGTAGTCTCGTTTAACGTCGGCGTGGAATTGGGACAGCTGATGGTCTTATTAATCATATTGCCTGTTCTGCAGCTGATGAGGAAAAAGCTCGATCTTAGAAGAATAACCATTATAGCGTCCGCAGTCATTTTTGTCCTTGGCTTGATCTGGCTTGTCGAGCGGGTATTCAACCTGCAACTGGTACCGTTCTAATCATGTCGGAAAAATAGGGAGGGAGAAGTACATGAAGAAAAATAAATCACCATATCTATTTTTTTTTTCAATTATGATTGCTCTAATTATCTTAATTACAAGTCCTGGCACAAGCATGGCTCAAAACAGTTCTCAGGACCTTGAACAGGAATACAGCAATAAAGCGAACCAATTCTTTGTTGATAGAAATTATGAGCAGGCGGCTTTAGTTTTGGAAGAACTTCTGGCAAAGAATCCGGATCTGAATAATGAAACAGTCTACAGGCAATTGACCCATATCTATGATAATTACCTTTTTAATTTTGAAAAAGCTTTGTCCTTTTATGAAAAATATCTTGTCCGATTCCCTGAGGGGAAATTTGCCGGTACCTTTCGTGAAAGAGTGGCTTATCTAAATGAAAGACGTTCCGAATGGCAAGCATTGCGAGATTTTAGAAAAATCCAGTTAGAAGAAGACAATATTCGCATCAATGAAAGCCTGGATGAAGTCGAAACCATTCTTTCAAAGAGTGAGAACGCATTAATTGCTTCCGAAATGCACATCTATTTGGCTAACAAATATTTTGAAATTGCTCAATATCAAAAGGCGAGAAAGCATGCGGAAAAATATATAAACAGCTTTGGCAAGGCCAGCATGTCAAGTAAAGACAAAGCGCTGGCCCTGAAGTTGTATTCCGATATTCTCATTAAGCAGCGTAGTTTCGGCAAGGCTATCTGGGCCCTGGATCAGGTAAGAGTACTCGGAAATCCGGTAGACAACTTTAATTTTGAAGTGGAAAAAACCAATATTATTAACCTAAGAAACATGTGGTATGGATTCATATTTTCCCTTTTGTATTTTATAACTGTGGTAATATTGCTAATTCCCATAAAGTTTTGGCAGCATTTCAATTTACAATATGCCAGGCAACTTGTTGCGCCTTTATTACTCCTTGTCCTAATATCACTAGGTCCTGTCTTGATCCTAATAATAACTGGAGAGCCGGAAGTCGACCTGAGGTTTTTCTTTAGCCTGTTAGGCTTATCAATCCTCTCGCTTATGATAATAAGGCTTCTTGCCCCGCTGTCATTGAAAACAGGCAGATTGGTTTATGTTTTGATAAGTTGTTTGCATATGGCTGGCGCTTCTTTCATGACTTATTACATGATTGTATACAAACCGCTGTAAATGCCGTCATCATGTGAGAAAATCGCTAATTCCAGTTCGGTGGCTTCCATAGCAAAAAAAGGAGGAAGATAACAATGAACACTATAATAGAGGCTGATATAGATCCTGTGGCTGCCTTATTTATGATGTTAATTTGGAGTTCGGCCGCTGCAGCCATATTGATAAACACCATTTATGCTTTTATTTTTTCAAAAAAGGAAAATATATTAAATGAAAACTCTAATGAAGACTGATGAATGGAATGGTTCTTGAAGCTACTATCGTCCACTAGTTCTACGAATCACCCACAACCCGTCTAATCCTCTGCCTGCCCATAAATCTGTATGATATTTCGAATAGAAACCTCGGGATAAACGCCAAATGAGAGATTCTATTCGATTTTTCATATAGATTTATTGATTTTACCATCTTAGGGAAATTTCTATATGATTATTCATACATAATCGCATGAATCGTAATAGTCAAATCAAATCCGGGGGAGCTTATGCGACAGTTGGCGATCTATTTGAATCGAATAATCTATGGTTTAAAGAGGTTGGATAATGTCGAAACTATTAAAACAAATAGAAGAGGAGGGGAAAAGACTGAGCGCAGATCTATCGGAGAAAAGTTTAGGTTTAATTCAAAGATGCATATCTTTGAATCCTGTAATAGTCTTGGGCAGCGGAGCATCTGCTGCTTATGGTTTCGCCGGGATGTCTCAATTGGCAATACATCTTATTCAAAGCATTACTCCGGATCCGGAGGATAATGAAAAATGGAACGATTTTAAGGCTGAGCTTGAATCAGGAATTGATTTAGAGACAGCTTTGCACAAGGTTTCAGTCTCAGAAAAGTTAGAAAAACAAATCATATTAAGTACAAGAGAACTAATATTGCGGAGAGATATTGAAGTGTTCACAGCACTATTAAAAAATGAAATCCATCTTCCTCTTGGTAAGCTGTTACAACATGTTGGTAGAACAGCTAACCAAACCTTAAAAGTAGTTACAACTAATTATGATCGAATGGCAGAATACGCTATTGATCAGGCATTATTAAAATGTAACACTGGATTTTCAGGCGAATATCAAAAGACTTTTACAGGATTTCATCGAAATCCTACTGATCAAGTTGAACTTTTAAAGGTGCACGGTTCACTCGATTGGTTTCTATCCGATGACGTCAATGTGGTGAGCATACCGGATATCATTTCAGAGCAGACCACATTGACTCCACTAATGGTTACGCCAGGAGCACGAAAGTATGAGCATACTCATAACGATCCATTTAGAAGCACTATAGCTAGAGCGGATATTGCTTTTGAAACTGCTGGTTCAATATTGTGTGTAGGATACGGATTTAATGACAACCATATACATTCTAAGTTGAACGACAAATTGAGGCAGGGAAAAGCACCTATACTAATCGCTACCAAGACCTTATCAGATAGTGCAATGAAATTTATTAAAAGTGCAAGAGTTGCCAATGTTATTGGAATCGAGAAATTTAATGGTGGAACAAAAGTTGTGTTTCACGACGGAGAGGAGATTATTGAGGATTTATCATTTTGGTCACTGGATGAGCTAATCAAACTTGTAATGTAAGGGGGTGCTGATATGACAATATTTCAGTATGCGGATGAAGATTTGCTTGGACAGGTTGTAGCTGTGGATACTGCAAGTGTTACATTGCTCGTAAACAACGTTGAAGTATTGAGGAAGATGCAAGTAAACCGTTTAGTTGCGCTGAGAAGCAGTAGGGCAGGTCAGCACCTTATTGGAATTATACATAAAATTATCAGAAAAACAATTGATGCGGAGCTTCAGCTTGCGGATGAAGAATATGATAGAGAAGTATTTCATGAAAACAATTCTGTTCGGATAACTCTAATAGGTACATTTTTTGATAGGTTGTTAATGAAAACAAATGTTTTTAGAAGGACACTTGAAACTGTACCTGAAATTGATGCAAATTGTTATCCAATTGAAGGCGAGAAGTTATCAAGATTTATGCATGCCATTTCTTTTCAAACAGGAGAACAAAAAAATCCATTAAGTCTTGGTAACTATACATTGGATGAAGAGGCGATTGCCTTTTTAGATGCTAATAAATTTTTTCAAAGACATGCTGTGATAGTTGGGAGTACGGGTTCAGGAAAGTCATGGACAACTGCTAGATTAATAGAACAGATAGCTGAATTGCCTAATTCTAATGCTATATTGTTCGATCTTCACGGCGAATACAAAAATCTGAGCGATGATGGAATTAAGCATTACAAAGTAGCAGGACCTGCAGAAATACAAAACGGTGGAGATATTGAGGATGGTGTTTTGTATTTTCCCTATTGGCTGTTAGGCTATGAGGATATGATTAGTATGCTGGTGGATAGAAGCGATCAAAATGCTCCTAATCAGTCAATGGTCTTATCAAGAGCAGTAACTTCATCGAAACTGAGTTTTTTGGAAGAAGCGAATGAACAAGAATTAATAGCAAACTTCACGATCGATAGCCCCATTCCATTTAGTTTGGATTCTGTATTAGTTGAATTGAACAGATTGAATACTGAAATGGTGGATGGCCCTAGGGGAGATAAACAAGGAGAGTTCCATGGTAAATTAAGCAGATTTATTGCAAGACTTGAGAACAAAAGATCAGATCGTAGACTTGCGTTTATGATGAATCCTCCTTCACGAGTAAATGATCTAGGATGGTTGGAGAAACTAGCTGCAGCATTGCTATGCGGTAGAGACAATCAGCAAGAAAAAACAGGTGGAGTTAAGATAATTGACTTCTCAGAAGTGCCTTCGGATATTCTCCCCTTAGTTGTCGGCAGAGTGGCGAGTTTAGTTTTTTCTATTCAACAATGGACTGAAAAATCAGATCGACATCCTGTTGCATTACTGTGCGATGAAGCCCATCTTTACATTCCAAATCATGTCGCTGGTTCTAGTGAATATGAAATTTCAGAGCGGTATTTCGAAAGGATAGCAAAAGAAGGAAGAAAGTATGGGGTCGGTTTAGTTGTAATTAGTCAAAGGCCATCTGAGGTAAATAAAACGATTTTAAGTCAGTGCAATAATTTCGTTGCGTTGAGGCTAACGAATGCTGATGATCAAAATGTAATAAAAAGATTGTTACCGGATAACCTTGGGGGTTTTGCAGAGTTATTACCTGTACTTGACACTGGAGAGGCACTTGTTGTGGGGGATGCCAGTTTACTACCCAGTAGGATAAGAATCGCAGAACCCAATAATAAGCCGAATAGTAATACAATTGACTTTTGGGATGAATGGAAAGTTTGTAATAAAGAAAATTCAATAAGCAGAGCAGTGAAGTCTTGGAGAACGCAAAGTATGTTGGATTAGTAAATAGAAGGTTGGTCAACAATGAATCAACAAGCACAGTTAGGTTCATGTTATAATAGAGCGCACAAGTATGAAATTCATCATCCTGTCGATACGGCGATGATTAAGGAGATTAAACATTGAATAACAATAATTATGAAGCCGTTAGCGAGCTGCCGGAAAACTTCGAGGAGCTTAAGAAAGCGGCCAATCGAACAGCTAGCTGGAGAGATCGATTGAATGCCGTGAATGAATTGGGTCAATTGGATATAGCTCCTGCCATTAAGTTGTTGCAGCATGTTATGGCCGGTGATCAAGTGTTTCAGGTGCGAGAGGCTGCATACCGCAAGCTGAAGCAGCTGGGTGAAAATGTGCAAATGCCAGCGAAAAATAAGGGCGAGTTATTTAAAGGTCTTAACAAGATTTTGCTGCGGATTAAGAAGAGCCTGCCGGAAGGCCATACATTCGAACAGTTTAAGGAAAAGCTCCAAAAGACGCGGTTGGATATTTACGATACTTACGAGGGCGATAAAGGCGCAGAGTTTGACTCCTGGCTTCAAGGTATTTGGGAAGCGCCAACTAGGAAGCAGTAACAGTTCATTGAATATGTAAACATGGAAAGGGAGCGCGGAGGATATCCGCGCTCCCTTTGTGCTAAAAATCATTGGCTAGAGAATGAATGATTTCTCAATGCTGAATTAATCAACAGGAAACAAGTAAATCATTTTCAAATTGGTGACGAATATGGTCGGTCTTAGTAATAGTCAAATCAAATTCACTTCCCCGTCAGATGTCGCAGTTAATCCCCGCCGAAAGCCTAGCTCGTAAAACAGTCCGCGGACCGTTACGAATACAGAAGACAATCTCTACAATAAAGACATAGATGAGGAACAGGAAAGGACGATTAAATATGAAAAAATTGTTTCGTTCAACAACGGACAGCAAGTTAACAGGTCTATGTGGAGGCATCGGTCAATGGCTGGGGATTGATTCCACCATTATTAGACTGCTGGTCATCATTTCGGCATTCTTTAGCTTCGGAGCTGTGATTCTGGTGTACTTTATCGCTACGTTGTTTGTCCCAAAGGCTGTTAACAATAATTTCAGTTATTAGACCGCCACTTAATACTACTCAAGGAGAGATGAAAGAATGGGAATTTTGCAGCGTGTAGTTAGCATGACGAAAGCAGCGGCCAACGAGATGTTGGACAAGATCGAGAATCCGGTTATGATGCTTAATCATTATTTGAGAGATTTAGACGAGGAAATTGTAAAAGCGGAACAAGCAATGGAACAACAGCAAGTACAGGAGCGCATGCTCCAAGCAAAGCTCAATGATCTGAACGAGCAAGCAGGTTACTATGATGGAAAAGCAGAGCAAGCATTAGCCGCGGAACGCGAGGTGGATGCCCGTATGGCGCTTGAAGCTAAGCTCTTGTATCAGGAGCAAGCCGAAGAAACGACGAGGCTTCAACAGCTTGCCAAGCAAGCCGTGCTTGACCTTGAGCTGCATGTTCAAACGCTGAAGGAAGAGAAGATCCGGCTTCAAGGAAAGCATACGGAGCTAATTACCCGTGTTCGGCATACTGGAACACCGGGCCATAAATCCGTGCAGCCGCTGCAAGGGAGCGCAGCCTCAAGAGGCTTTGAACGGATCGAAATGAAGGTAATGGAATGGGAAGCGGGACGTGAGCTTGCCAAAGGTTCTTACGGCGTGAACGCTGGTAGAATGGGCTTCGATCAGCAACAAGAGCAACGCAGCGCACGTGTGGATGAAGAACTGAAACGTCTCCTGCAAAAGAAGCCTAGCGGCTAATCAAAGTTTTATTCCAACAGAAATGCAGCAAAAGAGCTTTCTGGGCAATGAACAAGGGGAGACTCCTTATTCGAATAGCCATTAAACCACAAAACGGCCATCTTTTAAGGTGGCCGTTTTGTCATGTATCTACGTCCAAACGCGCATGGTTACTGTTTATCAAGTGAACCTTCCGTCAGGCTATTGCGATGATGATTTATAGAGGAAAATTCCCGCTAATTACGAGACCGAAGCAGGCAGCGTTCAACAGAAAAGTAATGCCGGCACCGATCAGTAATCCTTGAATGATACCGCTTTTTTTACGGAATATAAGGATAGCAGGAAGCAGGTAAATAAGTTGTACGATGCTGATAAAGAAAAAGGCGACAGGAAAAATGAAAAGTAATAGATGCAGCAGTGCCAACAGTCCGATTCCCATCCATACCTGCTTGGTATGGCCAGGCGATTTGCCGGAAGGCGATACGTCTAGCTCCTTGTTATCCTCATCACTCATTCCACTCATTGCTTTTACCTCCCGGGCGCATGTCATATTCATTTCTCAACTCGGCCAACCTCTTCTCCTGGTCACCACGATAGAACATATTATACGTATCAAAAGGAATGATTCGTCCATCAGGGTGTACGATGTGAACGCAAGATTTTTTAACGGAACGTACATCAAAATTATAGGGATCCAAAAACTGCATAATAATGACACGGAAAACATTATCATAGCTAATGTTGTCAGGCACGGCGACCATCGGCAAGCAGCATAGCAGGCTTTTCAGCGAAAGCGCTGAAGAGGCAGGGGAATGAGCGGTCGAGAACAGCTCGAATATTTTTGACTTAAGTGTTTGATCCTGCTCGAATACGATCGTGTTGCGGCCGCCCTCCAGTAAGATTTGAGGGTCCATTAATCCGGTAAGCGGCAGCACATCCCCGCCAAGCTTCAATGCGTAGCCCATCGCCAAACAATCGGGGTGGCATGGCACCGGAATAATATCCTCAGGGCGAAAAATGCCCGATTGGTCAATTATTCCCTGCCGCACCTCACTAAGGGTCAGACGATCCTTTGCCGGATCGTAATCCTCTAAGCGCCCGGCAGCTTGAATAGGCTGGAAGGTAACGCCTCGCACGGCGGGCTGCTTCAGGCCGAACTGAATAATGTCGCCGATCTCATGATCGTTCAGTCCTTTTTTGAGTGTAACGACCAGCGTGGTCGAGATATTGAATTCGTTTAAATGCTCCAAAGCACGTCGGCGAACGTCGCGCAAATCAACGCCGCGAAGCTCCCTGAGCGCCTCCTCCTGGAAGCTGTCGAACTGCAAGTAAATTTCAAAGCCTGGCATATATTCGGCTAACCGCTTGGCAAAGCTGCGGTCCTGAGCAATGCGGAGGCCATTGGTGTTGAGCATAATGTGCTTGATCGGCTTGCTTTTGGCGAGGTCGAGTATCTCAAAAAACTGTGGATGGATTGTAGGTTCTCCTCCACTAATCTGAACAATATCAGGTTCGCCCTCGTTTCGGACGATGGCATCGAGCATCTTCTCGATCTGCTCCAGCGAGCGCCACGTTTCCCGGTGCGGTGAGGACTCCGCATAGCAGATTGGACATTGCAGATTGCAGCGGTCGGTGACCTCGATCAAAGTCAGGCAGCTATGCTGCTCATGGTCGGGACATAGACCGCAATCATACGGACAGCCGTAGCGGATCGGTGTATTCCAGTGCTGAGGCATCTCAGCAGGCTTTAGAAATTCGCGGCATTTCTTATAATAGGCGGCGTCGCTTGCAATTAATACTTTTTCGCGGCCGTGATGTCCACAATATTTGAGCAGAAATACTTGATCGTCCTCGATAATAACTTTAGCTTCAACCTTTCGCAGGCACTTAGAGCAGACGCTGTTCGTTAGCTCGTAGAAGATGTAGGGTCTGTTTTTGGTTGTCATTGTTATATTTCCCCCTTATGTGAGCTTTGTGGTTTGCCCAGCCATTTGTATAGCAAAGACAAGTAATAGATTAAGCCTATCAAACAAGCTAGCTGGATATTGTTGAGCCCGAGATAAGGGTGAGGGGTAGGCTTGATAAAATCAATGACAAAGCGAAATAAGAGATATCCTGTCATAAAGAGTTGGAAAATCGCTCCGTCAGGAAATGCGGCTCTTTTTTTCCATCGATAGAGCAGCCCGCCAAGCAGAAGCAAGAAAGCAATTTCATATAGCTGTGTCGGGTGTCTGAGAATGCCATCGCCAAAATCAATGCCTGTAATCCAAGATGTTGGAATGCCATAGGTATGGTCATCAAGCCCTGTCATAAAGCAGCCGATACGCCCAATCACCATGCCAGTAATAATCGGCAGTGCCATATCATCTCCTGAGGAACGAGTAATGCCGACGCGCTTCTTCATAAATTCTACACCGATCAGCCCGCCTAGCAGCCCGCCAACAATCGTTTTGCCCTCCATCAAATAGGTGTAGCTGCGCCAGTTTTCTATCGTTTTCAGAGGGTCCTCCAGCCAATACAGCATCTTGGAGCCAATGGCAGCACCCAAGATGGCCCCTACAATGACCCAGAGGCCTTGCTCCATCGGAAACTTATCCTTACTGCGGGTGTAGAGGTACACTCGAAAGCCGATAAAATAAGCGAGCGCTTCAAATACCACATGAGGATGCAGCTTTATAAAGCCAAGATTGATCCAAATAGGGAAGGTCATAGCGGTCTCCAGTGTTTTAAGGATTTCATATCTATAAATTCTCTTAGACTAAGGAAAAATCCTTGTGATTAGAAGGGGGAATTTGTTAATATATGTTTTTTCATCCGTCCGGTCTATGACGAAAGTGTTGAGGCGATGGTCGGATGGGGATTGGATGCTTACCGGCCTTTTGATGTAGTTAGGCTTATTTATCATGTTACAAAAGATAGGGACGAGTGGCAGCCTTTATTTGGAAAAAATAGTTGCAATAACATCCTATCGAGCATATACTTAAATTAGTTGCAATGACATCCTATTTAGGGGGTGAGGAAGGTGAAAGAGGATTTGGCTGAACCATTCAAGGGCGCTACAGAATCGCATGGGAAGTACATTTCGGCTATTTATCGCCATATGCAGATTCTGATCGCTGCCGAGCTGGCACCCTTTCGAATTGGGAGCGGGCAGTACATTTTTCTGATGACTATCGCAGGTCAAGAAAGAATAACGCAGAAAGCGCTAAGCGAGGATCTGCTCATTGATAAAACGACCACCGCGAAGGCGATCGCTAAGCTTGAGGCTGAGGGATACGTGCGAAGGGAAGCCGATCCCGCAGACAATCGCTATCACTTGCTCTATTTGACGGAAGAAGGCCGATCGGTGGTCCCAAAGGTTCAAGAAGCGTTGAACCGTATCAAGAACAAAACCCGAAAGGGCATCACCGACGAGGAGTATGCGTTCATGCTGGATCTGCTAAAGAAGGTGCTCCGCAATATGAGCGACCAGAATGGAGATGTTAATTCATGAGTGCGAATGGAAAGGCAGTCTTGACCGATGAGTTGCTTTCTTGGGCAGGCGTCACTGTACAGCCCCATCGATTCGGAGGGATTGAATTTGTTATAGAAGGCAAAGAAATCGGACATCTTCATGGCGATCACCTCGTCGACCTGCTTTTACCGAAATCTGAGCGTGATGAATGGATAGCTTCCGGAAAAGCCGAGCCCCACCATATATATCCGGAGTCGGGCTGGGTGTCCATCTATTTGAAAACCGAGGAAGACGTTGCCCATGCGATTGAAATTTTGTATTCCAAATATGAACGCATGACGAAAGGGAGGATGAAACCATGATCATTGCCAATCCGTTTGTTGTGGTAGAGAATTGCAAAGAAGAGCTCAAGTATTATCAGAGCGTTCTTGGCGGCGAGATTACCATTTTGAGAAAACAGGGAGAAGAGGTCTTCAACGCGGAACTGCATCTGGGGAGCAGTAAGATTACTTTCGCCGATACGCTTGCAGCCAAGCCGTCTTTAAAAGGCGACTATGTGAGAGTCTTTTTAAAGATCGAGACGGAAGAGGAGTTTCGCAAAGTATATGGAGAGCTGGCAATGGGCGGCCTTATTAATACGGAAGTATATGAGGCTCCCTTTAATGGGCTGCTGGCCATTGTCACGGATCGAAACGGCATTTGCTGGGTGCTTTCCTATTATCGAGACTGAGCGTACGCTCGTACTCTACACGATAAACCGCACAACTTTCAATACAGACAAAACAAAGGCCGGTAGGCCATCCTCTTCCGAGTGGCATACCAGCCTTTGTTGCAAACTGAGTTACGGCAAATTAAATGACAGGTGTCTGAGTCAGCCGCAGCTCTTCTTCCGTTGTCAGTCCGTCCTCCAGCGCCAGTTGGCGCAATTTCAGGTAAAGCTCCGCCTTCGTAGCATTGATATAGGGCAGCACAAACAGTACGCCGATGAAGAGTGCCAGAAGGCCGAGAAGGATCCAACCGAGAAAGCTTAGATCAAGCACGAAAATACGAAATTTATGACTCCGCGTCATTTGATTGCTTAAATCCACCGCTCGCCTATACCCAATGTTGGGATTGTCCGCCAAAATGAACGGCACCATGCTGTATGCGTAGGCTTTGACGAACCCGGGGATGATGAGGAGCAGAAACCATAAGAAGTTCAGAAAACCTCTCCAGAGCATCGCTTTTACGATATCCAGATACCTGTGCTTGTTAAAAGCAAAGCCCAAATGGTTCAGGTTGGCCTCATGTTCCGCAGATTGCTTGAAGTAACGCATCGAACCGACTTCGAGCGGGAAACCGAGAAAGATGCGAAACGCAAGTGCGAACAAAATTACGAAAATCATAACGATAATAATGATAGCAAGGAAAGGCGCGAAGCTCCCCCAATCCATATCCGCGCCGGAGGAGTCGGATGATCCCCCGTTAAGGTTAAAGCTGGGAGCGCTGCCCCCTCCACTGAAAAATGCCAGTATAATACTCACCAAAAATGCCTTCCAGTACGATTTTCGCAGCACATCCTTGGCTCTTCGTTTCAATTCTTTACGATCCCACATTATAATCCCTCTCTCTATGAATACTTTGTTATTCACCATATTTAGACTTTTCCACCATGTTACAAAGTGATGACCACATTTCCCTTTTTATGCCCTTTTTCAACATACCTGTGAGCCTCGGCGGTCTGTTCGAGCGGATAGCGTCTATCGATGACCGATTTGAGCTGCCCCGCTTCGATAAGCTCTTTAAGGAAGATAAGATTTCCTTTGTTCTGCATGAGGCCTGCAGCCACGAACTTTGCTTTTTTGCTGCCGCTCTTTGATGTCCATAACATTTGAAGAATAGTGGATAGCGTAGGGACGGTTGAAAGATAAATCCCTCTTGGCGTTAGCGAGCTTTTACAACTCGAAAATGAACTTTTGCCCACCGCATCGAAAATAACGTCATAGCTCTGACCACTTTTGTTAAAATCCACTTTGGTATAGTCGATTACCTTATCGGCTCCCAGAGATTTCACCATTTCTAGATTCGCGGTACTGCATACCCCGGTAACTTCAGCCCCGAAGTACTTGGCAAGCTGTACCGCATAAGAGCCTACCGATCCGGAAGCGCCATTGATAAGAACTTTTTGTCCTCTCTGAATTTTTGCGGTATCTCTAAGGAAAATTAATGCCGTTAACGCCCCGTCACAGACGCCGACGGCTTCTTCATAGGCCATATTAGCTGGTTTTATGGCCACTGGATCATTTTCCGGCAGACAAGTGTACTCGGCATGAGCGCCGAAGTTTTTTGTACTTATACCGAAAACTTGATCGCCTTTTTTGAACAATGTCACACCTGTGCCCACCGATTCGATTTCTCCGGCTAACTCAACTCCTAATATCTTGTTTTTGGGACTTGTGAGACCATAAATAAATCGGACCATGAAGGGGTCAGCCTTTCGGAAGGCGCAGTCCGACGGCGTTACGATTGCCGCATGTACCCTTATCCGTACTTCATTATCCTTGGGAATAGGTTTTTCGACTTCTTTGAGCTGAAGAACATCCGGTGTTCCGTATTTTTCGTACACAATCGCTCTCATAAGGATTCCTCCTAGATTAGTTTTTACAAATTATTCCACTCAAAAGAGAATACCTCTTCCAACGGTAATTTGAAGACGAAAGCAATACGAAAAGCCAATTCCAGAGAAGGGGAGTATTTTCCTTTTTCAATCGCTACGATGGTTTGTCTAGTCACACCTACTTTTTCAGCCAATTGCTGTTGAGTCATTTCATCATGGTGAAAACGCAAGTTTCGAATGTTGTTGCTAATAAGACCGTTGCTGTTGCCGTTGCCCATCTTAGACTCCTTTCCGATAAAGATACAGCTGCGAAATATATCCGATAACCTCTGACATGAACCCTGACAAAATAATGATGATGAACATCACGGAATACGGCATATCCATAACCAGCGATCCCATCGATAGAACAACGCCAAGCATAAACACATAATGAGAATTTCTTGTGGCTTTTAATTCGATTAATTTGTCTAGTTCATCGGAGAATGAAGGCTCTTCCTCATTAGTCGTTATTCTGTAGAAGATATTGAATGCAATTTGAATGATGATTTTGGCTATAATCGACACCGGGATCAAGATTAAAATGAAGGATCCCCAAAAGCGGAAGGCCTCCGTAGAATCCAGGCTCCCTTCTTGGTGCCTTTGAAACATATACAAACAATAAAATCCGAAAATCAGTATGGTGGCAATTAGAGAAACGATATTCTTTTTTTCCTGATAGGACATGTTTTACTCCTCCCCCCATACGTTATCCTTTACTTTCCAGTAAAGTTTGTTATACATAATGTAACTTAAACTATACACGTTGTCAATTATACTTTACACCAATTAACAAATTAATTTCCTAAAGTCGTTTGGCTGATCGTCAACCAGATATTAATCCTTAACATAGGATTTAGAAAACATTTACTTCGTCTACATATCAACAAGATATACTTAAATCATCTGTATGAATGATAAGGGGATGATATTTATGGCGCTGACTTACATCCATCATGAGATGAAAAAAAAGCTTTTAACCGCGGAGCCCACCATTCACGAAACAGCGGCTCTGCATAAATGCTATATTGGGGAATGGACGGAAATAGGAGCTAGAACCCGCATGAATGAAGTGACATTCGGAGATTACAGCTATTGTACGGACGAGGTACAGATCAACTATGCGGAGATTGGCAAGTTTTGCTCGATTGCTTCCCATGTCTGTATTAATCCCGGCAATCACCCCATGTGGAGGGTAACCCAGCATCACGCCACTTATAGGAGAGCAGCCTATCAGCTAGCCGAAACGGATGATATGGAATTTTTTGAGTGGAGAAGATCGCGCAAGGTGACCATTGGGCATGATGTCTGGATAGGACACGGGGTTACGGTTATGCCCGGGGTAACCATAGGTACCGGTGCGGTCGTCGGTTCGGGTGCGGTCGTAACAAAAGATTTGGAGCCTTATACGATCGCAGCGGGTGTGCCGGCCAAGCAGATCAAAGAAAGATTTTCAAGACAAGTGAGCCGCAAGTTGCTTGAAATCGCTTGGTGGGACTGGCCGCGGGACATGCTGGAGGATAAATTTGATGAGCTTAATGATGTAGAGAAATTTATTTCAAAATATGGAAGCTAAATTATAACGTGAACATCCTTCTATTTTTTAATAGAAGGATGTTTTTTTATTTTTCTAAATATTCTAAATAATTTCTTTAAAATTTGATGACATTGCTCTGATGTCGACAAGTTAACTTTAAGGTGCTTGAGATTCAGAAGAAGGAGGGGACAAAACGATGAGGGAGTTAGACCGTCATATTACCACTCCCCGTTACCTTGAAATCGCTGATGTGTTACAAACTGAGATTGTAAACGGCAAGTACAAGCTTAATGAGCGCCTACCGTCTGAAGCACAGCTATGCAATCGTTTTCGAGAGAATCGGTATACGATCAGACAAGCTTTAGACATTCTGCTCTATAAAGGTATCATGCGTTCACATCAAGGCAAAGGTCATTATCTTTGTGAAAAGCCGCTAAATCTTCAATATACAATTACACCCGAGATGAGGTTTTCTAAGGTCATCGCAATGCTTGGCTGCACACCTTCGGCGAAGCTGCTGCAGCAGGAAAAGCTGGTACCGCCTGAAGCGGTTGTCAAGGGTTTAAAGCTGGAACCCGGGGAAGAGGCTTTCCGTTTGGAAATTTTACGGTATGCCAACAGTATTCCACTGACCTGGAACGTAACCTGGCTTCCGGTCAAATATTTTCCTGAGCTGCTGGATCATACTTATTCTCTAGATTCACTGTATACGATGCTGGACGGTGTGTACGATGTTCAACTGTACCGGATCTGGTCAACCTTCCAGGCGATTTATCCGACAGCGGTAGAAGCCGGTCATTTAAAAGTGCCGTCAAACATTAATCTGCTTCATATTGAAAGTGTCATGAGGGACGGAGACATGCGTCTTGTCGAGTATACGTCAGCGAAATATCGCGGGGATTTATGCAGAGTTTCCATTCAGTTTGAACAGGTGTAACGGCTATTGCTTCGCATGAACGTTAGCTGCGTTTGTGGGTAGCTCAGTTCTGTGCCGTCCTCAGGCGGCAAATATTAAAAAAACAATTCAGGAGGAAATCATGAACAATCTTTTGTCGGTTATGGGAGTTGTGAAGGGTAAGCACGCACTGGTTTCGGTCATTATTGCGGTACTGGCGCTGACAGGCTGCGGAAACAATGCGACTGATGCTACACAGGGGGAAGAAATGAATGCGAAAGGCTCGGCTGCCGAAGCCTCTGTTAAGGTCGATGAGGAGTGGCCGGAGGTTCTTCGTGTCGGTGTTCTGCCGGGTGAGGAAGAAGGCAAGCTTTCGCGCGGAAACCAGAAGTTTGTTGAGGATTTAGGCGCTGAGCTGGGCATTAAGACAGAGCTGTTCGTAGGAGATGACTATACGGCGGTTATCGAAGCCATGCGTACGAAAAAAATCGATATCGCCTCATTTGGCCCCTTCTCTTATATTATTGCAGCCGAACGAAGCGGTGCCATTCCATTTGCCGTAAAAGCCAAAAGCTTGGAACAGGCTTACTACGAAAGCTGGATTGTCGTGCCTGCCGATTCAACCGCACAAACGCTGGAGGATTTGAAGGGTAAAACCTTCTTGTTCGCCGACCCGGCATCGACTTCCGGTCACTTGTTTCCGCGAGCCGTCTTTATTAAGCAATTAGGAATAACGACGGAGGAAGTGGAAACCTACTTTTCCAACCTTTCCTTCTCCGGCGGACATGACAAATCCATTCTAGCTATTGCCAAAGGCACTGCGGACGGGGCAGGCGTATGCAGCAGCTGCGTGCAGAAAGTTATTGATGCCGGGCTTGTTAAGGAAACCGACTTCCGGATTATTGCGAAGTCCGATCCGATTCCAACCAGTCCTTTTACTTACCGTGCGGGACTTCCAGGCGATTTGGTCGAGAAGATTAAAGCCTTCATGTTCGAGTACCACACCATGGAGCCGGAAGCGGGCTTTTTCAGTAACGGAACCCAGAAATTTTTCCCTATAGAAGATAAAGCTTATCAGGTTGTTAAAGATACGGCTAAAGCTCTTAATATGAGCCCCGACGAATTGCTGAAATAGTCAGAAGGAGAGGGAAAACATGTCTGCTCTTTTGGAGATTCGTAATTTAAAGAAAACATATACCGATGGAACGACAGCGCTGCAGGGTGTTGATTTTAAAGTAAACCGGGGAGAGTTTGTCGTGATCATTGGTTCAAGCGGAGCGGGAAAAAGTACTTTGCTGCGTTGTATTAATCAGCTGGTGCAGCCTTCGGAGGGTGCTGTCCTGTTTAATAATGTGGATACGACCAAAGCAAGCAGCAGCCAGGTAAGAAAGCTTCGCCGCGAGGTTGGAATGATTTTTCAAAGCTTTAACCTCATAGAACGTGTTTCCGTGTTAAGAAATGTGTTGAACGGTCGTCTTGGCTACATGAATCCGATCACAGGAACGCTCGGCTTGTTCTCCAAAAGGGATGTAGCAGAGGCCAAAAAAATTCTGCTCCGTCTGGGTTTAAATCAACAGATTTATAAGAGAGCGGATGAATTAAGCGGCGGTCAGCAGCAAAGAGTGGGCATTGCCCGCGCGCTCTCTCAGCAGCCTATGCTGATCCTTGCCGATGAGCCTATCGCGAGTCTGGATCCGCTAACATCGGAATCGATTATGAATCATCTTCATTCGATCTGTCGCGAGGACGGTATCACTTGTATCGTAAATCTTCATCAAGTCGACGTTGCCAAGAAATATGCGACCCGCATTATCGGCATTCATAAGGGAACCGTCGCTTTTGACGGGAGGCCGGATGAATTATCAGAAGAAATCATTCAGCACATCTATCAGAAATAAACACGTGAGGAGCAATCGAGAGCAATGGAAGATCGATTGAAAGAATTGCAGCGGCAAAAGAAACTGCAGGCATGGCTCGTTGCCGCTGCTATCGCAGCCTTTACGGTATGGTCGTCTGTCGAAACCGGTTTCTCATTTTCCGAGCTCTTTAAAGGTGGATCGGAGATCTTTCGCTTTATCTTCTTTGACTTTCTTCCCCCGGATTTCTCGAAGGTGAAGAATTTGATTGGGCCAGCGCTTGATACGATTTATATTAGCTTTGTTGCAATGATCGTAGGAGCTTTCATGTCAATGGTACTGGCTTTCTTTGCAGCGACAACAACGGCACCGAGCAAAATGATCCAAGTGGTTGTGAGAGCATTCAGCTCCGTTATGCGGAACATTCCGACTTTGATCTGGGCGATATTGCTTGTATTCGCTTATGGTCTCGGCACTACGGTAGGCTGTATTGCGCTGATCATTACCTCCATTGGGACGTTGACAAGAGCCTACGCGGAAATTTTGGAAGAAATCGATATGGGGCAGGTTGAGGCGATTCGGGCAACAGGGGCATCGTATTCCCAGGTGCTGGGACAGGCTGTCATGCCGCAATTTATGCCGGGATTTATCGGTTGGTCGCTGTATAAGCTGGAGCTTAATATTCGGGCGTCTACTATTATTGGGATGGTCGGCGGCGGCGGATTGGGTTATGCCATTCAAAAGGGGATAAAGCTGTTTCAATATCAGGAAGTGAGCCTCGCCATTATAATGGTCATCCTTATCGTCCTCATGACGGAATGGACGACCAGTAAAGTAAGGGA
Organism: Paenibacillus prosopidis; assembly: GCF_003337375.1. Classification (GTDB taxonomy): domain Bacteria; phylum Bacillota; class Bacilli; order Paenibacillales; family Paenibacillaceae; genus Pristimantibacillus; species Pristimantibacillus prosopidis. The sequence goes on from NZ_QPJD01000001.1 coordinate 71,600, forward strand.
GAGAATCATATGAGCACGAACTGGTCCGAAACTGCCGGCAAGCTCTCGAATCTAAAGCAGCAGCAGGATCACGATGAATTTCCAAGGAAGCCTAGAATGGATTCCGTCTTGCTGGCAGCCTCTCTATTCGGGATTGCGTTTTTTATTTACTGTGTGATTCGGCTGGACTTTGACTATTACGGGATTTACCGGGGCACGCTCACGTTTATAGGTTCTTTTGCCAATATGTTTCCCCCAAACGTATCGGATTGGAAGGGAATATTGTCGGCGGGACTTGTAACGCTGCAAGTGGCGGTTGTAGGAACCGTTCTGGCTGTCGTGGCTGCATTTATATTATCTTTTCTGGCTGCGGAAAATGTTTCACCGCGAACAGCAAAGGCGGTTAAAGGTTTTGCGTCTTTTCTCCGGGCTGTCCCGACACTGGTATGGGCTCTGATCTTTATTGTTGCGGTTGGCTTAGGGCCGTTTCCCGGAATTTTGGCGATCTGCGTGCATGCCACCGGCATGCTCATCAAAGTTTTCTCACAATCCATCGAAGAAGTGGATGAAGGCGCTTTGGAAGCCATGCGGGCAACAGGTGCCGGTTGGCTGCAAATCATGGCCCACGGCGTACTCCCCAATGTGTTCACATCGTTTATGGCGTGGAGTGTGTTCCGGCTGGAAATCGACATTGGGGAATCTGTTATTTTAGGAGCTGTCGGAGCCGGCGGCATCGGTTGGGAAATTTCGAATGCCATGCGGGCCTATGAATTCAATACGGTTGGTTTTGTAGCTTTTGTTATATTTCTCATGGTATTCAGTGTGGAATTGCTTACAAATCGGTTGAAAACCAAAATCAGAAGGCGAGGATAGCGCCGATGAAAAAAAGTCAAATAACGCGGGCGTTAATTGAAGGCGACGGCATACTGCTGCGGCGTCTATGTGAGCAAATAGAAGAAAGCTACGAGGTTTCGATTTTGAAAGCACCGGAGAAGAGCCTGGTCATGACAAAAGCGAATGATTCGGTATCGCAGCAGCCATTTTACATGGGCGAAGTGCTGGTTACGGAATGCACCATTTCAATAAACAGTGTCTACGGCTTCGGTGTTCTAATGGGAGAAGAAGCGGAGCGGGCCTATCAGCTTGCGGTAGTGGACGGGGCGTTTCAAGCGAAGCTTCCGGAAACGGAAGCCTGGTATACGGAGCTGCTCATGGAAGAGCAGAAGGTAGATGAAAAACATAGACGCGAATATTCGCGAGCGATGAAATCGAAGGTGAATTTCGACACGATGGAGGAGTATAATGCCAAGCGCTAAGGAGCAGGTATTCGATCGTATTCACGATACGCAGTTTATTTATCGCACTTTGCTAGAGGCTATGTCTCGTCCCGGTCATGTGAGCAGCATAGCGCCGGCATGCGGCAAGCTGGAATTAGCGGACCCCGCGCATAAGATCGTTACAGGACTCGCCCTTACGCTGCTTGACGGCGAGGTTAGCTTTTCCATTAGCATGAAGCGCGGCGGGGAGCTGGAGGATTCCATTCGTAAGCAAACCTTCAGTCAGGTTCAGCCTTCTGAAAAGGCGGATTATATCTTTGCAGACGGCAGCGGTGATGAAGACTATATTCGAGAGTTAATGTCATCCGTTAGAACTGGTACATTGCTCGCACCCGAAGCAGGAGCAACACTATTTCTAATGGTGGATCATTTTAATAATGAGAATACGGTAACAGATCAGTGGACGCTTAGCGGTCCCGGCATTATGGAGACCCGCACCTTATCGGTAAGCGGGATTTCCAAGGAATGGATGACGGAACGCGCCCGGGTCAATGCGGAATACCCTATGGGTGTGGACATGGTTTTGTTCACGCCAGGCGGACAGATGACGGCTCTGATGCGGACAACAAAGGTAAGGGGAGTGGGCATTTAAGATGGCATATGTTGCGGTTACCGGCGGTCAAGAGGCGATTGAGGAAGCAAACGGCCTGGCCCATTTTTATAGAGTAAAGGATACAACGCCTAGTCTGGATATTGAATCCATTGAAAAGCAGCTGCGGCTCCTGGTCGACCGGGTTATGGGCGAAGGCGGAATGTACGCTCCAGAGTACGCGGCGCTTGCGCTTAAGCAGGCTGAGGGTGATCCGGCGGAAGCAGCATTCCTATTGCGGGCTTATCGTTCGACCCTTCCGAGAAACCATTATTCGTTAACTGTACAACCCGTTGATATGCGGGTTATCCGCAGAATTTCGTCCTCCTTTCGTGATATTCCAGGGGGGCAAATGCTGGGGCCGACCTATGATTATACGCACCGGATGCTGAATTTTTCCCTGCGGCAGGAAAGTAACGAGGATATGATTGCTTTTGCCAAGGAGTATACAGATGCGGCGGAACTTGCAGACGGCAGCCTCACCTTTAAGAAAGTAGCGGATTTGCTGCGCGAACAGGGACTTATGGCTAAAGCGGCCAAAGGAAAGTCCGAGGAACAGGAACCGTTCGATATTACGAGGCAAAAAATGACGATCCCCACCACCCGGGCAGCCCGTCTGCAGGCACTGACCCGCGGCGAGACCGGAGCGATGACGGCGCTGGCTTACAGCAGCATGCGGGGATATGGTGTTGTACACCCTACTATCGGTGAGCTTCGGGTTGGATACGCGCCGGTCTATATCCCGTATCCGTACAGCTCAGAGGGGGGAGATGATTGCCTGTATATAGGTGAACTGATGCTGACGGAAGTGGAAACCATTAATTCGTTTAAACAGGATGCGGAGTCCGGCAATGTTCAATTTTTACTCGGATATGGTCTATGCTTCGGTCAAAATGAGCTGAAAGGGATATCCATGGCCATTCTGGAACGCAGTCTGGAGACGGAAGGAACGGCACCGGCGCAGGATGAGGAGTTCGTACTGACGCATATCGATTCAGTTGAATCAAGCGGGTTCGTCTCACACTTGAAACTGCCTCACTATATAACATTCCAATCTTCGCTTGATCAAATAAGAAAAGTACAGGTTCAGAAGGCACAGCTGAAACCGGAGGAGGATGAGCGGGATGCAAACAACCGAGCAGAAGCAGAACAACCACAAGAGAACATTCAACACAGCCGAGTATAACTTTGCATTTTTGGATGAGGGCTCGAAGCGGGAGATACGCCGCAAATCTCTGAAGGCCGTAGCTATTCCAGGGTATCAGGTCGCCTTTGCTTCACGGGAAATGCCAATCGGAAGAGGCTGGGGAACAGGAGGATTGCAATTAACGCTTTCTTTGCTGGGCCGGCAGGATACGCTTAAAGTCATTGATCAAGGAAATGACGACAGCGTGAATGCGGTGAGTATTCGCCGATTAGTGGAGGAAACGAGCGGGATTCTTACAACAGAGGAAACAGCCCAAGCTTCTATCATTCAATCACGTCACCGCATCCCTGAGGAGAAGCTGAAGTTTGATCAAATTCTGGTTCTGCAGGTTCCGCAGCCGGAGCCGCTGCGGAAAGTCGAACGGCGGGAAGAGAGAACGAGAATCCAGCATGCTGAAATGGATTATAGCGCCATGTGGCTAACGCTTTATGAAAGTATCGTGAAATGGGGGAGCATCACGCTCGGCGCGGATTATCCCGTCATGGTGCATGAACGTTATATTATGGCCCCAAGTCCTATCCCGCGTTGGGATACGGAAAAGCTGCACCAAAGTCATCATCTGACCTTGTTCGGCGCTGGCCGGGAGAAGAAAATTTATGCAATTCCGCCCTATACGAATGTTCAGCCGCTAGAGTTTGAGGATTATCCGTTTGAGGTAGAATCCTTTGACGGCCTATCCTGCCGTCATTGCGGAAGCATGGATTCGTTTCTAGATGAAGTGGTGGACGATGAGGCGGGTATTACGATTCACCAGTGCTCCGACACCGCGTATTGCAGGCAGCAGCAAGAAAGGATAGGGTAGCCCATGTCGATGAACAGCGCAGATCTTATAAATAATGCGGAAAAAGAATGGGTGTGGAACGAAACACCGCTGCTGAAGGTTCGTGGACTTAGCAAACAATTCGGCGCCGGATGCATCCATTGTAAGCAGCCGACTTCCGATGAGCAGGAGGGCAGCCGCTGCCAATATTGCGGAAGCATTTGGGCATGCCGTAACTTAAGCTTCGACTTATATCCAGGTGAGATACTGGGTGTGGTCGGCGAGAGCGGATCGGGAAAAAGCACGCTCGTAAAATGCCTTTACTTTGATGAGGAAACGACAGTCGGTGAAATGAGCATTTCCAGCTACGAGGATAAAACCTCCAATCTGTTTGAGAAATCCGCCCAACAAAAACGATATATCCGCAATCATGTTATGGGTATGGTTTACCAGAATCCGCTTCTAGGACTCAGAATGCCGATATCCAGTAGCGGCAATATCGCTGAAAAGCTGTTCGCAGCCGATCATTATCATGTCGGCAGTATCCGTCAGCGAGCTGCTGATTTGCTGCAAAAAGTAGAAATTCCTCTGGCGCGCATGGATGAACCGCCAAAAAACTTCAGCGGCGGCATGCAGCAAAGAGTGCAAATATCAAAGGCGCTTGCCAATAATCCTCCGCTCCTGCTGCTCGATGAAGTGACGACCGGTCTCGACCTTTCCGTTCAGGCTAAGGTGCTGGATTTAATCCGAAACATTCAACGGGAGCTGCGGGTGGCCATGATCGTCGTCTCTCATGATCTCGGTGTGATTCGGATGCTTGCGGACCGTACGATGGTGCTGCGCCAGGGATTAATTGTGGAGCAGGGTTTAACGGATCAGATTCTGGAGGATCCGCGGCATCCTTACACTCAGCTGCTGGTCCATTCTTTATTGTAACAAGCGTAAATCCGAATAAAGAAAGCGGTGAGCCTCATTCTAAAAGCAATCGGTTTAGGTAAATGGTTTGAACTGTCCCTATCCCATCAAATGAAGGTTAGCCCCTTCCAAAATCTCTCCTTCGAGGTTGCAAAAGGCGAGTTTATGGGAATTGCGGGGCCAAGCGGAATTGGTAAATCCTCTATTCTGAAATGTCTATATCGCACGTACTTGCCATCTTCAGGCGAGATTTGGTTCGATTCATCTCTCTATGGAACGATCGATTTGGCTAAAGCGACCGAGCGTCAAATAACCCATTTGCGTATTCGTGAAATCGGCTATGTATCTCAGTTTTTTAAAGCCATCCCCCGTATATCCGCACTGGATGTTGTCGCAGACAGACTGCTGCCGCTCGGATATTCCTTAAACCAGGCAAGGGACCGCGCCATGCAGCTGCTCGAAAGACTGAATATTCCTGAGCAGTTATGGCAGGCATACCCTGCCACCTTCAGCGGCGGAGAGCAGCAGCGCGTGAATTTAGCCAGAGCCTTTGCCGTACGGCCGCGGCTGCTCATTCTGGATGAGCCTACCGCATCTCTGGATAACGATACAAAGCTGAACGTGCTGGCGCTCATGAAAGAGATGAAACAGGATGGCACGACAATGATCGGTGTGTTTCATGATTGGGATGTCATGGGCAAAGTGGCTGATCAAATATTGGATTTGCGTAAGCTCCAAGCAAGCAAAGAGCAGGAACAAATGGCGGGGATGTAGCATTTTTTTGCAAGCCCAGGCTTTCGAGCGGTTTTAAAATATAGGAAGTATAAGTTTGAACTTAGCCTATATTTCACCGCGAAACGAGCTTTGCCACGAGAGGACGGCGACAGCCGTTTACGCTTGTTTCATAAAACTTTAAGGAGATTCAATATGAGACAAAATTTAACGATACATGGCGGTAACATTGTTACGCCGCAAGGAATTGTAGAGAACGGAACGATCGTTATCGAAAACGGTTTGATAGCCGATATACGACCTTCTTCGCTGGCCGTACTATCTTCTACCGGGCATGATGCCCAAGGACTCTGGGTACTGCCGGGCATGATTGATACACACAGCGACGCCATCGAGCATGAGATGCAGCCAAGGCCGACAAGCCGGTTCGCTTTGGACTTCTCCTATTTTGAATTGGAACGAAAGCTCGTAAGCCAAGGGGTTACGACGATCTATCATTCACTGAGCATGTGGGGAGAAAATTCAACGAATGATTTTCGCAAAAATCAAAGCGTTGAAGAAATCGTTACTGCGATCGGAAAGCTTCGCAAGCAGGACCGCCTGATTCATCACCGGGTTCATATCCGCATTGAAATGACGAATGAGAGTGTGGTTCCGTTCGTCGAGGGGTTTATTAAGGACGGATTAATCGATCAAATATCGTTTATGGATCATACACCGGGTCAAGGTCAATACCGCAATACTGAGGTTCAGAAGAAGTTCATTATGGATCGCCAGAAAAAAACGGAAGAAGAAGTCATCGAACTTTTGGAAGAACGTAAAAACCGTCCCAAGATCAATAGCGATCAATTGCAAAAGCTTGCGGATATGGCCTTCGATAAGGGAATACCGTTGGCTTCTCATGACGATGATACGATAGAAAAGCTGGACAGAATGCAGCAATGGAGAGGTACGATTAGTGAATTTCCTGTTGATCTGGAGGTTGCGGTGGAAGCGAAGAGGCGCGGCTTGTATGTGGTCATGGGCGCACCGAATGTGATGTTGGGACGCTCCCACAGCAATAACCTTTCGGCACAGGAGGCGGTTAAAGCGGGCGTGGTTGACATACTCTGCTCCGACTACTATCCCCCGGCTATGCTCCGCGCGGTTTTCCTGCTGCACAAGCAGGGTCTGGGGCTTGTGGAAGCGGTCAATATGGTTTCATTAAACCCCGCAAAAGCATTAAATATCGACCATCGTACAGGATCCATCGAAATTGGTAAAGAGGCAGACTTGCTGATCGTAAAGGAACACAATCATTGCCCGATCATCGAAAAGGTTCTTGTTCACGGACAAGTGGTATGCCAGATGGACTATCTGAAAGGTTTGACGGATGCGTCAGTGAGGGGAGCAGAACGTATTGAAGCTTAGAGGCGTAGGAGTCAGCCTGATGTCATATGAGGTCGTCAGCAATCTTGAGCGGCTGAAGGCCAAGCTGGATTTTGTGCAGGAAGCAGGCTTTGATACCGTAGAAATCCCGATTCAGGGGATGAACGTGATCACAAACGGTGAGATCGAAACGAAGAGGCTGCATGCATACGCGAAGCTGTTCAGCGATACTTCCTTACATTTTACCATGCATGCTCCTTTTGATCTTAATTTGTTCCGCCAAGGCGATGCTGCCTTTGAAAGCAAACTGTTTATGACTTCACTTGAAGTAACGGGAGCGCTCGGATCGGAGGTTCTCGTCTACCATGTCGGACGATTTATCAGTGAAGAACAGTTTATATATCCTCATAGCTGGAGAAGTTTAACGATTGCCGAGAAGCAGCAATTGATGCAGCAGGAAGTCGACTTAATGCGTATCGCCGGGGATCGGGCCAAGCAGTTGAATGTGCGGATCGGGATGGAAAATATGCGGCCTTATCTGGATTGCCCTCATTATTGTTATTCAGTTGTACCGAAGGAACTGGCCCGGCAGGTAGCAGCCGTTAATCACTCCCACGTAGGGATTACATTAGATATCGGGCATCTGTATCTTTCCACTCAGATGTACGGGCTTCATTTGCAGGAGGAACTGGAAGCGATGATGCCCTATATCCTGCATATTCATATGCATGATAACTTTGGCAAACCCTGCTTTTCGACGGAGAAAAACCAGTATGAGCTTACTCCGCATGGACGAGGCGACATGCATATGCCGATCGGCAAGGGAGGCATTCCAATAGCGGAAATCGCAAAACTGATGGAAAATACAGCTATTAACGGATATCTCATTCACGAGGTCAGGGAGCAGTACGAATCTCATTGGGCCGATCTGGCTCAAAAACATAATCTCTTGTTTCTGAAGTCAGATGCTCAAGATAAACAATATTATGCAGGTTGATGTTACAAAGTATTACCAGAGGCAGGTGCGTGATTCAGGTGGTTAAACAAGGTAAAGTGGATTTGCATTGTCACACGAAGGCCTCGGACAATACGATGTCCGTCAGGGAGGTCATAGCAGCAGCGGAAGCTGCGGGAATCAGTCATCTTGCGATTACGGATCATGATACGACAATAGGGCTGGAGGAAGCTTTTACCCTTGGTCAGAGTCATGGGATTGAGGTTATTCAAGGGATTGAGATATCCGCTTATGATTATGTGCGAAACAGAAGAGCACATATTCTCGGCTATTATATTAAACCGAATCACCCTGCGATCGCAGAGGTTTGTGATCCAATCGTGAAGCAGCGGCATGAAGCTTCCCGCCAAATGGTCATGAGATTAAATGAGGCCGGTTATGAGATTACCTGGGATCAAGTACAAGCCTATGCAGCAGGCGGATCGGCCGTTTATAAACAGCATATTATGCATGCTCTAATGGACCGCGGTTATTGCAGCGAAATCCTTGGCGACTTGCACAAGCAACTGTTTTCACGCAGCGGTGAGGGCGGCGAGCCGGGGATTGCTTATATCCCGTTGCAGTATGCGGACGCCGTTTCCGCTATAGCGGCGATTCGTAAGGCGGGAGGCATTCCGGTGTTGGCGCATCCCGGGCAGCTGGACAATTATGATGCCATTGCCGACTGGACCCTCGCCGGTTTGGAGGGGATTGAGGTGTTTCATCCCTCCCACAACCGGGCCGCGGAAGAACAGAAGGCAAAAGAGTATGCGTCAAAATATAACCTGATCATGACGGGCGGTTCCGATTTTCACGGAGGGTACGGGAACGCTGACTACCCTCTGGGCAGTATGGATGCAGGGATGATCAATTTGCATGCATTAATAGAAAGAAAGTTGAAGCTGAGCGCTGTTTAATGCAGTGGGAATCATCCCCATCTTTCTTCATAGTGGGGATGATTTGACGTTGACTTCACTATGGGGAAAAATGTTTTTTCTCATCTACGCCTCGTTAGCTTCCTTATTATTTTCTTAAAAATCATGGCTAAGAAAAAGAAGGCAGGGGCAGGGTCATCTATACTCCAAATTGCCGGAGCTTTTTTAACGAAATGGGATTTTACGATTTGCAGGATGCTTAGCTGCTTGGTTCTGACATAATCCCGGCATGAGATGAGATCCTCAAACAAAAAGCAGAAAGCTATGCCCATATTACTCCTAACCGCATAACTTCCAATAGGCTTCCCAGTGAGCTCGTTATAGGCGAGCAGCGGGAAGTTTACTCCGCATTCTCTGAGAAGGGGATCCAGGGTAGTCGTTCTTGCATTCACTTCTAGCAAATAGTATTCTCCGGATACCGCATCCTTCTTGAACTCGATTTCAGCGAAACCCTTATAACCGATGGATTCTAAAAAGGGGGCTCCGATACGGTAAAGCTCCTCTACATATTTTTGCATTGTAAATGATGATGCGCCAAAGTTAATCGGGAACTGCCGCTGTTTTTGGCAGGTAACCCAGTGGGTAACCTTGGAGTTTTGGTCCAAGTAAGCATCAAACGTGTAAACATGATCATCGAAGCCTGGAATAATTCTTTGCGATGACCTCAAGTTTGGCTTGTGACGATTTCTCGATAGCTGCCCTCATTTCCTCCAAGTTATTGCATGTAAAAATTTTAGCTCTGAATGGATACAAAAGTGGGGGAATCAGTTGGTTTCACGATGCACGGAAATCTGATTTCGGTAACCACCCGTTCTTCGAAGCCCTTCTCAGTTGGACTCAGAGATTCTGGTACTAATACACCGTGCTGTGTCGCTAGAGAGTGAAGATATTCTTTATCCATGATGCTGCTCCAAAATCCCTGATCGGTCATATTGATGTGGTAGTAATTTTTAAGTTCATCGAGATAAAAATCAATGAATTCTACATAAGGGTCCACGCTTGGGAATAGGACAGGCTTCGCTTCCTGTTTTTTGGCATAATCGATTAAATAACGCAAAAGTTCTTCTTTCTGTTTCCTATAATGAGGAACAATTAATTGTTCGCTTAAATATTTGGATTTAGCGCCATATGTATTTTCTTTGGAATGATCCATTGCGACAGTGTAGATGCCATTGGAGCCGAGGCCACGTATGATGCTTAAACCGGTATAAAAATTCGAGCCGAGTATGACAGCTTTATTTTCCACGAAATAACACTCGCTTCCTTAACCATATTAGTTATTAATGTCATTCGAGATGATTCGTTATTAACCTCTAAGTTTTAGAAAATATCTTATAAAAAGGAAGGATGGGCTGGGGGAACGATCAGACAATCGTTTGAAGGTGGGGGATCATATATAAAACTTATTGTTAACTTGACTATAAAAACCGAGCGTTTCTGGGTTATTTGCCCAAATAACGCGCTCGGTTTTTTTTATTAAAAGGTAATCAAAATGAGCTAAAAAGAAATAACTTCTCCATCATCAGGAACAATAGTGCTATGCTCCAGGCTTCGCTCCTTTAGAAATGCTCTGAGATGCTGACGTTTGAATGTACAATGGCTAATCGCATCCATATGAACGGCAACGATCTTCGTGGCTGGCGACAACTGCGCAATGCGAACGATATCTTCGGCAGACATCGTAATAACAGTTCCTAACAGCATCTGTGCGCGCGGCGTATTCAAGATCGCAATATCCGGAAGAGTCGCTCGGAATACCTCTTCGATAGCTGGGGTGTAAATACAGTCACCGACAATGTAAATTGAACCGTCCGCTGACGTACTTACAATGAATCCGGATACCGGGCCAAGCAGCTTGGCAACGACACCTTTGGCATGTTGTCCTTTAATCCGTTTTAACTGAATTCCAGACCATACTAACGAATCATGAATGACGTGTACATTGAAGAAACCGGCGGTTTGTAAGAAAGCCTGATCCTCAGGTTGGCAAAAGACAGGTATCCTCTTGTTCAGAACGGTGATTGCCCTTTGATCCAAATGGTCAAAATGCCGGTGTGTCAAGAGTATCGCATCCATGTCTTCAAAGAAATGAAGCGGAACAGGCAGCGGAGTTAGCGGATTTCTGCGAAGTGATCGAGTGAAAGGAACCGGCGGAAGATCGCCTACGTCACTTAGCATAGGATCCACAAGTATTTTTTTGCCGTTTATGGTTACTACCGATGTAGCATTGCGAATGTGTTGAATTGAAATTGGCATTAAGAACAACTCCTTCTTTTTAATACCGACCGGTCTGTTTTAAATTAGCATAAATTTGTTTCTTTATCAAGCATATTTTTCCATAAAAATTGTCTGAAGCTTCTTCTTAGGTGTTGTACTCGACAAGAGAGTGTGCTACTTTAAGACCAATCGGTATTTTTTTGAAATGAGGGTTGGATATGGGGAAGGGACAAGTTACGAAAGAACACATTATACGCCAGTCAGCTGGTTTGTTTAATACGAAAGGGTATACTGGCACATCTCTGTCCGAGATTATCGAACGCTGCAATGTCCGCAAGGGAGGCATTTATAATCATTTTGAAAATAAGGATGAGATCGCGCTGGCTGCATTTGATTATTCATTTACGCAATTAAAGAATCTGCTGGCCGAAGCACTGGCAAAGTGTTCTGACCCAACGGATAAAATGCTGGCGATATGTGATGTGTACGTAACGCTTATTGAACAGGATGCATGTGAGGGCGGGTGCCCCATACTTAATACCGCAGTTGAGAGCGACGATGGTCACCCGCTGTTAAAGGAAAGGGCCCAGCTTGCAATGACTGAGCTGATTACGGCCTTGGAGAATATTATTAAGGAAGGCATCAATCAGCAAGAATTTCGAAGGGATATCGATGTGGAAGCTGCGTGCAGTGTGGTAATCGCTCTATTCGAAGGCGGGGTTATGCTGAGCAAATTGTATGATGATAGTAAGTATATCCGGTATTGCACCGACCAAGTAAGGGCTTATATTAAGGGGAATATGGGTGTTGGAGCCTAGGCTTCTTGTGATGTTTAACCCCGTTAAAATGTCATTTAAGATGAATCACTATCAACCTCTAAATATTACAAAAAAGAAGCGGCCCAAGTAGATAATTAAATGGGCGAGCTTCTTTTTTGTATATTAATCTAGTTTAAAACAGCGGAGTCGGGTTTGTTACCCGCATGTGCAGTTCAGCACCGGCTTACGGGCGGCGGTCGCCTCGTCGAGACGCTTAACGACCGTCGTATAAGGCGCGTTGATGACCAGCTCCGGCGTAGTTTCCGCTTCCTTTGCGATTTGAATCATCGTATCGATAAAGCTGTCGAGCGTTTCTTTGCTCTCTGTTTCAGTCGGCTCGATCATGATGCATTCCTCGACGTTAAGCGGGAAATAGATGGTCGGCGGATGATAGCCGAAATCGAGCAGCCGCTTGGCTACGTCAAGCGTGCGGACGCCGTACTGCTTCAGCTTCTTACCGGACAAGACGAACTCGTGCTTGCAAAGTCCCGGATAGGCGACCTCGTAATAGGGTGCGAGGCGGTGCATCATGTAGTTGGCGTTCAGCACCGCGAGCTCCGATACGCGGCGAAGGCCGTCCGGACCATACGTACGGATGTACGTGTAGGCGCGGACCAGGATGCCGAAGTTGCCGTAGTACGCCTTCACGCGACCGATTGATTGCGGCCGGTCGTAATCCCAATAGAACGTTCCGTCCCCGCGCTTGCCGACGATCGGCTTAGGCAGGAATGGGATGAGCTTGCTTTTCACGCCTACGGGACCGGCGCCAGGGCCGCCGCCGCCATGCGGTGTGCTCATCGTCTTGTGCAGGTTCAAATGGACGACGTCAAAGCCCATGTCGCCGGGACGCGTAATGCCCATGATGGCATTGGAATTCGCGCCGTCGTAGTAGAGCAAGCCGCCTGCATCGTGAACAATTTCGGCGATTTCGACGATTTGCTCCTCAAACAGGCCGAGCGTGCTCGGATTCGTAAGCATGAGAGCTGCAGTGTCGCTTCCGACTACTGCGCGCAGTGCGTCAAGATCGACCATGCCGCGCTCATTGGACTTGATCGTAATCGTATCGTAGCCGGCAACCGTTGCGCTGGCTGGATTCGTTCCGTGCGAGGAGTCCGGCACGATAACCTTCGTGCGCTGCTCGCCGCGGCTTTCGTGATAGGCGCGGATCAGCATGAGGCCAGTCCATTCGCCATGCGCGCCGGCGGCGGGCTGCAGCGTCACCTGGTCCATGCCGGTCAACGCAGTGATATCGTTCTGCAGCGTATACAACATTTCCAGAGCGCCTTGAATGCTTTCCTCGGGCTGGTAAGGGTGGATCTTGGCGAAGCCGGCGAACCGGGCGACATCCTCGTTAATTTTCGGATTGTATTTCATGGTGCAGGAGCCGAGCGGATAGAAGCCGTTGTCGATGCCGAAGTTGCGGCGCGACAATTCCGTATAGTGGCGAATGATGTCGACCTCGTATACCTCGGGCAGCTCCGCAGACTTGCTGCGCAGAAGACCCGCTGGAATCAACGCCGAAGCATCCGTCTCCGGGACGTCGCATTCGGGCAGCGAATAGGCGACGCGCCCTGGCTTGCTTAATTCGAATATTAGCGCTTTTTCCGATTTCATACGCTCGCCTCCAGTTCGCCGATGAATCGGTCGATTTCATCTTTCGTCCGCCGTTCAGTGACAGCGATGAGCATACGGCCTTTCAGTTCGGGATAAGGGATGCCGAGTTCGTAGCCGCCGATGTAGCCGGCCTTAAGCAGCTTCGCGTTCACGTTCTTCAAGTCGGCGCCGTCCGGCAGCTTTACGACGAACTCGTTGAAGAACGGGGAGGCGAACTCCAGTGACAGGGAGCTTTGGGTAATGCGGTCTGCCGCGTAATGCGATTTACGGACGTTGAGCAGCGCGGCCTCCTGCATGCCTGCCTTGCCGAGGGTTGACATATAGACGGAGGCGCACAGTGCCAGCAGCGCCTGGTTCGAGCATATATTCGACGTCGCTTTCTCGCGGCGGATATGCTGCTCGCGCGCTTGAAGCGTAAGCACGAACCCGCGCTTGCCGTCCTGATCGACGGTCTGGCCGACGATTCGGCCGGGAATACGGCGCATAAGCGGCTCGGTTACGGCGAAGAACCCGCAGGTCGGGCCGCCGAGCGATGCCGGGATGCCAAGCGGCTGGGCGTCGCCGACGACGATATCAGCGCCAAGCTCGCCAGGCGATTCAAGCAAACCGAGCGATATCGGATTCACGCTGAGCACGAGCAAAGCCTTCTTGGCATGAACGAGCGGCTCGATCGCCCGCACGTCCTCGATGCAGCCGAAAAAGTTCGGCGATTGCAGAAGTACGGCGGCTGTATCATCCGTGATAGCGGCGGCCAGCGCCTCCGCGTCGGTGACGCCGTCCTTAAAGCCGACCTCGATCACCTCAAGGCCGAGGCCGTGCGCGGAGGTGAGTACAATGTCTCTCGCTTCCGGATGAACGGCGCGGGAGACGACGACCTGCTTCCTCTTCGTCGCGCCGCTGGCAAGTGCTGCGGCCTCCGCGAGGGCGGTGGCGCCGTCATACATGCTGGCGTTGGCCACCTTCATCCCGGTCAGCTCGCAAATATAGGATTGAAATTCGAAAATCGCCTGCAGCTCGCCTTGGCTGATCTCCGGCTGGTAAGGGGTGTAAGCCGTATAAAATTCGGAACGGGAGAGGATATGGTTGATAACAACGGGAATATGATGATCGTACAGCCCCGCGCCGAGAAAGCTGGCATAACGGTCGAAATCAGCATTGCGGTCGGCAAGCCCGCGCATATGCTTCAGGAGCGCCGGCTCATTGAGCCTTCCGGACATCGGAAGGACGCCGGGATAGCGGACGGCAGCGGGAATGTCGGCGAACAAGTCCTCTATGGATTCGGCGCCGACCGTGGCGAGCATGTCGGCCTGGTCCTGTTCCGTCACCGGCAAATAACGATGCTTCATGATTGGGCAGCTCCTTTTTTATAGAATGGCGTCTTCACGACTTGCGCTTTCAGATGCTTGCCGCGAATTTCAACCCATACTTCGGTATTGATACCCGCGTAGGCGGCATCTATTAGCGCCAGTCCGAGATTGCGCTTCAGCGTCGGAGACTGCGTGCCGGTTGTAACCTCCCCGATCAGGGAGCCTTCCGCATAGACGGGATAATGCGAGCGTGGAATGCCGCGATCGATCAGCTCAAGCCCGACAAGCTTGCGCGGCACGCCTTCGTTCTTCTGAAGCACGAGCGCATCGCGTCCGATGAAGCTGCCTTTGTCCAGCTTCACGAAGAAGCCGAGGCCGGCTTCGAGCGGCGAAATGGACTTCGACAGCTCTTGGCCGTATAGCGGCAGCCTTGCTTCGAAGCGAAGCGTATCGCGTGCGCCAAGTCCTGCCGGAATAAGACCGTTCGGTTCGCCTGAGGCAAGCAGTTCCTTCCAGATGGCCGGAGCGTCGCTCGCCGCGCAATAGATTTCGAAGCCGTCCTCACCGGTATAGCCGGTTCGGGAGAGAAGTGCGGGAGCGCCGCATACGTCTGCCTGATGAATGAAATGGAAAGAGGGCAGCGAATCAATCGGCGAATCCGTCACCTTCGAGAGAATTGCTGCGGCTTCCGGACCCTGCAGGGCGAGAAGCGCCGTTTCGGACGAAACGTTCTCGATGACGACGTCGCCGATGAGATGGTCCAGCAGCCATTGCAGGTCTTTGTCGATATTGGATGCGTTCACGACGAGCATGAATTGATCAGCCGACAGCTTGTAGACTAGCAGATCGTCAACCGTGCCGCCGCTTTCGTAGCACATTAGCGTATATTGGGCCTGACCGACGGAAAGCCTCGAGACGTCATTGGTCACCATCTGCTGCAGGAACTTCTCGGCGTATTGCCCGGTTACGATAAATTCGCCCATATGGGAAACGTCGAACAGCCCGGCCTGTCTACGTACAGCTTCATGCTCGCGTACGATACCGTGAAACTGAACCGGCAGGTCCCAGCCGCCGAAATCGATGCAGCGGATGGAAGGAAAGTCCGCATATAGCGGGTAGAGCGGGGTGCGTTTTAATGAACTCATCTCTTCACCTCTTTAGCGTAGGATAGGTGCCGATAATAAAATAGGACAGGCAAAAGGAAACACTATACGGGCGAAGCAAGCTTAGCCCGCATAGTTGTCCTTCTGCTCTGTCCTTTGTACCTGAGAGTTGCCTCCACACATAAAGTAAGTGATATTAAATGTTACTTATGTGTGAGTTTCCCCTTGGGTGATCCTATGCCTAGGATTCTCTCCAGAGATGCGTCCGGTAAAGGTCCTTTTGCCTGAGAGATTCACCGTTTAACCGGCTTACTCCTTCGGCGTTACCCGTAATCGGTAATCTCTCCCGCTACCATCATCCGCTTATTCGGTTTTCGTTTTACCTGTTCCTGTAAATATTATAAGCGCTGTTCGCAGCACCGTGTCAACAATTATTTCATTAGAAAATGTTTATTGTAAGCTATATTGACATGGCTCGTCCGCTGTTTTATTCTGTTGAGGAAAGCAGCCAAGGGGTAACAAAAGCCGGCTTCAGACGGTCGTTCATAATCTCTCAGGTATCGAGGACAGAGAAAAGGCGTAAGCCATTTCCCTGTCCTTTTATAAATGATTGCTAAATTCTAATCCAATACAAAGAAAAGAGGCGTTCCGCATGAGCGAAATTAGAGAGCATTTGGGGTACAGCGACGAGCATGAGTGGGCTTTGAAGATAGAAGGCAGCGTGGTGCGGATCGGTATTACAGATTATGCGCAAAGCCAGCTTGGTGATATCGTGTTCGTGGAATTTCCGGAGGTTGGGACCGTCGTCGCGGTGGGCGAAAGCATAGGGACGATCGAATCGGTGAAAACGGTATCCGAGCTCTATTGCCCGGTACCAGGTACAGTGACAAAGGTGAATGAGGTGCTTGTAGAACAGCCGGAGCTTGTGAACGGCGATCCTTACGGGGAGGGCTGGATCATTGAGGTCGCGGTTGAAGGCGATTTGGAGGAAGCACTCGGCAGGCTGCTTACAGCGGAAGGATACCGTGCTTTGATTGGTTAACGTTGGCATGCAGTTTCGCCCAATTCAGAGCGAATGCGGACATTAAATCCGGTTTGAAGTCCTATTAAAGTCACTTGATGTGGAACCCAGTTTGTTTACCGGGGCCCTCTTGTTCGAGGACTCCCGGTCCTTACTCTATAGACGCTCAATAACGCTAAGCTTTTTCTTCCCCAGACTCATCCTCATTTGCCGCATCATTCACGATGCCGCAAGCGCCTTTAAACCCGTCGTTTTCTTGCCACTCCTTAAGATGTTCCCGCATTTCCGCGTCTCCCGGCATTTCCGCTGTCAATTTTGCGCCTGACTGGCTGAATTCGACGTGACCCTTTCCGGTCTGCTTTTCCATTGATTTGACCTCCGCAACCTGGTTTAGATTCGTAAGCCTTATTGTTTTTCCAGATTTCGGTGGAAAATATTCCTACGTCGTTTTATACACTTCCCGGATCGCATCTTCAATGTCCGGTTCCTTCACGCTCAAGTCCTGAATAGGCAGCTTCTGCGACAGATCGGAAATAAGCTCTGCTGCGGTCATGCGCTGCTTCTCGAACTGGTACCAAATTTTAAGCCCGTCCCGTTTGATGATTTCTGCAGCAGGGTGGGAGAGATCATCGCATGGATGCTGCAGCTCCACGACAAGCAGACGGTGCGGCGTTAATTTGTGAATAAGCGATTCGATCGGGCCGTCCTCCACGACTTTGCCGTGATTAACGACAACCAAGCGGCTGCATAACTGCTCGACGTCATCCAGATCATGTGTCGTCAAAATAACCGTAACGCCCCGGTTACGATTCATTTCCTTGATAAAATCGCGAATGGCATGCTTTGCGTCGGCATCGAGTCCGATTGTCGGCTCGTCCAGGAAAAGCACCTCGGGAGAATGAAGCATGGCGGCAGCCAAGTCGCCGCGCATGCGCTGCCCGAGCGACAATTGACGCACTGGCGTATCAATAAACTCATTCAGCTTGAGCACATCGCTCAGCACAGCCAAATTTTCCTCATACGTCGTTTTATCGATTTGGTATATGCGCCTTAAGAGCTCGAATGATTCGCCCAGCCGTAAATCCCAATAAAGCTGCGTACGCTGACCGAATACAACGCCAAGCTTGCGCACGACCGCTTTCCGGTCCGCTTGGGGAGAGATGCCGCATACTTTGATAGAGCCGGAGGTGGGGTGTAGAATGCCGGTCAGCATTTTAATGGTCGTGCTTTTTCCAGCGCCGTTAGGGCCGATATAACCGACGATCTCACCGGGCGCAATGGAGAAGCTGATGCCGTCGACTCCTTTTACCTTCGTTTTCTCCGGAAACAGGAGGCTTTTGAGCGCCCCCCGCAGCCCGCTTTCTTTCTTGGCAACCATATATTCCTTCACTAATTCGTTTACCTCGATTACAGCTTCCATTTTCGTCTGCACCCCGCTTTGTTATGAGCCTGCGCTCTCGTAGCTTTTCATCCCGATTCGAAAAACCCACTGCGACAATAAGAAACATACGATTCCGATCGCCGGCGTCCATAATGCGAGGCTGAGCGGAAGCTGCAGTCCGCCGCTGCTTTTCCCAAGAAATTCAACAGCCGGATAAAAGCTGATGAACCCGATTGGAATCAGAAAGGTAAAGAGCACCTGAATGACATTCGGATAAATACTGAGCGGATACATCGTTCCGCGTTCCAGCATCGCAAGGGCAAAGCTCACCATTGAAGCATTCCGTTTGGTCCAGAAGGCAATCGTACCCAGGCTGATAAATAAAGCGGCGCGAATGAAGACGCCTCCTAACAGCACAAGGAGCAGCTTAACGATATTAAAGGCCGTCCATTCGAAACCGGCCAGCTGGCAGCCATAAATGAAAATAATAATGCCTGGAATGCAATCGATAAGCCCTATAAAATTGACATAGCTCGCCACTAGCTGGAAGAAGACATTCATCGGGCGCAGCAGCAGCCGGTCGAATGCCCCATTAATGACCATGTTGTCGATATGCCACGTATTAATGAAGAAGACGACAAAAATGCCGTGGCTGATTAACCCTAACCCGTATAAAAAAGTGAGCTCGGGAAAATCCCAACCGTTAAGCGGCTGAAAGCGGTCGACGATGATTTTCAGCATCCAGATGCCTGAGAAATATTGAATGGGAATCATAAGGAGCCAGCTAAACAGAAACAGCGGATATTCAAGCTGCCGCTGAATGGCCAGACGCGCAAAGCAGGCTGCAACGGAGACGTAATGCCGGATTGAGGATACCATCTTTTGCAAATCAGCCTCCTTGGATTAAGGTCTTTGTCTTGGTTCGCTTCCAACCGGCCGCAAGCAGGATGAACAAGAAGGCAATCCATACGGCTTGAATGCCCATGGCTGCGAGTGCTTCTTTTGTTCCGACAGTGCCTATGTAGATGCCAAGCGGCGTCTGGTACGTGTATTGAAAAGGCAGAAACTTCGACACCGTCTGAACGCTTTCCGGGAAAAACCAGAGCGGAACGATGCTCCCGGATAATACGCGCACGATGCTGTCTTTAACAATACCCATGTTGCCGAGCTCCATGACCCAGAATGCAATTAAGCCGACAAGCGCGCTTAGAAGCCATAGAATGCCGTAGCTTAAAAGGCAGCTGGGGATGAACAGCAGCAGACTGATGGCGGACGAAGGCCAAGGAATGCCGAAAAAGAGCGACGCGAACAGGAGCAGCGGGAGAACCTTGTTGGCCAGAGCGCTTAGCATCCCGCCGAGATCGTCAGCCAAATAACAAGCGAATAGAGGGATGGGGCGGTAAAAGTCGGTTACGATTTGTCCTTCTCTGATTTTGTAATAGATCGTATCCTGCACGCCGCAGACGAACATGGAAGACAGCGTGATGGAAAGGATAGTGTAAGTGGTGAGATCTTGAAGATTAAGCGTATTAACCTGCTGAATGCCGCCGCCATATGCTGCTTTCCAGAGAAATACGGATGCCAGCATCAGAATCAGATTGGTGCCTACGGAAGCAAACACTTCGAAACGGTAAGCCAAGCTTGTAAGCAGTCTCATTTTAGTAATATACCAATAAGCCTGAAGCATGGATGACCCCCTTTATACGTTATCTGCTGTAAATATTTATCAAGTATAAGAGAGTGCAATTAGGGTTGCAATAACAAAATACAGCTGCTTACAAATCATTTACCCGAGAAAGGAGGAATTGTTCACTTTCATATGGAATGTTCACTTGTTGGAGGAGGCGTAATCGAATACCATGAGCTTTTACGAGCAAATTCATACGGAAAAGAAGGGAAAGAATATGGGCTCAAATAGACAAAAAAAGTCCCATGGAAATCTGGAGATTTTAAAAATCGTATTAATCTTCACGTTTATTACAGGTCTATGGATTGTATTTACAGATAGTATATTGTTTATCTTTTTCAAGGAAGCAGAAATAATTACCAGATTACAAACCATCAAAGGCTGTTTATTCATTCTTATAATGGCTTGGATGCTTTATTTACTTATGAAACGGAATAACTTTAAGCGGAATCAAATAGAAGAAATGCTTCGTGACAGCGAATCAAGATACCGAAGAATTATCAAGCTGTCGCCTGAACCAATAACCATTCACAGCGACGGTATTTTGATTTATGCGAATGATGCTGCGTTAAAAATAGTTGGGGCTGCCAAGGTTGAGGAAGTGATAGGAAAACCATTCTTTGATTTCTTACACCCTGACTATCATGAGAAGGAAAAAGAACGGCATCAATCTATGACATCGATAGAGGATCGTTTGGAAGGCTTTGAGCAGAAGATTATCCGATTGGATGGCGAGATTATAGAAGTCGAAACCTCAAGCATCTGTATTGATGAATATCTGGGTAAGCCTGTGATTCAAAATGTGATGAAAGACATAACCGAGCGCAAGCGAACAGACGAAATGCTCAGGAAGTCCGAGAAGCTTTCCGTGGTAGGGCAGTTGGCTGCAGGGGTTGCTCATGAAATTCGAAATCCATTGACATCTTTAAAAGGGTTTTTGCAACTATTAAATTCAAAAAATCTGGGTCACAATAAATATTTTGATATTATGCAAGCCGAGATCGAGCGAATCAATTTCATCGTAAATGAATTTATGATCGTTTCAAATCCCCAGGTCGTCCGCTCCCAGGAGGAAAAAAATCTGGAGAGTATTCTTGAAAATATCGTATTGCTGCTCGGCGCGCAGGCAAATCTTATAAATGTGCAAATTGCAACAGAATTTGAAAGTGATATTCCCTTAATAAAGTGTGATGAAAATCAGTTGAAGCAGGTTTTTATTAATATTCTTAAAAATGCTCTGGAAGCGATGGATAGTGGAGGCGTAATCCTTATTCAAGTTAAGAATATTCAGCCTAATAAAATATTAATTCGGTTTATTGATCAAGGTATAGGTATTCCTGAGGAACAAATTCCAAAGCTGGGCGAACCTTTTCATTCCACTAAAGAGTATGGAACGGGGCTCGGATTAATGGTAACTAATAAAATAATAGAAGGACACAGGGGCAGCATGTCTATAAAGAGTAAAGTTAACCAAGGGACAACCGTGGATATCATCCTTCCTATTGAATAATAAATTTCAAGTAACCTGTCGACATGAACCGGCATACGTCTCCTGCAGCCTCGGTTAGAATGGAATGGATCTGCCGATGATGAAAGGGAGGATTATGAAATTGAAAACCTACGATGTCATTATGATTGGGAGCGGCCACAATGCCTTAATTACCGCCGCTTACTTGACGCGTGCGGGCCGCACCGTGTTAGTGCTGGAGAAAAACGATCGGCCGGGAGGCTTTCTGCGCACAGAGGAGCTCACACTCCCGGGCTTTAAGCATGACGTGTACTCAGCGGCCCACCCGCTGTTGCTGACGGGTCCCGCCTATGCAGACCTTGGGGAAGCTCTTGAAGCACGAGGACTACGTTACATAAATACGGAGCTTCCGACGGGCGTGTCGATGGAAGACGGGCGGACGGGAGTGTTCGCGCGCTCGTTTGAGGATCTTATCGCGGAAGCCGAGCGGCTGGCTCCAGGTGATGGCGCCGCGTTGGCCCGTATGTTCGAAGAATTCAATCCCTATGCCGGGGATGTGTTTACACTATTTAATATGGACCTCGCAGGCCCTCAAGCTTCAGCTATTATTAATAAGCTTCTTCACGATACCGGGCGTCCGGGCTACTCGGCGTTCGCCGCATCTTTGTTATCAACCGCCCGTAACGCTGTAAGCTCTTTCCAATCTCCTGTACTTCGCGCAATGCTGGGACCGTGGGTCACGCATCTTGGACGTACGCCTGACGAAATCGGAAGCGGCGTATGGGTTCCGCTCACTGCGATGGCTCTGATGGGCGGCGGAATGCCCATACCTGAAGGCGGCAGCGAGAAGCTTGCGCAGGCACTGGCGCAGCTGGTGCAGGACCAGGGCGGAACCATCCGTACCCATACGCAAGCCAAGAGAATTGTAGTGAAGCATGGACTTGCCGTAGGTGTGCAAACATCCGATGGCGAACAATATCATGCCAAACATGCGGTCGTCGCCTCGACAGGTCCGGATCAGCTCTATCTCTCACTTCTGGCGGATGCGGAAGTCAGCCCTTCTCTGACTACGCAAGCGAAGAAGTTCCGGTACGGCCGGGGCTGCGTGCAAATCCACCTCGCGCTTAGCGAGCCGCCGCGTTGGCCGGATGCGCGCTTTGCCAAGGTCGGTCAGCCGCATTTGACCGATGGGCTGGACGGCTTCACGCAGGCGATTGCGCAAGGGATGTCGGATTTACTTCCGGTTAAGCCGACCTTTACGGTGGACTGCTCCACTAATCTGGATCCGACCCGTGCGCCGGCAGGCAAGGCCGTAATGCGGATACAAGTGCTTGAAGTGCCGTGCCGTCCCCGCGGCGACGCCGCCGGTCAAATCGATGTCGGCGACGGCACATGGACAACGGATCTCACCGAGCGTTTCACCGAGCGTGTGCTGGCAATCGTAAGCAAGCATATCCCGAATATCCCAAGCGCGGTTATCGGCCACTCGGTTATTACCCCTGATACGATTGCGCGATACAATCCGAACTCAGGTCCAGGCGATCCGTACGGCGGAGCGCATGATTTGGCGCAAAGCTATTTGTTCCGGCCGCTCCCGTCGCAGCCTAGCCATCAGACGGAGGTGCCGAATCTTTATTTGCTGGGCGCAGCAACCTGGCCGGGTCACGGAATCAACGGAGGGTCGGGCTATATCGTAGCTCAAAAGCTGTTGTCAAACGATTGATTTACCCAAATCCTGCGCCCGGGCTGAGGAACAGGAGAAAGCGGAAAGCACGCCATTGCTGCCGAAGAAATTTGAGATCATGCAGGAGAAATTTAGAAAATGCTATCTATGATAGGGATGCAATCACGTAATCGTGATTTGCATCCCTTATTTAAGTGATCTCGTTCCGATTTGGCGGGAAGCGTCTCTTTTACGGATAGCGGAGGAACGTTCTATTCGCTTGACCGGACTTAAAAGCTGGAAAAGACTATCATTGCTTTGGAGGCTCATGTCGCGATATGCTGTGTATATCTTTTCATTACATACGAATAGGAATCGATGACATATGAAAATCGGTTTTTTTGACTCGGGGATCGGCGGATTAACCGTATTGGCGGAAGCTCTTCGGCGGCTCCCTGCCGAGGATTACCTTTATATGGCGGATACGCTTCATGTACCATATGGAAACAAATCGAAGGATGAAGTGAGATCGTTCATCCTTGAGACGGTAAAGACAATGGCTGAGGAGGGCATCGATGCGCTGGTCGTGGCATGCAACACGGCAACCAGTATTGGCGTAGCAGAGCTGAGAACCCTATACTCCTTTCCTATAGTCGGAATGGAGCCCGCGGTCAAACCGGCAGTGGAAATGAACCGTATGACAGGCAGAAGAGTATTGGTATTCGCTACGCCCTTAACCCTGCAAATGCCTAAGTATTATGCGCTCGTATCCCGGGTAGACGAAGAGGGTATCGTGGATTCGCTGCCCTTGCCGGAGCTTGTGAGCTATTGTGAAAATTTGCAGTTCGACAAACGTGTTATGGGAGAATACTTCCGGGATAAGCTTTCCGGTTATGACTTAAATCAGTATGGAATTATCGTGCTGGGCTGCACGCATTATCCTTTTTATAGGGAGATACTTCGCGAGATGCTGCCGCCGCACATTCAAATCGTCGACGGTAACGCCGGGACGGTGAAACGTTTGTCTGCGCTGCTGAACCGTTACGGGATCTCAGAAGGAAGAGGCAGCGGGAGCGTACGGTTTATGTGTACCGGCGGGGAAGCTGCTTATATGGATAAAATGCAGACTGCTCTTGCCATCATTCGGGGAATGGACGTGCAGAACGAGGAGATTCATAATTCATAAATGAATGAAGCGGCAAAAACCCGCCTCAGGCCGTGAAGTCGGACCTGAGGCGGGTTTTTAGTTTAAACCTTAATTTCGGCAATTTCCAGAATAACGGGGCAATGGTCGCTGCCTGTTATATGACAATCAATTTGTGCGTCGATTAGCGAGGAATCCAGTCTCGAAGAGGCAAGGAAATAATCAATTCTCCATCCTACGTTCCGCTCTCTCACCTTAGGCATGTACGACCACCAGGAATAGGCATCTGTCCGGTCGGGATAGAAATGTCTGAATGTATCGATAAAGCCTGCATCCAGCAGCTCCGTCATCTTTCCCCGCTCTTCAAGTGTAAATCCGGAGTTGCCCAGATTCGACTTTGGATTTTTTAAGTCAATCTCCTGGTGGGCAACGTTCAAATCCCCGCAAATGATAACAGGTTTAAGGCTGTCCAACTGCTGAAGATAAGCGCGAAAACGATCCTCCCATTCCAGCCTGTACGCCAGTCTTGTCAGATCGCGCTTAGCATTTGGAGTATAGACATTGACGAGATAGAACTCCTCAAACTCCAGCGTTATGACCCGACCCTCGGGCTCATGGTCTTCCTCCAGACCGTACCGTACCGAAATCGGCTTTATTTTCGTGAAGACGGCGGTACCGGAATAGCCCTTTTTCATTGCGTAATTCCAATACTGATGATAGTGCTCGCCAATTTCCAGGCAAATTTGTCCTTCTTGCAGCTTCGACTCCTGAATACAGAATATATCCGCATCCACTTCTTTGAAGTATTCGATAAATCCCTTGTTTACACACGCTCTTATACCGTTCACATTCCAGGATACTAATTTCATAATTGCCAATCTCCTTGCAGATCGCTATAATTTCCAATCTTAGTGTAACATAGAAAATGTTTTAAGTTCGCTATTCAATATTCGTTCTAAATGCTATAATGTTTACTTAATATTAATAATTGGCTTAGCCGTCATGCGATGATGGCTATTTTCTTTTTCTAAATTCTTAATAAGGGAGTGAGTATGCTTGGAGCTTCAATCTAGCGGGTACCGCAGGTCACCGGTTATTCTCCTATTTATTTTAATCATGTTGAAAATGATCCTTTTCCGCCAATTCGTCTTTCAAGGCATTCAGGCGGACAAGCTGCTTACAGATGCAGCTGCCGTATTGACCTTGCTATGCGTGGTTGAACTGATCACCTCGGCGAAGTGGAAGGGGACTGTGTTCGGAGTGCTGAATGCGGTCGTGTCGGTGCTTCTCTTCGCGTCTACGGTATATTTTAGCTACTACGGAACGGTTCCTACTTATACAGCGCTGCACGGGCTGGATCAGGTGCTGCAGATTAAGGAGAGCGTGGGGGCAACTTTACAAACTTCGTATTATTTGCTCTTACTCGATATTTTTATATTAGCAATTGTTTATGTGATTAAATGGTTACGAGGCGTTCGAGGCTCTGGGCGCAAGCGGATTGCAAAGCCATTGTACGTCCTTATCGCCGCTATTTTATGCGTGGCCGTATCGGGAACCTATATCCGTATAGGCAGCACTATTCCAAACGAAATTGTCCAAGCGGAGAGCCTTGGCTTTCTGGATTATCAAGTGGCGGCAGCAATGAAGGCTCGTAAGGAAAAGAGCGCGATGAAAAACGGAAATATAGAGGAGACGGCTGCTGCTGCTGCAGATCTCCAGTACACTTATTCTTATCAGGACGGCGAGGCCGTAGCTGCAGGCACTCCTAATTACTTTGGCGCTGCAAAGGGCAAGAATGTCATCGTCGTCCAACTCGAGGCATTCCAAAACTTCCCGATCCATTTAGCTGTTGATGGGAAGGAGATTACTCCAGTGCTTAATGATCTTGTAGGAGAGAGCTTCTACTTCCCGCACTTCTTCCAACAAATCGGGCAGGGCAACACGTCGGATGCTGAATTCATGTCTAATACATCCATCTATCCGACCGGCGTCATTGCTATGTCTACCGGTTACGGGAACAAAACCGTACCTAGTCTGCCTAGATTGCTGCAGCAGGACAATTATGAATCTAACACGTTCCATATTAACGATGTGACGTTCTGGGATCGCAACCGGATGTATCCGGCGTTGGGATTTAGCAAATACTATGACAAGCCTTTTTATAACAACGACAATTTCAACTCTTTTGGCGCTTCTGATGAGGAAATGTACCGGGTGGGCCTAGAGAAGCTTCAGGCACTGCGGCAGCAGGAGAAGCCGTTCTATGCGCAATTCATTACGACCTCAAGCCATCATCCTTTCAAGGTACCGGAAAATTACCAGCAGATTGCGATGCCGGATTCCTTGCAGGGAACGCAGCTGGGCGACTATTTAATGGCGATGAATTATACCGACTACGCGCTTGGGAAATTCATCGATGAACTCAAAGCGAGCGGTATGTGGGAGGATACATTGCTGGTTTTATACGGTGATCACTTCGGCCTCCAGTCTCAGGACAATGATCCCGAATGGGTAAGCTCGCAGCTCGGGATTAACTATCATGACAAGCTTAGCCGGTTTAACATTCCATTCATTATTCATGTGCCGGGATTAGAGGGAAAGGAAGTAGATCAGGTGGGCGGTCAGGTCGATATTATGCCAACCGTCTCCAACTTGCTAGGCATCTCCCTTGAGGAAAGAGGCTATACCGCATTTGGTCAGGATCTGCTTAATATTGACCGAAATGTGGTGGGAATGCGGTATTATCTCCCGACCGGCTCCTTTTTCAACAATGACATTTTATTCGTGCCCGGCAAAGGCTTCGAGGACGGTACCGCCGTTGATATTAGAACGATGGAACCGGTAACCGACTTCAGTATGTATCGAAACGATTATGATTATATTTTGGAGCTGATGAAGCTCTCGGATGAATATGTCCGTTTGCTTCCGAAGCGGGCTCAATAGAAGAACATAGAGCGCCTCTTGTCCGTTAGGATAAGGAGCGCTCTTTTTGTTGCTAAGAAATGCAGGATTCCGCATTCGGTAAGCGAATTACTCATAGGTAAAATATGGGTCAAATGCAATGTTAGTCTAATTTTTTAGTGGAGAGGTTGGATGATCGTGAGCGAATCCGTAATGACATCCGGTAAGGCAGGGGAAGTTGAGATTATCAAATTGAGTGAAATGAAAATGGTCGGGTTTCCCGTCAATGTCTCTTTTAAAGATGAGGATTTCAGCAAAATCGGGAGAACCAAACAGCTATTCATAGAGCGGAAAGGCGAAATTCAGCATGCTGTCGATCCGGATACGTACTGGGTGCCTTGGTACAACTGCGAAGTTATGTTTACCTACTTCTATTGTCTGGAGGTCAGCGAGCTGTCGGATATCCCGGAAGGCATGATGGGCTTCACGATCCCCGAATCCACGTATGCTGCCGTTTACTACGAAGGCCCTCATCCATGGGATCCGGACCCTTATGCCATGCTTGCCCAATTCCGGGAAGCGAATCAAATTGCGGCCAAAGAGAACGGCATGGTGCTTGAAAAGTACCGCTTTGATAACGATTGTAAACCGGGAGACCATATTGCACTGGGTGTTCTGGGACCGATTTTTATAAAATAATAAACTCGAGGAGGAAAGAAGATGCCGGTCAAATTGCTTGGAGGCATTTTTATTCGTGTAACCCATTTAGAACAATCCATTTCGTTTTATTCAGCTCTTGGCTTAAGATTACGTGGAATCGAAGAGTGGGACCCAGGGCGCGGAGCGACATTTTTTCCTAGCCCGGAGCATGACGGCTGGCCGTTAATGACGTTAATTGAATCTGATGAAGTGCAGGTTCTCGAGCATCCCGCCTTTAGCCTCAATGCGACAGACGTCAAAGAAATGCATAAGCAACTTGGGTTAAAGGGGTTTAAGGTGACAGAATTGGAGGAGTGGATCTCGCCATGGAACCATCATTACATGTTCGACGTCTACGACCCGGACGGTCATCCGATCACGCTCATTGAGGTCACCCCGTTAATTGAACAAACTCTGGCGGAAGAACATTTTGAATAATGTCATTCTTTTCTACAGCTTTGACCATACAGCCTTTATAATAGGGTAATGGAATATAGCGTGAAAAATCGTGTGAAGAAAAGGAGATACATATGACGGGCAAACGGGTTATTCTGTTTCAAGGCGATTCTATTACCGATGGAGCAAGAGGGAGAAATGATGATCCAAACCATATACTAGGACATAGTTATGCTTATATTGTCGGAGCAAGGCTGGGATGCGAATGGGCTGAGCAGCAGCCGGTATTCTATAACCGCGGTATTAGCGGGAACCGGGTTTCTGATTTGTATGCACGATGGAATGAGGATGCCATCAGCCTGAATCCGAATCTTATTAGTATTTTAATCGGTGTGAATGACGCATGGAGAACGATGAGCGGAGAGCCCAGCGGCGTAACGGACCGATTCGAGCGCGCTTACCGCCATGTTTTGGAGGAAACGAAAGAAGTGCTGCCGAATGCGGGACTCGTGTTATGTGAGCCTTTTATTCTTAACACCGGTGCGCCTTCGCGGAATTGGGATGCTTGGTCGGAGCTTATGACAGCATACCAGCAAACGGTTCGCGAGCTTGCGGAGCAGTTCGGTGCCGTATTCGTTCCTCTTCAAAAGGTGTTCGACGAAGCATGTCAGCGTGCGGATGCCTCTTATTGGCTGTGGGATGGCGTTCATCCAACCGCAGCCGGTCATGAACTAATCGCTAGACAATGGCTATCGGTCGTATTAAACAGTAAGTTAGCAATTTCGTAATTTAATCGTAAGAGGGGATGGATTCAACCCAATGACAAGTATGGAGCAGCAGCTGCTGCAAATGGAACAGGAAGAGCAAGAGCTTAAATTTACTTCTTTTTCAAACGAGACAGCGTTGAAATTGGGTCTCCTGATCGTGGAAGAGGCTCGGAAAAACGGGAAGAGTATTACGGTAGATATTACGAGAGCGGGTCAACGGTTGTTTCTCCATGCCATGGAAGGAACTTCGGTCGAAAACGAGAATTGGATCCGGCGTAAAAATAACGTAACGAACTATTTTGGCTCCAGCTCCTGGCATGTTGCATGCCGTCTTCGCAGCGAAGGACAAACGATGGAGGAGAAATATGGTCTTCCTATCGCGGACTATGTAGGAGCTGGAGGGGCCTTCCCGCTTTTTGTCCAAGGGGAAGGGCAGGTTGGAACGGTCACGGTATCCGGATTGCCGGATCAGGAAGATCATGATCTGCTTATTAAGGTGCTTCGGCGCTTTTTGTCACCCGAAACAAAATAGTACAATGTAAAGCAAAGGCCGGGAGCCAACCGCATTGGTGTCTCGGCTTTTGCTCTAACGTGGAGGGCGTGAGTATCGGTGGACGCTAGCATGAAATCATTTTGGAAATCATATCTGACCGGTTTGCAATTGCACGTCACAATAGCAAAATATACGAAGGTGCCTATTACTTGGATTGACGATGATTATACGCCAGACGTAAATAAGCTTTATTATATCCAGGAGGGTGAAGGGTACATTAAGGTCGGGAATCGCAAGTATTATCCGAAGCCCGGCGACCTATGCTTGCTGCCTGCTGACGTTGTCCAGTCGTATGGTACGCTTAATTCGAATACATTCGGCAAATACTGGTGCCACTTCACGGCGAAGCTGGATAATTTCAACCTTTTTCATGTGCTTGAAACGCCTACTATTACAACGGTATCTGATCATCCTGCGTTAAAGGATAAATTCGATCAGCTTATTCATTATCACGAGAGCGATGAATGGACCGCTGAGCTGCATGTACAGGCTACCTTTCTAGAAATTTTGGCGATGTACTTGGAGCAAGCCGGACAGGTTCAAATAAACACTCCTGCAACAAGCTCGTTTGAGAAGATGAATGTCTTGTTTACTTATATCGAGGAACATCTAGCTGAAAATATTACGGTGAATACGCTGGCTCAGCTGGTTCACTTTCATCCTAATTACTTTATACGCATGTTCAAAAATGCGACAGGACTTTCGCCCATTCAATACGTGAACCGCAAGCGTATGGACAAAGCGAGACAGCTTCTGTCGTTCACATCTCTAAGCGTATCAGCTGTCGCGGAATCTCTGGGGATGGATGCAACTTACTTTTCACGCTTGTTTAAGGAGTACACAGCTTTATCGCCGAGCGAATACAGGGATATTTCTAATGGTAATTCTTAATGAAAGCTTTTCACTTTAACGAATGAAATAAAGTTGGACTTAGTCCTTATGAATGATAAAGCACCTTAAGGTGCTTTTTATTTTGAAAGAAGCTGGTGCTGTTCCGTTCCGGTAAAAGTGCAATTACCGCATTGCTTCGAGGCAGATCTTGCTCCTCTTCTTTGAGGCTGGCTGGTCACCTGCGTTTTGGAAAATATAAGCAATATCTTCAAATACGGCGGTTTGGAATATCGATCGTTAAATATTGGGATTGTTCGGGCTTGTCCGCTGGTTTACATTGAAAGTGCAATTGAAAGCGCTTAATAAATTCGTGCGGCGAACAGGAGGAAATTACGTATGGCAAAGAGGAGTAAGTTGCGTTTCGCTCGAGGCTGGCTTGTATTGCTGGCAGCCTTTTTGGTGACGCAGAGCATCTATCTGTCTCCATGGAGAGGCGGCGACGGCCAGGTGGAAGCCGCCGGCACGGTCTCGGAGGAGACGGTGGAAGCGGAGTCAGCGGCAGTTGCAGCCGAAGGTTATTCGTTCGAGGCCGAGGCGGAGGGCAATGCATTGTCCGGGAATGCCGAGCGCAAAACATGCGCGGAGGCAACGCAATGCTCGGGAGGCTCGATTGTCGGAGGGCTATGGGCCGGCTCGTCGTTGACGATGAACGGGATCGACGTGGAGGAATCCGGCGTTTACACGATGACGGTGCACTACATTTCGGGCGATCCGAGATCGTTCGCCGTTAGCGTGAACGGTAGTGCAGGTGATCATTACGATCTGCCGCGAACGGCAAATTGGGAGACGTTAGGAACGTATGCCATTGAGATTGAGCTGCAGGCGGGAGCGAACACGATTTCGTTCGATGACGAAAGCGGTTATTCACCGGACATCGACCGGATCGTTCTCGTCCAAGGAGCGGGCGAGCCGGGAGAACCGTCGGGCTACGAAGCGGAAGCCTCTGTTAACGTGCGGACGGGCAATGCTTCCGTATCCGGCTGCCAGCCGGAGACTGGCTGCTCGGGCGGACTGAAGGTCGGCAATCTGTGGGGCGGCTCGACGCTTCATTTCAGAGACGTTGCGGCCGAGGAAGCGGGCGTCTATACGCTTAGCGTCTCGTATATTTCGGGAGATCCGCGTCCCGTCTCGATCGCGGTTAATGACGGACCGTCTGAAAACTATGCATTCCCGAAGACGGCTGACTGGGACACGCTTGGCGTATTTTCCGTCGAAGTGGAGCTTCAGGCCGGCATGAACACGATCACCTTCGACGATGACGGAGGCTGGTCGCCGGACATCGACAAGATCGAGCTCGCGAAGGAGGGCGGTCCCGGCGAGGACCCAGGTCCGATCGACGATATCGGTCTCATCGGCGGCGTAATCGGCTCTGCGAAGCACGGCTCGATTAATGTGAGCGCTCATGAGAAGGGAGCCGTGTTCTCGACGAAGTCGTACAGCATTACGTACAATACGGAGTCGGGGCTGGCCGTATACGCATGGGACGGCAAGACGATGGTCATGGGCGCTTACGCGACGGCCCAGCTTGACGAACAATTGCTCGATAGCCGCAAGTATGGCGAGCATCTCTTCAAACTGAGCGAAGTGGCGAAGGTCAAGGACGGACACGGCCAGGGTATCCGGGTCACGATCGAGAACCGCAGCGAAGGGCTTCCGACGATGAAACAAATTTATCAGCTGTACGAGGATCAGCCGTATTTCCTCGTGTCGCAGCAGGTTGTAAGCGGTACGTCGGTCAGCGCAAGCGATATCGCTCCGCTCGTCGTGAACGCCGCCGGCGGCGTGGACATCGGCAGCTACGGAGACAATCGCGTGCTGATCACACCGTTCGACAACGATATGTGGTCGCGTTACCAAGCGCGGACGATCAATACGGCGTTGAACAATAACAACTACGTCAGCTCGGAGATGACCGCGATCTACGACAACGTCAGCCGAGGCGGACTCGTCATCGGATCGGTGACGCATGATACGTGGAAGACGGGCATTTATTGGAGCGGCTCGAACGACCGCCTCAACAAGCTGAAGGTGTACGGCGGCTTCACGTCGCAGACGTCCACCCATGACACGCTGCCGCATGGCAAGGTGTCGGGCACGACGATTGCGTCGCCGCAGATCGCGGTCGGTTATTACGACGATTACCGCAGCGGGCTTACAAGCTACGGCGAGGCGAATGCCGCCGTCGCTCCGCCGCTGAAGTTCAAGCGGGGCGTACCTTCCGGCGTGCCAGTCGGCTGGAACAGCTGGGGCGCGTACGAAAGCTCGCTTAGCTACGACAAGGTCGTCAGCGTATCGAACTTTTTTAAGGAAAATCTGCAGAAGACGTTCTCGAACAAGGGAACGGTGTACATCAACATGGATTCGTATTGGGACAACTTAACGGATCAGCAGCTTCGCGACGCGGTCAAGATCATCCGCAATAACGGACAGAAAGCCGGCATCTACTACGGGCCGTTCGTCTATTGGGGCGAAAACATGTCGCAGCCGGTAGAAGGGACGGACGGCAAGTATACGTATGGCGACATCATCCTGCGGGGCGCCGACGGCAATCCGCTGCCGAAGGTGGACGGCGCCTATGCGATCGATCCGACGCATCTGGGGTCGAAGCAGCGGGTTGAATATATTTTCAAGAAATTCATCGATTACGGCTTCGAATACATCAAGATCGACTTCCTGAGCCACGGCTCGTTCGAAGGCCAGCATTACGATCCGAAGGCGCAGACGGGCATTCAGGCGTACAACCAAGGCATGGCGCATATTAACAATGTACTGGGAGGCCGCATGTTCATCAGCGCGTCGATCGCGCCGCTGTTCCCGAGCCAATACGCCCATGCGAGACGAATCTCCTGCGATATCGACGGCTCGCTCGGTCGCACCGAATACCAGCTTAACAACCTGACTTACGGCTGGTGGCAGAACGGCACGATTTATCGTTACACCGACCCGGATTACATGACGCTTGCGAAGGGCGGATCCTATAACGCGTCGCAGACGAGAGTGAACGCGGCCGCCATCTCGGGCACGGTGTTCATGAGCTCGGACGACGTCAATGATGCTGCTGCTCAGCAGCTCATGAAGTCGCTGCTTACGAATAAGAGCGTGAACGAGATCGCGACGATCGGCAAGGCGTTCCAGCCGGTCGAAGGAAATACCGGGACGGCGGCCGCCGACGTATTCATGTTGAAAGATAAGGACGATTACTACGTCGCGATCTTCAACTATGATAACGAGGCTACGGTGAAGTCGATAGATTTGGCGCGAGCGCTTGGCGTCAACCCGACTACCAAGGTGCAGTTAACCGATGCTTGGACGGGAGCGAAGCTGGAAGCGAAGGGCACCCTCGAAGTGAGCCTGGAAGGCGCGCAGTCGAAGCTGTATAAAGTAACGGTTGAGCGTTAAAAGAATAAGGACCCCATCCCGCCGAAGCTGTAGGGTTGAGGTCCTTTTTGTCTGGTAAATGGAACGAGTTGCAATAAGTCGCATAATGCATCTTATCGCTCGCTAAAGCGCCGAGCCTCCCGATGAAAACTGAAAGTTCATCTCCCTGGAATACGGATCGACACGGTCGTGCCGATGCCGAGCCGGCTGAAGATGGAGACGCCGTAGGTGTCGCCGTACAGCAGCTTGATCCGGTTGTCGACGTTGCGGATGCCGTAGCCCGACAGCTTGTCGCCGCTCTGCGGCAGCTCGCTGTCGCCACGGAGGCGCATGCCCATGCCGTCGTCGATCACCTTAAGCACGATGTCGCTGCCGTCGCGGCAGGCGCGGATCACGATGTTGACGCCAAGCTCGTGATCCCAGATCGCGTGGTTGATACAATTTTCGACGAAGGGCTGAAGGGTGAGCTTAATGATCGGACATGGCAGCACCGCGTCGTCAATGTCGAACTGAACGCGCAGCAGATTGCCGAACCGCACTTGCTGAATCGATACGTAGTAACGGGTTAACTGCAGCTCTTCGTGAATGGACAGCGTGTTCTTGCCCTTATTCAGCGAGATGCGGTAAAACTTCGCCAGATCGGTCACCATCTTGTTCATGCGCGGGTCCGCGTTGCGGATCGCCAGCGACGAGATGGAGGCGAGCGAATTGTACAAGAAATGCGGGTTGATCTGCGCCTGCAGCACGTTCAGCTCCGCTTCCCTCTTGTCGATCTCCTTCTTGTACACGTCGGAGATGAGCGAGCTGAGCCGCTGGCCCATCTTGCGCAGGGCGTTGCCGATCTGTCCTATCTCGTCGCGGCCGAGCGGTCTGACGTCGGCGAGCTCGAACTCCTCCTTCTCGATGCGCCTCATCATGCCGACGAGCGTCTCCACCCGTTTCGTGAACAAACGTGCTGTCACGTAGATAAGCAGCGCCATGACGGCTAGACTGCCCATGGCGTAGATGAAGATCCGTTTGGTGGCCAAGTTCGCTTTGGACAGGAAGCTGCTGTAAGGGACGAGCGATACGCTTTTCCACCCGTATTTGGTCGTGTTGTAAACGACGAGCATTTTCTCCCCGTTGTACATGCTGTCGAATCTCCCTTCGCTATCCGCGGGGAACACATCCGGCAAGCCGATCGGCTGATTCAGTAAGCTCTTATCCTTGGCGGACATGACGATTCCTTGCTCGTTAATGATCAGCACCGTCTTGTCCGACGACTCCTTCTCCATGAGCCGGAAAATATCCGATTCCAAAATATTGATCGTCAACACGCCGTAAGCGTTGTTCATGCTGTTGATATTTAGCATACGCGAGAGCGTGAATATCGGTGGCGCGTCCGGCTCGGAGGGCGACGTCACGAAGCGGACGTTGCCGAAGCTGCCACTAAGCGACTTGTAGGCAAGCGATTCGCGAAACCTTTCATCCATTCTTTTGATAAAAAGATCGTCCGCGGGCAGCGTTTCGTTGCTGATATAGACCGTCATCGAATCGATGTCCGGGTTCGTCGTCAGCATGTTCACGAACGAGTTGTTGATGTATTTGTAGGCATCGACGAATAAAGACGGGTCCTTCGAATAATCGTTCGTCAAATACGCGCGCAGCGTACTGTCCAGATATACCGTCGCGGACAGCTTCGTATAGGTGTCGAGCTTGTTCTCGAGGTTCGTATTGATCTGCGCGACGGTGGAAGCGGTATTCGCCACCATCTGTTCGGACAGCTCGCTGCGTATGGTCATATAGGAATACAGAACGAAGAAAAGCAGCGGCAAAATGCCTCCGAGCAGGAACATGACGAACAGCTTCTCGCGCAGCCGCCAATTATACAAAGGCTTCAACAGCCAGCCGGACAGTTTTCTCATACGTATTCACTCCACTCCAGCCTATAGATGCATTTTGCGATATTCGTTGGGGGTGCTGCCCTTGTGTCTCTGGAACACGGAGCAGAAGTAGGACACGTTCTCGTAGCCGACCTTATGGGCGATCTCACGCACCTTCAGCGATCGGTCCTTGAGCAGCTTGGAGGCATGCCCCATGCGGATGCGGGTCAGGTAGTCGAGAATCGTCTCGCCAGTCTTTTCCTTGAAAATAGAACGAACATAGTTCGGCGACAAATAAACCTCCTTCGCAATGTCCTCCACCGTAATCGGCAAATGATAGCGGTCGGCGATAAGCTTCGTAATCTGATCGGCCACCGACTGATTGCGGTCGAGATCGCGCTCGCTTGCCGCCTTCAGCAGTTCCCCGCAGAAGCGGAGCGTATACGCATGGAAGTGGGCGATCGTCGGCAGCGACGACAGCTCTTTCCAGTGATCCGCAAGCAAATGATCGCGCGCGGAACCGGCCATAAGCGCGGTAAAATGCTGCTCCAATGCGGTCAGCAGCTGGATGCTGGCGCGGACCGCATAATTGCGCTCCGTCCGCTCCTGCCGCATCCCGGTGAACCAGTCGTCAAGTGCCTGACCCGTTCGCTCCGCGTTGGCCGACTGGATCGCGGCGATGAGAGAGGCGAATGCCAGCTCCGCATTCATATCGGACTGCGTGGCTGATGCCGCCGTACCGGGGCTGATTACGGTACCTGCCTGCCGGTAGAGCTTCTCGTCGTTGCACCGTCTCGAGGCTTCATACGCTTCCTTCAGCAGTTGGAACCCTTTGTAAGGGCCGGACAAGCCGATCGTTAATTCCGCATGGCCGCCAGTTGCCTGTGATAGCTCTTCGCGAAGCAGCTCCCAGTACGCCGTTTCCCATTGCTGGGGCTTGCCTTGAAACATGACGAATAGCGTATTCACACCTGTCTCCAAAACGATCGAGGCATCCAGCCGCGGCTTCAGTACGGCGCGCGCCGTCTCCGCCGCGTCGTAAGCGAGCTCGGCTCCCGTATACCCTTCGAATTCCGTGCCGGCAACGCCGTCACCGGCCTCTCGCAGCGCTTCGACCGCCGCTTTCATGCCGTGCGGGAAAGCCGGTTGCTCGAACGTGATGTAAGCGGCGCCGAACGGCTGATGCGCGGTGAAGCCGTCCGCGCGGCTCTCCCATTGGCGAATCCATTCCAACCGCCGCTCGGCCAGCGGCTCCCGTACGATGCGCAGCAGCAGCTTCTCCAGCAGCCAGCCGCCGCCTTGGCCGGCAAGCTGCTCCTCGTCGCACTTCCGCTTTACCTTCTCCAGCAGCGCGAGCAGCTCCTCCATGTCGATCGGCTTGAGCACGTAGCCGGCTGCTTCGATATTCAGCGCCGACTTAATATATTGAAACTCGTTATGGCCGCTTAAATAAATAAGCTTGACGCTCTTGTCGATCTGCTTCGCCCGGCGGCCGAATTCGAGGCCGTCCATTATCGGCATGCGCACATCGGTTATGATGATGTCGGGCTTGAGCTCGGTCAGCTTACCGACCGCTTCCTTCCCGTTGCGCGCCGTTCCGGCTACCCGGATGCCGGCTTGCTCCCAAGGCACGTATTGCACCATCGTTTCGAGCTCGATCGCTTCGTCGTCGACCAGCAGCACGCTGTACATGTTGCCACCGCCTTTTCGTGAAAATAGTTTCCTAAGTAAGAGTCTATCTCCAGTTTAACGGCAATGCCGTTATTCAACAACGGAGAGAGGCGAAGTGTGTGCTTTTGGAGCACGAATTGTTAAATCCTTATATAGAACCCCCATAGAGCCGGACCTATAATGAGGACACGAAGCTAAGAAAGCGCAAACAATTAACGGGAGGCAACACGATGAACATGCTATCGAAAGCGCAACCTAATCCGCGCAGCGCGCCTGCCGTCCGAACGCCCCGAGGGGGTGGACTGCTGGGCAGATTGAAGGAGCAGCGATTGCTGTACGTGCTCATGCTGCCGGCGATCATTTTAACGTTGATGTTCTCTTATGTGCCGATGTTCGGGCTGTATATGGCGTTCATTAATTACCAGCCGGGCGGCGGCTCGTTCTTCAGCCAGTTCTTCACGACAGACTTCGTCGGGCTGCAATGGTTCGAATATTTCTTCACGAACGGCGACTTCGTCCGGATTATGCGCAATACGCTCGCCCAGAGCTTCCTGTCGCTGCTGTTCGGATTCCCGATGCCGATCATCCTGGCGCTCATGATCAACGAATTGCGCAACGGATGGTTCAAACGGACGTTCCAGACCGTCTCCTACATGCCGCACTTCATCTCGTGGGTCATCGCGGCGAACATCATCGTCACGATGCTGTCCTCCGGCGGCGTCATCAACAACCTGCTGACGGGACTCGGAATCGTCGACGAGCCGATCCAGTTCATGCAGAAGGGACCGCTGTTCTGGTGGATCATCGCCATCTCGAATACGTGGAAGGACATGGGTTTCAACGCGATTATGTACTTGGCCGCGATCTCGGCGATCAACCCTGAACTATATGAGGTCGCCAAGGTGGACGGAGCGAGCCGTCTGAAGCAGATGCTGCATATTACGCTGCCGTCGATTCGGCCGACGATTATTATTTTGGCCATCCTCGCGGTTGGCGGCATTCTGAATGCCGGCTTCGATCAGCAATATTTGCTCCAAAACAACACGGTGCTGCAATATTCCGAAGTCATCGATACGTACACGTACAAGTATGGCCTGCAGAACGGCATGTTCTCCTACGGGGCGGCCGTCGGGCTGTTCAAATCCGTCGTCGCTTTCATACTGGTCGTCAGCGTGAATCAGATGGCCAAAAAAATGAATGAACAGTCTCTGTTCTAGCAAAAACGAAGAGGAGAACGCGCCATGGTGAATGACAAAAAAGATTTTCTCTTTATGAGCGCCGTTTATGCGTTTATCATTGCGGTGTTCGTCGTGACCTTCTATCCATTCTGGAATATTTTCATTATTTCGCTGAACAGCGCGGAGGATACGCTGCGGGGCAACTTGTACCTGTGGCCGCGGGAATTCAGTCTAGCGAGCTACTCCCAGATTCTGACCGACAGTGAGATTTGGATGGCGATCAAGGTGACGGTGCTGCGGACGGCAGTGGGTACGCCGCTGGCCGTGCTGACGATCAGCATGCTGTCGTTCGCCCTGAGCAAGAAGGAACTAGTCGCGAACCGGTTCTGGACGCTGTACTTCGTGTTCACGATGTATTTTGGCGGAGGCTTGATTCCTTATTATATGGTGCTCAAAAACTACGGCCTAATCGACAACTTCATGGTGTTCATCGTGCCGGGACTGATGAACGTCTTCTATATGATCATCGTTCGGACGTTCATGCAGGGACTGCCGCAGGAGCTGGACGAATCGGCGAAAATCGACGGCGCGAACTATTTGCAAATTTTTTTCCACATTATTCTTCCGCTTACGACGCCGGTGCTGGCCACGATCGGCCTGTTCACCGCGATCAGCCATTGGAATTCGTGGTTCGATTCGTACGTTTTCACTTACAATCCGGAGCTGAAGACGCTGCAGGCCGTACTCGTTAAAATCCTGAACCAATACCAGACGGGGTCGATGGTCGGGGACGCGCAGCAAATCGCCAACTCCGCCAAGCGGCTGGCCGTGTCACCGGATACGATCCGGATGGCGGCCACGATGGTCGCTACGCTGCCTATCATTATGGTGTATCCGTTCCTGCAAAAATATTTTGTGAAAGGCATGACGCTGGGCGCGGTTAAGAGCTGATGACTTGCCCGCTCGCGAATTCCGTTTGGGAGGTGTTGCGCCGATTGTATTAGGAGTACGGAACGTTTTTCTGATAAAATGACGACAACGAATAAGGGGGATTTTGCATGAACGCAAAAAAATGGCTGCTCTCGATGCTGACGGCTGTAATGTTGGTATCCTTATTGTCCGCTTGCGCTTCGAACTCATCCAATAAACCGAGCAATGGCAATCAGCCGGACAACGGTGCGGAAGGCACCACCGAGCCGGGCACGGAGCCGATTACGATTACGTTTTTCGATAAAAACACGGGCGACAAATTCGACAATGAGATCGCGAAGGAGATTACGAAGCGGACCGGCGTCACGATCGAGATTCAGCAGCCGACCGGCAATCCGACGGAGAAGCTGAACCTGATGCTGGCGAGCGAGGACCTTCCGGACATGATCATGTTCGACCGCTCCAGCGATCTGGTGGCGAAGTATATCGAGGCTGGCGCTATCATTCCTCTTAATAAACTCATTGAGGATTACGGGCATGACGTGACGATGATGTACGGCGACGTGCTGAACAAGACGCGTTACAAGGACGGCAACAACTACTACCTGTCGAACTGGTACGGCCTTGAGCACGAGCCGGTGTTCGGCTTCAATATGCGCAAGGATATCTTGAAGGAGCTTGCTCCGGACAAAGCGGAAGGCGGCGTGCCGTTCACGGCGACCGAGTACAAAAAGCTGCTGAGCGACTTTAAAGCGAAATACCCGCAAATCGACGGCAAAGAAACGATCGCCCTCACGATGGACGGCGAGAACTTCGGCGGTACGATGGGCACATTCAAGGGCATGTTCGGCTTGACTAACTATTACGAGACCGACGGCAAGCTGCAATACGATGTGAAAAACCCGAAATACCGCGACATGATTCTATATATGAACGATCTGTACCGCTCGGGCTTGATGGATAAGGAGTGGGCGATCAACAAACGTCAAGTGTGGGAGCAGAAGATTGCGACAGGCACGATTTTCTCCTCGACGGGCGCGTACTGGGATCTCGGAAATTCCAACACGATTATCAAAAAGGACATCGGCGAGGAATCGCAGCTGTTCTCTTACAAAGTCGTCGCAGACGGCCTCGATCCGTCGAAGACGACGTACGGCGGACGCAGCTCCCTGGGCTGGGATGCGATCGCTATTACGAAGAAGAACAAAAATCCGGAACGCACGATGCAGTTCATCAACTTCCTGGCCAGCGAAGAAGGGCAATACTTGCTCATGTGGGGCATTGAGGGCACGCACTGGGATATGAAGGACGGCAAGCATACGCCGCGTCCGGAAGTGCTCCAAAGCTTCAAGGACGACTGGGGGGCTTACACGAAGAAAACGGGCATCCGCAAGTGGACTTGGTTCATTAAAAACGGCCCTGGTGCGGACGGCACGCCATATGATCTCCCTGGCCGTTACGAGCGTTCCCCGATCGACCAGATGGCGATCAAAAACTTGTCGGATTCGGTATTCGACACGGCGGTTTACGACGGCTTAAGCCCGCAAGGCGGCACGCCGGAAGCGCTGAGCGAGCAGAAGATCAACGACATTACGAAGCAGGCGCTTACGAAAGCGATCATGGCTTCTTCGGCCGAGGAAGCAGGTGCGATCTTCGACAAAATGCTGTCCGACATGAAAGCGGCCGGCGACGAGAAAGTAGAAGAGGTGTACACGGCGAACTTCGCGGCTCGCTCGGAATTGTGGCAGTAAGAGGTTAGAGGGGAGGGGGCCAGCGTTGCTGGCCTTTTCCTTTCATCACGCTAATTCGGTTTCGGGGAGAGGATATCGGATGACAACGGTAATAGGGCAAATCAAGCTGGAACAGGATGGAAACGTTTACGCAGCGGATAACGGTCTCGTGAAAGTGACGACGAATGTGGCGGACGGTACCGTATCGCTAGCTTGGAAGAACGGGCAGTCTATGAACGGCTTTTATGCCGAGGCGCGAGTAGGCTGGGAGAACTTGCGGTCGTCACAGTATGGCAACCATAAGGTGCCTGTGGAATCGGTGAAGCCGATTGCAGACGGCTTTGGCGAAGGTGTTCGCTTCAGCTTCGAGCATAGCGAGCCGGGTAAGCCGCTGCTCCGCCAGCATGTTCGGCTGTACGAAGGGCTGCCGTACGCGCTTGTCGAGCTGGAGGCAGTGGGCGA
Source organism: Paenibacillus prosopidis (assembly GCF_003337375.1). Taxonomy (GTDB): domain Bacteria; phylum Bacillota; class Bacilli; order Paenibacillales; family Paenibacillaceae; genus Pristimantibacillus; species Pristimantibacillus prosopidis. The sequence continues at coordinate 113,257 of NZ_QPJD01000001.1, forward strand.
GCAGGAGTGGGAGACGAACGAGCTGACGCCGCTTGCCGCTTATTTGAATGACGGCGGCGTGCTCGACTTCGGCGACGAGGCTGGGGAAGCCGAAGTACGGGCGCTGTTCATCCCGTACGACAACGACAAGTGGGTGCGCTTCGCTTCGCATGCCAATCAGAACAGCGTCCGCAGCTACGAGGTAACGGCCGTCTACCGTTCCGGCTCGCGCCGCGGCTTCGTGCTCGGTTCCGTCACGCATGACACGTGGAAGACGGCGATCGACGTCGAAGGTACGTTCACTTCGACGGTTGCGAGGGTGCGGGTGCAAGCCGGCGCCGCGGACTTGCAGACGCGGGATACCGTACCTCATGGTTCTTTGCGCGGAGCGAGCATCGTGTCACCGACGATATTCGTCGGCGCGTATCTCGATTACCGCGACGGCATGGAAGCTTACGGCAGGGCGAACGCGACCGTGAAGCCTGCACTTGAATGGTCCGGCGGCGTGCCGATCGGCTGGAACAGCTGGTCGGCTGTGATGGCGAAGCTTGATTACGACGTCTATACGCATACGTCGGATTTCTTCGCTTCGGCTCTTCAAGGCGAGGGCTTTGCCGACGATAACGGCAGTCTGTATGTCAACTTCGACGCATTCTCGGATAACTTGACGGCTGAGCAGCTTGCCGACGCCGTGCGCCGGGTGAAAGGTAACGGCCAGAAGCCGGGAACGTATTACACACCGTTCGCGTTTTGGGGGAGCAACCCCGATACGCCTGTTGAAGGAACGGACCGCGCCGTGTTGTACCGGGAAATCCTGCTGAAGGATGCGGGGGGTAATCCGCTGCCGAAGCTGGACGGCGCATTCCCGATCGACCCGTCGCATCCCGAAGCGATTGCTCGTATTATGCGCAAGCTGGATGAGGTTGTCGCCGCGGGCTTCGAATATTTGAAAATGGACTTCCTCGCGCATGGCGCGATGGAAGGCGTGCATCACGATCCATCCGTGCGGACCGGCATCCAAGCGTACAACTTCGGCATGGCCGCTATCGCGGAGGCGGTGAGCCCGGAGCGGATCGGGCGCGAGTTTCTTATTAACCTGTCGATCGCTCCGCTGTTCCCGCACGGTTATGCGCATAGCAGACGCGTCTCCTGTGACGCGTTCGGCACGATCGATGATACGGAATATATGCTGAACGCTATAACTTATGGCTGGTGGATTAGCGACAACCTGTACCGCTTCAACGATCCAGACCATATCGTGCTGTATAAGAGCGATAACCAGCGCGCGACTTCGGAGCATGAGGGACGCAGCCGCTTGAACGCGGGAGTCATCGCCGGGACGTCGCTGCTGCTCGGCGACGACTACCGGATGGAGGAGGCGGCACGCCGCGCGAAGGAGTGGATGACGAACAGAGCCGTCATGACGCTTGCGCGCCGCGGTGAGACGTTCCGCCCAGCGGAAGGTCGCAGCGGCACGAAGGGCGAGGACCTGTTCACGCTGGCCGGCGACGGAGGCGTATATGTCGCCGTGTTCAACTTCGACGGCGAGAATGGCGTGACGAAGACGATCAACCTTGTCCGTGTCGGCATCGAGGCGGCTGACGGCGTCGTCGTCCGCGACTTGTGGTCGGGCGGCGAATACAGCCTGACGTCTGGAACGGCCGAGCACGCCATCGCGCTCGAAGCAGCCGAATCCAAGCTGCTGTTCTACAAATAAACGAAGAAGGGCTTTACCAGCAGCAATTCATTGCTCGCTGGCAAAGTCCTTCTTTTCATTGAAAATTTTTAAGGGTTGCCAGTCAGCTTGTCATTCTATCATGGATAAAAGTTGTTAGCCGGTGTCGTGGTCGTGCACCATCTTGCATTAAACAAAGACTTAATGAGAATGTCCTTTGCTTCTTCGGTTCCGATGTATCGCAGCGCCTCTAGCGCATGAGCCCTGACGTAGCGATTATCATCATCTAGTGCTGTCGCCAATGCAGGAACGGCAGCAGCAGCCGCGGCACCAAGTCGGGATAAAGAAAGGCCTGCCGTGAAGCGAACCTGCGTATCCGCATCCTGTAAGCATCGCACTAAACCATCGACTGCCTCATTTGTACGGCCTCCGATCATTCCGAGCGCTTCCGCGACCGCACTTCGAACCGGAGCGGAAGATGCGGACAACAGACCATTAAGCTCAGATATCGAGCTTTCTGCAAGATGACGCAGCTCGCCCAGCGCGAAAACCGCATGCAATACCGTCTCCTCGCGATCATGCTTAAGCGCGGCTCTCAATCCATCGACTGCATCGGCGCCCGCAACAGATAGTCCATAAGCAGAGATGCGGGATACGTCAGTTCTTTCGTGATAAAGTCCAGAAAGCAGCGTTTCAACTCCGCGCCGGCCATACCGGGCTAGATCATAGGCAGCGTTCAGCACGTTTGGCTCGAAGGTGTCCTCTAGAGCGTTTGCCAGCTCCCCAATCTTTTGATCATCCGCTTCTAATGAATTCGCAATACTGCCGACGTTACCCGACAGCCAGTTCCAAGTCTCTTCCCATAACGTCTCATGACGGGCGATTGGAAGAGCGAGGTCGGCAGGCTGTATCCATTTTGCTTCATGATTATCCCAGGATGGGACTGTTGGTGCAGCTGTCCGCATAAACTCAAACTTCAGCATATATCGGGCGTTACCGAGCACATTAGGCGTCGAGCGGTGCCATAAATCATAGTGAATGAGCGCGAAGGTGCCTGCTCCACCGCTTGCGTATGCTTCTCCTTCCGTTTCGTCGGAGTCGAAGGTACGGGTCTCATAATTTTGCGTTCCAGGCATAATGCCAGTCGGTCCAAGCTCGAGTGGGGTGTCCTGCGGAAAATACATAATCATCGCCCACCAAGGGTGATGGTTGCGCATGCGGGAATATCCCCAATAGCTGTCCTTGTGCCAGCCGCCGGCAACAGGCTGAGCGTTGTGGTGACCATGTCTATGCGCATGCAGCATATAGTCAGGTCCCAAAACGCTCGTTAGCGCTCCTGTTATGACCGGGTGATCGAATACTTGCTGGATTTCCCGAATCCGTGGAAGCAGATTGTTGCCGGGGTTTCCCTCTTCCTCATAAACACGATTCAATTCATCGGTCAGCGTATGGTGGAACTCTTTTGGAAAATCTGTTTGCAGAATAAGAAATCCGTCTGTAATAAAAGTTTTCATCTGCTCGTCTGTCAGTAAAATAGGCGATCTGCTCATGTAACCGGTGGCCTCCTGTTTGGATCAATATGAATTTCTACACCGATTATATGAAATGTTTGCTCTATGCTACATACACGATACTAAGTGAAGCTTGCATAAAACTAACTTGATAGCTGAGCACTTCGTAAAATCATTCAAAGACTTACAAAAATTGGTTCGACATGATATCCTTTATTAAGAACAACGGGCACATAATATATTTTTACTGAAAGTGAGGAATATGGATGAGTCAAACAAATGATTTGAGAAGAGGAAAGCTTGCAATTATCTTGCTTATAATCATTGCATTCATGACAACAAATACGAACATCAGTTATGCCAATGAAGTTGGTGACCAAGTGGAACGTTCTCTGCAAGGAACAATAACCGATGAAGCCGGGCAGCCAGTTGAAGGCGCAACGGTTCAAGTCGGAGCATATTCGCCGAATGCAGGTTTTCATTTTATTATATCAGCTACTACAGATGAGGAAGGAGTTTATGCCATCCCTTCCTATAGCAAGACGTTGGGTGATGCCGTCTCGGCTATCCTAAATGTTAAAGGGTATGTTGTGGTCTTCGAAGTGCAGTCTGAAATTCTCGATTTTCAAATACCAGAGCAGAAAGCGAGCATAACGGGGAAAATCACTTATATAGACGAGTTTGCAACGCCTGTTAGCAATTATCCGATAAGCTTGAGTGTCTACCTTGGACGCGGTGGAAGGATTAAAATCGCTGATTCATGGTCAGATTCCGAAGGCAACTATACCATGTCCGTCATTCCGGGAGAATTCAATTCTGCTCGCGGCGTGAATCAATTTAGTCTGGTGTACAACAATAATTTGGAGAACTTAGTTGAACTTCATTCGGGCAATCACAAAGTCATCGATCAGCAAGTATTCGATATGCATCCTGGTACCTATTTAAATGGACGCCTTGAAGTGGATGTTACCGATGAGTCAGATGTCCCGATTCAAGACGCGGTTGTCGTATTAGCGGGCACGGATATTCCGTTGTTTCAAGCAGGAAATTACTTCTTTTCAGATGTCATTAAAGGCGGGTCGTATACGCTTAGAGTAATGGCTCCAGGCTATATGCCGGCAGAAGAGAATATAGAAATTAATGGCGGGGTTTATCGGTTGTCAGTGAAGCTTATCAAAAATAACCCTCCAGTCGTCATTGCCATGGAAGAGCGAGCTCCTGATTATAATGGTTGGTACAACAAAGATGTGTGGGTATCTTTTCAAGCTTTTGACGAAGAAGCAGAGCCTGTGGTTGATCCTCCGTTTTTAGTGTCTGCTGAAGGAGCCAAACAAGCCATAACGGGTTCTGCCATAGACGCTGCCGGATTGAGAGGGACGGGCACGGTCTATGTCAGTTTGGATAAAACAGCGCCTGTTACTGAAGCAGCGGTGTCAGAACGGGCAAGCAACGGCAATTGGTATAATTCCGATATTCACGTGTCATTATCGTCAAACGACAATTTATCCGGAATCGAATATATCGCGTACAGTCTTGATAATGGAAGTACATGGTCGGATTATGAAGATGTCATTACGATATCGGAGGAAGGAGAGAATAGTCTTCTGTATCGAAGTACGGATCAAGCCGGAAACACGGAACAACCGAAGCAGCTTGTAGTGAATATCGACAAAACATCTCCAACGCTGCAGCTCACTCTCAATCGATACGCTCTATCACCTGTTAACAATAAAATGATTCAAATCCATGCCATTGTCGATGGTATAGATGCTGGATCAGGAATAGCAGCCATACAATTAACCTCAATTACATCTAGTCAAGCTAGTCATTCTTCTGGTTCTGGAAATAAATTAATCGATATTCAAAATGCTGAATATGGTACATTCGATACGGCATTCGATCTTCGTGCTGAGAATTCAGGAAAAGGCACAGAACGTGAATATACGATAATTTATTCCACAACCGATAAGGCTGGCAATGCTGCAATAGCATCAGCAATTGTTGTAGTGTCTAAAGACAATAAGGATGATAAGAATAAGAAAGATTAGTGGGGGACACGACCGCTGGTTATACTAAATATTAACTATCATACATAGGAGGCAACTCATGACAAACGAAAACAAAGTGACGATCAAAGTGAACGACAACGGATCGCTTCGGGTGACGGGGCCGGTCGAGCTGGTGGATGCAGAGGGCAACCCTTTCGAGCACAAAGAAACGTTCTCGCTGTGCCGGTGCGGTGGATCGGGCAACAAGCCGTTCTGCGATGGCACGCACAAGTCGATTGGCTTCGAAAGTGCGCCGAGAGCGAAGAAGGAGTAAGTCAAGGCAATCGCGAACCCGGTCTTGCAATGAGGCCGGGTTGTTTGCAATTTGTGTTATTAAACTAACTGGCAGTCATGCTCAATAAGCAGCCGAAGTTTTATGGTGCAATTTGGAATGAGGGGGGCTTTAATTGACAGCTATTATTAATAAAAATGGCTACGAGTTTTTAGAGTGCATGTCATTTAATGAACATGAACTAATAAATTATGAACCGTTGGCAGGTTCATATTGAAGCCGAACCGGAATATTCCGTATACGACTTTGACATCTACAGATACTTTATTGGGCCGGATGTGCAGATCGGCAATATTTACCCTGTCATGTACGCTAAAGGGTTCTATGAGGGCATGACCGAGGCCGGACAGAAGGATATCATCAATCTGATTCGCTGCGCTTGGGCGGGCAGTCAGCGGTATGGCGCGCTCGTCTGGTCCGGCGATATCGATTCGAGCTTCAGATCGCTGCGGATCCAGCTTAGGGCCGGGCTTAACATGGGCCTGGCAGGGATACCTTGGTGGACAACGGATATCGGCGGATTCCACGGAGGCAATCCGAACGATCCCTCTTTTCGCGAGGTTATCATCCGCTGGTTTCAGTATGCGACTTTTTGTCCTGTTATGCGCATGCATGGCGCTAGAGAACCGCATACCCCTCCTTTAGGGGTCAGCGGAGGCGGCTTGATGGAGAGCGGAGCACCGAATGAAGTGTGGAGCTATGGCGAAGAAGCTTTTGAGATTTTCAAAAAATACATATTAATTCGCGAACGGCTTCGTCCTTACATCACCGAACTGATGATGGCCGCTCATGGGAAAGGAACTCCTCCGATGCGGCCTCTGTTTTATGATTTTCCTCAGGATCGCGAAGCTTGGAACATCGAAGATGAATTCATGTTTGGTCCCGATCTGCTCGTTGCCCCCGTGCTTTATGAAGGAGCAAGAGCAAGAAGAGTTTACTTGCCTAAAGGCTCGTCTTGGAAAGAGGTAAGTACGGGAATTAAACATCAAGGCGGCATGTGGATCGCGAGTGATGCTCCGATTGAAGATATACCATTATTTTTGAGAGATGGTGCTTATTTGCCTATTTAGATTCTACAGGTCTTGATAGCAGAAAGGCGTAAAAACAAAAAATCCGCTAAAGCGGATTTTTGTATGAAAGAAAGGGAAATAAAGGCATCATGGAATTTGGAGGATGTGGGGAATGGGATCAAGTTCTTGTCATCCGACACCTGATTTACTAAGGAGCAGCCCGTTGCGGTTGCTTCTTTTTAACTTGTTCACAAAATAAGAAATTTTGTATATGTACTGATAGACGTTAAGCTAACTGGCAGTTTAACGCAACTCAATCGTAAATTGATACGTCTTAGAGATGGAGTAACGCCGATTGCAAGTCAAAAGAAAAACTGTCGAGGGAGTCTATTCGTTGAAAGATAATGATGGTGTGAGAATAAAAAGAGAGGATCGATATAGAAATGAAGAAACCAATTTCGAGATCCAAGCTACGACTTATGTTCGGAAAAACTTATTATACTTGGCGAAGATATGCTAGATGGTTGGTTGATGGTATTCCATTCGCGCGAACGTTCTCAGAGGAACCGCTTGCACATGTTGTATTTCATCATGAAACACCAACGCTTCGGAAGCTGAAGGACGTGGATATGTGGCTCCAATATAATAAAGAAATCAATCTGGCACTTGCGATTAAACGTCTAAATGGGCTCCTCCTTGCGCCGGGTGAGACGATGTCATACTGGAAGCTCATCGGCAAAACAACAGCGCGCAAAGGTTACGTCCCGGGCATGGTGTTGTTTTATGGCGGATTCAAGCCAGGGATAGGTGGAGGTCTTTGCCAGCTTTCGAACCTGATTTATTGGATGACGTTGCACACGCCGCTAGCAGTCATGGAACGTCATCGGCATAGTTACGATGCATTCCCGGATACAAACCGAACACAACCTTTTGGTAGTGGGGCGACTTGTGCTTATAATTATTTGGATCTTATGATTTCCAATCCGACTACTACACTTTATCAGCTTCGTCTTGAGTTGAAAGATCATGTTCTGCGTGGGGAGTGGCGTGCAGTCGAGAAATCATTGCATTCCTACGAAATCTATGAGAAGGAGCATCGCATCGAGCAGCAGTATTGGGGAGGTTACGTTAGGCGCAACGTACTTCATCGGCGCGTCTTCAACCAGGCGAGCGAGTTGATTGACGATGAATATATCACCGAGAACAACGCACTCATGATGTATTCACCCTTATTATCAGAATCGACAAAGGATGACTAGTACCATTACGGGTACGATAATTCAAGTCAGACAAAAGTGAAATTTGGATAATAGTTTGCAGGAAAGGAGGAGCCTGAGTGAGAGTGATCGATTTGACGTTACCGATTGCTGATGGCATGCCCGTTTATCCCGGCGACCCGGAGGTAAAAGTCAAGGTAGCACATACATACGAGTGTCATACCTGGGAACTGCGGCAGCTTTCGATGGGTAGCCATACCGGAACCCACGTGGACGCGCCTTCACACATGCACCCCGGTGCCGCGACATTGGATGAGCTGCCATTGGAGCGATTTTTCGGAGCATCGCGCGTAGTACGGATCGAAGACCCGGCTTGGCCGGAAGGCCGGGGGCTGTTTTTCATCGAATCCGTCGGGCTAGAATGCTTTGACCGACTCGCTGCGCTCCGACCACCGTTCGTAGGCGGTGAACTGTCTGTAGAACTAGAGCGGGCGTTGTTGGGTATCAATATTGTGACGTATACGGGGCTGCAGGGTTTGGATCGTCTTCCCGGCGGAACCGATTTTATGTTTTACGGATTTCCTCTGCGCATCGTCTGTGGCGACGGGTCCCCGGTTCGGGCCGTTGCGGTGGTGGAGGCTGAACCGGATAGGCTTGGAATGAACGCATAATGTGTCCTAGCGGAGAGCGATATTGTGGAGCTGCCGCAAGGACAGCTCCTCTAGTCCTCGTGAGTATAATAACGTTAGATGAAATCAGTTAAAGATGACAAAACCTAATTGGGAGTACTCTAGATGAAATACTATATACTCAGCGGATGGTTGCTTGTCTTCATATTAATTGGAAGAATTATTGATGCAAACCTGAATTTTAAGTTTGAAAGTATTTATTTTTTATTAGTGATTTTGCAATTAATATTGATTATTACTTACAAGGTATTTATGGATAAAGTAACATTTAGAACTTCCATAGAAGTCGGAGTATTGTTGGTATTAGTTGTCCTAGAACTAAGATGGGTAATGAATCACATTTTGACTTTATTATAAAGCAACCCGTTATATACTAAGCTAACGCGTGGTAGCCCTTCGTTACGAACGGGCAGGATAGTGCGAAAGGGCCCATAATTATTAGAACTATCCAAATCCTTGTCGTAGTATATAATCAATAATAAAAAAGGACCATTATTTCAGAGGAGTTGGCTTATTTGAATATTGGTTTTATTTAGTGAAATATTATGGGATTAAAAACGATGACCTCCGAAGACACGATGCATTAGATGATAGTAAATTAATATCGAGAATATTTTTAACTCACTGTACTGATGGTCGTTGCGCTAACCGGATACGATCGCACAATAATCTAGAATATGAGGTTCAGCAAGAATGATCGGTGGTCTCACGCCAGGTTATTCTTGTAATATGAAGGAAAATCCTGTGCTACATGTGAGGTGCGCCATGATCAAGAAAGTTGTTTTAGCCGGAGGGACCGGCTTCATCGGACAATATCTATCTGACCAGTTCCGTAGACTCGGATATCAGGTAGTCGTGATTTCGCGGCAGCTGCAGCACGTGTCCTGGCTAGAGTCGGCAGCAATCGTTGAGGCACTGGAGGACGCGGAGCTTCTTGTAAACCTAGCCGGCAAGTCGGTAAACTGCCGGTACAACGTGCGAAATCGGAAAGAGATCCTAAAGTCCCGAATCGAGACGACGGAGATCCTAGGGCGTTGTGTGTTGTCGTGTAATAATCCGCCCCCTTTGTGGATTAATTCCAGCACCGCAACCATCTACCGCCATGCTGAAGACTACCCGATGACGGAAACCGGTGGCGAGCTCGGCTCGGGCTTCTCAGTGGATGTCGCAACCGCATGGGAGCGCGCCTTCTTTACCTTCGAGCTGCCACGAACCCGTCAGGTTGCTCTGCGCATCGCTATCGTGCTAGGTGAGCATGGCGGCGTGATGATCCCTTATAAGAATCTTGTTAAGTTGGGATTAGGCGGTGTCCAAGGCAGCGGGCGGCAGAAGTTCAGTTGGATTCACGTTGAGGATCTGTATAGGATTATTCGCTTCCTTCAAGAGCGGCTGGATATTTCCGGCGTTATCAACTGTTCGGCGCCCCACCCGGTGACAAACCGCGAGCTGATGCAGTTATTGCGTACTTCCTTAGGCCGGAAAATCGGACTACCCGCCGCCCGGTGGATGCTCGAGGTCGGTGCTCTTTTCTTGTGTACTGAGACGGAGCTCATCCTGAAGAGCCGTTGGGTTATTCCCGAGCGACTATTGAAGGAAGGCTATGATTTTCGATATAAGAGATTGGAACAAGCTCTTGAGGCTATTGTGAATAGGGAATACCGAAGGTAAGAGAAAATTTGTTGATCAAATATTAGAAAAAGCAAAGCAGTCCTGAGTTTTTAAACGACAGGTAACGATAGCATTCCTGTAGTTCTAGTTAAGGGTCAATTGAGGAAAATGCAGAAGCGGGCGGAAACGAAGAATCACTCTACATTCGATTCACTCGATCGCCGCTGCACTGGACGTTTTAAATATTCAGTTCCCGCTACAGTTAAGTGCGGCGTAAATTTCGGTAGAGGCCGGCCTAGGCATGATCCTCAATTGGAAGCCGTCTATAATCTGAAAAACATCCTGACAAAAAGGCGTGAAAAAAGGACTGTCCAGCGGCAGAACGCCCCAAACAGTCTTGCTTGCGTGTGTTAAACCTCTTTACCTTAAATCAAGCTCCTCGCGAGCGATGTCCTTCGATTTTCCGGCCAAAATACACCTTGTTCCCAAGCGATTACAAAGGACTCGTATCTTCTTGTCTCCGGAAAATCATGCAGCTTGCCGAAATACCGCTCTATCCCAAGGATTTGGGAATCATGCGCATGCAGCGCTTCCGCTTTTACGTCCCACATCGGTTTAGTATCGACAGAAAAGGTAATCTTATGACCCGCATTCTTAACTGGTTCGGACATGGTGTAGTACAGCTGTTTCACGGATGGACACTGTCCGCCGCTAACAGCCTTCGTAGTGATCCGGGATATCGCCATATGATCGGGGTGGAAGTTTCCGCCATCAGGAGGAAAAGTAAAGACGACCGATTGTCTTCTGCGATTGATGAATGCCACGACTCCCTGCAAGAATGCCTGCTCGTCGCTCTCAGCCAGCTTTCCGTCGGGAAAACCCAGGAATTCTACGGCATCCAGTTTCAGGACGTTTGCCGCGCGTCCCATTTCCTTCTCCCTCAGATGACCCAAATCTATCTTTGACAAATGGGCATAAGCGCGTTCTTGCCGCCGGCATCTCCTCTCGTTGCGAGCAAAAGCGCAGGCTGATCGCCGGATTCGGCAAGCTGGCGAATGAGACAGGCGCTCAGAATTTATGCTGACTATTGACTGTATTGCTGCCTTTTGGTCAGAAATGGCTGTCGGCAATCCCATGGTATAAAGTCCGTCGAATTTCCGAGGAATTATTATATTTTTTCACCCCCCTTATATCTATGGGCAAGCCCGAATTTATAATTGGAGAGGAAAAATTTAGAAAGAGAGGAGCCGGGATGAGAAAATTTTTGATTGCAGCCGCCGCGATGATCGCCCTTGCTTCATTGCCGTGCACGGGAATCGGCGCAGCGACGGCGGATTTTAAAGACGTGCCGGTTACAAGCCCCTATTTCGATTATATTCACGACTTAAAGACGCTTGGCGTAGTGGACGGAATCGCCGAAGGGATTTACGGACCGAAACAGACGTTGACCCGCGCCCAGTTTGCCAAATTCGTCTCCATCGCTTTTCAGCTGAAGGACCAAGGAGGACCGGCGCCCTTCCCGGATATCCGGGTTCATTGGGCAGCCGCCTATATACGCGCCGCCTATCAGGCGGGCATCGTTAACGGCACTTCCGATACGACTTTTTCACCGAATAAGCCGGTCAAACGCGAAGAAGCCTCGGTAATGATATGGCGGTATGCCAAAAAACAGGGTCTCGCTCCGGGCGGCGCGCTGAATTTCAGCGATAAGCCGGATACCTGGGCGGCGGAAGGAATCAGCGGCATTATTGCTCACGGCTGGTACGGTCCTGACGTTACCCAAGATTCCGGCGTGTGGTCGTACCGGCCGCAGGACGCGATGACCCGTGAGGAAGCAGTCCGCCTTAATCAACCTGTCGATGAAAGAGGTTCCCGGCAGCCTGTTATCGCCGCCGGGACCGTCAGTAGGACTTTACGATCCGCTCGACAGCTTCAAACTGATGACGAGCCGTGCGAATATGTACATCATTACGGATAAACCCGCTTACTTCGGCGGCGATGCGAAACGGATGGCGCGAACGTCGACGGCGCCGGGAAGCATCGTTTACCATACGAAATACGATATCGCTTCTGTGCTCTTTTACAGCTACTTTTTTACCGAAATTAATCTGGAAAAGAGCAAGATGTTCGCCTCGGCGAACGGAAAAACGTATCAGGAAATACCGGTCAAAACCTATCCGGTCGGCAATCCTTCGGGCGATTGGCAGCAATACGCCTATGAAGCTTCTTCGCTGCCGGCAGGGATGCGCTATATGAAAATCGAGCTGCGCGGAGCCGCCAAATCCTGGTCGCCGCAGCTTTCCAGGGTATCGATCAATCGAAGCACCGCTTCCGTCGACGTCAAGTCGACCCGAAACGCCGAATCGCTTCAGGTCGATCTGTCATCGGCGACCCAAGGGGCCCGAATCTATTACCGCAAGGACAACGCCCCTGCTTTTCAGCTCTACAGCGGGCCGTTCCAGCTTACGGGGTACAGCGTGTTCGAAACCTATGCCGTCAAGGATGGAAAGGATCCAAGTCCAATCCGTAAGTATACGCTGAACGCAAGCAATAAAATTCAAGTGGACAGGTTCGGTCAAATGATATCGGCTAATTTTCCCGGGAAGGTGACAACCGAGCAGCAGCTGAAAGCGGATGCTGAGGCAGACGCCTCCTATTACGCCGGTTTAACACCTCCTTCGGGCCGGGACCGTTTCGGTGGTCTGGCAGGCAGTGCGGCAAAATACGGATTGCAAAAAAAGGGCTTTTTCTCCATTCAGCAGATGGGCAGACGCAAAGTGATGACAACACCGGAAGGCAATCTCTTCTTCAGTTTAGGTGTGAACGGACTTACGGCCAATGAAACCTATACGATGGTTAAGGGGCGGGAGGAGCTGTTCGAATCGATTCCATCTATTCAAGAGGAATATAAACCGGCTTATAGCGGGACCGATAATTTTTCGTTCTATTTGGCGAACAAATACCGGAAAACAGGGGTAGTTCCAACCGAGCATGCGATCTATTCGGAAGCGGCCGGGCGAATCAAAAAATGGGGATTTAACAGTGCGGGGGGCTTTTCACCTGACAAATACGGCAATGAGAATAACTTGCCTTATGTGCGGATGCTTCCGCTAAGCAGCATGAGCTGGGCTAAGATAGACGGGATTTCGTTATTCGATATTTTTGCGCCGGATGCGGCAGCCAAGATCGATAAGGCGTTTGCTAATGCAGTCAAGCCGCGCAAGGACGATCCGATGCTGATCGGTTATTTCATCGACAACGAATACGATTACCATAAGTTTTATTCCCATGTCCCGAAGCTGAAGGCAAGCGAAGCGGCGATTAAAGGACGTTTGGTTAAAAGGCTGAAGGATAAATATCAAGAAATAGACAAATTCAACAGCCATTGGCAGACAAGATTTAAATCCTTTGAAGAATTGAAGGAAGCGGAGCTGCCGATCAATACATCGTCGGCTTGGAGCGATATGGATGCATTTTTCAGATATTATCTGGATACGTTCTTTGAAACGGTTTCGCGTCTCTACCACAAATATGACCAGAATCATCTTCTTCTCGGAGACCGCTGGTTAACGACGCCTTACCTGAATGAGAAGTTTCGGAGCGTTATGGCCCAGGTGGAAGGGAAATACGTGGATGTCATCAGTATCAATCATTACGGTTATGCGCTAAATACCGGGCTTTTGGAAGATGTGTACACGAAATCGGGCGGCAAACCGATTCTGATCAGCGAATTCGGTTTCGGTACTACTGAACAAGGATTGGATCCGCTCCTTCAAAATTCGGCCGTGAATCAGTTCCAGAGGGGAATGCGTTACCGGAATTATGTTGAGGCGGCGGCCGATCTGGACTACATTGTGGGCGCTCATGTATTCAATTATGTGGACCAAGCAGGTCTGGGAAGATATTGGCAGGGAGTTTGGGGAGAACGTTATAACTCAGGCCTTGTGAATGTCGCCGACCGTCCTTATAAGGAATACCTGAAAGGGATCATGGCGACCAACTACGATATCTATAAGGTGTTGCTAGGGGAACGGCCGAAGTTCTATTACAATTTCAGCCAAAAATAAAACGTGAGACGTTAGAAAGACCGCCAGGTGGCGGTCTTTCTGCGTCTTTAATCTATGGTACTGCTATGAGGGACATGAATGACCTCATGGTGGGGGAATTTGCCTGTATTAGAAGCAGGAATTTACATGTTAAATTAGGATCATTATAGGGTTAATCATACAATCATTAATTCAACTTAACAGGGGGAAGATGCTCGTGTCTTGGCTTATCTTTTTTGCGATTATAATCATTGTTTTACTGTATATTATCATGCACTATCTTCATGAAATCTCAACACACTTAAAGAAGATTGCTGATAAGAAAGATAAGTAAGAGTGTAATAAGTATTTAGAGCAAATATAATCAAAAAACATTCCGGCTTTAGAATTACGAAAGTTTCCGAACCTCAACCGACGCAAGAAATGTTAGACAAGTATCCCGACATGCGGGACGAAACCCGTCGCCCTATCTTCCTCATGATCGCAGCGGTCAAAAATTAGAATTAGAACTTATTTCGGATAGTAGGAAAATCCGGGATATTTGACGACAGGCCATTTTTCCTTTCGTAGAGCGTTAAGCAGTTCCGGCCCTACCTGCAAATTGTCTTGAACGAGCTGGCGGGGCGAAAGGGCCATCCATTGATTTAATGAGATATCGACAAATCGGTCACTCTTGAACATTTCCAGAAACCATAACGATTGGCTGCCGGTGTTCTGAATATAGTGTCCCATTGCAAAAGGGACGTAACCGACATCGCCGGCTCGATAATCGAATGTGCGAGCATTGCCGTTGCCGGCGAATACTGTCATTCGAGCCTGCCCGGTTAAATAATACTGCCATTCGTCATTATTGGGATGCCAGTGAAGCTCTCTCATCGCTCCGGGCTCGACCTCGACCAGCGCTGCCGCAATCTTTTTGGAAATAGGAAAGTTGGAGGAATCAGCGATTCGCACACTTCCGCCGGGCAGCTTGATCGGAGGTTGAGCTAAGAGTCTATGTGTAAAGCTCAGAGGAACCGTGCCGTAAGGGGACTGAACCTTCTGACTTTCCAGCGAACCGGGAACGGTATCTTGAAAAATATAAACCTGACCGGATGGAATGGAGTCAAAAGCGCTCACCGGTACGCCGAAGTTGGCAGACAGCACATCCTTGGGCGTATGCGCAAACCAGTCCGAAATGGATAACGTGTTAAGATCCGAGAAGCTGCCGTCATCGAAGACGAGCAGAAATTCGCAGCCTTCTTCCAGCCCTTGAATGGAATGGGGGAGTCCCGCAGGAAAGTACCATAGATCGCCTTCGCCGACATCAGCGATAAAATTGCGCCCCGCTTGATCTACTGAAGTAATTCGCGCCCGGCCAAGCAGCATGTAAGCCCATTCGGCTTGCTGATGCCAGTGAAGCTCACGAACGCCCCCGGGGGTCAAACGCATATTGACGCCTGAAAGCGTCGTAGCTATAGGAAGGTCTCGGACGGTGATCTCCCTGGACCAACCACCGTGATTTAACTGCATATGCGTATCGGAGAACGAAAACTTTAAATTAGGAAGCAAGCCTGAGTCTGTTGAAGGGGGGACGAGCATGTCGGGATTCTCTTTATCCCGCATAATATCGCGGGGACCGAGATCCGTCGCTCCAGCGCCATCGCTGCGGATAGGCTGCGGCACACGGTCGTCGTTCAGCCCGTGCCGAGGCGGGTTTTCCATGAAACAGCCTCCTCTCTATTTAAGTGAAAAATAGCTCACCAATAGCCAGTTTATGATGCTGTCTAACCCCTTATGTGTTTGGAATATAGTAGGGCAAAACTATAACTGGAAATTTTAACCTTACTGTGTTATTGTAATTTTGTAATAAAAATTACACAAAGCAAAGAGGAACATGATGTCTAAGAAAAAACAAAGCGTGGTCATTTCGATTCGATTAGATGATGCGGCATTGAAAGCGGTTGATCTGCTTGTTTCATCCGGTCTTGAAACGAATCGTTCAAGGGCTGTCTCCCATTTCGTAAATGCCGGTATTCTGTCGTCGGAGCAGTTGCTGAAGAAAGCCCAAGTTATTGCGGATGATGTTCATCAGCTGCGGAATGAAATGGTTGAAGCAGTCAAAATAAACAATATAGAAAAGGTGATGGAGCTCATCCATACAGATGCTGACCTTGTGAATGCAAGTAACAGCAAGGGGGAGACCGCAGTTTTAATGGCTGCTTATTACCGTTCCAATGAGATAAAGGAGCTGCTCCTAAGCAACGGCGCCGAGTTGAATATTTATGAAGCAGCTGCTGTTGGAAATACAGCTAGAGTGAAGGAACTGCTGGAGCTTTCTCCTGAATGGCGGGCTGCCTGGAGCGCAGATGGGTTTACTCCTTTAGGGCTAGCTGCTCACTTCGGCAACGAAGAAACGGTAAAGCTTCTGCTTGCTTATGGCGCCGATATTAACGCTAGAAGCAAAGACGGTAATTTGAATAATATGGCCATTCACGCTGCGATTGCCGGAAACTTTGAGCACATTGTAAAAATGTTAATCGATCATGGGGCAGACGTGAACGCAAGGTGTGAGGGAGCTTGGCGGGAAGGCTTTAATGCTCTCCATGTGGCTGCATTTTTCGGCCGGGAATCGATTATTAAACTATTGCTTCAGCACTCTGCCGACAAAACAGCTAAAACGTTTAGCGGAGAGACTCCGTACGACTTGGCGATCACGAGGGGACACCCGGAGTCAGCTGCTCTTTTAAAATAAAAATGAACGTTCAAAGGAGAATGACTAGTGGAAAACAAACAAGCATTGTCGCCTGAAATGGTTCAGCAGTTTGTAGGTAATGCGCATGGTGACTTGGAACGGGTAAAAGAGCTTCTTGAGCAAGAACCTGCCCTGTTAAACGCAGCATGGGATTGGGGCGGAGGAGATTGGGAAACGGATCTCGGAGCAGCAGCCCATACGGGGAGAAAAGAAATAGCGGCATTCCTCTTAGCGCGAGGCGCCCGAATTGATTTATTTGCCGCGGCGATGTTAGGTAAAATTGACATCGTAAAAGCGATCCTTACAGACAATCCTGAGCTGAAATCAGCTCTAGGTCCGCATGGCATTCCTCTTATTAATCACGCAGAAGCTGGAGGTGCGGATGCACTTCCGGTAGTAGAGCTGCTTAAGCAGATGTAAGCGGCCCTCACTCTTTGGACAGGCACCAATGTACTCTAACAGCTAGGGAATAAACGTTACTTAATGCGTTTAAGCATATTCTACCATCGGGCTGAGTGTATGTTGGACATTTCCAGTAACTTTCTGCTTTTAGTCTAACTCGCGAGCGCTATATTGGATTTATCCAATAAAAATGGACGAGTCTTACTCCACTACCTTTAAAAACGCCCATTTCAAGAGAAGCTACTGTATAGAATCCAATATAGCTAACGCTACTAACAAAAGAGAGCCGCTATCCTGTAGGTTATCCAATTTAGCGCGTCCCGAGCGCCCCGAGCATCTTTTTTGCGTCGGCCGGTTTGATGGAAGCCGGGAATGAGCTTTGTTCATTCCCGGCTTTTTTGCATTCAAAAAACGAAGGGTGGAACATGCTTATGACAGCCTATGAAAAACCGAACATTGGCATTCAGGACGTGCAGCAGCTGCTTAAGAACCTATATGAAAATCAGGT
Source organism: Paenibacillus prosopidis (assembly GCF_003337375.1). Classification (GTDB taxonomy): domain Bacteria; phylum Bacillota; class Bacilli; order Paenibacillales; family Paenibacillaceae; genus Pristimantibacillus; species Pristimantibacillus prosopidis. Next base: position 130,976 of record NZ_QPJD01000001.1, read on the forward strand.
GGAGGACGTAACGGTAGTTAGCGGCGGCAATTTGAGCAGCGTATTTTTCTTCAAGCATAACGGAAAAGCATTTGTTATCCGGTTCAGCGATTTAAGCGGGGCATATGAAAGAGATCAGTTTGTGTCTCATCTGCTGTCTTCTCAGGGCGTACCCTTTCCAAGAAGCTTCGGCAAAGGTAAATACGGCAACCTTACTTACTCCATCTCGGAGCGTCTGGAGGGTAACATGTTGGCTGATTTACCAGATGAGCAAAGAAGCCATTTGCTGCCCGATCTAGTCAAGGTTATTTCGAAAATGAACCACATAAACGTCAGCTCGACAGCTGGTTTCGGATGGTTAGACGCGAGCGGCAATGGAACATACGACACATGGGAGCAGTACATCGTTTCCTTTTATCAAGAGGATCATACGGGCAGCTTTTGGGAAAATTGGACGGAACTCTTTCATACTACTTTTCTGGAGAAGGACGTGTTTGACGAATGTTATGCCCGGTTAATGGCTTTTTCTAAATTCAATGGGCCGCACCGCCATTTTGTCCATAACGATTGCCACGCTTGGAACCTTTTGTCTGATGGACGCAAGATTACCGGCATCATTGACGCAAACTGTGTGTATGGCGACTTTCTAATTGATATCTCAATTGCGGAAAGTGCTATAACTGGTCACGACGTCGTTCAAGCATTCCGCGACTATCAGGAACAAATGGGCATCGCTATTCCTAACTTTGATGAAAGACTGCTCGGCGCCCGCTACTATAAAGGATTAGACGGTATGCGCTTTTACGCGAAGATGGGCAGGAGAGATGACTATGACTACTTACGCAACTATTTATTGAACCTTGCTCATTAATTATTTTAATTGATAAAAAACAGCACGTTTTTCCACTTCTGATTTGGTAAGATGATGCTAGCAACCGAATCTCTTTTGGATAGAGGTGAATATGGACGCGAATAACGCTTTGCAGCAAGCTATCGACTTATAACACCTGGCACCAAAAAGATGAAGCGCGGGATCAAATGGTATAAGCCAGCGGTAGTACCTAAAGCGGTTAAAACTTTATTTGGAGGAATCGAAATGCGTGAGCTGAATCAAGAGAAACCGGAAGTTGTCAAAAGCCCCATTAAGAACAAAGTCGGCAGCTACTTTGTTCCCGTCAGGGATATCGAAAAATCTCGCGATTGGTACTGCCGATTGCTAGGACTGAAGGCTGATTGCGAAATCATGAACGGTCATCTCTGCCCGCTGCCAATGGAAGGTACAGGTATTATTTTGGATACGATGCCCGGGTGGGGAGGAAAAGAACCTGAAGGCGCCCCCAATATAAAAACGCCGGCGTTTATGCTGCTTACAAGCGACCTGCAGGCATCTTATGAATTTGTAAAAGAAAATAACGTAACCCTTGTTACCGGCATCGAGCACGATCACTGGTTCGTTATCAAGGATCCCGATGAAAATCTATTGATGGTTTGCAGGGAATAACGAAATAGTTTAAAAGTAAAAAGGCCGGGAACTCCAACGCTGATGGAGACCCGGCCTTTAAAATGTAATCAAAAGCCGCATAGTCTATAAGGGATTAAATCTACATATTTTAGAAAAACGAATTCAGATCCGATAGGACCCGGGAAGAAAGAAGGTATGATATTGCTGCCGACTATACAAAGAGTACCAATTGTTAAACCTGGCACCTTTTCATTTATTGCCGCGGCTGATCGTTTGCGGTCCGTCTACGACGGCTACAATGAACAACTCCTCTCACATCCTATCGCAGTCGATTTTGATTTTATCGGCGAATCGATTACGCAGTATTGGGATTTACAGGTCTATTTCCGATCAGCCGGCAAATTTATAATCAATCGTGGGATTTCCGGAGACGTTACGTATACGATGTTAAGGCGGTTTCCGGCAGACGTCATTCAGTTAAAGCCTAAGTATGTTCATATTTTAGGGGGGACAAACAATACATGGAGGCTGGATGCCGTTGAAATGAACCAGAGAAGAACCCCCGAGCAAATCTATAATGAGATTTTAAGAGATATGACGATGATGGTACAGCTGTCCAAGCAGAACGGCATTATGCCGATCGTCGGTTCGAGTCTCCCTTCGGGCAGAAATATTCCATGCTTCCACTTTGAACCCATCATTTATTGCCCCAATTGCAGTACCGATATCCGTAACGAATTACTTGCCGCAAATAACAATGCGCTCAAAAGGATGGCTGAACACGAAAAAGCAATCTATATCGATTACCATACCTATTTAGTGGGCCCTGACGGAAAAACATTGCGGCCCGAATTGGCGGATGATTCCCTGCACCCTAATGTACTTGGCTATAACATCATGGCTGAGGTATTGAGAAACAGTTTGTCTGCATATGGGATTGTTATTTAATTGGTATTGGACACGATTGCCGCATGGTCGAATAGGACAAAAAATGGGGTATAATGGAATTAAGCAGATCCAGATAGATTAGGTTACGGAGGTATTGGTTGTGGAATGGAACTATTATGATACGTTCATTACGGTTGCACCGGATTGCCCTGCAGAGAGAGGGATGGTCCCGCCGGATAAGAAAAGCGGAAAAACAAAGCCTGGCATTGAATATGAGTTAGTGGCCAACTCCCCGTACGTCTATACGCAGGAACAATTATTATACGAAACGCATATCCGCCACAAAGAGATTTCGCCAGAGGTACTGGCCGAACGGGGCACTCAGCTTCGGGACGAGTTTTTCCAGAAGCCAACGGCTTGCTTACGCGCGTCCATGCTCCCGAAAAAATACGGCTGGGGCATTCATTTCAACGCCGAGGGAAAAATGGCGCTCGTTCCGATGGAGTCTCCCGACTACCAGCGTTTCGTGGAAGACGGCAATGGCAGCTTGAAGGTGCTTGCGGCTATGCGGAACAGTAAGAAGTAGAAGGCATTTCGCATTTTAAAAATGCGATTGTATCTGCCAATGGCTGGATCCGGCGAAATATTTACAAGTCGGGCAAACACTAACTATTTCTGTTAATCATACCGTGCAAAGTGGAGATACTCTCTGGAAAATTGCTCAAAAATATGGCATAACTGTGGATGCCATTGTAAAAGCTAATAAGCTTGATCTAAATAAATACCTTGTAATTGGCCAAAAGCTGACGATTCCGCGCTAAGGTAATTCATCAAACAAAAACTTATTTAAAAGTACCCGTCTTTATTTAAAAAGTTTATTTAACGTTATTACCATCATAGTTGAAAATAAACGTGTCAAACACATTAATCGTGTTTGACATTTTTATTGTTCAACCAATGCGCAAACGTTGTCATATAAGCATTATTGAACTAATATACTTGTCGAAAGAGGAGGAAACAGAGAAAAGGAATTGACATCGCTTTATTTTGAGTATTAATATGAACGTAAGCAAACGCTTTCATCTCTATTTTTGTGCATATGAAGCTGCAGGGAAGATGGTGAAGGATCCGTTTGCATTTATTATGCTACTTATGCAAACGATTGCACAAGACTATGAACTTATATTTTAAGCAAAAGGAGGTGCAGCTACAGCGTAATTGAGTTTCAGTCGAAGGTGAATTCTTTTATCGGTTTGAACGAAATTGAACGATAAATTGGGGAGGTTCATTCGGATGGGTTTTGCTTTGAAACGAAAGAGGACGCTATCTATGTGGCTAATAATAGCCTTGGTTTGGTCGACTGTTGCCGGCTTTCCGGTACCATCAAGCGCTGCTGCGCCAAGCAAGGTAGTGCTGGTTGGGGACCTGCAATCGGAACTCGGTCACAGCAGTGATTGGGATCCGGCCGCTGCGGCAACCGAGATGACCAGCCTAGGCAATGGATATTACAGCTTTACGGGCAACCTGCCTAAGGGCACTTATGAGTTTAAAGTAGCTCTGGACGGCGCTTGGAACGAAAGCTACGGCTTCAGCAGCTACACGAACCCTAATGGGGCTCAAAACAGCGGTAATATACAATTGACATTAAGCGAAGATGCAGCGGTAACTTTTTATTATAACGACGATACTCATAAAATCGCTGATTCTACTTATTACACGCCCATAGCGGCGGATAAGCTCCCTAGAGCCGTTGGTAGCTTTCAAAGCGAAATAGGGGACTCGGGCGACTGGGATCCGTCTGGAGCCAGCGCCATTATGGGCGATGCCGATTTTGATCAGGTGTATACGGTCACCAAGGACGTACCCCAAGGCACCTATGAATATAAGATTGTTCTGGGTACGGCATGGACCGATCCGGCGTATCCCGGCGACAACAAAACGTTAAGCCTTTCGCAAGCTCTTCCGGTCACTTTTAAATACAATGCCGGAAACCATGATGTTTCTGCCGACTTTACGGTGCCGGCCGATCCGGATACGGACGCGGATCCGGTGCCAGATCAGCATCTTCGCATACACTACAAGCGGGCAGACGGGAATTATACGAATCTGGGAGTATGGCTGTGGGACAATGTTGCGGCGCCTTCTGCCAATTGGCCGGCGGGCGCAACGGCTTTCCCATCCGGAAAGACGGACAGTTATGGCGCTTATGTCGACGTTCCGCTTATGGATAATGCCAAAAAAGTCGGCTTCCTAATCGTAAATAGAGTCGACGGTTCTAAGGACGGCGGAGACAAAGCGGTCGCAATAAGCACGCCGGAATTGAAAGAGATATGGGTTCAGGAAGGATCGGATGAACTATTTTACTATGAGCCTGTAGATCTTCCCGAAAATACGGTCCGCATCCATTATGTCAGAGACGACGGGAATCAGAGCGCATACGGCCTTTGGTTATGGGATCAGGTTGCGACGCCATCCTCCAATTGGCCAGCGGGCGCTGCCGCTTTCACCGCAGATAAAGTGGACCGTTACGGTGCTTACATCGATGTTCCGCTTTTGCCAAACGCGACAAAAATGAGTTTCCTGGTCGTCAATCGAAGCTTAGGCGATGCAGATAAAGACGGAGGGGATAAAACGTTCAATCTCCTGGATAGATATAATCACCTTTGGATTAGACAAGGGGACAACACGGTGTATGTTTCTCCTTATTGGGAGGTGCCGACCGGTCTTGTATCCGCTGAAATACTGTCCGAAAGCAAGCTGCTTCTCGGATTTACGATGACTGAGGGTCTGGCAGCGGATGAATTAAAGACAGCGATCACGATAAAAGACAAAAACGGCGGTGTCGTTGGCATTGATCAAGTTATCCTAAAAGAGGACAAAAAGACAGTTGAAATTACGGCTTCTTTTCATTTGGACAATGCGCCGCTTAGCGTCACCTACTCGGGTAAAACGGTTTCGGCCGTGGCGGGCTGGAGAATGCTGGATGAATTATATTATTACGAAGGGAACGATCTTGGAGCGACCTATAGCTCAGGCAGCGTAACACTGAAGCTATGGGCGCCGAAAGCAAGCTCGGTCGTTGCGAATGTCTACGATAAGAACGACTCTACTCAGCTTGTCGGCAGCATAGCTCTAGAGAAAGGCGAGAAAGGTGTTTGGTCGGCGCACCTTACGCCAGGCGATCCGGGTGTTCTAGGCGTTACCGATTTTAAAGGCTATTTCTATCAATATGAAGTAACGAATGACGGAGTCGCCAAAAAGGTGCTCGATCCTTATGCGAAGTCGATGGCGCCATTCAGAGTCAATACAAAAGGTGAAGCCGGACCTGACGGAGACACGGTGGGAAAAGCGGCAATCGTTGATCTGGACGAAACAGATCCTTCCGCGGATTATGATTTTGCAGAAATTAAAGGCTATGAGCAAAGGGAGGATGCGATCATTTGGGAAGCGCATATAAGGGATTTTACATCCGATCCTTCCATTGAAAACGATTTGAATAATGAGAGATGGGGCTCTTATAACGCATTCAAAGAAAAGCTGGACTATATAAAATCGCTTGGCGTTACCCATGTGCAATTGCTTCCTGTCATGGCTTGGTACTATGGCGATGAGTCAAATATGAACGAGAGAGAGCTTGCGTATTCAGCCAAAGACAATGAATATAACTGGGGCTACGATCCGCACGGCTATTTCTCCCCGGATGGCGCATACTCGGAGAATGCTGCAGATCCTGAACTCAGAGTGAAAGAATTAAAGGGATTAATCGATGCGATACATGATGCCGGTATGGGTGTCATTCTGGATGTGGTGTACACCCATATGGCCAAAGCGGACTTCCTGAACGATATCGTGCCTAACTATTACGCGTTCCAAGATGCGAACGGCAACAACATCGGCGGCTTTGGAAACAACCTGGCGACCAGTCATAAAATGGCGGAAAAGCTAATGATTGATTCCGTTAAATATTGGTTCGACGAATATAAAATCGACGGTATGCGCTGGGATATGATGGGTGATGCCACGTATGATTCCGTACAAAAAGCATACGATGCAGCGGAGCAAATCAATCCGGACGCTTTGTTCATCGGCGAAGGCTGGAGAACGTTCGGCGGGGCCGCGTCGGATCCTTCGTTAGCCGGCAAAGGCGCGGACCAAGACTGGATGAATAAGACGGATAGCGTCGGCGTCTTCTCCGATGAAATTCGAAATGAATTGAAATCGGGATTCGGTTCCGAAGGGGAGCCCAGATTTATTACAGGCGGAGCCAGAAGTATTAATACGATATTCAATAATATCAAAGCGCAGCCGGATAACACGCCTGACGATGATCCGGGCGACATGGTGCAATATATCGAAGCCCACGACAATCTGCCTTTGTATGATGTAATTGCCCAATCGATTAAGAAGAACCCGGCTATACCGGCCAATGATCTGGAAATTCACAAAAGGATCAGACTCGGAAATATGCTTATTTTAACGTCCCAAGGAACGGCGTTCCTGCATGCGGGGCAAGAATACGGCCGAACGAAGCAATGGTTAGCTGACGGAACACCGGAGCATAAGTATCATGAGCTTAAGGATGAAGAGGGAAATCCGTTCGGTTATTTTATCCATGATTCCTATGACTCCTCTGATGCAATCAACAAGTTTGATTGGCAGAAAGCGACCGATGCGGAGCTGTATCCGGTCAATAACGTGACGAAAGAATACACGGCAGGCCTGATAGCGCTTAGAAAACATACGGATACGTTTAGACTCGGCGACAAGGATTTAGTTGATTCCAATGTTACACTTATTCCTGCTCCGGAAATGAAGGCAAGCGATTTAGTCATCGGGTATAAAAATAAAGCAACGGATGGAACCGGCCATTATTATGTGTTTATGAATGCTGACATCGATGAAAGAACGCTTACGCTTTCTGAGGATTTAACGTCCGGCACCGTGCTGGCGGACAACGATGAGGCGGGAACCGAGGCTGTAGCAAGCCCATCTGGCTTTGAGCTGACGGCAAGCTCGATCACTCTTGCCCCTTTAACGGCCGTCATTATTAAAATGGAAGCAGCGGCTCCGACCCTCGCAGCGATTGAACTCGACAGCGCCAGCTACTCGCTGCAGACAGGAACTTCACGCCAAACGGCGGTTTATGCAAAATACAGCGACGGAAGCAAGAAAAAGGTAACTGACGCAGCTTCTTACTCGTCCGATAAGCCGGAGGTTGCAGCTGTAACAACGGATGGCATGGTAAGGGCAGTCGGTGCAGGAAATGCAATCATTACGGTTACGTATCAAGGAGTTACCGCGAGCATTGCCGTATCCGTTACGACGGATTCAGTCAAACGATATGTCCAATTGAATTACATTCGTCCGGACCAAAACTATACGGATTGGAATCTTTGGGTATGGAACACGGGAGTGAGAAACGATCAAATCCTTTTTGACAAGATTGAAAACGGAGTGGCTACGGTCATGATTGAAATCGCTCAGGATACGACAAGCGTCGGCTTCGTGCTTCGCAAAGGGACGGATTGGAATACCGCGAAGCAGGATATCCCGGACGACCGCGTCATTCCGGTTGCAGCAGGGGCAGCTTTTACAAAAGTAAATGTCACCAGCATGGTCAGTCAGCTTGATATTCTACCGACCATTGGCGGACCTATTCTGCAGAACGGCGACATTACGTTCCTGTATCGGGACGATGCGTTGTTTAAGAGCGGACAATCGAGCCAAATATCAGGCGTGAAAGTGAAAGTAAATGGCACCGAGTACAACATGGTTTATGACGCGGCTAAAGAATGGTTTGCCTATACCCTTGCCGACTTAGAGGGCGGAACGTATGCGTACACCTTCCTCGTAACGAAGGATGGATCCACGGCTGAAATAACAGATCCACAAAATACGGCAGACGGCAAATCGGTCGTCACATATAAGAAGCCGGTCGTCACAATGACGGCATCCGTCAATCCGGCTTCGATATCGTATAACGAAAATGCGGTATTGAGCATTCAGGCTGCCGCATCGGAAGAGGTTTCGTTTACAGATGGCTTTATGGACCTTTCGGTGTTAGGCGGACCGGCTAAAGTTTATTTTGATACCGACTTGATGGCACAAACGATTTCCGTGAAGGATACGGTTACTGCCGGTACCAAAAATATACCTATTACGCTGGTGGACGAATTTGGCAATAAGCATATGCATACCGGCAAGGTAACGGTGAAGGCGAGAACGTTTGCGGGCAGCCTTGACTTTGATTGGGATGAGGCCCGTATCTATTTCGCGCTTACGGATCGTTTCGCAGATGGAGAAGCCGCGAATAATGCGGATGTTGATAAGGAGCATCTTGAAGCTTATCATGGCGGCGACTTCAGAGGCATGATCGATAAGCTGGATTACTTGAAGGAGCTTGGCATCAATACCTTGTGGATTACCCCGATCGTCGACAATATCGATTTTAACAAAGGCGCCGATTTTAACAGCAAGCAATATGGGTACCACGGATATTGGGCGAAGGACTTTACGAAGCTCGACGAGCATCTCGGCGATATGGGAACGTTCAAGGAGCTTATCGATAAAGCCCATGATAAAGGCATTAAAATTATGGTTGATGTCGTGCTTAACCATACAGGCTACGGGCTAAAGCCTGCTGACAGCAGGCCTGGCATTACGGCGGAGGATAAAGAGAGATTCGCCAATATGCTTAGAACGAACGGCGTTCAAGCCGGCACAAATCCGGTTGAAGGCGAGCTGGACGGACTTCCGGATTTGAAAACGGAAGACCCTGCCGTGCGCGGGAAGATCATTGAATGGCAGGCTGCCTGGTTGGATAGAGCCAGAACGGAACGCGGAGATACGATCGATTATTTCCGTGTCGATACGGTGAAGCACGTTGATAGCACAACGTGGAAGGCATTCAAAAATGCTTTAACTGCGATCGATCCGGGCTTCAAAATGATCGGCGAACAATTCGGCGCTACGGTAGACGGCGACGGCGGTATGCTTCGCAGCGGTCAAATGGACAGTCTTCTCGATTTTGGCTTTAAGGGCAAAGCGAGGGACTTCGTGAACGGAAGCATTGATGCGGTCGACGCCTACTTGGCAGACCGTGAGACGAAGTTGGATAACACGAGCACCATGGGCCAATTCCTGAGCAGCCATGACGAGAACGGCTTCCTGACCCATTATGTGGACGGGGATAAGGGCAAGCTGAAAATCGCAGCCGCGCTTCAGATTACGGCAAAAGGCCAGCCTGTTATTTACTACGGCGAGGAGCTCGGCCGCTCGGGAGCGAACGCAAGTGATATGAGCGCCGGAAAGTTCAGTGAAAACCGGGGCGATATGCCATGGGATCAGTTGACGGCGGAACAGGCGCTTCATGATCATTACAAGAAGCTGCTGAACATTCGTGCGAAGTTTTCTAAGGAATATTCCAAGGGGACCAGAACGAAGCTCGCCGGTTCCGATGCGCTTGGGTTCCTGGCCTTCAACAAGCAATATGGAAACGTAAATGTGGTGACCGTTATTAACACTGCAGCGGAAAGCAAATCAGTTACGATTTCTGTTCCGTTCAAAGCTGGTACGCAAGCGAAAGATGAGTATAGCGGTACGGTTTATACCGTAACGGCTAATCGGCAGCTAATGCTTCAAGTGCCGGGAAGAGATGAAGGCGGTACCGTTATTGTTAGCGGCGTTTCGGCCTCCGTGGCGAATCCGGCTGCGCCTGCGACAGAGTCTGGTTCCCAGCTTATCGACGAAAATAGCTTAAAAAACGGCAAGGACGGTAAAGTGGAAGTGCAAATGCTAACAGGAAGTGTGCTTCTGCCTCTTAAAGCAGCTGCTGCACTTGGAAGCAATGATTTGGAGCTGAAAGCAGCCGGCCTATCGATTACATTGCCAAATGATGTGCTTGCTTTGGTTCAAAAGCTTGTATCCGGCAGCGAAGCGGACGGCTCCCGTATTTTATTCGAAGCTAAGCCGATTGCCGCTGCTGCTGCCGGCTCTTTGATTAACGGCATGGATACGCCGGATCGAGCGGATTTTAAAGCGGCGTCCGGCATCTATGAATTTAAGCTGAGCGTCATCACAAAAGATGGCAAAGAGGCTTCGGTAACGAAATTTGTAAAGCCGATTATCCTTACGTTCAAGGTAAACGGGGACGCGAATAAAGATCGAATCGGGGTTTATTACTTGAGCAATGACGGCAAGCTGGAGTACATCGGAGGAACGATGAGCGGAGACGTCATGACGGCGGAAGTGTCCCATTTCAGCAAATACGCTGTGCTTGAGCTTGATCAGTCTTTCGAAGATGTGAAAGAAGACCACTGGGCAACGGCTGCAATTAAGTCTTTGGCTGCGAAGCATATCGTAACTGGCATTAGCGCTGCGCAGTTTGCGCCGCAGGCTTATGTAACCCGTGCGGAATTCGCGGCCATGCTGGTCCGTGCGCTTGGCGTGAAGCCGGAAGGAAAAGCAGGCTTCGCCGATATCGCTAACGGCAGATGGTATGCCTCATATGTAGCAGCAGCAAGCAGGCTTGGCATTGTAAAAGGACGCAGCGACACCGCATTCGCTCCGAATGATCCGATCAGCCGCGAGGAGATGGCCGTCATGATTATTCGCGCGTATGAAGTGAAGAAGGGGATCACGGTTCAAGCGGCGGCACAGGAATTAACGTTTGCAGACCGCAATCAAATTAGCAAATGGGCGGAAGAGTCTGTGAATACTGCTGCAGAGCTCGGTCTGGTTCAAGGAAGACCGGACGGCAGCTTTGCGCCGAAAGGTAAAATGACCCGTGCCGAAAGCGCACAGGTCATCTATAATTTGCTGGGCAAATAAAATAGAAGAACGTCCTTTAACCGCTCGGCGGCTATATGGACGTTCTTTCTTGTTTTGCCTATTCCTTCCCGTGACGGATAAACAGCCAAACGCCGAACAAAATCAATACGCCTGCCGCCAACTGGTAGCCCGTCAATGCTTCCTTGAGAAGCGCCCAAGCGAGCAGCGATGCTATAACAGGCTCACCGAGCACGTACATAGACACGGCTGTCGCGCTCATATGCTTCAGCAGCCAATTGAACAGATAATGACCGAATAACGTCGGGACAATCGCCAGCAGTAAGAAAATGCCCCATTCGTTCCAGCTGTATCCGGTAAAAGAATTTCCGCGAACGACATTGTAGAGGGCGAGCGAAGTAGCGGCAATAGCGAAGACCCAGAAGTTATAAGCAAATACGCCCGTATCCTTCCGGAGCTGTTTGCCGATCAGCATATGAGCAGCTATGGCTACTGCACCCAGCAGCGAAAGAATATCCCCAAACAGCGCTTCTTCCGAAAGCTTGAAATCACCTGATCCAATAAAGATGGAGCCAGCCAGAGCGATTCCCATTCCCCAAAGCATCATACGATTAGCTTTGGTGCGGAACAGCCAGTAAGATCCCAGCATAACAAGCACAGGCTCCAACGTTAAGATAACGGTCGAGCTGGCGACAGTCGTTAACCGCAGCGATGCCATCCAAAGCAGAAAATGCAAGGCCAGCATTATGCCGGAAGCGGTGAGCAGCCGCCACTGCCGCGCACTGAGCTGAAACAATTCCACCCGGTATTTCCAAACGAACGGCAGCATGAGCAGGTTGGTTAAATATAAGCGGTACATTGCAATAACAGCCACATCAGCGCTGGACCAGCGAACGAATATAGCGGAGAACGATATAGCGATAATGCCTATAATGTAGAGTAGTTCATAGGCTGCGAGCGGTTTATTAGTGCGGCTCATATTGATTGGATCTCCGATACATCATTAGTAGTTACTTCCGCATGTAATACTACTATACGTACCATGAGGCTTGCAATTGGAATATAAGAACGCCCTCTCTGCCAACCGGCAAAAAGGACGTTCTTCGTCTGAAAAAGGATAACACTATAGTGGCATATAACCACCTAAAAAGCTCCGTCTTTACGCAGCTTCTAACGTACCGTTCCTGCCGAAGGATTTCCGGCCTTCTCCATTTCTGCTTCAAAATACTGCTGAAGCTCTACAACCTTCCTGACATCTTCAAACGAAGCATTACCCGCCAAATAACGTTCGGCAAACACTTCCCACTGCGGGACGATTTTCTGGGCTTTCATCGCCCGAATCGCATTTTTGACCATTCTTCGTTCCTTCGCATTGGTAAACATGTCTTTATATTGCTGCTTAAGACCGAAATCCAGCTCGGTGAAAATTTTCCGAAATACTTCAGCCGTCATGAGAGCATCGTCAAGTGCCCGGTGTGCCGTTCCTTCAGCTGTAATTTCGAGATCGAGCAGAGCGGCTTCCACACTGACATCGTTCGTGATGTTTTTGTAGCGCAGAAATCCTTTCAGTAAATCAAAATAATCGGCGCCCATCCATAAGTCGTCATCGAGCTTATGCATCCGTGTGTCTAACACGATTCGCTTTAAATCCTCACCGCCCCATGTGACGAGCATGAACGAATCGCTTCGGTTCAGCCATGCGGTGAAAGCAGCTATTACTTTCGGAAAACGTTCTGCTTGATCGATATCCTCCTGCGGAATGCCGGTCTTCTTCTTTATAAAGCTGTTCAGCTTGGAGAAATAAACCGGTTTGATCAAGGCTGAGAACACATCCTTTTGCTGCAAGGAGGAATCTAAGCGGACTGCTCCGATTTCGATGACCTCCATCGGTAAATCGCTCGCAAACTTGCGGCCGTTGAATTCAATGTCCAAAATTATATAATCCAATATTGTAACCCCCGATTGTTAGCGATAGCTTGTGTTTTCCATTTTATCATAAAAAAGCGGTCAAGCAGGGGAATACAATATTGGAAAAGGAAAAGCCTCCATCCCTGCCGTTAAGGCGGGCTGGAGGCTTTAAGTTTCTACCGCTTCGTACGGCGGGTATTAAGCCATAATGGAATGCGGAACAATAAATTGATGAGCAGCACGACGAATACGAGTACGGCTGCCGCTTTCTGGGCAATCTCTTGGGCATCGCCGACAATGGCCTCGGATTGCACGTACCATAAATGAACGGCTAGCGTAGCGCCAGGGGAGAACAGACTGAAATCCCACATTTCACCTGAAGTCGTCACGCCGGCAGTCAAAATAATGACGGCACTCTCGCCAAATGCCCGTCCGGCAACAAGACAGATGCCCGTTATGATGCCGTTCAGCGAAGCAGGAATAAGTGCGCGTGAAATGGTCTGCAGGTGAGTGGCGCCAAGCGCGAAGGAAGCGCTCTTCAGCTCCTTTGGAACGGCCCGGATCGACTCCTCCGTAACCCTTGTCAATACAGGCAGGTTGAGAAACGCAAGGCTGATGCCGCCGCCGAGAATGGTCAGACCGATCTGGAAATATTCAACGAACAGCGCGATACCGAATAAGCCGAAAATAATGGATGGTACGGAAGCGAGTCCTTCTACGCAAATACGTACGAAACCGATCAGCTTATTGTCAGGCGCGAATTCGGCCAAATAAATGCCCGCGGCCATCCCGAGCGGAATCGCGATTACTAATGAAATGAACAAAATGTAGAATGAGTTCAGCAGGGTCGGACCAATACCGCCGCCTTCTTCGATCTCGCTGGGCAGGCCGAACAGAAAGTCCCACGTCAGCTTAGGAAGACCGTCCTGAAGGATAAGATAGAGAAGACCAAATATGAATGCGATGATAATAATGCCGAGCGTCCATACAACGGAAGTGAAAAGACGGTCTTTTAGCCGGTTTAAACTTTTCTTGCCGCTGAACGGATTCGCGAAGGGGTTCGTGGTAACGGCTTGCTTCATGCTTGCATCCCCTTTCTCTGAAGCCAGCGAATGGCAACGATCATAACCAATGAAATAACGAGAAGCAGGAAGCCCATCAAATAAAGGGCATAGTTCCAAGTGGAATCAAAAGGAACGTTCGAAATTTGCATAACGATGTTGCTCGTCAGTACGGATGTCGGTTTGAAAAGGCTGTCAGCCAGCTGCGGCGTATTACCGATAACCATAACGACGGCCATGGTCTCGCCGACTGCACGGGCCATACCGAGAATGACGGCGTACATGATACCGCCCTTTGCCGAAGGCAGAAGCACTCTCCATACCGTTTGGAAACGGGTGGCGCCTAATGCGTAGGAGGCATCGCTAAATTTTGCAGGAACCGCACTAATCGCATCGTCGCTTATACGGCTTACCGTAGGCAGAACCATAATCGTCAGCACTAATGCTGCAGCGAGCAGGCCATCGCCCATACCGGTGCCTGTTACATCACGTATCAAAGGAATGAGTACCGTTAATCCGAGGTAGCCATAGACGACGGACGGGATGCCCACAAGCAGATCGAGAACGGGACGGAGCATGTTTTTCAGCCAAACCGGTACGAAAACGGACAGGAAGACGGCAATGATCAGCGAGATAGGTACGCATATAAGAAGCGTTAACGCTGTTAAAGCAAAGGTGCCGAATATGAAAATAAGAGCACCGTATTGTTCATTTTCAGGATTCCATTCCGCAGAGAAGAAGAAGTCCGCGAATGAAATTTGGCTGAAGGTTAAGACGCCTGTACGAAACATGAGAAACAGGATCATAAAGAGAATAAGGCATACAAAGCCGGCGCAGGCTACGCATAAATAACGGAACAGGCGGTTCGTGAAAAACAGGCGGGATCTCCGGTCAAACGGCTTTTTGCTCCCGGCCCGGATAGCGCTGCCGAGCTCGGCAGCGCGTCGCGGCTGCCGCCCGGCGTGAGATGTTTCCAACATGATAATCGGCTCCTCGATAAAGAACGGCCGGCTATGGCGCCTATTCGCGCAAGCCGGCCGCTCTTCCAAACTCATTTTATTTATGTTCAAACAGTAAATGAAGGTTATTTCAATGCGGAGATCGGGATGAATTTCAGCTTTTTCAGCGAACCGTTTTGGAACTTCGTGCTTTGTACATATTTGATGAATTCTTTTGTTGCACCGGTAGGCTGGCCTTTAGTCATGTAGTAGCCGTAGCCCCATACCTTGTACTTGCCGTTAATAACGTTAGCTTCCGTTGGTGCAATGTCATTGATTTTAACGGCGGTCATTTTATCGGTTACGTAGGCAAGGTCCATATAACCAATCGCATTAGGCGTAGTTTCGATCGTGGACTTCATGTCGCCGCTCGTTTTTACTTCTTTGTAGTTATCGCCTTTGGTCATGAAATCTGTACCTTCAAGCGCTTTGTCTTGGAAATTAACGCGTGTACCGGAACCAAAAGTACGGTTAACGACGATAATTTCAGCATCCTTGCCGCCAACTTCCTTCCAGTTTTTAATTTTGCCGGAGAAGATGCCTTGCAAATCTTTTGTTGTAAGGTTAGTTGCGGTAACGTTCTTGTTCACAACCGCTGCGAAAGGAATAATAGCTACCTTGTGCGCGACTTGACCTTCGAATTTTTTGAAGCCGGGAACGTCTTTCGAAGCATCCCAGTCTACAGCGCCGATGTTGGCGATGCCTTTGCGGACAGCTTGCGGTCCTGTAATCGAACCGGCAGCGGATGCGGAAATTTTAACCTTAGGGTGCAACTTTTTGAACTCGCTGGCTGCTTGCAATGTCAACGGAAGAAGGGCGGATGAGCCGTTAATGACGATCTTGCCGCTAAGCTTGCTGGCTGCGGTAACAGTAGGAGTAGAAGCGGGTACTGAGCTGAAGCCGATTACGGCAATAAGTGCAGCGATTGTAAGTTGTTTAAACCATTTCATTCGGTATGACCTCCATTAATTAGTTAGTGATGTTTTTCCACTTGCCATTGACGGAAACAGCTAGCTGTCCGTCCAGAAGCGCTGCGAAATTCGCATTGCCGGACACGATCAATTCAGAAACGCTGTCGGACACGGTTGTAATGAGCTTGCTGGCACCAGTGCTGCTGTCAATCTCGTAGATCGCGTTGGTGCTGTCACCGTCTGCAGTCAAAAGGTAAAGCTTGCTTCCGCCCTGAACGAGCTGGTATACATCCTTGTCAGCGAAGACAGTCGTGCTGGAGCTGCCCGTGTTGTCTACGGAAACCAATTGACCGACGCTTGCATCGTCTGCGCTTACGCTCACGTAGTTCACCTTGGAACCGTCAGCCGCCAGCTCTAGGAATACTTTGTCATTTGCGTCCTTTGTAAGCTGTACCGGTTTGTTTCCAGCAACAGCAGAGTCATAGTAGTAAATTTGCGGCTCAGTGCCGGTCGCATCGATCGCTACGTCATCAAGCTCAACTTCTTTGCTGCTGTCAGCCGTTACCTTAGGCTGCTTCAACACGTAATAAGCAAATTTTGTGCCGTCTGCCGATACTTCCAAGTTCGCTTTGTAATCGACCTTGTCCTCAAGTACTTTGGAGACAGTTCCGTCTGCCAGCTTCAGCTTCGCGATTACGGAGCTTTTGTCGCCTTGCAGGAAGAAGAGGGACGAACCGTCCTGCGACCATTGCAGCTCGTTCTTGATCGAGCTGTCCGTGCTTACTTGCACCGATTTTTTCGTGCTCAAATCAATCGTGTAGACAGCGCCATTCGCATCGGAGTAGGCAACGCTCATGCCATCCGGGGAAACGATAAGGTCAGAGGTATCGGATGAAGTGAGCAGAAGCTCGTATTTGCCGGTTGCAGCGTCAACCAAGTAATCTTCGCGCCCGGTTTCATTCGTATTCGATACAAGCAGCTTCGAGGAGTTGATCCATACCGCATACTCTGCTCCTGCAAGAAGCTCGATTGTTGTGATGGATGCACTTTCCGCATCCGCAGAATAAGTTCCGCCCAAAGCCTTCACAAATGCTGCCGGTTCAATGAACGTCGTGTAGCTTACAACTTTTGCCGGGTGCTGAAGGGAAGCAGCAACGCCGTTAACCGTGATTGTTTTCGAAGCGGCCTTTAGCTTCACTGTGTTTTGACCAAACTTAACGACAACGGTGCCGTCTTTGTTAATATGCAGAGTTGCACCGATAGCGTTAACGATGTCACGAACCGAAGCAAGCGTTACGCCGGCGTTGGTGATTGTCCGAATGGCAACCGGATTCGCATTGACGACAAACGTCTTGCTGCCGATTTGAACAGCCTGCATTGCGGAAGCGGATTGTGCCAATACGGGAGTGACGGCTGTTGCACTAAGAGCTGCTGCGATCATGGAGATAACCATTGCTTTTTTCATTTGCATGGAATAGGGTCACCTTTCTCATATCGAATATTTTTATAAACCGAATGTCCGACGGCCTCTTGTCGGTATGTATGTAGGCTTGATCCCTCCTAGGCAGTGTTTGTTCGGAACGTTTCGTGCTTGTTCGATCATTTCTAACTGATAATAACAGCGTTTTATTATCCCATTATTTAGAAATTGTATGGAATTTGTAAAAGAAAGATAGGACATAAGGTAGGGATAATTGATTTTTAGCATCCATTTACAATAGAAATTTCCCTGACGAATGGACTACTTTTTTGAAATGGATTTTGGAGGCTATCGATTAACAAACCAAATAGCGTACAACTATGAATGTTCGACTGTCTCAAAATACAGCCATGCTGCAACATTTTATGGCGAGTTGACGTTCTAAGGATAGAAAGCAATCAACAAGAAGAAGAGGTGGACGACTATGAAGAAACGATGGAGTACGGCCGTGGCAGCTGTCGTCGTGTTATTATCTACATCCTTTACAACGCAGGCTTTCGCGGCCTCGACCTTCAAGGACATCGTAAATGTGGAGAACAAACTGAAGATTGAAGTGCTCCAGGAGAAGGGGATCATAAGAGGAGTGACGGATACGGAATTCCAACCGGAAGACAGTCTAACCGCGGCTCAGGGCATTTCGCTAATTGTACGGACGACGCAGATCAGCCTTGCCGCTTTTACTTTTGAAAAGGCGCCTACAGCCGACGGCTTCTATACGAAGGTGAAAAATGATGCGTGGTTTGCGGAAGACTTTATCATTGCTCATTATAACGGCCTGGATATCCCGGCTGATATTGATCCTCAGGCGCCATTGACCAAGGAGCAGTTCATTCATTACCTGGTACAGGCGATTGAGCTTACCGGCCAATATCCTACCGTAAAAATGTTCATACCTATTCTTGACGAGAAGGATATCACAGTGGAGTACCAAGGTACGATTCAGCGTGCGCTGCTATACAAAATCGTCGCCTTGGATGACGAAGGAAACTTCGATCCGCAGCATATCGTTAACCGGGCTGAAGCAGCTTCCATTTTGTACGATGCGCTAAGCTTTATTGAAGCCCATAAAGATAATACCGTCATGGAGCCGGAGTCAAACAGCTAATAAAAAATCCGAAAGTAGTTGAGCAGAGAGCAAAAGGCCTCCTCAACTACTTTTTATTATGGGCAGTAGAAACCATATAGCTCACGCACGATTTTGCCAATCTCAAGCTTCAAGCTTAGAGGCTCCAGGACGCGGACGGTCGAGGTATAGGATAACAATAATGAAGGCAAATATTTCATCATTACCTCTTCATCTATTCGCAGCCCAAGCGTTTGGCCGTCGCGCTTTACTACGCAGTTCCGCAAATACCAATGACCGGTAAGCCGCTTCAGACTATCTGCTGTTCCCTCGATAAGTACGAAGCAGGCTTCATCGCCGCCTGTTTCTTGTACAGCCGTAACCTGTTCAAAATAAGTCTTAACAGAAAAATCCCGCGGAATAAGGAATGTGCGCCCGGTTACGACAAGCTGCTGCATACGATCGACGCGAAATGTTCGTACATCCTGTCTCCTGTGACAATACGCAGCGATATACCATTTATTCGACCGGTACGCTAATCCATAAGGATCGAGCTCGCGCAGCTCGGGCTCCGCTTCAGCATTCTTCGCATAGTGGACGCGGACAGTCAGTCCGTCTGCCACACTTTTCTCCAGCAGTTGCAGAGCTGGTTTTAATGATTGTTGTTGTGGAGATGGAAGGATGTCCATCCCCCGCATTTGTCGCTCCCAATCATCCGGCTGCTTCTCGCTGTGATAGAGCTGAATCTTTTGCAGCGCTCGCTGCAAATCATCCTCGAGAGGATACCCTGCGCCTTGAGCGAATAGCGCGGCATGTAAGACGGCTTTTAATTCAGCGGGATCGAAAAATAAGGGAGCTTGCTTGAACGAGCCCGGCAGCGAGTAACCTCCGTCATGCCCGGGTTCCGCGATAATCGGCACCCCGCTGGCGCATAGCGCATCAATATACCGGTAGACGGTTCGAACACTCATCTCTAAATCCTCGGCGAGCTGCTCGGCAGTCATATTACTAGAACGGAGCATCCACAATATTTTGAGCATGTTATCCCATTTTGCCATACGCAATCCCCCCTGTAGCCAGTATAACGTACAAGCTGCGGGCATGCCCTTCGAAAAATGATTCCGATTCACTGACAGCCTTTGTCAGGGGACATGGGTTAATCTATGTATATGAACGACATTAACGAGCTGCGGAGGGATTAGATATGAAACAAGTGCTTGTATTTCTTACGGATGGATTTGCGGATTGGGAGGCCAGTTACGTTTGCGCGGAGCTGAATAAACCAAATTCGGGTTACCAGGTAAAAACGATAGCGGTGGATCTTGAGCCGAAAACATCGATGGGGGGGTTAAGGGTGCTGCCGGATTATGATATGAGCACCGATTTGGCGCTTCTGGACATCCCCATGCTCATCGTTCCAGGCGGAACCGGCTGGAGCGATCCGATTAATGTGCAGGCGAAGGAGTTGATTCAACACTGCTTCGAGCGGGAAGCTGGTGTAGCGGCTATTTGCGATGCTACGACTTTTCTCGGAAGGCACGGGTTTCTCGAACAGCATAATCATACCAGTAATTCATTGCCTGATCTAAAGCTTGGTGCGCCTAATTATTCCGGCGATGAGCATTATGTGGAAGCGCAGGCTGTCGTTGACCGTCAGTTAATAACGGCTAACGGAAGCGCAGCGGTTGAGTTTACTAAGCTCATCTTAGAAAAACTAAATGTTTATCAAGGTGAAGTGCTGGAGCAGTGGTATGGCATATTCAAAAATGGGATTATCAGCGCTTGAACATAGGGATCTGAACGATAAAAAACACATGATGGCAGGTTTTCGGCTGCTGTCATGTGTTTTTTTGTATAAATTTGCTTGCACCTATATGTGCCCGTTCTCGAGTCGGGTGTGGTTATCTTTTTAGAGCGGCAAAGACGGCAAACCCATTGTGTTTATATATGCAGTCCGCATCTGAAAAACCAGCTTCCTTTAGCCATTCAAGCTGATCATGTACTGTAGCGTTATGGTCGATTTTTCTTCGTACAATGGAGGCTTCAATTGCCTCGGCGGCCAGCCCGCTCTGCCGTATGGCGTTTTCCCATTGCGTCATATAATAGTTGTCGATAAAGGGCGTTGTTCCAGCTGCCTGATCCACATTGATAAAAGTGCCTCCTTCGATTAACAGGTCATGTACCTTGCGAAATAGTGTTTTTTTATCAGGATGAGGCAGGTGATGGATAGACAAGGAGGAAATGACAGCGTCATATTGCTGTGTGAACGGATAGGCAGCGTAGTCGGCCGTAATATAGTTCACAGCTTGATCATCACCGAACCTGCGGCGCGCTTCCTTCAGCATTTCTACGCTCAAGTCTATTAAAGTTAGCGTTGCTTTCGGATATTTGCTGCGTATGAACGAGGAGAAAAGTCCGGTTCCGGCACCTAAGTCCAAAATATGCGGCGCATCATTGTCACAGTTGACCCAAGCAGCTGCCATCCCGTAAAAATCATCAAAGCAAGGGATCAGCTGACGGCGCTGACGGTCGTAATCCCGGGCAACGGCATCAAATTGTTTTTTCACGAAATCACTCATGCAAATGCCTCCTCGGTAGGAATTAGTTTGTATATTACATGTACTTTCCTATAAACAGAAATATATAAAGTGTATATAGTTTATAGGTATATACTATCAAGCTAAACTACTCCTATAACCCACCATGGGCTGGCGCGGCCAATGAGGTTCGGGACGGCCGGCTCAGGCGAAGAAGTATTCATTGATCCTGAAGGCATCCCCGTAACGACAACAAGGGACGTCTAGATGCTCTGAAACGCGGCCATTATATATGAAATATCATATAGAAAATTCCCTGGGCTGGCTAAAGTGAAAAATCTATGTGAAAAATCGTATATAATTTGTCTTTTTGCATGAATCCCGCCAATTATGTTCGAAAAATCGTATATATTTATGGATCGGGCTTTTAGAAGAAGCGACGAAGGTATTGGCCCTAGTACGACTTAAGGTGGGGGTTAATTGATGCTTACAAAGCACCCACTCCGGACTGACGCGCCAAATAAGGTGTAAAAAAAGCACTTAAAGTGCCCACTCCGGACTGACGCGCCATATGAGGTGTAAATATGCAAAAATGCACCTGCTAGAGCATGGTATAACGGATAAAAAATCAGCTTAAATATACATGCTGTTAATGAATGTTATGGTTAAAAGAATAATGCCCGAGCTGCTGTTTTTCGATTGTGCGGCGGCAAACGATCATTAGTTGAAAAAGGAGAAAAATGGGTATTGTGCTCCTTAACGTTTAATGTTATCATTGGTGAAATTTTAAAAACGGTGCTGTCAAAGGGGGAACCCCAAATCATAAATTCAATTGAGAGCAGACTAGAGCAGCTAGGCATTGTACTCCCGGCGGCAAGCGATCCGGCAGCAAAATATGCGAACTGCGTTATCGTAAATGGCTTATTATTTGTTTCGGGAAAGGGACCTTCCGGACATCCAAAGGGGAAGCTTGGTCAGGACTTCACAACCGAAGAGGGTTATCATTATGCAAAGCTGGCAGGTATTGAAGTGCTTGCCGTGCTGAAGGATGCGCTGGGATCACTCGATCTTGTCAAAAGAGTTGTAAAAGTGCAGGGCTATGTAAATGCGGTACCGGAATTTGAAGAGCATCATAAAGTATTAAACGGGTTTTCGGATTTTATGCTGGAGGTTTTCGGCGAGAAGGGCCAGCATGCCAGGTCGGTGCTGGGCGCCAATTCGCTGAGAGACAATCTTCCGGTTATCGTGGATTCGATATTTCAAGTTGAATAGCTTTACATTCGATGACGAGAAAGAGTACGTTAAACGCCTGATCGAACAGAGAGTTGGGGCAGCTGAAAACCAATGTTCGGGCGTTAGCGGAAAGCCATCTCCGAGAAGCGGGCTGAATATAAAGTAAGCTCTGCCGCATTTCCAGCGTTAACAGGAACACATATTGATTGATATGTGGGCGGAGTGTCACGCGCAGGCGTGAAACTAGGGTGGTAACACGGGTGAAGACTCGTCCCTTTACAGGGGCGGGTCTTTTTTGTTTTCACAAAAAAGGGAGGAAAGGCTATGAAACCACTATCCATGAATGAATTGATATCGCCAATCGTGAGGGAAATACCGCCTTCTGGCATCCGTAAATTTTTTAGCTTAGCCGAAGGCAACAAGGACATCATTTCTCTTGGCGTAGGGGAACCGGACTTCGTCACGCCGGAGCATGTTAGGGCGGCATGCGTACGTGCGTTAGAGCTCGGCAGAACGACTTATACGCCAAACGCAGGGCTGATCGAGCTGAGAGAAGAGATTGCCAGTTATTTATATAACGGCTTTCAAGTGAAATACGAGCCCTCGAATGAAGTGATCGTTACCGTCGGAGGAAGCGAGGCGATTGATCTTGCGCTGCGGACATTGATTACGGCTGGCGATGAAATTCTGGTATCTGTCCCCAGCTATATTGCTTACTCTCCGATTGCCCAGCTGAATGGCGGGAAGGTAGTAGAGGTCGAAACGTTCGCCAAGGATCAATTCAAGCTGACGGCTGAAGCCTTGAGAAAGCAAATAACACCGCGCTCCAAGGTGCTTATTATCAATTATCCGAATAATCCAACAGGTGCCATTATGACACATGACGACTGGCTGTCGATTGCTCAGATTATCGAGGAAAACAACCTTATCGTTATTTCAGACGAAATTTATGCTGAGCTAACGTATGATCAAACGCATGTGAGCTTTGCCTCGCTTCCGGGAATGAAGGATCGAACGTTATTGATAAGCGGGTTTTCAAAAGCATTTGCGATGACGGGTTGGAGGATCGGGTATGCGTGCGGTCATCAGGAGCTGATCGCTGCGATGCTGAAAATTCATCAGTACACCGTCATGTGCGCCCCTATCATCGGACAAATAGCGGCTATCGAATCGCTCAGAAACGGATTGGAAGAGAAGGATATGATGATGGAGTCGTATGGTCAGCGTAGACGGATGTTCGTACGCGGGCTGCGCGAAATCGGGTTGCCGTGTCACGAGCCGAAGGGTGCGTTTTATGCCTTCCCGTCCATTGCGCATACAGGGCTGGGTTCAGATGCTTTTGCGCAAAAGCTGTTGATGGATGCCGGTGTTGCAACCGTTCCGGGTCATGTGTTCGGCCGTGGAGGGGAAGGGTTTATCCGGTGCACCTATGCATCCTCCGTTTCCAAGCTGACGGAGGCGCTGGAGCGTATGGACCGATGTTTGAAGGCTGCCGGCACTGCTGTAAAATGAAAAGCTATTTGCTCACCCCTCGATTGTGAATCGAAGGTCATGTGTGCAGGCAGCGGCCGCAAAGTTGAGCAATCTGGAGCCTTCTTCTGCCAGGGAGCTTTGATCAGCTTGGCTAAGCGGTTCAAATGGATGAATGGAAAGAGCAGCAGCCCCGCGGGTTTGTTCGATTTTCCATGTTCCCCGTACGAAGCCGTCGATGAGGAACGTAGAACGAATAATGCCATTAATCGTAAAAACAAGCGGTTTGTACTTTTCGTCTATAATTCGGCTGCGGTCAGCATAGGAAAGCAGCATATTGTCAAACTCAGATAAGAAGCGTGCCGGAGCTGTTGTATCGGTGTCCGGCAAAGGTGCGCCAGGCAGGTCGAACAGTTCATTGCCTTGCTCATCTGCGAAAGTGCGCAAATGCGGCCGGAGCCGTTCTACCGTCTCGCGAAGCTTATTGAGACCGGACCAAACCTGTATGTCTTTGATCGTAGCCGGGCCGAAGGCGGCCAGGTATCGCATAAGCAGCTCATCCAGTGCTGGTGAGGAAGCTGATGGTTGGCCTAACCAAGCCTCAGCTGAGGTATGAGCTGCTTGACCGCTTGAGCCCCAAATTCCGCGAGGCGGCACTTGGACAAGAGGGACGAAGGTGCGGACGACATTGCCAAGGGCTTTTTTAGTACAATCAGGCCATCTCTCGCTCAGAAGCTTGCCGAGTTCATCGAAGGTGCGAGGCTGTTCCTCGACTAATACGCGACCGGCAGCAGTGATTTCTTTCAAGTCGTGTCCTATTAGTTCTTTGGCATAGGCGCTTTGCAGGCCTCTTTCTAAGACAGACTGCAGCAGGGGGCGAAGGGTCAAACAGTCGCGGGCGCTGACCATGTGAATCGTTGATCGCATAAGTGCGATTCGAACGATTTCCCTATTTTTGATAAGCTGGGATAATTGCTCCTGCTGAAAATTTTCAAGTCGCGTCCATAGGGCGAAATAAGGTGGATTAGGCGCTTGAGCTTGTATGCCGATCAAATGCTGGATAGCATCGGTGACGGAAGCGTTCGAGCGCCGAAGCAGCATTTGCCGCTCAAGCAGTGCGCGGTTCAGCGCTTTAGGGCCAAGAACGGGTGCAGAACCTTTTCCAGCCCGCTGAGGTGTATGCACGGTATATAATCCTCCTCATCTATCATTTTATTACAATTATCGTCTTGATTTTAACAGTTCAATCTTGACAGCGTGGTGTCAGGGTTGATTTTAATTTTTAAGTTTTAAACATTCCACTCTCAGGCTTGTTTATGATATTTTTAAGCTAATGATTTTGAACTCATATTTCAATAGAATAGGGAGCGATGTACATGTCAGCGCAGTCGAAAGATTGGATTTTGCATTCGGTTATTTTTAGCTTGAAGCACGAGAAGGGTTCGGAGGCTGAGCGACGGTTTTTGGAGGATGGACAGCGCATTTTGACGTCTATTCCTACTGTAACGAACTTTCAGGTATACAAGCAAGTAAGCGCGAAAAATGAATATAATTACGGCTTCTCTATGGAATTTGCGAGTCAAGCTGACTATGACGCCTATAACGAGCATCCGCTTCATGTACAGTTCGTAAACGAGCGTTGGCTGACGGAAGTCGAGAAGTTTCTAGAAATCGACTATACCAAATAGGACAACGATTGAAGATTTGTACGATACGGCATATAATTAGCGGTATAGACAGAACATTTTCGAACAAATATGAACAAAAATGGAAGAGGGAATAACGGATGAAAAAGCTTAAAGTGCTGCAGCAGCTGGCGGAAGCGGGTGTTGTGGCGGTATTGCGCGCGGACTCGCCGGAGGAAGTAGCGGAAATGGCCCGCCGTGCGATCAAGGGCGGTATTAAAGCGATTGAAATTACGATGACGGTTCCGTTTGCGCTTCGTGCAATCGAACAATTATCGCAGGAATATTCGAGCTCTGCTTCCCCTGATGCAGAGAACTTCGCCATTATTGGCGTCGGAACGGTGCTTGATCCGGAAACGGCACGAGCCGCGATATTGGCGGGAGCCGAGTATGTGGTTTCGCCTGCGCTCAATCCGGATACGATTAGGCTTTGCAACCGTTATACGGTACCGATTTTGCCGGGTACGATGACGATTCAAGAGATTCAAAGCGCGCTTGAGCTTGGCGTTGATGTCGTGAAGCTTTTCCCGGGCAATCTGTATTCCCCAAGCGTTATTCCATCGATCAAAGGCCCGCTGCCGCAGGCGAACATTATGCCGACAGGCGGCGTGTCGCTCGACAATTTGAAGGACTGGGTCAAGGCGGGCGCAGTAGCGGTCGGCATTGGCTCAGATCTGACGAAGGATGCCGTAAAGACCGGCGACTTCTCGCTTATCGAACAGAAAGCGGCAGCTTATATCGCTGCTTACCGCGAAGCAAAAGGGCTCTAGCAGAGAAAGAGCTCTGGGAACGCTGCAGCTTCGGTATTGAAGATGATTTCTGATACAAGGAAAGGCGGTCGAATCATTCGACCGCCTTTTATTTAAAATATAGTATAAATTTGAACCGTCATTGTAATATTGTTTGATTTACTGTCATTTCCTTACCATACTTATTGCCGTTTACAAGCTATTCGCTTGATTCTGAGCGGGATTAGCGTTATAACAGAAACAGAGCAATGATGAGAAAAACCACTAGGTTAAAGGAGTCGTTCAATTAATGGATTATCGGATTGAGAAGGACACAATGGGAGAAATTCAGGTTCCTGCGGACAAGCTGTGGGGAGCGCAGACACAACGAAGCCTGCAAAACTTTAAAATTAGCGGAGAGCGGATGCCGATCGAGGTCGTCTATGCCATGGCTTATATCAAAAAAGCAGCCGCGCTGGCGAATGAAAAGCTTGGCGTGCTGGATTCGGCCAAAGCGGCCATCATCGGCGAAGCGGTCGATGAAATCGTAGCAGGCAAGTGGGATGAGCACTTCCCGCTCGTCGTATGGCAGACAGGCAGCGGTACGCAAACGAATATGAACGTGAACGAAGTGATCGCGAACCGTGCGAACAGCTTGCTCACCGAACGCGGCAGCTCCGTACGCATTCACCCGAATGACGACGTCAACCGTTCGCAAAGCTCGAACGATACGTTCCCGGCAGCGATGCATATTGCGGGAGTAATCGCGCTGGAGGATCGTTTGCTTCCGGCAATCGACCTTCTGAACGGCACGCTTCGCGCTAAGGCAGAGCAATTTAACGATCTCGTAAAAATCGGCCGCACCCATCTTCAAGACGCTACGCCGATCACGCTCGGCCAAGAGATTAGCGGCTGGTACTCCATGCTGGACAGAACGCGGACCATGCTCGTGCAAAGCGTTGAACAGATGCGCGATCTGGCGCTTGGCGGTACGGCAGTAGGAACAGGCTTGAACGCACACCCGGACTTTGCGGTTGCGGTTGCGGCAGAAGTGACTGCTCTGACCGGCAAAACGTTCGTTACTGCGGCGAACAAATTCCACTCGCTCACAAGCCACGATCAAATCGTTTATACGCACGGTGCGATTAAAGCACTCGCGGCTGACTTGATGAAAATCGCCAACGACGTAAGATGGCTGGCCAGCGGTCCGCGCTGCGGCATCGGCGAAATCTCGATTCCGGAGAACGAGCCGGGCAGCTCGATCATGCCGGGTAAAGTAAATCCGACGCAGAGCGAAGCGCTGACGATGGCGGTATGCCAGGTCATCGGTAACGATACGGCCATTTCGATGGCGGCAAGCCAAGGCAACTTCGAGCTTAACGTATTCAAACCGGTCATTATTTATAACTTCCTGCAGTCGGTGGCGTTAATGGCCGATGGAATGGTATCGTTCAACGATAACTGCGCGATAGGCATTGAGCCGAACGAAGCGGCGATCAAGCGCAACCTTGACCAATCGCTCATGCTCGTAACGGCGCTGAATCCGCATATCGGCTACGAAAATGCGGCTGCCATCGCGAAAAATGCCCACAAAAAAGGACTGACGCTGAAGGAGTCGGCTATTGCGAGCGGCTTGCTTACTTCGGAGCAATTCGACGAATTTGTCCGTCCGGAAAACATGATTGGCAAACGATAATAAATAAGCTTGGAAAAAAGGGGCTGGCGCCCGTCAATGACGATGCGCCGGCCCTTAATATTTAGCTGGCGGCTGCCGGAAAGGAAAGTTTATTTATACTTATTTTTTCCGTTGACGAGAATTCCGCTGTGCACTAAAGTTATGTTTTACCAATAATTTAGCGTACCGGGAGGGCTGTACCATGGCTCGGAATAAAATTCCTTTGCGGCAATACGTCAATCTGCTTGATGCGTATTTGCGCCCGCAGAGGAAAAGCATCATCATGCTCACTATACTGCTGCTTTCTACCATTGGCTTGCAGCTGGTCAGCCCGCAAATCATTCGTTATTTCATCGATACGGCGGCAGAGGAGCAGGGCGGGATGAAGGAGCTGCTTTATGCAGCGGTCTTATTCATCGGCACATCGCTTGTTCTGCAGGGTGTGACGGTAGCGGCCGCCTACATTGGCGAGAACGTCGGCTGGATCGCGACAAACAAGCTTCGCGGCGATGTGGCGGAGCACTGTCTGGGGCTGGATATGTCATTTCATAAAACACAAACCTCCGGCTCGATTATCGAGCGGGTG
This sequence comes from Paenibacillus prosopidis, assembly GCF_003337375.1. Lineage (GTDB taxonomy): Bacteria > Bacillota > Bacilli > Paenibacillales > Paenibacillaceae > Pristimantibacillus > Pristimantibacillus prosopidis. The sequence continues at coordinate 159,427 of NZ_QPJD01000001.1, forward strand.
GATGGGGACATCAATGCGCTGGGCAATTTTTTCTCCAGCTTTGTCATCAACTTGCTGACAAATGCTTTGCTGGTGATAGGCATTGTACTCCTGCTGTTTTGGGAAAACTGGATCATCGGGCTCGGCATGGCGGTATTCGTTGTGTTTGCGCTGTATGCCCTTCAATATGTCCGCAAGTTCGCGGTTCCCCATTGGGGGGCCATGCGCCAAATAAGTGCGGAGTTCTACGGCTTTCTGGGGGAGCATCTCGAAGGTACGGAGGATACCCGGGCGAACGGTGCGACAGGGTATGTGATGCACCGCTTTCATTCATTGCTCCGCAGATGGCTGCCGATCCGGCGGCGCGCGTTCAGGGGCTGGATGTACATGTGGATTACGACGCTCGTCGTATTCACGATCGGCACCGCGATCGCTTTCGCGCTCTGCTTCTTTCTATGGCGCAAAGGCGCAATGTCGGTCGGTACCGTATATATGGTGTTTTTCTATACGGAGCTGATGGTGAAGCCGATCGAAAAAATCCGCACCCAGATGGAGGATCTGCAGAAGGCCGATGCCAGTATCGTCCGTGTCCGCGAGCTGCTGTCTACCGAGCCGCAAATACGCGACGGCGTCGGGGCTGAGCTTCCGCACGGACCGCTTTCGGTCCGGTTCGAGCAGGTAACCTTCGGCTACGAGGAAGATATCACGACGCTGCAGAATGTGCATTTCAAGCTGGAGCAAGGCAAGGTGCTCGGTGTACTAGGGAGAACGGGCAGCGGCAAAACAACGCTGACCCGTCTGCTGCTGCGCTTCTATGATGTAAGAAGCGGGGGCGTCTTTCTTGGCGGCGTCGATATCCGCGATACGAAGGTGGCGCATTTGCGCCGCCGGGTCGGTCTTGTCACGCAGAACATCGAGCTGTTTCAAGGTACGGTCCGCGATAACTTGACGTTCTTCGATGAGTCGATCGGTGATTCACAAATCAATGCTGTGCTTGAAGAGCTGGGGCTCGACCGGTGGTATCGATCGCTGCCGCACGGACTCGACACCGTCTTGGAGTCAGGCGGGGGCGGGCTATCCGCAGGGGAAGCCCAGCTGCTCGCTTTCGCAAGGGTATTTCTATCGGATCCGTCCCTCGTCATCCTGGATGAAGCGTCTTCGCGCCTCGATCCGGCGACGGAGCAGAAGATGGAGGAGGCGATCCTGAAGCTGCTGGAGGGTCGGACGTGCATCATCATTGCACATCGTCTGACGACTGTTCAGCGGGCTGACGACATTCTCATTCTGGAAGACGGCCGCGTCATTGAACACGGTCCGCGCCGGTCGCTTGCAGCTAATCCGGCTTCCCGGTTCAGCCAGTTTATGGCGACCGGACTCGAGGAGGTGCTTGTATGAGTACCTTTCAATTCCTGTGGCGCTTGATTAAGTATCGGCCGCTGCTCTACATAGTGAACGCGCTGGCCTGGTCATTAATCTACTTGGCGCCGATCCTTCCGGGCATCGTGACTAAATGGTTCTTTGATCTATTATCCGGGGATTCGCCTTACGAGCTGGGTATATGGGCGATTGTCGCTCTGCTGATCGGATCGGCCGCTGTCCGCGTCGGGATGATTATATGCGGATTCATCACCGATGTAAACTTCCGTGTGCGCGTTAGCGGACTGCTGCGCCGCAATGTGCTGCACCATGTGCTGCGTGAGCCGGGAGCGAGGGCCATCCCGGTTTCGCCGGGGGAGGCGATCAGCAACTTCCGCGACGATGTGGAGCAGGTCGAAGAGGCAGTCAGCTGGTCGGTCGACACCTTCGGGATGACCACCTTTGCTGTCGTTTCGTTTGCGATTCTGATTAATATAGATGCTCAGATGACGCTTCTTGTGTTTTTGCCGCTTGTTATTGTAGTCACGGTGGCTCAGCTCTCGACCGCGATGCTGACGAAGTATCGGGCCGCAAGCCGGGAGGCGACGAGCCAGGTGACCGGAGCCATTAGCGAAATGTTCAGCTCTGTCCAGGCGATTCAAGTCGCAGGCGCGGAAAAGCGTGTAATCGACCGTTTCCGCCGGTTGAACGATTCGCGCAGGGGCGCCATGCTCAAGGATAAGCTGCTTACGCAAACGCTGGATTCCGTCTTCTCCAATGCAGTGAATATCGGAATAGGCCTTATTCTGCTGCTTGCCGCGCAGGCAATGCGGAGCGGAGATTTTACAGTCGGGGACTTCGCTCTATTCGTGTACTATTTAACGTTCGTCACGCAGTTCATCCAAAATTTCGGCAAGTTTATGACTTACTTTAAACAAAGCGAAGTATCGAAGGACCGGCTGATCTCTTTGCTTCAAGGAGCGCCGGGGGATCTTCTGACCGAATCGCATCCGCTGTATTTGCGCGGTGAGCTTCCGGAACCGAAGGAGCCGGTGCGGTCGGATCGGGACCGGCTGCAGCTGCTCGAGGCAGAAGGGCTTTCTTACCGTTATCCGGAAACCGGACGCGGCATCGAGAACATCCGGCTTCATCTTCCGGAGGGAGGCTTCACCGTTATAACCGGACGGATCGGCTCCGGCAAAACAACACTGCTCCGCACGCTGCTCGGCCTGCTGCCGAAGGATGCCGGGACGATCCGTTGGAACGGCGAGGAGGTCACGAATCCCGGCGACTTCTTCGTACCGCCGCACAGCGCGTATACGCCGCAGGTACCGAGACTCTATAGCGACAAGCTGAGCCGCAACATTTTGCTTGGCATCCCCGAGGATGAGGGGCGGGTGCAAGCTGCGGTGCGGGCTGCGGTGATGGAAAGGGATGTTGAAATGCTTCAGAATGGCCTCGATACCGTCATAGGTCCGCGCGGCGTGAAGCTGTCCGGCGGCCAGGCGCAGCGGACGGCAGCGGCCCGCATGTTCGTTCGCGATGCCGAGCTGCTCGTGTTCGACGACCTGTCGAGTGCGCTCGATGTCGAGACGGAGAAGCAGCTGTGGGAGCGCACGTTCTCCGGACAGTCTGCGACATGCCTTGTCGTCTCGCACCGGAAGGCGGTGCTGACGCACGCGGATCATATCATCCTCCTGAAGGATGGGATAATCGAAGCGGAAGGCACGCTCGAGGCGCTGCTCAAGACGAGCGAAGAGATGCGCCGTCTGTGGCATGGCGAAATGGAGTAACTAGTGGTGGTGCAGAATTCTTATTCCTGTACCACCCGACCTCTAAGATTAACCCGCATCGGCAATAATGGTGCAGCTCACTTATGGGACAGTCCCGTATTTTATTTGGTTTGTTGACAAGTTTAAAAATACTTGCAATCCTTAAGCTTAGCTTTTTGAGGAGGCGGAAAATGGATCGGTCGACCGATTCGAGCTTACCCGGTTGGGAGCGATAAAGATATAATGATCTGCTCTAGCCCAGGCAGTTCTCTGGTTACATGAACTGAGTTCATCGGTCATCCTGAGTGGCAAAGCCCCGTTCTTTTCGGGGCTTATTGCTTTTTGGTCCTCCTATTTAACCTTTTCATATTATTTGTGATTCAAATACCCATCTAAAATCGTTTTAATTTGCGCAACCGTGCGTTCAAGCGAAATGTTCTCAATGACGTGCTCGCAAGCTTTGCGATAGGTCACTTCATCGGTATAGTGACTCAAATAGCTGTCCATGATTTCGAAGCGGGTTCCTTTGCTTTCCAGCCGTTCAGAGACGGTTTGCTTATCGACGTATAGGAAAATGCGTATGGAGCGGTCGCCGTATAGACGGCGGATGATGTCCGAGCCTTCGCGGTTTAATATAAGGTAGATGCTATTCCCGGCATTAAGGGCGAGATCGAGATAATGTTTGCCGATGCCGTAGCGGTAACGGTCGATTTTGACCGTTTCGGTGAAGAAGCCATTTTGATCAAGCTGGTCGAACCGTTCGGCGCTGACATAACGATAATCCTCGTCGGGGCGTTCCTTGTCGCGCGGCGGACGATCGGTGCAGGAGGGAATATGGATGATGCCGCTGTCCCGTAAAGCTCTATGTGCAGCTGTTTTGCGGCCGGAGCCGCTGGTGCCGGTAAAAATAAACAGATAGGGGTTATTCATACGAAATCACTCCTTTCTTATACCTCTTATATCGGTTTTCAAGCACTTAATGATGATCATAATCGCTAAATGGCATAATCACTCTGTTGCGTTTGCTCTGAAGTGAAGATGAGGCCTGTTTGTGGTATGATACGAGTGGTTGCGACTGTAACCATATTATCCGAAAAAGTAGGTTTGTCCGATGCACTTATTATCTGTTGAACATATAACGAAAAGCTATGGCGAGAAGCTATTATTCGAAAATGTCACCTTTGGCGTTGAGGATGGCGACAAAATTGGCATCATAGGCGTGAACGGGACGGGAAAATCGACCTTCCTCAAGGTAATTGCCGGATTAGAACAACCGGATTCCGGTACGGTTTCCATCGGTAACCGGGTATCGGTGCGCATGCTGGCACAGGACCCGGCGTTTGCGCCGGACGAGACGACGCTTGAGCATGTGCTTGGCGGCGATTCGCCGCAGCTTCGGGCCGTGCAGGCTTATGCCGCGGCGCTTGAGGCTATTGAGCTGAAGCCGAATGACGAAGCGCTGCAGGAGCAGCTGATTAAAGCGAACCAGCGAATGGATGAGCTGGATGCGTGGCAGCTCGAGAGTGACGCTAAGATGGCGCTTTCGAAGCTTGGCATTAATGATTACGAAGCGAAGGTAGAGACACTCTCAGGCGGTCAACGCAAGCGGGTTGCTATGGCAGCGGCGCTGCTGCTTCCATCCGATATCCTCATTCTCGATGAGCCCACAAACCATATTGATAACGATTCGGTTGCGTGGCTGGAAGGCATGCTGCAGAAGCGCAGAGGAGCATTGCTCATGATTACGCATGACCGTTACTTCCTCGATCGTGTCAGTAACCGAGTCATTGAGCTCGATAAAGGGCAGGCTTATTTCTATCAAGCCAATTACAGCCGGTTTCTCGAGCTGAAGCTGGATCGGGAAGAGCGGGAGGCGGCATCGGAGTCGAAGCGCCAAAATCTGCTGCGCAATGAATTAGCGTGGATTCGCCGGGGGGCGAAGGCAAGAACGACGAAGCAGAAGGCGCGGATCGACCGGTTTGAAGCGTTGAAGGCGGATGCGCCGAAGCAAGCGGGCGGTAAGATGGATGTATCTGTAGCTTCTACCAGACTCGGCAGAAAGATCGTTGAGATAGAAAACGTAACGAAGAGGTTTGGCTCGCGGACGCTCATCCGCGATTTTAGTTATATTGCGGTCCCTGAGGATCGTGTCGGCATCGTCGGACGCAACGGAAGCGGGAAGTCGACACTGTTGAAGCTTATTACCGGACAACTGACGCCGGACGAAGGGACCGTCGAGCTTGGCGCTACGGTTAAGCTGGGATGGTTCTCGCAGGAGCATGAGGAGATGGATCAATCGCTTCGCGTTATTGAATATATACGCGAAGGCGCGGAGCAGGTTAAGACAGCAGACGGCACGACGATAACCGCAGGTCAAATGCTGGAGCGTTTTTTATTTTCGCCGACGATGCAGTGGACCCCGATTTCGAAGCTTTCCGGCGGTGAGAAGCGTCGTCTGCAGCTGCTGCGCGTTCTCATGAATGCGCCTAACGTTCTGCTGCTCGATGAGCCGACGAATGATCTGGATATATCAACGTTAACGGTGCTCGAGGATTATTTGGACGATTTTCCGGGCGTGGTGTTCGTCGTCTCCCATGACCGCTACTTCTTGGATCGCACGGTTGATAAAATAGTGGCGTTTGAGGGTGAAGGCGTCATAACTCACCACACGGGTAATTATTCGGACTATCAAGCCTTTGTGGAGAAGCAGAGTGCAGCTGCTCCGGCGGCTTCTGCAGTAACGAAATCAACATCTGCGCCTGCAGTCGACAAGGCTGCGGCAACGAAGCCTTCCGGGAAAGAGCGGGCCCTCAAAATGTCCTATAAGGAACAAAAGGATTATGAGCAAATTGACGGATGGATAGCTGATGCGGAAGCGGAGCTTAGCGCAATTGCCGTAAGCATGGAGAAAGCAAGCAGCGATTCCGCACGGCTGCAGGAGCTGGCGGCAGAGCAGCAGCAGCTTGAAGCTAAGCTGGAGCAGCTTATGGACCGCTGGACGGAATTGAATGAATTGGCGGAGCAAATAGCTGCTCAGAAATAACGGTTATACGATGCTTGCGGAGTAGGCTTGCTTATTTTAAGGGAGGCTGGTTTATCGATGAGCGCTAATGAGATTCGCAATATTTATTGTATAGGCCGTAATTATAGACTTCACGCATTAGAGCTCGGCAACGAAGTGCCTGAGGAGCCGCTAGTTTTCACGAAGCCGACCCACGCTGTTGTACCTATGGCCGGAAACATCGTCGGGCTTCCGGGAAATATGGGCGAGGTGCATTTTGAATTGGAGATCGTACTCCGAATCGGACGTGCTTATGAGCGGGACATCGATACCGAGCTTTGCATTGACGCGATGGCGCTCGGGCTTGATTTGACGCTGCGCGACGTGCAATCGAAGCTGAAGGCGAAGGGACAGCCTTGGCTTGCGGCAAAAGGGTTCAAAGGCTCGGCTCCGCTTGGCGAATGGTTCGCTTATCCTGGGGCAGCTGCGCTTGCTGGCAGTGAATTTGTGTTAATGCACAATGGGGAAGAGGCTCAACGGGGTAACCCGGCCGATATGCTATTTAACGTCTCTGAGCTTATTATGTATGTTGGCGAGCACTACGGTCTTGGAGTTGGGGACATCATCTACACGGGAACGCCGGCAGGCGTAGCTGCTTTGCATGACGGCGATCAGCTCCAAGCGGTTTGGGCTGGCACGACTGTCGGAAGTTGTTCGGTTAAGCTTGTATAGAGTAAAAACCCGTCATGCGCTGAGCATTTGTTGCTCTATCGCCTGACGGGTTATTTTTTTGCAAAACGGAAGTTAATATTTATTTATCGGGTGAAATTTTCGTATAGCTAAATAGTCTTGTTATCGTCCGTTAAAAGCGCTCAGCATCCACACATGCTTCTCAAGCGTCGTATGAATGGCGAGCAGCATATCGGCTGTCGTCTCGTCGCCGGCTGCTTGCGCAGCTTGCATGCCTTCCTTAAGCTCGCCGATGACGGTAGTGAAATCGCCGATTAGTTGATCGACCATTTGAACCGCGTCTTCTTCGCCGGATGCTTCCTTGATGCTTGAAGCCGATAAGTAATCGCTCATTTTCGCCATTGGCTGACCTTTCAGCGCCAGTAGACGTTCTGCGATCTCATCCACATGAAGGGCCGCTTCCTCATAAAATTCTTGAAATTTCGCATGCAGCGTAAAGAATTGAGAGCCCTTCACATACCAGTGGTAATTGTGCAGCTTAATGTAAAGCACGCTCCAGTTTGCGATTTGCCGATTTAAATGCTCTTGAATAGTAGTCATATTTATCATCCTTTCTGAAGATAGTCTGCGCTACAAATAGTTTGCGGATACGAGAGAGATAAGAATTTCTGCATCTGTAATTTAAATTAGACTAATTACTTATTTATAATTATTATAAAATACAGAGCTTTTGTCAAGTCGTTATGAGCGGCAAAATGTCACAGTGGAGACAAGGAAAGACAAGCCCCTGCAGGGGGCTTGTTTTTTGTGTGGTTATGAATAAATCAATTAATTATTAAGATTATTAATACTACAAAAGAATATTGACTGCAAGCGCTTCCAGTACTATAATCATTAATAAATTAACCATAACATTAATTAATTTATGGGGATTCCTGTTTGGTACCGGGAGGTGGAAGTTTTTTTGCAAGCGCTTTATATGAAACTGTAACACATTCATTTAGGGAGGAATTTATAATCATGAAACAATTTGTTAAAAAACCGGCATTATTGTTTTTCCCCCTGCTCGCATTTATGCTGCTCTTTCAAGCTGTAGCCATGGCAGTTCCCGCTCCGCCTCCTAGCTATCCCATGTACGACACGGCGAACATCAACAACGAAACCAAATGGAACATCATGAATGTGCATGACCCGGAGGTCATCAAAGACGGCGGATTTTACTGGATGTATTCCACCGATTACAAGGTAGGCGGAACAGCTACGCCCGGTATTCAAGTCAGACGCTCCACGGATCTGGTGAACTGGTCCTGGTACGGCTACGCCTTCAGCGGCATGCCGGCCGGAGCCAAAAGCTGGACCGGCGTCGACGTGATCTGGGCTCCTGAAATCGTGAAGATGGGGAGCACCTATTACCTCTATTATTGCGCATCCCAATTCGGTACACGGACCTCCTACATCGGCGTGGCCACCTCCAGTTCTCCTGCAGGGCCCTGGAGCGATAAGGGGGAAGTCTTCAAAACAAAGGATGGGGACAGCTATCAGGCCAATGCCATTGACCCGAACATCATCTTTGACGCTTCCGGCAACCCGTGGATGAGCTATGGCTCCTTCTTCGGCGGTATTTACGTGAACCGCATCGATGCCGCAACGGGCAAATTAGTTACTTACGGTCAAGGAACCCTCATTGCCAAACGCGCTTCCAGCGTAAACGGCGGCGTGGAGGGTCCAAATTTGGTTTATAATACGTCGGATCAAAAGTATTATTTGTTCACCTCCTACGACAGCTGCTGCAGCGCATTCGACTATAATGTCCGCGTGGGACGCTCCTCCAGCATTACCGGCCCATACGTGGATTTTAACGGAAACGCGCTGACCAATACGACGCTGGCTCCATCAGAGGTCGGAACCAAGGTTTTAGGCAGCTACGGATTCAGCGGGGCCGACGGCTGGTATGGGCCCGGGCACAACACCATTCTGCAGGACGGGACCAACTGGTATATGATCCATCACGCGCGTGGAGAGGCAGACAAGAACTGGACATATCTGCACGTCCGCAAAATGATGTGGGTGAACGGCTGGCCCGTCGTATCCCCGGAGCGTTACACCGGCGAAACTGAAACGACCTTATCCGCGAACGTAGTTGCAGGCAATTGGGAGTCGATCGTGCTGGACCGTGGCAATAACGGAAAAATCACGTCCACCTCCGTAGCCCTTCTCGCCAGCGGCAAGATCGGATCGGAATCCAGCTCCAACTTCTGGGAGTTTACCGCTCCTAATACGCTTAAGCTGAACTGGTACGCACCCGGTCAGGCTCCGGGGGACTATTGGATCGATACGGTGAAAGTGATGGAGTCGTGGGATTGGGAGAAAAACCGCCGAACTTACGTCTACTCCGGATACAATCAAAGCGGTACCGCCATCTGGGGCAAAAAAATGAACGAGCCTGTTATTTCCGGAGCCACTTACAAGCTGATCAATGTCGGCAGCAACAAGGCGCTGGACGTAGCCAACGGCGGGACGGCCAACGGCACCAACGTGCAGATTTGGGAAGACAACGGCTTTAACCCGCAAAAGTGGACCATTACGAAAAATTCCGATGGGACTTACAAGCTGCTTAACGTCGGCAGTAACAAAGTGCTGGATGTAGCGAACGGCGGTACGGCCGACGGCACCAACGTACAGATTTGGGACAGTAACGGACTGTCTGCACAGAAATGGAATATCAATCTGAATACCGACGGCACTTACACATTGGTGAACACCGGCAGCGGCAAGGCGCTGGATGTGGCAAACGGAGGAACCGCCAACGGTACGAACGTACAGATTTGGACCGGCAACGGCTTTGCCTCCCAGAAGTGGCAGCTCATTGCACAGTAAGAGCCGCTTATAAGCTCATGAGCACCGGACTGCCCGGCGGGTTTTCGTCCATTTATCCATAAACCAAAAAACCAGCGGTCCAAGGACATTTCCTTGAACCGCTGGTTAGCGTTATTTTCTATTTAACAGCTGCTTCGCTAGTAGTGACGCCGCTGGCAGCTTCCGCTTCCGCGAGCATAAAGATCGTCAATATAAACATCGCGTGCGACCAGGTGAGCGGTACGACCCAAGCGGTTTCGCCTGTTTTTTTGTCAACCTGCTCGGGGAGCAAGCCAGTCTCGGTACGGTGATCGAGCGCCCACTTGAGCAAGCGCTTAGCATCATCGATGCTTCCGGTCTGGATACGGTAGTGGGCGAGCCATAGCGTCGTAAGGATCCATGGATTGCCGCCGATATAAATGTCATCCTCGTAGCGTTTGATGCCGCCGACACCCGGGACGGTTAACGCGGCTTCCACAGCATCGGCGGTTCGGCGCATATAGTCGTGATCTGCCGGAACAGCGGCGAATGGGACGGAGATACCGAGCAAGCTGATGTCAAGGATGGGATCGTGAGCGAGTACATGTTTTTTGTAGCCTTTATTGGTTACCGTAATATGACCGGCAGCGCCGCCGGCGAGAGCCTGTTCATATTTAACCGCATTAACGGTAAGGTTAACGCCGCGATAGAAGCTGCCTAGCTCCTCATTCCAGCAGAGCTCAGTAATCGCGGCTGCAATCCGCTCAGCCGCAGCTGTCCACTCGGATGCCAGCTCAGGTCTGCCAGCCAGCTCAGCAAAACTTGCGGCTGTGGTCAAGCCGCCATATACAGCAGCGGAGGAGTAAGTATGCGACGCCTCACGCTCTTCCCACAGGTCTATGCTCGGCTTAGGCAAGCCGCTTTCTGCATCCAGGTAGCTGATCAGGAAGGAAGCGCCTTTCTCTACAGCCGGCCATACTTGCTCAGCGAAGCGGCTGTCCTTTTTCTCCAAATAATGCTGCCACATTCCCCATAGGATGGACGAGCCTTCATCGATTTGCAAGCCCCATGACGGAGCTAAGCTGCCGTCGTGATAGTGGCGCTGCTGCCAAGAGCCATCCGGCGATTGGGCCGAAAGCGTCCATGCATAGAAGCTGTCGGATAGCGATCCAAGACCTGCTTTATCAAGCGCGGTTGTAATGAATGCGGCATCCCGGCCCCAACAGAACGAATAACCGCCGCAGCGTTCAAATTTTTCGTCGAACTCAGGAGCGGCAATAATGCTGCCCGTTTGTTCATCGGACATAAGCTTAAACATAAGCAGCGAGCGTTCGTACAAATCAGAAATCTCGGCATCATCAATGGGGCAGGGCGCTGCCGCCGCCAAGTAATCGCTCCAATATGCCGTCGTTTCCGCAATCCATTCGGAGCTTGCTTTGCTCTTCGCATTACGCATTTGCTGCAGCGCAGTTGCTTCATCATGTCCAGCCGCAATGTAGACGGGAATCGTTACGGAAGCGCCGGCTGCCAGCTGTTCTATGCTCCATTTTAAAGCGCCGTCCGGTCTCATATCGATTCCTTTACCGTCTAGCTCGCCGTTTTGAACCGATTCCCACGCTAGCCCTGCTTGATACTGAGTGCATACGTTTGCACTTGAAAGCGCAAAATAATACTTATGGCGGAAATGAACCAAAGAGTCATCATCTGCGTTAAACAGGGTCGTGTTATAAAGCTGATTTTCGCTCATAAGGAAAGAAGAATGAAGGACAAACGAAAATGAAGCAGGCTGATCGCTTACGTTAGTGAATGTATATTCGCGTACGATGAGATCATGACCGGGAACGGCGAAATGTAAGCTTTCAATTTGAAGGGGCTGCTGGTCGGAACATGCGTTTACGCGCAAAATATTCGTTTTTGAAACGTATGCAGCCTCATGAGTCCAGCCTTCCGCCTCTTCATCAAACCATGAAACGGCGGATTGCTCCCATTGAATACCTGTGCGGACCGCATCGACATGCTGCGGCAAGTCAATATTCGGCCACCATAGGCGATACATCTTTCCTGTGCGGCCGAGTGATGCCAGAAACTTGGAATTGCCGATAATAGCATCCACTAAAAACGGTTTTTTGTCCGACAATGCTGTCAACTCCTTTTGGATACGGTTTGTATGGATGATTCGCGAACGATCAGTCTATGCGGAATAATCATTCGGCTTTGATGTACAGTTTCTTCTTGAATAAGTCGAATTAGCATTTGCGATGCCGTGTAGCCAAGCTGATACGTTCCGATATCAATAGAGCTGATCGGGGGTGTCGCAAGCTCGGACAGAGCGATGTTATTGAAGCTGACGATACTGAGATCTTCGGGCACCTTGTAGCCAAGCTCGGTTAAGCCCCGTAATACGCCGAAGCCGACAACGTCGTCAATGACGACTAAGCCGCTCGGTCTCTCGGGCAAGCCCATCATGAAAGACATGGCGCGATAGCCGCTCTGCTGCAGAAATTCGCCTTCAACGATCCATTCCGAGCGTACCTGCAGACCCGCATCGTTCATGGCCCGGCGATAGCCCGCCATCCGGTCGTGCGCCACCGTTAATGCAGGCGGTCCGCTGACGAAGCCGATTCGTTCATGGCCTTGGATGATCAAATGCTGCGTCGCATCATAGGCTGCTTGTTCATTGTTGTTGTCGACAGATAAAATATTCGGATGATCTTCCGTTCGCCCAATTAATACAGTAGGGAAGTTGTGTTTATTCAATAAATCGATTAATGGGTCATTCACGCGTGAAGATAACAAAATAACGCCGTCAACTCTGCGCCCGAATACGAGACGGGATACCGTTTCTGTCTCATCGTGCGGGGAGGTGGCTGCCGTCAGCAGCATATCATAGCCCGCCCGTGTCGATTGTGCCAGTATTCCGCGCAGCAATTCACCGAAGAAAAAATCCTGAAACAGCTCTTCGGCAGGCCGGGGCAGCATAATCGCGAGTGTCTGAGTCGTCTTTGAAACGAGACTCTTCGCCATCACGTTCGGATGATAGCCCATTTCCTCCATAAAGCGCTTTACCTTTAATGAGGTTGCTTTACTAATTCTAGGGTGATTGGAGACGACCCTGGAAACCGTAGAAGGTGACACCCCAGCTGCTTTTGCAATATCTTTAATGGTTACCATGATAAATTGAGCCCCCATCGCGCAATCGTTTGTGCTTTATATGCTTCATCCTAATGCAACTGTTGTCTAAATGTAAATATATATCTTCGGAAAGCGTTTCACAAATGTTAAAAAACTGAATAAGAAAGAGAAAATAGGCGGAAATAACAGATAACCTATTATTTTTGCTGAATATTGAACTGTGCAAACGTTTTAACAAACCCCATTCCCTGTTGTATGATGAAAACACGAATATAACGCTTACAAAACAATTCTACTAGCATAAAACTGTGTGAAATGGCAATTTATCCGATTCCACAGCATTTTCTAGCGATGCTTGTACAAACGTTTGCGCGGATTGTGATCCAGGCTTTTAAATAAGAGCATGTAGATCCGAGTCCTGAACGCTTATTGTTTGTATAATAACAGCATTTTATGAAAGTGAGCTAAAGGAATGGTATGGACGGCGCTATTTCAGAAAAGGCATGAAACACATTATGGAGGGGGATTACCTAGCATGAAAAAGTGGTTTGTAATGTCATTAATCGTTGCCTTGTTTATCATTTCCGCTTGCGGCGGAGCGAATAAAGGAGGTAATACAGAGGGCGCTGGAAACGCAACGAATGCTCCGGCAAACAATACTGCAGCGGGTAACACAAATGAAGGCGCTGCCGATGCCGAAGATATTACTCCAGAAGAGGGCGCATCGCTGCTCGTATGGGAAAGTAAAGAAGAGCGTCCATTCGTAGAAGCAATCGCGAAGGAATTTACGGAGAAATACGGTATTGAAGTGAGATTCGAAGAGGTTGGCGCAGCGGATCAAGTAACGAAGCTGACAACTGACGGGCCTGCAGGCCTCGGCGCTGACGTTGTTGTTTTCCCTCACGATAACCTGGGCAGAGCGGTAACGGCTGGGCTTGTATTGCCGAACGACTTCTATGAAGAAAAATCCAAAAGCGAAAACTCCGAAATCGCGGTAAACGCGGTAACATACGACGGTGTGCTTTACGGCTACCCCCGTTCGATCGAAACATACGCATTGTTTTACAACAAAGCACTAATCAAAGAAGCGCCAAAAACGTTTGACGAAATCGTAGAGTTCGCAAAAACGTTCAATGATGTGCCTAACAACAAATACGCTCTTATGTGGGATGTTGGTAACTTCTACTTCAACTACCCGTTCATCTCCACAGGCGGATATGTATATGGCGACAACGGTCAAAACAAAGACGACATCGGCCTTAACACGGAAGGCGCAATCAGCGGCGTGAAATACTACGGCTCCCTGAAAAACAGTATCCTTCCTTTGAATTCCGGCGACATCACTTACGATATCAAAAAAGGCTTGTTCACAGGCGGAACGCTTGCAATGGATATTAACGGTCCTTGGACAATCGCGGATTACAAAAACGCAGGCATCGATTTCGGCGTGGCTCCGCTTCCAAGCATCAACGGTCAACCGGCATCCTCCTTCTCCGGCGTTAAAGCTTGGTACGTGAACCAATTCTCGAAATACCCGCAAGCTGCACGCTTGTTCGCAAGCTTTGCTTCGACAAAAGCAGCTCAACTGAAGGATTTCGAATTGACAGGCGCAATTCCAGCTAACATTGAAGCAACAAACGATCCATCTGTTCAATCGAACGAAATTGTTAAAGGCTTCGTTGCTCAGTTCAACCAATCGACGCCAATGCCTTCCATCCCGGAAATGGGTAACGTATGGAGCCCAATCGCGGCAGCATTCGCTGACGTATGGAACTCCGGCAAAGACGCGAAAGAGGCTCTTGATAACGCCGTACAGCAAATTAAAGACGCAAATAACGGCGCAGCGGCAGCAAAATAATACGGCAAGCCCGGATCTCACCCGTCGAATTGATTCGGCGGGTGAACCGATGTTTACTTCATACGCGCCAAAGGCCGGCTTCTGCCGTTTACGCTTATGACGCTTACTAATCGTTTTCTCAAATGAAAGGAAGGGAGCCAGGCGGTATGAATCGTCATCGCAGCATAGCGGCTATTCTATCAGTACTCTTCATGGGTCTTGGCCAATTGTATAACCGGCAATTCGTTAAGGGCTTGCTATTAATAGCTGTCAACGCGACAGCGCTTATATATCTTGTACCGAATATAGGCAAGGCTATTTGGGGTGTTGTTACACTAGGGGAAAAGACGCAAGGGCTTAAAAAAGTAGGCAGAATCAATGTTCCCGTTCCAGGGGACCATTCCATTTTCCTGTTGATAAGCGGTCTGATAACGATTCTTATTTTTGCGATATTTATGACCATCTACATTATGAATATTCGCGATGCTTACCGGAACGGAAGCTTGAGAGATAAAGGCATGGCTGTTCCAGATTTCAAAAAGACGTGGGCCTATGTGACGGATAAGAATTTTCCGCTGTTAATGTTGGCGATTCCGGCTCTGGGCGTATTATTTTTGACCATTATGCCAATTGTCTTCATGATCATGCTTGCTTTCACCAACTATGCATCGCCTAATCATATTCCGCCGAAAGCGCTTGTCGACTGGGTGGGCTTTGAGACTTTCGCCAATCTGTTGACGCTGAAAACCTGGAGTCATACCTTCATAGGCGTATTTACATGGACGATTGTTTGGGCGGTTATCGCTACGGTTACCACTTATTTCGGCGGCATGCTTGTTGCGCTGCTGATTGAGTCGAAGGGCGTTCGTTTGAAAAAGCTCTGGCGGACATTATTCATTATTCCGTACGCCATCCCGCAGCTTATTTCGCTTCTCGTTATGCGTAATCTGTTCAACGGACAATTCGGACCGGTTAATCAGTACTTGGGCTATTTCGGTCTAGGCAAGCTGCCTTGGCTGACCGATCCGTTCTGGGCGAAGGTTACCGTTATTTTGGTAAATATGTGGGTCGGCATTCCGGTGTCGATGGTGCTTATTTTGGGCGTGTTGACGGCAATTCCGAAGGATCTGTATGAAGCGGCGGATGTCGACGGGGCATCCGGCTTTCAAAAGTTCAAAATTATTACCGTTCCGTTTATCCTGTTCTCAACAGCACCGATTCTTATTATGCAGTTCGCCGGAAACATTAATAACTTTAACGTTATTTTCCTGCTTACGAACGGCGATCCGGTCAAAGGCGATTATCAATTCGCCGGAAGCACCGATTTGCTCGTTACGTGGCTGTATAAGCTGACGCTGAACAATAGCCAATTCAATATGGCTTCCGCAATCGGCATTATCATATTCTTGATCGTGGCGTCCTTCTCCATATGGAACTATCGCCGCTCGCGGTCATTCAAAGAGGAGGATATGATCCAATGAAAATGGGGCGCAAAACTGCAACCTTCATTCGACTGACGCTAAGCTATTTGGTTCTGATCGCAATCGCCGTATGCGCGATTTATCCGGCTCTATGGGTGCTGCTTTCGTCCTTGCGTCCGGGAACGGCTCTGTTCAGTCCGAAGCTCATACCGGATACATTCACGCTGGCGCATTATAAGGAGTTGTTTACGAATCCAAGCTTCCGCTATGGGGTTTGGTATCTGAATACGCTCAAAATCGCAACGCTGACGATGATTTTCTCAACGATTCTTACTACGCTAAGCATGTATGCTCTTTCGCGCTTCCGCTTCCGCGGCCGCAAAAACACGCTTACGGTCATGCTCGTTCTCGGCATGTTTCCCGGCTTCATGAGTATGATTGCTATCTTTATTTTCTTATTGCAGCTTAATTTGCTCGACACCCATGCGGCGCTTATTCTCGTCTATTCGGCGGGTTCGGTGCTTGGCGGCTTCGTTGTCAAAGGGTTCTACGACACCATTCCGCGCAGCCTGGATGAAGCGGCACGAATTGACGGTGCATCGCATACGCAGGTTTTCATCAAAATCATGCTGCCGTTGTCGCGTCCGATGCTCACTTACGTGGCGCTGACTACGTTTACGGGAGCATGGGTCGACTTTATTTTCGCGAGGTTGGTGCTTCGCAGCAAAGAAAACTGGACGCTTGCGGTCGGGATGTGGGATTTGGTTAACTCGTACCAAAACAGTAACTTTACGCTATTTGCAGCCGGAGCCGTATTAATTGCCATTCCGATTACGCTCTTGTTTGTCTTCCTTCAAAAGTTCTTGGTACAGGGCTTGACGTCCGGCGCCTCGAAGGGATGATGGCATGATTCACGATCGGTTACGTTACGCTGGTGTGGTGCTGCTCTGTTCGATTATGCTTGCCGTATTCACTGCCTGTACCTCGAATGAAGGTAACCATGCAGGGAATGAGGCATCTCCTCCTTCAAAAGTGAACGAAGCAGCGGACAACGGTGCAGGCGGGGAGCCTGCCGCTGCCTCCTATGAGATAGATGAACAGCCCGGCGGGGTATATTATGAGATATTTGTCCGTTCCTTCTACGATACGAATGGCGACGGCATCGGCGATTTGAACGGCGTAACCGCTAAGCTAGATTATTTGAAGGAGCTTGGCATCGGCGGTATTTGGCTTATGCCGATTAACGCCTCACCAAGCTACCATGGCTACGATACGACCGACTATTATGCGGTTAATCCGGAATATGGCACGTTGGATGATTTAAAGAAGCTGTTGGACGAAGCGCATAAGCGTGATATTAAGATCATTATGGATCTTGTTGTTAATCACACGAGCAAGGAGCATCCATGGTTTAAGGAAGCGCTCGCCGATGAGAACAGTCCTTACCGCAGCTGGTATACATTTGCGGGAGCGGAGAACCAAGTGAAGGCGGACGGGGCGGTAGGCGGCGACCCTTGGCATAAATACGGAAGTCTTAAGTATCTGGGTGTCTTCTGGGAAGGGATGCCTGACCTCAACTTCGATGAGCCGAAGGTTCGCGAGGAAATGATTAAGATCGGACAATATTGGCTCGCGCAGGGCTTAGACGGGTTCCGGCTGGATGCGGCAAAACACATCTACGGGGATTTCGCATCGACGGCAAGCACGCCGGACATACAAGCGGCCAACAAAAAATGGTGGCAGGAGTTCCGCACGGGAATGAACGAGGTGAATCCGGAGGCGTATTTAATCGGCGAGGTGTGGGATTCACTGACCGTTATCGCTCCATATTTCGATCAAGCGCTTAACTCGGCGTTTCACTTTGATTTAGCGGACCGTTTGCTCAGCGCGGCGGACAGCGAGCAGGATGCCGATCTTGCTTTTTCGCTCGGCCGTGCATACGGCGTTTATGAGAAATCATCAGGCGGTACTTTCGTCGATGCGCCGTTCCTCAGCAACCATGATCAGAATCGTGTAATGACCGTGCTGAACGGCAATATCGATCATGCCAAAATGGCTGCGTCGCTGCTGCTGACGCTGCCGGGTACGCCATTTCTGTATTATGGCGAGGAGCTTGGCATGAAGGGCGCTAAGCCGGATGAGTACATTCGTGAGCCGATGCTGTGGTATCGCGACCCAAGCGGCGGCGAAGGCCAGACGACTTGGGAGCAATCGCGCCACAATGCTGAGGCTGGCGCGGTGTCGGTTGAATCGCAGACGGCAGATGGGCAGTCTATGCTTAGTCATTACCGCACGCTAATTGGATGGCGCAACGAAGAGCCGGCTTTACGTGACGGAGGTATAGCAGAATTCAAGCTGCAGCCTGCTAATTCAAAGCTGAGTGTCTATGTGCGCGTCACAGAAAAAGAACGTGTGCTCATCGTACATAATTTATCGGGCGAGGAGCAAATGACAGAACTACTGCCTTCCCAAACGTACGGCGTATTCAAAGAAATCACACATTCGTCAAGCGACGGCTCGCAGTTGGAAGAAAGCAAGCTGACGCTGCCGGCTTATAGTACGGTAGTTCTTAAATAGTTTACGAAAAAGGAAATGCCTATTGTAATTGGCGTTTCCTTTTTTTGCGTTAAACCCGCTATTTGAATTGTCTGATCGACTTCATGCGGCTGTAAGCTATGATGCCCATAAGGAGCATGGCTGTGCCGCTTATCGTTATAATAATTGCTGGTCCATAAAGGTCGGAAAGAGTAGAAAAGACGGCTAGACCGATTGGAGGTGCCACACTCGTTAATGCACCGAGCAGACCGAACACTCTGCCTTGCAAAGCAGGATCAATGACGACTCGAAGAACGATATAGATGATGGTCGTGCTGAACGAGAACAGGAAGCCTACTAGTAAAATGAACGGCAGGGCAATCGCTGCACTAGGTATCTGGGCAATAGCAATGAATAACGGTCCCATCAGGATCGTACTTCCTATGATCCATTTGCCTCTGTTTTTTAAACGATGATCGAATCGCATAATGAGGATGGAGCCGGCCACGTAACCTAATGGGATACAGGCTTCCATCAAACCGAATACGAAAGGCTCCGCCTTCCACACCTGAACCGCCATCACTTGAATAAGCATAAACGTAGACAGGAAGAAGAACATGACAAGCGGAAGCAGAATGACGGCGGCTCTGGCAAAAGAATCATTCCAGACGTAGCGGAACCCGTCTAGTAAATCTTGTTTAAATGATGCTTTCGGCTTCGTGATGTCCTTGGCAGCCGCATAACGGAATTTGCCTGCAAACAGCAGAAGGATGGCGGACAGCAGGAAGGTGACTGCATCAATTGCTATTGCAAATACGCCTCCGAAAGCGGCGACCGCAATACCACCGAGCGCGAAGCCTGATATACGAATTATATTATCTGCAACGCTGATGGCGGAAGCGGCCTGTGTCAGCTGCTCCTTGCCAACAATATCGAAGAGAGAAGCTTGAAAGGCTGGCGTACGAAGCACACCGGCGAAAGCAACAATACCGGTTAAAATAACGATAAAAATAAACGGTATACCCGGCAAATAGATGAGGACAGCGATCGCAGCGACAAGTACAAAACGGACGAGATCGGTTGCCCACATTAATGTGCGGCGGTCCGACCGGTCGGCGATAGTGCCGGCGAATGACCCGAACAGCATGCTGATAACAAGATGAGTTATAAGTACGACGGACATGAGCTTAGCGCTTCCGGTCGTTTGCAGCACCCACAGGTTAAGCGCGATGCTGTGAAAGGTATTCCCAAGCAGTGATAAGCCGTAGCTGGAGAAGACGAACATAAACGTGCGGTTGCGCCAAATGGACATTGTACCGGGTCTTTGCTGCCGGACGGCGGATGCGTTGGTCTCTGAATTTTTTGCTAGTTCAAGCATAGTGATTCCTCCTTGATGTTAGTGGTGTGAAGCGTAAGCACAAGCGTAAGCACAAGCACAAGCGCAAGCAGCTTTTTGAAAATAGACCACGCGGGCTACAAACGGAACATACAAACGAATGACTTAAACGTTTAAGTTATTAAAATAAAAGGCAGAGTTTACTCTGCTTAACTGAGGCTACTTTAAGTTCACCATTCACCATCCGTCATCAACGCTGCACCATCCATCATCCACGGTGCACCATCCATCATCCACCATCCGTCATCCACGTTGCCCATCCATCATTCACGATGTCCGATTAGCGGTAAATATAGGCGCTATTTAACCTTACAGAGCTCCGTATTCCTAAATAACGGTAATTTATGGCCTTATTATAGTCATTCTGAGGTTAAAGTGGGTAAAGTGCTTTTTAAAGCCAAATAGGTCCAATTTTTACCGTTATTATTTGGAAAAAGCGCATTTCAAGATGAATAAGACCACAAATTTCCGCTAGTTGGTTACTAGAAAAGGGGCTGCTCGGCGACGGTATTTAGCTAGCTGCCGATATGTTGGAGTAATACAAGGTACGGCCGCTACCTTTGACTAGCTTTTACTTCAATATATTTATGTTCAGGACCATTCATCGGATTGTCTAGAAGCTTCATCATAAGCTGAAAAGCTTCCTCGGACTTCCGATTATCATACTGAATCCGATTCACTGCTATCGGCAGGATTTCAGGGCAATCTGCGGTGCAAATGACGGAAAGCTTTGACGGGTTAACATACTTGGCTGCGATCGCCCCTACGAGCTCGTTCAGCACAATACCGCCTTTCTCCGCATTCTGTTCAAGAAACCGTTTGAGCTTCTCTTCATCTTCCATAACATGAATCAATCTTGGATCAATGCCGGTTCTATAGCGAATAGATTGAGCAAGCTCTGCATTGTTAAAGCTGTCAATAATGACATAGCCCGGTTCCAGCAGGGAGGAGGCCTTTGCTTTTGAAAAAGCATCCTCATAATCATAATTCACTTTATAGAACAGTGAATCCTCAATGATACTATCAACGACGATCAGCGGCACTCCTACTGAAAAATGGCTTGAAATCAGATGGAAGTTTTCCTGTTTCACGTCTACTACAAATACCCCATCCAGCTTGCGTTCCGATATAATATCGAGCTTTGGATTGGTGGCATCAAGGCTGGACAGGACGACATGGTAGCCTCGATCCGTCAGAAGCCGCTCAAGCCGATTAACAAATGAAGAGTAACGGAGCTGTCTCCAAATACCTTCGTTATCTACCCGGTTGATGAGGATGCCAATTAGCCCAGACTTTTGCTTTACCAGCGATCGGGCAGCCAGATTCGGAACGTAGTTCAATCGCTTTGCAGCGTCCAGCACCCGACATTTTGTTTCATCCGGGATTGTCTGATTTGCAACGTTGTTGAGTACATAGCTTACCGTAGCGACAGAAACATCGGCAGCCTTCGCAATATCCTTAAGCGTAGCTTTTTTAATGGGAATACAGCTCCTTAGTAGGGAAAACATTAACTTAATCGTTTAAGTTATTATGTCATGAACCATATGCCTTTGGCAAGAGGCTCGTGATTGCAGATGTAAGTCAAACGACTTACACTGGCACCTATATAACGAATTATGAATAATTTGTTATAGCTTCGTTTTTCAAGAAATGAGGGATTCATATCGGATTCAACAGTGATTACCTTGGAAAAGGGGTAAAAAGTGGAAAAGGTAAAGTTAATATAGCTGCTGAGAATGCTAATGCTGATAATTTACCGGATCTATTACAGTTCCTTGGGCAGTTGCTTGTCACGGCGGGGGATATCATAACTGCTGCGGGGCAAGCTCTTGCACTTGAGCAAGATCAGATGGCTCAAATTCAGTCACAAAAGGAACAACAAGAACAACTGCGCGAAAAGCAGCAAATGCAAATGCAAATTGAGCAGATGCAGAAACAAATTAATCAAATACAAAAGAACCTTAAAACTAAGTCATTATAATAGTTATGAGAAAGGGGACTGTCGACTCAATACGAGCCGGCAGTTTTCTTTTGCTTAAGGAAGTCAATTAATTACCGCATTAATAGTATAATATTGAGGGACAGAAGTGGGGCAAAACCATGGATTGGAGCTGTATGGATGTGACTAAAGCAAACATGCTTGATAACTTAAAGAATAAAGCAAGAAGTATGAAGCAGAACGTATTCGTACTTTACCTCTCTTACAGAGATCCTAGAGTCCCTTGGTATGCGAAAGTTTTTGCAATGTTAGTGGTTGCGTATGCTTTTAGCCCGATTGACCTGATTCCAGACTTTATCCCGATACTGGGTTATCTTGACGATATAATCATAGTCCCGATTGGAATAATGCTTGCGTTGAAAATGATTCCTGCGCCCGTTCTTCTCGATTGTAGAGCTAAAGCGGATGAGATTAGGAAAAACGGCAAGCCCAATAACTGGCTTGCAGGAGCACTTTTTATAGCAATTTGGGTATTGTGCGCGATATGGGGCAGCATTGTCTTATATAAAATGTTTATGAACTGAACAGTAGCAACAACGAGCAGGCTGCCGCAGCAGTCCGCTCGTTTTATTTTACAAAGACTTGTTTTTTGAGAAGCAATGGGGTGATAGCTAATGTGAAAAACTCCATAAAACGCTCACAAAATGATCCATACTATCACCAAATCGTTTGGAAAGTGAAATAGGGCGATATTCGATGACTACGGAAAATAGGCTTTGTTCCATCTAGTATGAATCACTAATAAATTATACTAAGCTTGCCCATAATAGTGAACAGGAGGTGTTAATTTGCCAATTAATTCTACGTCCTCAGGTGTAAGCGGCAGCCAGGGCACGACTCAAACCACTCCAGGGACGATTGCTGATGGGACTATCGGTGGAGGTGCTAAGTCCAAGACGCCCATATCGACGAAGCTCGAAGATAACCGACTTCGTATGGAAGAGGTTTTCCGCAATTGTGCCGATGTAACGTATTTACCCTGGAAGTTCGGTCCGAACATGTCGAGACAAGCGTTATCGATCTATTTTGACACGATCATTCAGAGAAAGAAAATAAATTATATGAAGACGGTTCTTCAGGATCTGGTCATGCATGAAGTCGGACCGGGGACGGAAGTGACAACGGAGAGCGTCATTCAGCATTTCGAAGATAAGGGTGTTTCAGCCGAGTCGGCGAGGTTGGTGAACGATTTTGAGACGGCTGTGGATAAAATTTTGGATGGTTTTTTGGTCATATTCTACGACGGATGGGACAAGGTGCTTATATTCGAAGCAACCGGCGTGGAAACGAGACAGATCACAGAGCCAGTAAATGAAATTGTTGTTCAAGGTCCAAGAGAGAGCACGGTAGAGAATATTAAAAAAAACATCGGTCTACTTCGTCACCGATTAAAAAGCACGAATTTTAAACTGGAAATAACGAGCGGCGGCGGCGAGACTCGAACGGAGATTGTATATGGTTATCTGGAAGGCAGTGTCGATCAGGAGCTGCTGGCAGAGTTTAAACGGCGCCTTGCCAAGGTTCAAGATATGGAGATTTTGGAGACATCTTATGTAGAGGAGTTAATTCAAGACTCGATGTATTCCCCATTCCCCCAATTCCGTTTCACTGAGCGTCCGGACGTTGCGGTTGCCGCACTGCTTGATGGAAAAATTTTGGTTTTGGTACAGGGGACCGGATCAATCTTGATTTGTCCGGGGCTGTTTGTGGAGCTTCTGCATTCGAGCGAAGATTATTATCAGCGAACGGTATATTCGACTTTGATCCGGTGGCTGCGCATCGTCGCCTTTTTCCTGGCTTTGATGCTCCCCAGCATTTACATAGCCTTGACAACATTTCATTCCGAATTGCTCCCTACGGTATTGCTGCTTGCCATTTTGGATTCGCGTGAAGGGATTCCGTTTCCGGCATTTGTCGAAGCGCTTATCATGGATTTTTTCTTCGAACTGCTTCGGGAAGCCGGGATTCGGCTCCCCCGTCCCGTAGGTTCAGCCGTAAGCATTGTGGGAGCTCTCGTCATCGGAGAAGCGGCCATCAATGCAGGACTAACTTCGCCGATTATGGTCATTATCGTATCGTTGACGGGAATCGCTTCTTTCTCCATCCCTAATTATAACATGGCGGTCGCCCTGCGCATTCTTAGGTTTCCGTTAATGGCGCTATCGGCCGCATTGGGAGGGTTTGGACTGGTATTCGGACTTTTGGCGATATTATGGCATATGACGACATTACGTTCGCTAGGCCAGCCATATCTGGGTCCGATTCAGCCGCTCCGGCCGCGCCAGCTGTTGGATGTCTTCGTTCGCGCACCGCTCATATACACGGACCGCTCTCCGCGCCGGAAACAAAGTTCCAGACCGGCGCCACAAAATTCCGAATGAAGAAAGAATGATAACTTGATGAAATGTCTTCAGCTGATTCTCGTTCTTCTGCTTATTTCGATAACACAAACCGGATGCTGGAATAGAGTTGAATTGACTGAAAAAGGGTTTATCATGGGAGTCGCGATTGACCAAATCAAGCCGGGTACAATCAAGTTTAGCGTCCAGCTGTACAAGCCGGGACAAATGGCCGGCGGCCAAGGAGGCAAACAAGATAATTCCTTTTTCAATATTGAAACCAGGAGCGAATCGATATTTGATGCCGTCCGCGATATTACGCTTCATCTCGGGCGAAGGGCCCAATTTAGTCATATGCGGGTCATCATTATCAATGAAAAAACAGCCAAACGGGAAGACCTTATCTCTCTTCTTGAATTTTTTTATCGGGATCATGAGCCGCGCTTAAATACGAAGGTACTGATCTCCGAAGGAGATGCAAGCGAGTTTCTGAAGATTAAGCCTCTAATCGAACAAACGGTCACTCAACAGCTAAACCGGATGCAGGAAATTGGAAACGTGGGAACTGGCAAAGTACCAGACGTTAACCTGCTCGAGTTATCTCAAGCCCTCAAAAGCCAGGTCCCCAATATTGCCCTCCCGGTAGCATCCAAAAAGAAGGATGTAGTGATACTAGCCGGCATGGCAATGATTAAAAAAGGAAAAATGATCGGAACTTTAAGGGGTAAACAAACTGAAAACGTCCTCATGCTCTCAGACCAATATAAATCGGGGGTCTTGCAGATCCCCTGCGAGAAAACAAGCAAAGATGCGAAAAATTCAACTGAAGCGGTAGAGATTCAAATGGTTAAAACGAAATTAAAACCGATTCTGAAAATGGATCCACTCAAAGTGAAAGTGGACGTTAATATTGCAGGAAATATTGGCGAGTTAAAGTGCACGAAGTTCGAAAAACGCGAGGACCAAGTGAAATTCCAGAAAAAAGTGCAGAAACTAATGGAAGAACGGCTTAAGGATACGATTCGATTCACACAAAAAGAAAAGATCGATTTAATCGGACTAGGCAATCAAATTTATCGAAGTAATCCAAAGTTATGGAAAAAATGGAAAAAAGACTGGGATAATCGCTACTCCACTGCCAAGTTTGAAGTTAAGGTCAAATTCGACATTCGCAATACGTTGAGTATTGTAGGAAAACCGTTATCCGACAAGTAGTGCATTCGAAGTCCGGTTTCTGTTCGTGCTGGGGTATTTCGCAGAAAATTCACAGCAACCATTGAGGAGGAACAACATGCAGGAAAAAATAATTGTTCTGCTGATCGTGTACATCCTTGCGCTTTCCGCCGATGTTATTAAATTGCGGAATTCCCCGTTGCGCGGAAGGATCATCTATTTGGGGATCATGGTCATTACGTTGTATTTTAGCGCCGATTATCTCCTTAAAGCCGAATTGCCGGATTTACATACGTTTGCCGATCTTCTTTTCACCAAACCGGCGAGGATGATCGTCGAATTTTTGCGAGTCGAACCGACATGAAGGATCAGGAAACGATTAGCACCACGCAAATGGCGACGTTGTATTTTGCTTATATAACCGGTTCGGCCTTGATTGTCATACCCGGGCCGCTTGTTACAATGTCATTGAACGCGGCATGGTTGTCGATTTTGATTTCGCTCGGCATCGGCATCGTGCTGCTGAATATCATGTTTTATTTGCATCGCCGGAATCCCGGGTTAACCTTTATCGGATACAGCAGCAAGACGATCGGACGTTGGCCCACCGTGATCCTTGCCTGTTTCATGTTGACCATGGCGCTGCATATGGCATCCGGAATTATTATTGACGTTTCCGGTTTTATGACCAGTATGATGCTGCCGGAAACGCCGGATTACGTGTTCATGGGGATGCTTTACCTTCTTGCCGCATTTTTTCTGCGCGGAGGTATAGAATCGATTGCTCGCATGTTTAGCGTATTAGTCGTAATCGTCATGATATTTTGGGCTTTAGTATTGGTCCTGTTGATTCCTCAATATCATCCGGAGTTTTTACGTCCGGTTTTTCCTGAAGGCATCAAGCCAATGCTGCTCGGAACCTATTTGACGTTCGGATTTCCTTATGGAGAAGTGGTTTTGTTCGCTATGGTGCTGCCTTTCGCACGGGCCAAACAATCAAAACCTCTCAAAAAGGCCATGGTCTGGGCGATGGTGATCAACGGCGCTGTTTTAATCATTTCAACCCTTTGTACGATTATGGAACTCGGACCGATGGCTTCGGAAAAAAGGTTCTCCGTTTTTGTGCTCGCACAAATGGTCGAAGTCGGCGACATTATTGAAAGGATCGAAGCCGTTGTGGGCATGGCCATGCTCGCGGGTTCTCTTATGAAGGCGACAATAACGCTGTATATTATTCAATTGATTCTAACGGAACTGTTCGGGCTGCGCAACGATCGTTTACTGACGAATCCGCTTTGTGTAACTGCTCTATTATTGTCGCTAACCTTACCGGCAACACTGCACGAATGGGAGGAAATGGTGCTTGTCGTACATCCGATCTGGGTTGCAGCGGTTTATGTGCTTCCGCTTCTTATCGTCGCTGCGGTCGCCTTCTTTAAAGATCTTCTGGCAGATTCGACAAAGGAAGAGGCTCCTTCAGGAAATGGCTCTGAAGGAGGCAGCGTGAAATGAAACGTACAAATCATGATCATGTAATGTGGTAACATATGTTGAAACAGAAAGGCAGTGGCGAATTTACACAAGCAAGCGGAGGATTTAGACGCAGTCTACTCCTTGATTCAAAGTTTTGAGTCTTCTTGTCAGACTATGGCGAATATGATGATCCGAATGTATGGATGGAGTATAAGATCGAAGAAAAATAGAATGAATTTGGATAATTCAAAGTACCTTCGTTCAACACCGTGTTCCTGCTTCGCGTCTATCACCGCTCGGTTTGCCAGAAGGATATAAAGGAAGAGCAGATAAAGGCAGACGCGATTCCCCTAAGATAGCGTCAGGAAACCAAAAACGTTATAAGAAATCCCCGAAAAACCTTTTTTTTCATGCAGAGAGAGGATGAGGCCGACAAAGTATCTTTGAACACTGTTTGAATATAAAGTTCTATAGAGCGTGGGAAGGTAAGAAGTTTTCGAAGTAAGGCGTTTATTTTTTTTACCGAACAATATCTGTATGAGAATCTCATTAATCATAATATGAAAAACGGACATCGGCCTGAATGGCCGTAGGGCGAGATATGGGTTCTGGGTGATTCGCCAGCCGTTTCTTTGCTGCTTGATGATCAAGCATTTGATTATGACTGGATAGGCACCGGAAATAGCTCCTATGTGCTACATAACTAGACCGGGTAACAGAAAAATACGCGTATATCGGGGTGTAGATTCACGTTTCATTCTGGAGGATTTCTATGCTAAGTTGACTCTGTTTGCACTTGCTGAATCAGTAAGAGGATAGCAGACAGGCTCTTTATGTCCGATGGGCATGACGAATTCCGGTCTCCGAAATTTTTTTACGGGCGGAATGAACGAAACGGAGGGTCTGAACGTCTTATCTTCATAATGAATCCAGTGAAACAAATGGAGGTAATCACTATGTCACGTACGATTGAATTTACCGGAGAAAAGCTTGTTCTTCACCTCACGGGTCTAACCGTCGCTGCCGCTTTGAAAAGGAATGTCGAAGTACCTTATTCTTCGATCCGGAGTGTAGCTGTCGAGGATTTTAAAGTGTCCTTGTTGAAAATCAGGATCGGCACATCGATTGCGGACATCCGCGAGGGCCGCTTCCTGATCGGCGACCGCTGGTGTTTCATTTCCTACGAAAATCATAAAAATGTCGTCGTCCTAGAATTGGAGGACCACGAGTTCGGCAAGGTCGTGTTCCAGATGGAGAACCCGGAGGAAATCAGGGAGCGTATTCTGGAGAAAATGTCAGGCTGACATCATTAAGGAACTGCAGCGGCAGCTCCTTTCTTCATACACAAAAACGAGGCAACCCGGATAAATGGACTGCCTCGCTCGATTGCCGTTATGCAATTACTTGCTGCAAAATGATATAGCCGTAAGCTGGCAGTGATACTTTCAACTCACCGTTGGCATGGCTTGTAAACGTCGATCCGGCGGCAAGAGTGCTTGTGCTGGAGAGGAGCGTCGTCCAAGTGGATACGCCACCACCCTCTACTGTCGCTGTCGCCGCGATGGTCTTTGCAGCTGCGCTCGACGCCGCTGTCGATGTCGAAGCGTCACTCGCCGCTCCGGCATCTGCTTCTATCTCAGCGTCATTGGCTGCCGCACTGCTTACAAAGCCAGTGAAAGCGACTGTGTGCGGCTCAGCGCCGCTATCTGCCGGCGCCGCCTCAACCGTGAAGCGCAAGTCAGCCGCTGCGCCGCGCGCATTCAGCGCGATGAGCAGGCGCTGATTGCCGTCGCGGCGCTCATACACCAAAGTGCCGTCCGCTTCACCGACGTGCACGAAGCGAATATTCGCGCTGCGAAGCGCCCTATAGCGGTGGCGAAGTCCAATCGCCTCCGTATAGAACTGCAGCAGCTCACGGTTTTGCTCCGCCGGGTCCCAAACCATACATTTGCGGCAGCCGGGATCGCCGCCGCCGTTAATACCTACTTCATCGCCATAATATATACAAGGGGTTCCCGGGTAGGTCAGCTGGAACAATGACGAAAGCTTCATCGCATCGGTGTTATCGGCGCATATTGTGAGCAACCGCGGAGTGTCATGACTGTCCAGCAGATTGAAAGCCGTCTCCGTAACCTGCTGCGGATATGCGGCAAGCTGCGCGCCGATCGCATCGGTGAATGCCTTCGCGTCAATCGTTTGATGTGCGAAGAAATCGAGCACCGCATTCGTGAACGGATAATTCATGACGGCGTCGAATTGGTCGCCCTGCAGCCACATCATGGAGTCATGCCATATTTCGCCCAAAATGTACGCTTCCGGATTTACGGACTTCACCGTATGCCGGAATTCGCGCCAAAATTGATGGTCTACCTCATTGGCGACATCGAGCCGCCAGCCGTCAATACCGATTTCCTCGATCCAGTAACGTGCGACTTCCAGTAAATATTGCTTCACTTCAGGATGCTCGGTATTAAGCTTCGGCATTAACGGTTCGAAAGCAAAGGTCTCGTAAGTCGGAACGCCTTCAATGACTTGGAGCGGCCATTCCCGCACATGGAACCAATCCGCGTACTTCGATTGTTGGCCGTTAATTTGCGCATCAACGAACGGAGGAAATGTTTTGCCGGAATGATTGAATACCGCATCCAGCAATACTCGGATACCTCGCGTATGACAGGCGTCAACCAATTCCTTCAGCTTCTCGTTCGTGCCGAAATGCGGATCCACCTTCATATAGTCCTGCGTGTCATACTTATGATTCGTCGTCGCCTCGAATAGAGGCGTGAAATAGACGGCATTGATGCCGAGCCCGGCAATGTGATCCAAGTGTTCGATAACGCCCTGCAGATCTCCGCCAAAAAAGTTCTGAGGCGTCGGCTCGCCGCCCCAAGGTTCTACGTTCTTAGGATTGAGCGACGGGTCGCCGTTCGCGAACCGCTCCAGGAATATTTGATAGAAGACAGCGTCCTTCACCCAAGCCGGCGGTTCAAACACATCGACCGGATTGATGTACGGGAAATCGAAAAATGAGTTCGGATTGTCCGGCAAAGTAAGCTCGAAGCCCTTGTCCGTAAGCAAAATCGTTTCATCGCCGTCCGTTAAGCGAAACGCATAGCGAAGGCGGCGAAACGGCGGGATAACAGCGGTTTCCCAGTAGTCGAACAGCGTGTCGGTGGAGAAGATTCGCATGCCGATGGTCATAACCGTCTGATCCCAGGCGTATTTATCTCCGACGATCGCTTCGACAGCAGTGACGTCATCCTTTTTTGTGCGTAACCGAATGTGCAGCGTCTTGCCATCATAGGCGTATGCCCAGTTTTGCTTCGGCCGGTGATATACCGCTTCTAATAACATGTTTCCATCGCTCCTTAAAGGTGGTGTGGAAAAGCTCAAGGAAAACGCGAAAAAAGGTACAACCTCTGCTCATAAAAGCCGAGGTTGTACCTTTTCCCATTAAATGTTCAGGCGCCGCTCACGCGAGGCATATGATGAACAATGGTTGCGGTAGCATTGCCTTTTTATTTTATCTCTCAACAAAATTATTATACATAATTTGCACGTTTTGTACTAGTCTGTTTGGAAAAAAAGTTTAGGCGTGAACCGATTCATGCGCTTGCGATTCCAAGAAACGTTCGCAATCGAGAGCTGCCATACAGCCGCTGCCTGCCGCCGTAATTGCCTGGCGGTAGGTGCGGTCTTGAACGTCTCCGCATGCGTATACGCCTGGGATATTCGTCTCCGATGTTCCCGGCTTCACAATAATGTAGCCTTGCTCGTCGGTATCGATTTGGCCGCCAAGGAAGCCCGTGTTAGGCGTGTGACCGATCGTTACGAATACGCCGTCGGCTTCGAGCAGCTCTTCCTCGCCCGTTTCATTATTGCGTACTTTCAACCCTTTCAAGCCCATGCCCGAAGCGGTAACTTCAAGCGGTGTACGGTTCAAGCTCCAAACGATTTTGTCGTTGGCGCGAGCGCGGTCCTGCATGATTTTCGAAGCGCGCAAATCCTCGCGGCGATGAACAAGCCGAACCTCGGAAGCGAAGCGTGTGAGGAACACCGCTTCCTCCATAGCGGAGTCGCCGCCGCCGACTACGATAATCTTTTTGCCGCGGAAGAAAAAGCCGTCGCACGTTGCGCAAGTGCTTACGCCGCGCCCGATATTTTCTTGCTCGCCCGGTATGCCGAGATATTTGGCCGATGCGCCAGTCGAGATAATGATCGACTCCGCTTGCATCTCGCCGATGCCCTCAACGTTGAGCGTGTATGGACGCTTGCTGAAGTCCACGCTTTTGACAGAGCCGGTTTTAAAGGTCGCGCCGAACCGCTGCGCTTGCTTACGCATGTTGGACATGAGCTCGCTGCCCAAAATCCCTTCAGGAAAACCGGGGAAGTTCTCAACCTCTGTCGTAGTTGTCAGCTGGCCGCCCGGCTGCCACCCTTCGATGACGAGCGGCTCCATGTTCGCGCGGGCCAAGTAAATAGCAGATGTCAAGCCGGCAGGTCCTGTACCGATAATAATCGTTTTGTATATCATATATATCCTCCATTCGGAAAGTGATTGAGATAATAAATACTACTTTAAAATTATTATAAACTAACCTTTATGTCAATATCGTTCATGTAACGTTCATGTTGGTGTTATATCCTTAAAGCAACGACTTCATAGGTCGGAATTAAGGAACAAAAAGACTTCTCGCGCGATCAGCTCATCGAGCAAATATGGGGAATGGATTACGAGGGTGACGAGCGGACGGTCGATGTGCATATTAAAAGGCTGCGCGACCGTTTTTCCAGGAGACCTACGATTTTCGTATCGTGACGATTCGCGGACTCGGTTACCGGTTGGAGGAGTTGGCATGATTCGCAGCTTGTACGTACGAATTACAGCTACTTTTCTTATTATTGTGCTCATAAGTATTGGAGTAGCCTTTCTATTTACGAATCAGCTGTTCAAACGGGACGCCAGAGGACAGCTGCCTGACCAGCTTCATAAATCCATTGACCGGATCGAACAGATGTATGCCGTATCGGAGCCGACCTCGATGAAGCAATTTTTGGAAGAAATGTCGTCGCTGCAAGGCCTGTCAATTATAGCTGTAAACAGCTCGAATCGGCTTGTGGAGGTTGGCGAGCGAAGCGGTACGATGGTGGAGAGCCTTACATACGAGCAGCTTACCAGAGTTTTTCGTGGCGGCAGGGTAAGGCTGGACTTGTTGGATCAGGAGGAAGGCGAACCGGCATCGCCGCCTGCTGTCGGCAGGCTCGTGAAATTCGGAAACGAGAACTGGGTGTTATTCGTCCAGCCTAACCGTTTCCCGCAAAACAGCAACTTTATATGGACGGCAGTCACGCTTCTCGTTAATCTGCTCGTGGTCGGCTGCATACTTATATTAGTAGCTGCCCGTTATTTGGTAAGACCGCTCAAAATGATGACGGATGCAGCGACCCGGATGACCGAAGGGGATTTTACCGTCCGCTTGCCGGTAAGGTGCGGCGATGAGCTGGGCGAGCAGGCCGAGAGCATGAACCGGATGGCGCTTGGCTTGTCCCGGCTTGAAATGATACGTCAGGATTTTGTATCTAACGTGTCGCATGAGATTCAGTCGCCGCTTACGTCTATTGGAGGCTTCGCCGAAGCGCTGCGGAGCGAAGAGGTGACGAATGCCGAGCGGGACCGTTATGTCAGCATTATTAAGCAAGAGAGCACGAGGCTGTCCCGTTTAAGCGAAAATTTACTCAATCTGGCGTCGCTTGACTCGCAGCAGCATCCTTTTCATCCTAAGCTGTACCGGTTGGATCGTCAGTTGCGCGATGTCGTACTCTCGTGCGAGCCGCATTGGCTGACCAAAAGGCAAACGGTTTAGCTGCTAATGGAGGAAACGTTTATTACGGCAGACGAGGATCAGCTAAGACAGGTTCGCGCTTGAACCGAACGCTGACCAGCTCGCCGGAGCGAGCTTTATCGTACGGCTTCCGCTTCAGGCGCCTCAGCTATAAGCAGCAATTGCCGCCTAAATTCAATAGCAGCGTACTCATCTCGGTTGGCATAATTTTGCCAAAAAGGTTATGATGTAGGAATTATAAATAGCTAATTTGATGTTGAGGGAGCGTTATGCGGATGGAAAAGCGGATACGAAAAGCAATTATTCCCGCAGGGGGATTAGGCACACGATTTTTGCCAGCTACGAAAGCGCAGCCGAAGGAAATGCTTCCGATCATCGATAAACCGGCGATTCAATATATTGTGGAAGAAGCCGTGGAATCCGGTATTGAAAGCATCATTATTGTAAGCGGGCGCAATAAGCGGGCTATTGAAGACCATTTTGACAAATCAGCCGAATTGGAAGCAGAGCTTGAGGAGCGGGGCAACGAGGAGATGCTGGTGATGGTCCGGGAAATCTCCCAGCTGGCGGACATTTATTATGTTCGACAGAAGGAGCCGCTCGGGCTTGGGCATGCGGTATTATGCGCCCGGCGCTTCATCGCTGACGAGCCGTTCGCGGTATTGCTCGGCGATGATATTTTGAAATCCGATCCGCCCTGTCTGCGCCAGATGATCGATGTATACGAGCAGCAGCAATCTTCCGTTGTCGCGGTGATGGAAGTGCCTTGGGATCAGACACATAAGTATGGGATTGTCGATATTGAAGCAGGCCAAAAGGTTGCCCGAGTGCGTGATATTATAGAGAAGCCTGCTCCAGGGCAAGCGCCTTCTAATTACGCGGTTGTAGGCCGTTATGTGCTCGATCCGGTCATCTTCGATTTACTCGAGCATGCTAGGCCTGGTAAAGCCGGAGAGATTCAATTAACCGACAGCTTGCAGCAGCTGAATCGTATTGCGGCGTTATCGGCGTACCGTTTTGACGGGCGGAGGCATGATGTCGGCGACAAGCTCGGCTTTGTGCAGGCAACTATCGATTTTGCGCTTGAACGGTCAGATCTTGCCGATGATGTCCGGCGCTATTTAAGTGAACGGCTGAAGGAAACGTACTCATAACCACGTATGAACAGCTGAAGGAAACGTACGATAAGCACATATTGCTAGATGGGCCGCCTTTGGGCGGCTCTTTTGTTTTAGGTATCTCTTTTACGCGCAAGCTTCCTTTATTTGCTCATTCGAGGTTTGTTCTGAAAAGGAAGGGATTAAGTCAATTGTGCCAACTTAAAAATCAGGTCGCTGCAGCCATAAATTCGAAATTAGTATTATAAAATCGAATTAAACAGCGCTAGCTTAGCCGATTCATGATTAAGGTGCAAAACTGCACCTTATGTTGCCCTGGCGGCCGTATTGTAGAGAATAAGGTGCATAACTGTACCTTATTTCAAATCTGTTTTGGGCGTTGTACCCGATCCAACCCACCTCACTTCATGACGATACCTGATTTATGGACAAAAGATGTTTGCCTCTTCATTTCCCACTAATTTTAAATGGAGATCATTTACTTTTTCGTATAGAATAGATAGTTGTGTATAGAGAGAATGAGTGACTGGGAGATGAACGGAAGTGTATTGCCATCATTGCGGGAAAAAGCAGACTGCAGATGCCGTATATTGCAGTCAATGCGGCAGGCAGCTCCTAGACGAGGATGCCGATGCTGCTATAGGCTCTGAGATGGCCGCCGGCCTATCGGAAACAGCCGCATCAATAGAGACTTCAATAGAGACCGAACCTTCAAATAGAGAAACGATTGTACCAAACGGGTCCCGGAAGCAGAGCGGCGGAGGTTCTGCATGGACATGGTTGACGCCTATAGCGCTTGCTGTCGTTACGGCTTCTTCGGTATTTACTTACTATATTTATCAGTCGGGAATAAATGATGAAGTGATCAAGCTGCAAACGCAAGCGAAGACGGAAGCACTCGCTGGCAAGTATGCGGAAGCGCTGGCAACGCTTAAGGAAGCGGCAGATGCCCGGCCGGGTTTTGCTGCGATACAGGCGGATGCGGCAATTGTCGCGCACGCTGCGGAGCTGGAGCAGTCTGTTGCGGCTGCAGGCAAGAAGCTCGAGGAGCAGAAGCTAAGTGAAGCGGAGCAGACGCTCGAGCAGGTAAAGGATGGGCTGAAGGGTCATAGTGAGCCGGTATATGCAAAGGTGAAGGAGCAGCTGGAAGCGTGCAGTTTGAAGCATAGCGTGATGAAGCTGAAGGAGGAGCTGGCAGAGCTGAAGACGGTGGATGAGCTTGCTGCAAAGCTTAACGTCGCGAATCATTTAGATGGTGAAGAGGCGGCTGCTATCCGGGAACAGTTTGTGGCGAAAATCGTTGACGTAAGCTATTCGGAAGCAGAAGCGCTGCTGGAACAAAGAAATTATACGGACGCGCTGGACGTGACGGCCAGAGCGCTTGCTTTTGCCAAGGATGATGAACGTTTGACCGCGCTGGAGAAGCGAATTAACCAAGAACAGGCGCAATATGAGAAAACAGAGCAGCAGCGGCTGGAGCAGGCGATGCAAAAAGCGGCGGAAGAGGATTTGAAAAATCAGACGGCAGCCGTGGAGGTCGTTCATATAGAGACGACGCTTGATGAATTTGGTGACCTTACGATAGAAGCTGAGCTGAAAAATGGAGCTACACGGCCGATTTATTCGGTTACGGTTGAATATACCGTCTATGACTCCAATGGGCTTGAAGTAGGCTCGGGCAAGGCTGAGGCAAGCCCGAATTACATTGAGCCGGGTGAGAAGATGAGCTTTACCGGAACGGTTTATGGCGTTCATGTTGAAAATACGAATGTAGTCGTTGATCATGCAACGTGGTACTTGGATTAAGGGGGAGATGAGATGAATAAACGAATTTGGATCAGCGTCATCGCATCTGCTTTTATTGTATGTGGAGGATTTGGAGCGGCTCTGGCTGTCCATACGGAGGTGCCAAGCCGGCTTACGGGTAAGCCGATGATCGCTGTTGCCGAGCCGGGAAAGGCGAAGCCGCTTAAGGATATTATTTTTGAGACGCAAAAGCTTGTCGTCATGATTGAGACGGATGACGGATCGCAAGGCTCAGGTTTTCTATATAATCTGGATGGTGATTTGATCACGAATGCGCACGTCGTTGCCGGTTCCCGCAAAGTAAAAATTAAGACGGCTGACGCGCGCGAGCTGGATGGCGAGGTCATCGGCATTAGCACGGAGACGGATGTGGCCGTCGTTCGTGTTCCCGGCCTGGCAGGTACGGAGCCGCTGCAGATTTCGCGTGACGAGAAGGCTGAAGTGGGGGACGAGGTGCTGGCTGTCGGCAGTCCGCTGGGATTTCAAAATACGGTAACGACCGGTATTATTAGCGGGTTAGGCAGAAGCTTTGAAATTGAGCCCTATCTTTATTCGGATTTGTATCAAATCTCGGCGCCGATCGCACCCGGAAACAGCGGCGGGCCGCTCGTCGACCAGAAAACGGGAGAGGTGCTCGGTATTAACTCGGCCGGCTATGAGCAAGGCTCGATCGGCTTCAGCATTCCTATTGCTAACGTTATTACGATTGCAGAGGGTTGGTCTAAGGAGCCCATGGATGAATTGCCGGAGCTTACGTTATCGGAAGAACCGGATAACCTGGATGAAGAAGCGTCTGTTGAAGAGTTCGCCGATTATCTGGTTACTCATTTCTACGACAGCTTAAATAATGCCGATTATGTTTACGCATATTCGCTGCTAGGCGGCAATTGGAAGGAAAGAACGAGCTACGAGAAATTCCGCGAAGGCTACTTAGGGACCCGCAATGTCGTCATTGATAATATGCACGTGAATGACAGCAGAGACGATAAAGCGACTGTCATCGCTATCATTTCAGTGGATGAGCGGGTTAATGGTGAATATGTGCTTAGCAAATATCAAGTGACCTATGAGGTCGGTTATGAAAACGACCAGCTGAAGCTGCTGAGCGGGAAAGGTAAGGCAATTAAGTAGCTTTTATTGCAGGAAAAAGAGCAAGAACGAATCGTCCGGGGGAGACGAATGGTTCTTGCTCTTATATTTCACCGCGAAACATAAGCTGCGCCTCCAAAGGACGGCAACAGCCGTTTGCGCTTGCCATATAGTCTAATTTTCTTCTATTCCTTCTTCTATTTCTTCTTCATCCACACGATAGAACGGATTGTAGATGAGCTGAAGGGCAACGGAGTCATTGCGCTGAACCGGGTAATTAAGCAACGACGGCGGAAGGACACGGCCATTGAGCTGCAGCTGATAGCTTATATTGCCGCCGATCGGTACGCCGCTGACGGAAGCAATTTGACCATTGAAGGTGAAACGAATGACACCTGTACCAGCAAGAGCCTGATAAATCGTTAAGCCTGGACGGAAAGGAACACGATATGCCTGCGTTACATTAGGGAACGTTCTTCCGCCGTTAATGACGACCGTTACAAAAAATGGCTGCCCCGGGAACGGAAATGGTACCGGATAAGGAACCGGGTACGGGAATGGGAACGGAAACGGCGGCGGTGGCGGCGGGAACGGCCCTGGTCCTGGAGGGAATGGCCCTGGTCCTGGAGGGAACGGCCCTGGTCCTGGAGGGAACGGTCCCGGCCCTGGAGGGAACGGCCCTGGTCCTGGAGGGAACGGCCCTGGCCCTGGAGGGAATGGCCCTGGCCACGGCGGGAACGGCCCTGGTCCCGGGAACATTCCTGGTCCTGGGAACATGCCTGGCCCACCCGGTCCGCCTTGTCCAGGCATGAGCATGCGCGGTCCACCGCAGCCGCAATCGCTGCCTGCACGTGCCAATTGCCGCTGATTCGCGGCAATTTGTTGCTCGTTAGCGTGATCGTAAGTATACTCCATGCAAGCACTCAATCTCCTTCACGAAACAAATTAGGCATATATCCTGATGTATCCTATGCGGCATATGCCTATCGGGTGTACGGAAGGATTGATGAATACGGAAACGGCTGTTACTCATCTATTTACGTTGAACTATTAGCATTGAATAAAATGAAAAGGAAAAGCTCCGTCTATTTTTCATGTTACGATGTTTGTGTTTGAGTTAACGGGAATTTCTCCCTCTGATTCGGCACGTAGCCCGCTCAAAAGTGGTTTTTTGTTAGATTAGCGGGAGATTTTCCAGTAAAATATCGGCCAACACAAAAACGGCGCTGCCTCATGAGAGGACAGCGCCGTTCTAGATAAACGATATTATTTTACAGCTGCTTCGTAACGTTTGCTCACTTCATCCCAGTTAACTACGTTCCAGAACGCCGCGATGTAGTCAGGGCGTTTGTTTTGGTAGTTCAGGTAGTAAGCGTGCTCCCAAACGTCCAGTCCGAGGATTGGCGTTTCGCCTTCCATGATCGGGCTGTCTTGGTTAGGCAAGCTGTATACTTTCAATTTGCCGTTTGCAACTGCAAGGAAAGCCCAGCCGCTGCCGAAACGGGTTGCAGCTGCCTTTGCGAAGTCAGCTTTGAAAGTATCAAAGCCGCCAAGCTCGCTTTCGATTGCCGCTGCAAGAGCGCCAGTTGGTGCTCCGCCAGCGTTTGGTCCGATAGTTTCCCAGAACAGGCTGTGGTTAGCGTGTCCGCCGCCGTTGTTGCGGACAGCAGTACGGATAGCTTCAGGAACGCTAACTAGATCGGAGATCAATTCTTCGATCGATTTGTTTTGCAATTCAGGAGCGGATTCAAGAGCTGCATTAAGGTTAGTAACGTATGCATTATGGTGACGACCGTGGTGGATTTCCATTGTAGTCGCATCGATGTGCGGCTCAAGTGCGTTGTGCGCGTAAGGCAAAGCAGGTAATTGATGTGCCATTGTAACAGCCTCCTAATTATATGTAGTTATCCAAAACCATTATCCCTTATCCGATCGAATAAATCAACATTATTGTTTCAAAAGTCGGGGAATAGATTTTTAATCGCTTTAACCTGCAATAGGGTATCTCACCGGCTCTAAAATTATGCGAAAAGTGAAGACGTTAACCTAGATTTAACAAAAAAAGCGACAAAATGAATGAAAGCGCTTAATATTAAGCGCTTTCAGGAGATAATCGATGATTTCTTCAATTTTTTTAAGGAATATTAAAGATACAAGCAGGATTTCGTTAAATTTTGTCGTAATATATATTAAATGCAGCACTATGACATGGTATAGAAGGTGTAAATTTAATGAATGTTCGTTCCTTCCAGTTGTCCGATTACAGACCAATTACAGCACTGCTTGAAGATGTTCTTACTGAAGACTGCTACGAACAAACGATGGAAGCTTTTGCCCGCCAATTGTCATGGGACAGTGATTTAGTGTTAGTCGCTGTCGAACATTCAGAGATTGTCGGCATGATTATCGGTACGATTGATAATAACAAAGGTTATTATTATCGAATTGCAGTATCACCTCTCCATCAAAGGAAAGGGATCGGCAAAGCGCTCGTTCAAGCATTACGCCAACGCTTCGAGCAACGTCATGTCACAAAGATATTAATTACCGCGGACGAGCACAATGAGCCGGTTTTGCCGCTGTATGAGTCGATGGGGTACGCCGCAAACGACTTCTTCAGAGCTTTTCAGAAACTAGCTATTGTTACAGGTTAACGCGAACTTTACTGCATTATGAATTGTCGCAGGGCATATCTGCATCGCCATTGCTTTTGGCGGTGAGATATGCTTTTCTTATTACTATATACTTTTACAAGGAGAACGGGATGGAACGATATCGGCACTTTGTCATCAAAAGCTTCAAACATAACGGTCACATTCACCGTACATGGCAGCAGAATTGGCTGGTTCCGGATGGGCTGCTGGCTGCTGAGCATAGAGCGGAAGCCATGACTGTTCTCATTAACCGTCAAACGCCGATTCAAGAATCCGACGGGAAAATATGGATAAGCCGCGTTCCTGCAGTCTCCTTTTTTATACCAGGCAAGTGGTTTAATGTCGTTGCGTTGCTGGAGGAGGGGGGCGTTCGTTATTATTGTAACGTCGCTTCTCCGCCTTATTTGCAAGGGGATGTATTGACATATATCGATTACGATTTAGATGTTATCCGCACGGCGGATGGCGAACGGTTCGTTGTCGATCAAGACGAATACGAGCTGCATAAAGCAGCCTATCACTATCCAAAAATGGTTAATGACAAGGTTCAGGAGGGGCTTGATGCGCTTCTGCTAAGGATCGATCAAGGACAGGCCCCTTTTCAGGATAATCAAGTCATTCTCTATTATGAGGAATGGCTGAGACATAATGATGAGGTGAATGCATGAGCTTGCTTGAACGGGATATGGAATTGGACGAGAAGAAGGCAGGTAAGGACAGTCCGTCTTCTATGGAGTCATCCACTAATCGTTCCGAATGGCGCACAGAGCTGTTTGATTGGCTAAAAACTTTTGCGATCGCTTTTGCAGTCGTAATGGTTTTGCATTTTTTCGTGTTTAACCTGTCGACTGTTGAGGGACACTCCATGGAACCGACGCTAACGGAGAACGAGTGGCTGTTCGTCAATAAATGGGCTTATCTTGTCGGCAAGCCGAAGGTTGGGGATGTCGTTATTTTGAAGGAGCCGGATACGGGCGCTAAAGAGAAGAAGTTTCTTGTTAAAAGGGTAGTCGGCGTTCCCGGAGACCGGATTCAAATTCATAACAAGCGTCTGTACCGAAACGGCGAGCTGGTGGAAGAGCCTTACACAGATTCTTTAATCGAAGATATGAGCTACGGGCCGGAAGTGATCAGTGAAGGACATTATTTCGTTATGGGAGATAACCGGCATGCAAGGGCCAGCTTGGACAGCAGGTCATTTCACGCCGTTCCGGATGAGCTGATTAACGGCAGAGCCGATTATATATTGTGGCCTTACAAAGAATTCAGAGCGCTTTAGGGATTGCTTACGAAGCTAGGTTTGCATTCGCAAACCTTTTAGGAGGATTAACGATGAAGGACGTTATGATCTATACGGACGGCGCTTGCTCCGGCAATCCGGGACCAGGCGGCTGGGGAGCGGTTTTGTTTTTTGGGGCTCATCAGAAGGAGATCTCAGGAGGCGAGAAGCATACGACGAACAACCGGATGGAAATTCAAGCGGTTATCGAAGGGCTGAAGCTGCTGAAGGAGCCTTGCCAGGTAAAGGTGTACAGCGATTCGGCTTATGTCGTTAATTGTTTCCAGAAGGGCTGGATTAACGGCTGGCTGCGCAACGGGTGGAAAAACAGCAAAAAGGATCCGGTCGAAAACCAGGATTTGTGGAAAGAGCTTTGGGAGCTTATGAATAAGCATAAGGTTGAATATGTGAAGGTAAAGGGCCACAGCGACAATGAGTGGAACAATCGCTGTGACGAGCTTGCTCGTGAAGCGATCAAAAGGTTGTAAACGATGACAGACCGGTGGGCAAAGCTGAAGGAAGAAATGATTCAGGCAGCACCTAGCCTTGGCATAGATAAAATCGGAGTCGCTTCCGCCGATCCGTTCGTTTCATTAAAGCAAGTATTGCTTCGCCATCGCGAGCTGGGGAGGGAGTCCGGTTTTGAGGAGCCGGACATTGAGAAACGGACGAATCCTGCGCTTTTATTCGAGAATCCGCAATCTATTATTGCAATTGCAATTGCATATCCGTCGAAGCTGACGAATCCTCCAAAGTCCGAGCCTGGGGCAAGACGGGGGATTTTGTCGCGTTCAGCTTGGGGAGAGGATTACCACCGCGTGCTGCGCGACCGGCTGGCGAGGCTTGAGGCGTGGCTGCGCGAGCGTGTTCCGGAGCTGCGTGCGGAAAGTATGGTCGATACAGGCGCTTTGTCCGATCGTGCCGTCGCCGAGCGTGCGGGTATCGGCTGGAGCGCGAAAAACTGCGCTGTCATTTCGCCGGAGCTGGGCTCATGGATTTACCTTGGCGAGATGATTACGAATATACCGTTTGCGCCGGACGAGCCTGTAACAGAAGGTTGCGGCTCATGTACGAAATGTATTGATGCCTGCCCGACGGATGCGCTTGTCGGTCCAGGGCAATTAAATTCCAGCCGGTGCATCTCTTTCGTCACTCAGACGAAGGGCATGGTATCGGACGAGCTAATGCGCAAAATCGGGAACCGATTGTACGGCTGCGATACGTGTCAGACCGTATGCCCGGTTAACCGCGGCAAAAACTGGACGCATCAGCCGGAGCTGCAGCCCGATCCGGAGGTTGTAAAGCCATTGCTCGTGCCATTGCTTACGATTGGCAACAAAGAGTTTCAAGCCAGATACGGCCACACCTCCTCCGCTTGGCGCGGCAAGAAGCCGATCCAACGGAATGCGGTTATCGCCCTCGGCAACTTTAAAGAGGCGAGCGCCGTGCCGGATCTCATTCGCGTGCTCGAGCAGGACTCGCGGCCCGTGCTGAGAGGTACAGCTGCGTGGGCACTTGCGCGAATCGGCGGGGAGCAAGCAAAAGCGGCCCTGCTTTCCGCGTCAGGCAAGGAGAGAGACGAGGAAGTTCGGACATCCATTTCGAATGCGCTTGAGCAAATAGCTGAGCTCCCGAAAAAGTAGTGCAAAAGTACTTAGCTATTCATTGCGAACACAGGGTGAACATGCTATCATGGGAACATTATACACAGCAGGAGATTGGAAGGAGCAGGTGGCGTATATGAATTGGGTTAACATTGTTGTACCTATTGTTACCTTATTGGCAGGAGCAGTCGGGGGCTTTTTTGTAGGCGTTTTCTACCTGCGCAAGCAGCTTGAGAAAATGCAAAACGATCCGGAGATGATTCAGAAAATGGCCAAGCAAATGGGCTATAATCTGAACAAGCAGCAAATGCAAAAAGCGCAGCACATGATGAAAAATCAAAGAATGCCTCGCAAATAAAGGCATGGGTGAGGGAAGCCGGAGGGGGAGAGTTCAGAAATGGCGGGAAGGAAAGATTACGTCAATTCAAAAGTAACGAGCAACCGGGAACAGATTGAGCACCATGTTAGAGAGATCTTAAAGCTCGTTGGCGAAAATGTGGAGCGTGAGGGGCTGCTGGAAACGCCTGCCCGCGTGACACGGATGTATGAGGAAATTTTTGCAGGCTACGAGGTTGATCCCCGTGAGGTGCTTGGCGTATCGTTCGATGAGCAGCACGAGGAGCTTGTCATTGTGAAGGATATTGTCTATTACAGCCAATGTGAGCATCATATGGCCCCATTCTTCGGGAAAGTGCATATCGGTTACATTCCTAGCGGCAAAATCGCGGGACTCAGCAAGCTGGCACGCCTTGTTGAGGCGATCACGCGACGCCTTCAGGTACAGGAGCGAATTACTTCTCAAATCGCGGATATCATGGATGAAGAGCTGAAGCCGAATGGCGTTATGGTCGTCGTTGAGGGAGAGCATTTGTGCATGTGCGCACGCGGCGTGAAGAAGCCGGGCAGCAAGACTGTCACATCGGCTGTCCGTGGCGAATTCCGCACCAGCTCGGCGCTCCGCTCGGAATTTCTTGCCTTGTTAAAGCAGTAGAATGGTTAAAAAGTCCGCCTGGAGACAGCTCCGTGCGGACTTTTTTATTGCTTAGGAAATTTTGCACACTAGGAATTATGGTTGAGCTAGTATGCATTTTTAGCCGGACCCTCCTTAAGGCTGGCAACAATGAGGCAACATCATTGTTTTGTGAGGTAAACCTCACTCATTTCGTTGTCTTTCGTAAAACCGCCGTAAGCATTTCCATGCAGCAGCTGAGTTCTTAATAAGGCACCCAAACCAGTCTGCGCGCCTCCTCGAACCGTTCGTTTACATAAGGCCAATTGACGACGTTCCACCAAGCCTTCACATATTCCGGACGTCTGCTCTGGTACTTCAAATAGTAAGCATGCTCCCATACATCGAGCGGGAGCAGGGGGATAACGTCCCATTGCGACAGGTTCTGGTGCTTCTCAGCCGTTAAAATTTCCAGCCGTCTGCTGCGCGGACTCCAGACGAGTATAGCCCAGCCGCCGCCCTCGACCTTGGCCGCCGCCTCGCTGAATTGCTTTTTAAATGCAGCATAGCTGCCAAAATCATTTCGGATTTGTTCACCGATTGTTCCTGTTGCTTCGCCGCCGCCGAAAGGCGACATGACATTCCAGAACAACGTATGCAAATAATGGCCGGCACCGTTAAAGGCGAGTTCGCGCTCCCAATGCTTCACGAGGTCAAAATTGCCGGTATCCCGGGCGATCTGAAGCTGCGTCTCCGCTTTATTAAGTCCGTCGACGTAGGATTGGTGGTGAATATCATGATGGATTCTCATCGTTTGCTCATCGATATACGGCTCAAGCGCATCATATGCATAAGGCAGCGGGGGCAGTGTATGTCCTCCGATCGGCACTTGCTGGAGCGGAGGCCGCTGCTCCCGGTTGCCGGGACTGTTCGCCGCCTGAAGATATGCGCTCATTAATCCGAGGTAGTAATTGGATTCGCGTATGGAGTGCGTGATAACGGTTCTGGCCATTGCGGGGATAGACGCTGAACTGCTTTGCTCGCAGAGCTGTGTCAGCTGGTCGATATAGGTTCGCGACTGTTCAAGCGATGCATCAATAAGCGATTCAACCGTTTGCTCGGCATGTGTAGGAAGACGGGACGGGTAGGGAAGCCACTCGTCCAGCCATTGATTAGCATAATGTGCGGTATGTGAGAAAACCGGCTCCCAAGACTGGAGCAGCTGTACATATTGGCGGTCGAGACCCGGGGCAGCTTGCAAAATAACGGCGGTATGCTCCTTTTCTTGCATTTTCCAATGGCGAATTAATTCCATAACTCTG
Organism: Paenibacillus prosopidis; assembly: GCF_003337375.1. Lineage (GTDB taxonomy): Bacteria > Bacillota > Bacilli > Paenibacillales > Paenibacillaceae > Pristimantibacillus > Pristimantibacillus prosopidis. The sequence goes on from NZ_QPJD01000001.1 coordinate 204,029, forward strand.
ATTGGCATAAGTGTTCCATAAACAAAAAGCACGGCCATCGCCTCCTTTGGTCGCAACAATTGCATCTATGCTAGATGTATTCGTCGCTTGAGAGGCTTATGTCGTGCTTTTAGTCTATGCTCTATCTGTTTGCAGCTGCTGATCGACTTGACTTAGAAACAACGCGGCTCTTTGGATGTATTCTCTAGGGTGTACTTTAAACAGCAGCTCGTGCTGGCCATCGGGCACAATCCATGTGCGGGAAAGCTGATTGCCTTGGTCAGCGGCAACTGCTTCAGCTGTCTTGTAGGGAGCCTTCACATCGTTTGTACCGTGAATAACGTAAAGCGGAATGTCATATTCGTTCGAGATGACCTGATCGGCGGGAATGGAGCCAAAGCTTGTTCCCGTCCAAAGCGGAATCAATGATTCAATTAGCGGCAGCGAGAAACGCGGAAGCGTAATAAATTGATTCAAATTATCAAAGAGTGCTTCAGGGCTTGGTATAAACAAGCTGTCTAGTATCATCGCATCAATTTCATCGGTTTGTAGCGCTGCTTGAAGAGCAGTGCCTGCACCCATTGAGAAGCCCCAGACGACGATGTCGTCGGCGCCGCGGGATTTTGCATAATCTACCGCAGCAAGCAGCTGCTGCGACTCCTCGAGGCCGCCTGTGGCCGGTGCTTTGTATTCCTTCGAGGCGTAGCCGTAATCAAACAACAATATATTATAATTCAAGCCGTGCAGCATCTTCGAAAGCTCGTACATCGGCACCCAAGTTTCTTCACGGTTGGCCCCATAGCCATGGCTGAAAACGACGGTACGCACCGATTGCGCAGGCTCGCTCACATCCGCATCCGCCGGAATGAACCAGCCGCTGACAGTCGTATTGCCGCTCTTGCTTGGAAAAACAACATCCTCGTAATCCAAGCCAATGGCTGCTTTCGGATTGGAGGAGAGCGGGGCAACGAATGGATAGGCTAGCATCCACGCAACGTAGCCGTGAAAAATGATGACGGCAAGCAGGCACATGGCAGTCAGGGAGGCGATTGAAGCAACCAGCAAATGCTTGCCGCGGCTTTTCGTTTTTCTAAGAGCAAGGAGGTTGTCTGTACCTGCTAATGGGAACGGCTGAAGGCTTTGCGGAAAGCCGCCTTCCATCGGCAGGGGTGTCATTGTGGTTGAGCTCATGTCGTCATCTCCCTCTGTATGCAGCCGTCTATTTGAAACTAGTCATTTGTGCAGCTGTAAGCGTTTTTATCTTCTAGTACTTTTATCGTATTATGGTCCTATAAGCCTGTCAATTGATGTCGAGGTAATGTTAATCATTTGTAATGTAGCTGTAATGAAAAGAACTTTTCTTTACGTTAATAGAAGCAATGAGTTATACTGAATGAGAATCGGTTTCATTGGATGAAACTACAAAATTGGAGGTGCGGCTGCATGGAGGATGGGAAATCTACGGTTCGCGCAGTGGATCGGGCGCTGGATATATTGCTTTGCTTTACTTCGAAGACGGACTGGGCAATGACGGAAATTGCTGAACATGTCGGCTTGCACAAAAGTACGGTTCACCGCATGCTCGCTACGCTGGAGGAGAAGGGCTTCGTAGAACGCGATAGGGCTACGGACCGTTATCACTTAGGTCTAAAGGTATGGGAGCTGTCCGCTAACTTATCGAGAACGGATGATCAAGCGACCATATGGCTGCCGGAGATGGAACGGCTTCGCGACCAGCTCGGAGAAACGGTCAGTATATATGTAAGAGACGGGTCTGAGAGAATTCGTATGCAAGCCGTGCAGAGTAATCAGCCTGTTAGGCGGGTGGCACCGGTCGGCGTCCGGCTGCCGCTTTATGCAGGGGCTTCCAGCAAGGTGCTGATCGCTTATTCTGATCCTGTCGTTCAGGAAAGTATTTTTGGAGATCCGGCTTGGCTGTATTCGATTGATCTTGATCAGTACAAGCAGCAGCTGGAGGAGATTTGCGTGAAGGGTTACGCGACAAGCTTCGAAGAAAGGGAACCGGGCGCTGCGGCGCTGTCCGCCCCTATTTTTGACAGGAACGGGAAGCTGGCGGCAGCCTTATCGATATCAGGTCCGGCGAGCAGGTTGACGATGGATACCATGAACAAATACGCGCCAATAATGATGGAGTCGGCAAAGCGGATGGGCATTATGATTCTGTAGCTGCAGACTAACGATATAAAAAAGCAGCAGGTCTGAGGATAATCCTCGGACCTGCTGCTTTTGTTTTACAGCGTATATTGATGATTACTACATATTAGCGATCATTTGGCGAAGTACCGTTTGCAGGATACCGCCGTTGCGGTAGTAATCAACGTCAACCATCGAGTCCAGACGAACGATTGCCGGGAATTCGAACGTTGTGCCGTCTTCGCGGGTTGCATTAACGGTAACCTTTTGGCCAGGCGTAACGTCATTGGACAATCCAACGATTTCGAACGTCTCGCGGCCTGTAATACCGAGCGTCTTCCAGCTTTGACCTTCTGTGAATTGGAGCGGCAATACGCCCATACCCACAAGATTGGAGCGGTGAATACGCTCGAAGCTTTCAGCGATTACGGCTTTAACGCCGAGCAGGTACGTACCTTTTGCAGCCCAGTCACGGGAGCTTCCGGTACCGTATTCTTTACCGGCAATAACAACAAGGTTTTTGCCGTCTTTCTGATATTTCATCGATGCATCGTAGATGGACATGACTTCGTCAGTTGGCAGGTAAGTCGTTACGCCGCCTTCTGTCCCTGGAGCCACCTGGTTACGAATACGGATGTTCGCGAATGTACCGCGCATCATCACTTCATGGTTACCCCGGCGGGAACCGTAGGAGTTGAAGTCTTCGCGTTTTACGCCATTTTCGATCAGGTATTGGCCGCCTGGGCTGTTTACCGTGATATTGCCGGCAGGGGAGATATGGTCCGTCGTTACGGAATCGCCCATAAGCGCTAGCACGCTTGCCGAGTGAATATCGGAAATGTCCGTAAGCTCGGAGCCAAGGTTTTCAAAGAACGGCGGGTTTTGGATGTAAGTCGATTTTGCATCCCACTCGTAGCTTTCGCCTTGCGGTACCGAGATGGCGTTCCAACGCTCGTTTTGTGTAAATACGTTCTCGTATTTGTCACGGAACATTTGCGGATTAAGCGCTGCTGTCATCGCATCGTTAACTTCTTTCGATGTTGGCCAAATATCCTTCAAGTATACAGGCTTGTTATCTTCTGTATAGCCGATTGGATCGTTAGTCAAATCAATGTTTGTCGTACCTGCAAGCGCATAAGCGATAACAAGCGGCGGCGAAGCCAGGTAGTTTGCTTTTACTTGCGCATGTACGCGGCCTTCGAAGTTCCGGTTACCGGAAAGAACTGCGGAAACGGTCATATCATTGTCCGCGATCGCTTTGCTTACTTCGTCCGGAAGCGGACCGGAGTTACCGATACAGGTTGCACAGCCGTAGCCTGCAACGTGGAAGCCGAGTGCTTCAAGCGGCTCAAGCAGGTTTGCTTTAGTCAAATATTCAGTAACGACGAGCGAGCCCGGCGTCAGGGAGCTTTTCACGTAAGCAGGTTTTTTCAGGCCGAGAGCTACGGCTTTCTTCGCAACAAGACCTGCACCGACCATTACGCTTGGGTTAGAAGTGTTCGTACAGCTTGTAATTGCGGCAATTACGACAGCGCCTGTACCCATTTTGCTCACTTGGCCGTCATTATGGTTAACGGTTACGACTTGCTCGATTTTCTCGTCGCTCAGTCCGTATCCGCCTTTTTCGATCGGCGTGCGGATGATGGTGTTAAACGATTCTTTCATAGCTGTAAGCTCAACGCGGTCCTGAGGACGCTTCGGTCCTGCAAGCGATGGAACGATCGTAGAAAGATCCAGCTCAACGACATCAGAGAATACCGGATCTGGAGTCTCATCCGTACGGAACATGCCTTGTGCTTTGTAATAAGCGTCAACAAGCTCAATCAGATCTTCAGAGCGGCCCGTTTGGCGCAAGTAGCCGAGCGTTTCGTTATCTACAGGGAAGAAGCCGATTGTTGCGCCGTATTCAGGTGCCATATTGGCAACCGTTGCACGGTCAGCAAGGCTGATGTTAGACAAGCCGGGGCCGAAGAACTCGACGAACTTGCCTACTACGCCTTTTTTACGCAAAATTTGTGTTACGGTAAGCGCAAGGTCAGTAGCCGTGGAGCCTTCTGCCAGCTTACCAGTCAATTTGAAGCCGATAACCTCAGGCATTACGAAGTATAGCGGTTGGCCAAGCATACCTGCTTCAGCCTCGATACCGCCAACACCCCAGCCTACAACGCCAAGACCGTTGATCATTGTCGTATGGGAATCCGTACCTACAAGGGAGTCAGGGTATACAACGGTTTCGCCATCGATTGTTTTCGTAGCGGCAACGGATGCGAGATACTCCAAGTTAACTTGGTGAACGATACCTGTTCCCGGCGGAACCGCGCGGAAGTTATCGAACGCCGTTTGAGCCCAGCGAAGGAAACGGTAACGCTCTTCGTTACGCTCGAATTCAACTTTCGTGTTATATTCAAGCGCTTCAGGGGTACCGAATGCGTCAACCATAACCGAGTGGTCGATTACAAGGTCAACCGGTACGAGCGGGTTGATTTTCTTCGGATCTCCGCCTGCTTTTTTTACAGTGTCACGCATGGCAGCCAGGTCGACAACGACCGGTACACCCGTGAAATCCTGCAATACGATACGTGCAGGAATGAATGGAATTTCTTTATCTTCGCGTCCGTCAGCCCATGTTGCCAGCTGTTTGACATGCTCAGGGGTAATCGCACGGCCGTCAAATTGACGAACAGCTGCCTCAAGCAAAACTTTGATGGAAAAAGGCAGCTTCGAAATGTCGCCCAGTCCTTGTTCTTCCAGTCCGCCAAGACGGTAGTAGGCAAACGAATTGCCGCCTGCTTCAAGCGTTGTGCGAACCGAATAATGATTTTGTGTTGACATCGTCATTCTCCTCTTTTGAATGTATTTCGTGTTTCATTCTGTGAAACACAATTTCAAAATCGCTATATCTATAGTATATCGTTAAAACGGTCGTTCCGTAAAGACCAATTATGCCCTTTCCTCCTTATAATCATTGTGAAAACGAACTAGACGATTGTTACATGAAACGGCAGTTCCTCTCATATAATGAACCAGTTATTCTGTGTCAATCTGCTCATGCATCAAGACAAGGTCAGGGAGGGATTGCGATGCCGCGAACAGGTAACCGGGGACCGGGCAATCAGGTTCATAAGCGTAATCAAGCTCCGTCAAAACCGATAATGCCTCTGAACAGGCCGCAGCAAAAAGTTTCGACGCATGCTGTAGAGAAGCAGCTGTTGCAGCATGCGGCGCAAGAAGAGCGTCAGGCAAATCGGACGGATCGGACGCAACTGGGGCTGGAGCGTACAAATCAACCTTCGCTGCCCGGCCGGCAGCAGCAGCCGAAGCTGAACTCGCTTTTGCGTTCATCAGATTATGATCAGCATCGCCAGCAAGGAAAGCAGCAGGGCTGGAAATCAGCCGTTCATCGTTACGTAAGCCTGTACAATCAGGCCGAAACCGAGCAGCATGCTGAAGTGCTAACCGATTATGTGACGGACTCTGATCACTGTGAGCGGCTTCGCTGCAGGCTAGAGCGGCTGAGAGAACGTGATCTGCTTCGCGGTGTTCTTCCAGCGGGCAGTGAGACGAAGGCGGAGCTTATTCGCGTGAACGAGTCGCCTAGTGAAGTGTCGGTGCTTATCAGGCTTCACATTAAAAGAAAGATAGAGCAGTCAGGACGGTATTACATGGAGGAACGATCCGAATTTGAACGCCTCTGGCTAGGCCTGTTAGGCGACGGCTGGGATGTAATGCGGGTTGAACCCCTTATTGCAGAGCGCAGGCCGCGCTTCGGCACATCAACCGATGATAATTGGATGAACGCCGCAGACTATTCGGAAATATTTGGCGATATGTCGACACCGTCAACACCATACTTAAATTATGACCTATTACCGCAAATCAAAAACCGTCCGTCAGGGATTCGTTACAGGAGAGATTTGGCTGCCGCTTATGCGGACCGCTGGTGGAATGAAGGTAACCCGGCTTATGAGCTGTTTGAGGTGAATTGTACCAATTACGTGTCCCAGTGTGTCTTTGCAGGTAATGCCCCGATGAACTATACTGGTAAAAGGGGAACGGGCTGGTGGTACAAAGGCCGGAATAAAGGCGGCGAATGGTGGAGCTACAGCTGGGCGGTTTCTAATGCGCTGACTAATTTTTTATCAGGCTCAGGTTCCAAAGCTTCCGGCATGAGAGCCGAGGTTGTTTCGTCAGCTGCAGAGCTTCAGCTTGGAGACGTTATTACGTACGATTGGAATGGCGATCACCGCTTCCAGCACAGCACGATTGTAACCGCATTTGATGCGTCAGGCATGCCGCTCGTTAACGCCAACACCGTATCCAGCAGGCATCGCTATTGGGACTACCGTGATTCTTACGCTTGGACGGAACAGACGAAATATCGTTTTTTTCATATTTCTGATCTTTTGTAATGATGGTTTGTAATGATGAAATGATGTAATGATGATCTTAATAGCAATTATGAAATTTATCGTACCGGAGGATGTGCCATGGGGAGCAGAATTAGAGTTGGTTTAGTTTACGGGGGGAAATCGGGAGAACATGAGGTCTCTCTGCAGACGGCTTTTGCCGTAATGGGCGAGTTTGACTACAGCAAATATGAAATTAAACCTTTCTATATTACGAAGCAAGGCGAATGGAAAACGGGGAATGTGCTTCATTCCCGTCCAGGAAGCGTAGAAGAGCTCCGTTATGATACGAGCGAGGCGAAGCAAACGGGCTTCGCGCTCGCTCCATTATTTGCTGGCTTGAATGGAGGAGTGGCTTCGGACAGCCAGGAGCCTGGCATTGACGTCGTATTTCCGCTGCTGCATGGAACGTTTGGCGAGGACGGCACCATTCAGGGTCTGTTCGAAATGGCAAACATTCCTTACGTTGGGGCGGGCGTGCTTGCTTCTGCCGTCGGGATGGACAAGATTATGATGAAAAAAGTGTTCGCTCAGGAAGGCTTGCCGCAGTGCGTATTCCGTTACTTCAACCGCACGCAATGGGAGAAGGATGCTTCCTTCTTCATCATGGAGTGCGAAGTGGCGCTCGGCTATCCTTGCTTCATCAAACCGGCAAATCTTGGCTCGAGCGTTGGCGTATCGAAAGCTAAAAACCGCGAAGAGCTGATTGCAGCCGTTAACTACGCATTCCGCTTTGACCGCAAAGTCATCGTCGAGGAGTTCGTCGATGCCCGCGAAATTGAAGTGAGCGTACTCGGCAACGACGAAGCGAAAGCATCCGTTCCAGGCGAAATTGCACCGTCCAATGAATTCTACGATTACAAGGCTAAATACATCGACGGTAAATCGACCATGCAAATCCCGGCCCGTCTGCCGGATGAAACAACAGATACCGTCCGTGAAATGGCTGTTCGCGCTTTCCAAGCGATCGACGGCTCCGGCCTGTCGCGAGTCGATTTTTTCCTGCGTAAATCAGATAATCAGCTCTTCATCAACGAAGTCAACACGCTGCCGGGCTTCACTCCATTCAGCATGTACCCGCTCATGTGGAAAGAAACCGGCATTCCTTACAAAGAGCTTCTAAACACCCTAATCAACTTAGCCCTATCCCGCCACGCGGAAAAACAACGCATAGATTACACCGGCGGATCGGCAGAATAGTAGTAACGTAGTCAGGCATTGACCTAAATAGGCAGCACAGGTGCATGCGCATCCAAAGTAAGCGTGTCCCCAGGGACGAAAGCGAGCACTACTCAACCCTTACTAACATGTACTCTGTATCTCCCGCGTTAGTCCAATTGCGGGTGTCCAGAGGGTGCAACCCTCGGGGCCCTCCCTTGGAAGGGAGGGGTTGGGTGGGTTCGAAAGCCTTTGAAGGTTTGGATAGAAGCCTTTGAAGGTCTGGGTAGAAGCCTTTGAAGGTTGGTAGTAAACTCCTTTGAAGGTTTGGGTAGAAGCCTTGAAGGTTGGTAGTAAGCCCCTTTGAAGGCAGGGTAGAAATTTCACTGAAAGGAGGGAAACTAAATGGGTTTCGCAACCGAGTTTAATTCTGTTTGCAAATTCAAGTCCGAGCAAGAGCTGTATGAATTGTTAGAGTATGGACGGGGCAAAATGGTCAAGAGCGGCTTTCGCGTATTTCCGACAGGCCAGAAGGTGATTGCCTACACGCCGACCAATGATGCGATCGCGATTGTCCGCATTTTAGCTTCTATCGCAGAAATTAATTTTCAAGGCGAAGAAGTGACACAAGTGGAGATGGAGCTCGTGAGAAAGCTGACAGAGGAAGAAGCGAAAATTCAAACGGCGCTTGCCTATGAAATGTTTTTTGGGGAACGGGCTTAGTCTATGATCGTAAGATTCGGCTTTGTAGCTATGAGCCTGCAGCTTGAAAATGCTTCGCCGTCAAGAACGATGACATTCACCAACTTCTCGAAGCTTGATGACCGGGAAGCGGGGATTCGGAAGCTGGAGAGAATTGCCGAAGACAATTTACGCAGTACGCTGCGTATTTTGAAGCATTGCAATGCCAGCAAAATTCAAATGTACCGTTTTTCGTCAAAGCTCATTCCGCTCGCTACGCATGAGGATTTGGCGGATTGGGACCCTCTTTCAACGCTTAATCCGACTTTTCAGGAGATCGGCGCTTTCGTTCGGGAGCATGAGATGCGGGTTTCTTTTCATCCCGATCATTTTTGCGTTTTTAGTACGCCGCGCCCTGAAGTTCTTGAGAAGTCTGAGCTCGATCTGAATAATCATGTCCGGATGCTTGAAGCGATGGGACTTGATGAAGCGACCAAGTGCAATATACATATCGGTGGAGCATATGGCGACAAGGCTGTAGCCGGAGAGCGGTTTATCCGTCAGTTCGGCGCCTTGTCGTCCCGTCTTAAGAATCGGATTACTCTCGAAAATGACGACAAGACGTTCACGGTAAGTGAAACGCTGGAGATCGCCGAGCAGGTTAACGTTCCGATGGTGCTGGACATTCATCATCATGCCGTCAATCCAGGCGACACCGGTGAGGAGGAGCTTTACGGCAGCTTATGGCCGCGAATTGACCGGACGTGGCAGCTTGAGCGGCAGCGATTAGGAATTGGCAATGCCAAAAAGCTTCCTCCGAAAATTCATGCCTCCAGTCCAAAAAGCATGGCCGATCCGCGCGGCCATGCCGATTTTGTTGAAGCAGGACCGCTTGTCCGTTTTTTGCGGCACGCTGCCCGAACGAGCGATTATTTGGACTGTATGCTGGAAGCAAAAAGCAAGGATGAGGCCTTGTTTAAACTCATCGGGGATTTGGAGCTAATGGAAGAGCGCGGAGAAGGCGGCGTTAAGGTGTTAGAAGGCGGAAGCGCGGAAATTACGGTATAAGCTTTGGCAGGCAGCACCGCCAAGGATCGGCCTTTACGGTGCTGCCTGTATATGATTCAGCTCGCCGCATTCTACATGCCTATTACGCAATTGAAAGCGGTGATTATTTTCATGGAATGGATACTGCTCGTTTTGCTCGGCGTTGTAGCAGCTATGTTCGGCAGTATTGTAGGACTAGGCGGCGGGATTGTTATCGTTCCTGTTCTTATGCTGCTTGGTCCGCTATTAACGGGCGAGACGATTGGTCATGCAACGGCAGTCGGCATTTCATTAACGGTGCTGGTCGTAACCGCACTCGCATCAACACTATCGTATGCAAAGCGCAGCATCGTTGATTTTCGCAGCGGCTGGCTATTTTTTATTACGAGCGGTCCTGCTGCCATGCTTGGATCCGCATTAACGGGTATGCTGCCGGCTGGCTTGTTCCAGCTGGTATTTGGCGTATTTATGCTGCTAATGGCTGCACTCTTGGTTGCACGAGACTATATGAAACCGTTTTCGAAGCAATGGCCGATCGTCCGTACGATGACAGACGCGTCCGGACAGGTGCACACATACAGCTATGGCATTGTTCCGGCGCTTGCGATCGGGTTTGGCGTTGGTCTCATGTCGGGCTTGTTCGGCATCGGCGGCGGTTCGTTATTTGTGCCGCTTATGGTGCTCCTATTCAGATTTCCCCCGCATATGGCGACGGCCACGTCGATGTTCGTTATTTTTTTATCATCGATTCTTGGCAGCGGCATGCATGCATGGCTTGGGGAGACGGATTGGCTGCTCGTGCTGGCGCTCGCCCCGGGGGCGTGGATTGGCGGCAAACTTGGAGCGGCGATCGCTGTGAAAATGAGCGGGAAAGGGCTGCTGTGGCTGCTTAGAATTACGCTGCTGCTGCTGGCGGGCCAATTAATTATCGACGGCGTGAGAACATTTTGACATAGGGAAAATAATCATATGCGAAACTAGACATAAGCTTGAAACGTAATAAAAGTTAACAAAGAAAAAACGTTCGTGAATTTACATAGAGGGAAGAGTGATAGACCGTGAGTGACCAGAATAACGCTACCGTTATCGGCGGGAAAAGCTTTACTGCAGTCGCTATTAATTGCGCGTCGAAAGCAGGAGAATGGATAAAAACGAAGCTTGGAAACTATGCAAGCCTTGATATAAAGTATTCGTCGCACGACCTGGTTACGGAGATAGACAAAGGCTCGGAACGCTTAATCCGGAATTTAGTTTTGACGCATTTTCCGCATCATTCGTTTTTGGGAGAGGAAGGCGTCGAGCCGGGACCGGAAGCTTCGACGCGCGCTTTGGAGGATGTCCGCGAGGCGGAATATTTGTGGATCGTAGATCCGATCGACGGTACAACGAACTTTGTGCACGGTTTTCCTTATTTCTGCGTATCTATAGCGCTTGCGTATAATGGTGAAGTCATCGTGGGTGTCGTCTATGATCCGATGAGAGATGAGCTGTTTGTCGCGGAAAAGGGCAAGGGAGCTTATGTCCACGGGAAACGGATGCAGGTGTCCAAGGAAGAAACGCTGCGCGGAAGCCTAGTCGCAACGGGGCTCCCGGCCGAACATCAATATGCTTTGCCGTTAAACCTGAAAGGCATACAAGCGGTTGCTCCGAAAGTCCGTAACCTTCGGATAGCGGGCTCTGCGGCGCTGCATTTGGCTTATGTGGCTTCAGGACGTTTGAGCGGATTTTGGGAGATTGGATTGAACAGCTGGGATTTGGCAGCAGGCTCGCTGCTGATTCAAGAGTCGGGCGGCGTCGTGAGCGATACGTTCGGTAAGCCCTACGAATTAGGGGTGCGCAACGTCGTAGCCTCGAACGGGCTTATACAGGAGGAGCTTATCGCTGCACTGGCTGAGGCGAAAGCAAACGAGTAACTAGTACAGGACAACGCTCCGCGATGCTCGCAGGTGCGTTGTCCTTCTCTGTCTTACGTATGAGGGGAGGATGGAATGGTTATGGCTGTTACGAAACGAATAGCTGCTCTTGTTATGATTTCCGTGTGGCTCAGCGTGCTTGCCGCTTGTGATGATAATGAACCAACGGCTTTACCGCCTACGACAAATGCACCGGCAAACGAAGCGACGAATGCTCCTGTGGACAAGCCCGCGGAGACTGCGACGAATAATCCGGTTGAACCGGGCGATCCTAGTGCTGCATATGAGGTGTTGGCGGAGGAGCTCCGCATACCATGGGTAATCGCCTTCGATGGGGATATCGTCTATATTAGCGAGCGCGAAGGCAATATCGTCAAGGTAGATGGAAAAGAGATGACGCGCCAATCGGTAAATCTGCTCAAAAATGTGCATGGCCAGGGTGAAGGAGGGTTCCTCGGTCTTCTGCTGGCACCGGATTTCGGGCAGTCAAAAACAGCCTATGCCTATCATACCTATGAGGAGAACGGCAGGGTGCTGAACCGTGTCATTTTGCTGAAACAAAACGGAGACCAATGGGACGAGGTAAGCGCTTTGCTTGAAGGCATACCGGGAGCAGCCAACCATGATGGCGGAAGGATGGCGATTGGGCCGGACAACCTGCTTTATATTACGACGGGGGACGCGCAGCAAAAGGAGCTTGCACAGGACCGGAGCAGCTTAGCCGGCAAAATACTGCGGATGACGCTGGAGGGCAAAGTGCCGGACGGTAATCCGTTTCCGGATTCTTACGTATATTCGTATGGCCACCGTAATCCGCAAGGGCTCGCATGGAATCAGGAAGGCGTCATGTTCAATACAGAACACGGCCCATCAGGCGACCCGGGCGGGCATGACGAGATTAACATTATTGAAGCAGGCGGTAATTATGGCTGGCCGAATATTTACGGAGACCAACAGCAAAAGGGAATGATTACGCCGGTTTACCATACGGGGGAGGAAGCCATAGCTCCTTCCGGCATGACGATCGATGATAACAACCGTCTGCTGATTGCGGCTTTGAGAGGAGAGGCTCTCTATCGCTATGATCCTGCTACCAAGGCAATGGATGTTGTATTCGAGGGCGAAGGCCGGCTGCGCGACGTTAAAATGAAAGACGGAAGCATTTACGTGATTACGAACAACACCGATGGACGGGGAACTCCGTCGGAGAACGATGATCGGCTGCTCTTATTGAAAAATGTAAAATGATTTAAAGTTAACGGGATCAAATAAACGAGCAGGCATCATCGCCTGCCCGTTTATTTGGTGTCAATTATCAATAAGAACGCTCGCCTGAGCTGCGTTGCTACAGCCTTGAGAAAGCATAGTTAGCCGCATTAATCGTTGCATCAATATCGGCTTCCGTGTGCGCCGTCGTCATGAACCATGCTTCGTACTTAGAAGGAGCGAGGTTAATGCCCTGATCAAGCATCAGCTTGAAAAACTTGCCGAACAGCTCTCCATCCGTATCCTGCGATTCCTCATAATTCGTAATCGGATGATCGCAGAAATGTGCGGAGAATGAGCCGCGAATTTGATTGATCGTCAGCGGAATGCCATTTTGCTTTGCAGCAGCCTGTAGACCAGCCGCAAGCTTGGCAGCCAGCGCGTCCATTCTATCGTAGATGCCTGGCTCCTGAAGCAGCTCAAGGCAGGCGATGCCAGCCGAGATCGAGGCAGGATTGCCTGCCATCGTGCCCGCTTGATAAGCAGGGCCGAGCGGAGCGACCTGCTCCATTATTGCACGGCGTCCGCCGTAAGCTCCGATCGGAAGACCGCCGCCGATGATTTTGCCAAGCGCGGTCAGATCGGGCTCGATAGCTTGGCGGTCAGGGAATGCGGCATAGGTTTGGGCTGCCCCGTAATGAAAACGGAAGGCGCTTATGACTTCGTCATAGATGACCAGTGCACCAGCTTCGCGGGTGAGACTGCACAGGCCCTCTAAGAAGCCTTCATGCGGCATAACCATGCCGAAGTTGCCGACAATCGGCTCAACCATAACGGCCGCAGTATCGTCACCCCAGCGATCTAACGCAGCCTTTAATGCCGCTAAATCATTAAACGGCACCGTGATCACTTCATTGGCGATGCTGGCCGGTACGCCGGCGCTGTCAGGAATGCCGAGCGTCGATGGACCGGAGCCGGCAGCGACGAGCACGAGATCGGAATGGCCGTGGTAGCAGCCTGCGAACTTAATGATTTTTGAACGCTTCGTATAAGCGCGCGCGACACGAATGGTCGTCATGACAGCCTCTGTGCCGGAGTTGACGAAACGCACTTTGTCGAGCGACGGAATAGCCTGCTTCAGCATGCGGGCCAGTACGATTTCCAGCTCGGTTGGCGTTCCGTAAAGCGTGCCGTTCTGTGCGGCGCGAACAATGGCCTCTGTAATATGCGGATGAGCATGCCCGGTAATGATAGGGCCGTAGGCGGCCAAATAATCGATGTACCGGTTGTCGTCGACGTCCCAAAAATAGGCGCCCTCGCCCCGCTTCATGAACACCGGCGCACCGCCGCCTACCGCTTTATAGGAACGCGAAGGGCTGTTTACGCCTCCGACGATATGCTGCAGCGCTTCATCATAAAGCTGTTCGGAATTTGGTCGTTGTATCGTCATGGAAAGGTCCCTCCAAGTGCTTATTTATTTTAAATTGTTAATTTATTTCCTTAGCTAAGGAATTGAATTCTTGGACCGCCTAACCGGGTAAAAGGGCAACAAAATACACGCAACAAGCGTGAGCTGTTGCGTGTAGCTGTAACCTATTGCTGTTCCTCGTCCACGGCTGAGTCATCCGGGCTATCATTCATCGAACCGTCAGTCCCGGTTACTGTGTCCGTTGGCTCAGGGACGGTTTCGTCGGATTGGAGCGTCATTTGTACGTACTCGCGCAGATCGTCTTCGTCGCTTATTCCGATGACGGAAGCGCCGCCGACGCGATCCTCGGCGATCAATTCCATTGGCGGAATTTGTGTAGTGCCGGCCACATGGCTTTTAACGCCAAGCTGACCTAGCTGCAGCATGTCCCTTACGCTCAAATTCATATCCACGTAGGGCTGAACGCTTTCGAGTATTTTTTTCATGCGGATAATGTTCCATGTCGACTGCAGCTCTTTGGAAACCGCCTGCAGGAAGTTGCGCTGACGCTCCGTACGGGTGAAATCGCTCATGGCATCATGGCGGAAGCGCACATACTGGAGCGCCTTGTCGCCATCGAGCAGCTGATAACCTTTTTTGAGATCAATATCGTACCGGTTGCCGTCCGCATTATCCGTATATTGCATATCCTTCTCGACGTCAAAGTAAATGCCGCCAATCGTATCGATCAGCGCTTTGAATCCTTCAAAGTCGGTGTATACATAATATTGAATATCAAGACCGAGCAGGTCACCAACCGTTTGCATAGCAAGCGGATAATTGCCTAACGCTAATGCCGTATTGATCCGTCCGCGGCCATGGCCCTCGATATCAACATACGTATCCCGAAGGACAGAGAAGAGGTGGGCTTTTTTCGTAACGGGATCAAATGAAGCTACTAATATAGAGTCAGATCTTGCCGTTTGACCCTCGTCTAAGCCGCGGGCATCACCGCCGAGCAGCAAAATGTTTACTCGTTCGGTACCTTCCCATTCGGGAATAGGAACAGGTGAGGCTTCGGGATTATCGTTTGTTGCTGTTTCATTTTTTGAATTATCGAAGTTATCTAGTGCATTATATACGCCAACGCTCCAGTAAATCGCAAACGCGACAGCCGCGCCCAGGATGACTGAGAGACTGATAAAAAACCATTTCCATCGCCTTTTCTTATTCTTCTGTGTACGCATTTCGTTAGTAGTGCTCCTTTCATGGACTGAATGATACTTTGTAATAAAAAGAAGGAAATTCACATGTAAGCAACGGCTCCTATACCACAGCAAATGACTGATCTCCCAGAGAAGGATGACGGTGTCGTTTACGCTAGGCGTTAACTAATGTATGATTACATATCATAAAATTATAAAGCTGAACGGCGCCTAGAATCAAGTTTTATCGTTTTTGGTAAAAAAAGATCGCTATTTCCTAGGAAATGTCGAAGTGAGAGGAGCTTCAATTACCAGATGTTAGCCATTGATGTGAAGGATTTACGCAAGCAATTCAATGTCCAAAAAAACCGTGAAGGCTTATCCGGCGCGCTCAAGGATTTATTTAAGCGTGAATATAACGAAGTTACGGCGGTTAAAGATATATCGTTTCAAATTCCGGAAGGAGAAATTTGCGGCTATATCGGAGAGAACGGAGCCGGCAAGTCGACAACGATTAAAATGCTGACGGGCATTTTGGTTCCAACATCGGGCCATATCAAGGTTAACGGCTTCATTCCTTACAAGGACCGCGAGAAGTTTGTCGGCGGCATCGGCGTCGTTTTCGGACAACGCTCCCAGCTATGGTGGGATATCGGCGTTATCGAATCCTTCCAGCTGCTGCGCAAAGTGTATCGCGTATCGGAGCAGGACTTCCGCAAGCGCCTGAATGAGCTCGTCGAGCGTCTTCAGCTTGGTGATCTGTTGAACCGTCCCGTTCGTAAGCTAAGCTTAGGTCAACGGATGCGCTGCGAGCTCGTTGCCTCGCTGCTTCATAACCCTTCGATCCTATTTCTCGATGAGCCGACGATTGGCCTCGATATCGTTGTGAAGACGGAGATTCGTGACTTCCTCATGCAGATGAACAAGGAGCAGGGAACGACGATATTGCTGACGACGCATGATCTTCAAGATATCGAGGCGCTTTGCTCACGTGTTATCATGCTCGATGACGGTCGCATTATTTATGACGGCGGTCTCGATGAGCTGAAAAACCGGTGGAGCAAGGGACGTGAAATTCAGTTCCAATTCGCAAGACACACGCCGATTGAGAAGCTGAAGCAATTAACCGAATCATTAGATGTAACGTGGACGCCGGAAAATGATGTAACCGCAAAAATGTGGCTGCCGCATGCGGTCAACGTATCCGACGCGCTGGCTCGCGTTGTAGGCGGAGTGGAAATACGCGACATCAAAATTTTCGAGACGAATACAGACGATATTGTCCGCGGAATTTACCAATCGGGCTCCGCTGCCGTTTCGAAGGAGACGTCCCAGTCATGATGAGCGCCTATATCGATTTTATTCGGATCCGCTTTCTCATGATGCTTGCTTACCGCGTTAATTATTACAGCGGCATTATTATTTATGCCATTAACATCGGCGCGTATTATTTTCTGTGGCAAGCGATCTACGGTGACAAGGAAACGTTGGCTGGTTTTACCGTGAACCAAATGACGACCTACGTCGCGGTATCGTGGATGGCGCGCGCGTTTTATTTTAATAATCTGGACCGTGAAATTGCGAATGAAATTCGAGACGGCAGCGTTGCGGTGCAGTTGATAAGACCTTATTCGTATTTGCTTGTAAAAATGATGCAAGGCTTCGGAGAAGGACTATTCCGGATGCTGCTGTTTATGGTTCCGGGGATGATTATCGTCTGCCTCATTTTCCCGGTTACGCTGCCGACGGAACCGATGACCTGGCTTATTTATCTAGTTATGCTGTTTTTCAGCTTTCTTATTAATTCTCAAATTAATATTTTGACCGGGCTGTTCGCCTTTTTCGTTGAAAATAATGAAGGCATGATGCGCATGAAGCGCGTGATGGTGGACTTATTCTCAGGCGTTGTCGTGCCGATCGCCTTTTTCCCGGGCTGGCTGTCCGCCATTATGCAGTGGCTGCCGTTTCAAGCGATTACGTATTTGCCAAGCTCCGTATTTACGGGGCGGACGCCGGACAGCGAGATTGGACAGGTGTTTGGCCTGCAGGTGATATGGTTCATTGGATTGCTGGTGCCGATCTGGTGGACGTGGCGCGCCGCCCGCAGACGGCTGTTCGTGCAGGGGGGGTAATCGAGATGATGAGATATGCATCGTTGTTCTGGGAATACATTAAAAATTACGCAAAGACGAGGCTGACTTACCGGGCGGATTTCTGGATCGAGGTGCTTTCGGACCTCTTGTTCCAGGGGATGAACCTTATATTTATATTGATCGTGTTCCAGCATACGCCGTCGCTCGGCGGCTGGTCGGAGGCCGAGGTCGTGTTCGTATACGGCTTCTTCATGGTTCCGTTCGGTGTGTTCAGCACCTTCTTCAGCATCTGGAATTTCAGCGAGCGTTACATTGTAAAGGGCGAGATGGACCGCGTCCTTACAAGGCCGGCGCATAGCTTATATCAGGTGCTGCTCGAAAATGTGGATCCGCCTTCGCTCATCGGTTCCTTTGTTGGTGCTATTATAATGGCGCTCTGCTGGACGCAATTGGACCTGCCGTTCCACCTGCTTGACGTTCTGATGCTTATAGTACTCGTACTTGGCGCAGTGCTGATATACGCAGGGCTGTATACGGCGCTAAGTGCCATCTCGTTTTATTCGGATGCGCCGACCGGCATCGTGCCGCTTATGTATAACATTCAAAACTACGGCCGTTATCCGGTTAACATTTATAACAAAATGATTCGATTCGTGCTGACATGGCTGCTGCCGTTCGCATTCGTCGGGGTTATTCCGGCATCCTATTTCCTCGAGAAAAAGGCGGATGACCTGTCACGAATGGCGATGATGACGCCTGTCATGGGCATCATTGTTTTCTCGCTTGGTTTGGCGCTCTGGAATCACGGGGTAAAAAAATATCGCGGAGCGGGCTCGTAAACCCGCCAATTCACATCTGGGATGAGATAGTAATGGAGGTAAATATGACACAGCCGCAAGTGGGTGAGATGGCACCGGATTTCGTTTTGCCGGCATCGAACGGGGAGAACGTTTCATTAAGCGATTACCGTGGGCGCAACGTCGTTATTTATTTTTATCCAAGGGACATGACGCCGACGTGTACGCAGCAATCTTGTGATTTCCGGGATGCGAATGCGGAAATGCTTAAGCATAACACGGTTATCCTTGGGATCAGCACCGATACTGTGAAGTCGCATCAACGCTTTATTGAGAAAAAAGAGCTGCCGTTCCTGCTTCTCTCCGATACGGAGAGGACGGTATGTGAGCAATATGGTGTTTGGCAGCTCAAGAAGCTGTATGGCAAGGAGTATATGGGCATTGTCCGTTCGACTTTTCTAATCGATGCGGCAGGGAAGCTCGTCCGCGAATGGCGTAAGGTGAAGATTAAGGGCCATACGCAGCAGGTGCTTGAAGCGGTGGAGCAGTTGCAGGCAGAGACGGTGAACTGATTCTCAAAAAATGATGAAAGCAAAGAAGCGTATTCAGCTGCTCCGGCTGAATACGCTTCTTGCCGCTTCTGCTGCTGGTGCAAGAGTAAAATATTGGGGGCAGGAAACAATAGGAGGGTCTATTTTATCGGCCATTATGCTAATATCGTTTACTCGCAAAGCAAAATGGTTAATATTATCCATTGACATACTGCTAGTACATTTATACAATATGGTTTTGTTTGACCGATAGGGGGTTATACAACTGATCAAGCTACATAACATCAGAAAGTCTTACCGTCTAGGCTCGGTTTCGGTAGAAGCGGTTCGGGACGTTAGTTTGACGGTTCAAAAGGGTGAAATATTCGGTATTATCGGCCATTCGGGCGCGGGGAAAAGCACGCTGCTGCGCTGCGTCAATCTGCTCGAGAAGCCTACATCGGGAACGGTGACGGTAGGCGATGTGGAGCTGACCGGATTGTCGGAACGGCAGCTGCAAAATCAGCGGCGGCGCATCGGGATGATATTTCAGCATTTTAATTTACTTTCCATGTCTACGGTTCGCGATAATATCGCCTTTCCGCTCGTGCTGGCGAAGCTGTCGAAGTTCGAGGTGAGTAAGCGGGTGGACGAGCTTCTTAAGCTTGTTCAGCTGGAGCAGCATGCAGATAAATATCCGGCGCAGCTGTCAGGCGGACAAAAGCAGCGGGTCGGCATTGCCCGCGCGCTTGCGAACAATCCTGACGTGCTGTTATGCGATGAGGCAACGTCTGCGCTTGATCCGCAAACGACGAATTCGATATTAGCTTTATTGCTCGATATTAATGCGAAGCTGGGCATTACGATATTGCTCATTACCCACGAAATGAATGTTATCCGCTCCATTTGCGATCGCGTAGCTGTCATTGACCAGGGTGAAATTGTCGAGATGGGCGAAGTGCTTCATGTATTTCTGAAGCCGGAGCATCCGGTGACGCGTGATTTTGTCGCTCAAGTGGCCGACAGCGGAGCAAACGGACAGCTGCTTCACCAGCGGACGGGCCGCCTGCTGCGCATGACGTATATCGGGGATTTGACTTATGAGCCTATTCTTTATAATGCCGTGAAGCCTACGGGTGTACAGTTTGCGATCCTGCAAGGAACGGTCTCGCGAATGAAGCAGACGCCCTACGGTCAACTCATTGTTGAGTTGATCGGAAGCGATTCCGAGGTAGAGAGCGTCATTGCCGTTCTGCGCGATGAAGGACTGGAGGTGGAATCGATATGAGTGGCATAGGCAAAGGCATAGACTTTGAAAATGTTCGTTGGCCGGAAATCTGGGAGGCGACGAATGATACGCTGTTCATGATGGCGGCATCGCTCGTGTTCACGATCCTGTTCGGGTTAATTATCGGCGTCATTTTGTTCCTAACATCGCGCAGACAGCTGCTGCAGCAGCCCATTGTCTATGGCGTGCTTTCCTTAATCGTTAATATACTGCGTTCGGTTCCTTTCATTATTTTGATGATTATGATCATGCCCGTAACCAAGCTAATTACGGGTACGACTCTAGGCGTGGAAGGCTCGATCCCGCCGCTGGTCGTGGCGGCGACGCCTTTCTTCGCGAGGCTGGTGGAAACGTCGCTGCGCGAGGTGGATCGCGGCGTCATTGAAGCGGCGCAGGCGATGGGCGCGTCGAAGTGGGATATTGTCCGGCGCGTCCTGCTGCGCGAGTCGAGGCCGGGACTTCTGGCTGCAGTTACGATAACGGCCGTGACGCTAGTCTCCTATACGGCGATGTCGGGCGTTATCGGCGGAGGCGGACTCGGCGACTTAGCGCTCCGATATGGCTATCAGCGGTTTCAAACCGATGTCATGATAGTAACCGTCGGTTTGCTGATCGTACTCGTTCAAGTGCTGCAAACGGTGGGCGATATACTCGTGCGCCGCTTCAGCAGGAAATAGATTATTAAAAGAAAAACATCAGGAGGAATAATTATGAAGAAGACAAGTTATTTAGTTGTTATGATGATGCTAATGCTAGCTTTAGCGGCATGCGGTCAAGATAAGAATGCCGGAAACAATACGAACGGCGCGGAGGTTAACCAAGGAGCGGGGGAAGAAACCCCTGCTGAGGTAATCTTGAAAGTAGGCGCATCACCGGTGCCGCATGCGAAAATTTTGGAGGTTGTACAGCCTATTCTGAAGGAGCAAGGCGTAAACTTGGAAATCATTGAGTTTAATGATTATGTACAGCCGAATACACAGCTATATGAAAAACAGATAGATGCGAACTTCTTCCAGCATACGCCTTATTTGGATCAGTTTAACAAAGACAAAGGCTACGATCTAGTTAACGTTGCCGGCGTTCACATCGAGCCTTTCGGCGCGTACTCGAAGAAGGTTAAAAAAGCTGAAGAATTGAAGGAAGGCGCTACGGTTGTTATCCCGAACGATCCGTCGAACGGCGGACGCGCGCTTGCACTTATGGCAGCAAACGGATTGATAACGCTGAAGGAAGGCGTTGGCGTAAATGGTACTGTAGCGGACATTACGGAGAACCCGAAGAAGCTTGACATTAAAGAAGTTGAAGCTGCGACGCTGCCGCGCGTATTGGACGAAGTAGATCTGGCGCTGATCAACACCAACTACGCTCTTGAAGCTGATCTTGTGCCGACAACGGATGCCTTGTTTATCGAAGGCAGTGACTCCCCGTACGTGAACATACTCGTTTCCCGTCCGGACAATAAGGACTCCGATGCGATGAAGAAGCTTGCAGAAGCGCTTCGTTCCCCGGAAGTGAAAAAATTTATTGAAGACACTTATAAAGGCGCGATTATTGCTGCATTTTAAGCGCTGAAGCGATAGGAAGAAGCGTCCCTGCCGGTTGGCGGGGGCGCTTTTTTTATTGTTTTAAGTGCTTAGTAGGTTCAATTATTAATGCTAAATAAAATTAGTATGGCTAGAGTACATGAAAATTCGATTTATGTTCGCATGATACTAATCGGCTTGAGAGAAGCTTAGGAGCCAATTTAAGCGTGACAGCGTGGGGGGCAGTATAGTGAGGGGAAACTCACTATTGATGAGGCGAGGCTCATTCATTTTCTGTTGCAGATAGAAGGAGGATTAATTAATGAGGTAAATCTACCTCGCCGTGAAGCGAGCTTCATGGGGAGTGAGGTTTACCTCACTATTTTGGTAGAGGAGTGAAATAGCGCGCTAATTTGTGGTATTTACCTCACAGAATAGTAATGATCCCTCATCAATTAAGAGTGTAAGTCATTTACTAGAAACGCCGCTCATATAATCTACCAGAATGCTTGGCAGTTCATTTTCGGAGGTAGAGAAGGGTGGCAGGGTGGATGCGGCAGATAGTGCAGGCGGCGATTTGTGTGATGTTCGTGTGGTTTGGCATGTTTGATCTGGGAGGCTGGGCGGTTTATAAGGGTGAAGCGGCAAGAGAGGCAGAGGCCGTTCCGGCTTCGATGCATTCTGCTTCCGTTTCCTATTATGAAGCGCAGCCGCTGTTAACCGAGCCGGTATCCTATGAATCTGGCAAAGAGCTGGAGCGGGAGAAGCCTGTTGTGAAGGCAGCCGCTCTTCCAAACGATAGAGCCGAAGCGCTGTCGCAAGAATCGAATCAAAAGGTAGTTTATTTGACGTTCGATGACGGCCCGAGTAAAAACACGGAGCATGTGCTTAGCCTTTTGAAGAAGGAAGGCATAAAAGCGACGTTCTTCGTGCTTGGGGAGCATGTGCTGGAGCAGCCGAAAATCGCCAAACGGATCGCACGGGAAGGTCATTCGATCGGCAATCATACCTTTAATCATAAATATGAGAGATTATACGGCAGCTTTACCGAGTTTGCGGATCAAGTGATGAAAACCGATGAAGCGATCTACCGGACGACGGGCGTAAGAACGACGTTGTTTCGGGCGCCTGGCGGAACGCACAGCAATTTTGACCAAGGATATTTCGATGCGATGGCTGCGGCCGGCTATCAGGTGCATGACTGGAATGTGGACAGCGGAGATTCGAAGCGGCGCGGCGTACCGGCCTCCGAGATTATCGCAACGGTGAAGGGCTCCAAGCTTGCCGATAAGCTTATCGTGCTGCTGCATGACAGCGCCGGGCATGAAGAGTCGGTAAAGGCGCTGCCTGCTATTATTAAATACTATAAAAGCAAAGGGTATTCTTTTGCCCCTTTAACGGATAAAGTCGAGCCTATTCAATTCACAGTGGCCAAAAAACTGAAGTGGAGCAGGGAGAAGGTTACGGAGTCGCAAAGGGCGAAGCTGGCGCATTTTTCGGAGGCGCTGGGCCGCAGCAGCCGCCAGGCGCAAGCTGAGCAAAAGGAGCCTGTCCTTATTTTGCATCGCGGCGAGGAACGGCTGGAGCTTCAGCCGGCGGAATACGGAGTGAGCAAGGGGGCTATCGAGGTTTCGCTGCTGAAGCTGACGGAATGGATCGGCGGAACCGCGGAGACGGATTTGGATAATGGCGTTATTGAAGCCTATATGAATGGAAACCGCTTGCTTTGGTTGACGGGTCTGGCTGACAGGCCGTCCAATCAGCCTGCCGGGCAGATCGTGGTTCCGGTTCGTGAGACATTGAAAAAATTCGGTATCGGAATTACAAGCTTCGTATATAACGATGAGCAGCGTGAAATATGGATAACGGAGTAGAGGAAAGGGTTTCTAGCAGGTCTAAATAGAGTGAAAGCTGGGGACACTGAAAAATAGATAGATTTATTTTTCAGGAGGCGAATTATTAGATGATTTCTCCCCAATTTTCAGAGGATGCAAAAGAAGAACGTTATAGCCATTGGCCGGAAGCTCCGCAGGTGCTGCTGCACCGTTTACTAGTAAAGGTAGAGAGCGTATTGCTAGGCAAGCAGCAAGTTATTAAACATACTCTAACAGCACTGCTGGCGGGAGGCCATGTACTGCTGGAGGACGTCCCCGGCGTCGGGAAAACGCTGCTTGCGCAAGCATTCGCCCGTGCGGTCGGCGGAGATTTCAAACGAATCCAGTTTACATCCGACATGCTGCCTGCAGATATTGTAGGCGGAGTCGTGCTCGATACGCGTACGAGCGAGCTTGTCTATCGTCCCGGTCCGATCATGGGCAACGTCGTATTGGCGGATGAAATCAACCGCACGTCGCCGCGCACCCAGTCTGCCTTGCTTGAGGCGATGGAAGAGAAGCGTGTCACTGTAGAGGGTAAAACCCGCAAGCTGCCGGTTCCGTTCATGCTGATCGCAACGCAGAACCCGCTGAGCTTCGAAGGAACGAACACGCTGCCGGAAGCGCAGCTGGACCGTTTCATGATGCGGCTTACGATCGGGTATCCCGGATCGGCGGAAGAGAAGCGGATGCTGGAGCAATATGCTGACGGCAACCGGGTAGAACCGGAACGGCTGCGTCCCGTTATCGCAACGGAGGAATGGCTGCAGATGCAGGCGGAAGCCAGGCAGACGCATATGCATCCGGTACTGCTCGACTATATGGTTCAGGTTGCTGAAGCTACGCGCCGCGCGCCGGAGGTGCTGTTAGGGCTTAGTCCGCGCGCCCTGCGTGACTGGTTAAGGGCGTCGCAGGCAAATGCCTATATGGAAGGCCGCGGTTATGCGGTGCCTGATGATTTGCTGACAACGGCTGACGCTGTTTTGCCGCATCGATTATCGCTCCGGTACAGCGCGGCTGCTACCGGCGCCGACGCGGTGAATGTGATTAGGCGGACGATTCGGGAATGTCCGTTTCCTGCAGCATTAGGGAGCGGTTTTGGAAGCGGGAAACGCCGATGAATGCCTATTTTCAAGACGGATTACTGGAAGATAACGAAGGTGAGCTGCAGAGCATACAGCCAGAGGGACAGCGTGATTCGCAGAGCTTGGATGGTGCTGATCACGAAAGCGTGCATAACGCGGCCCCGCGGCATGTAAATCGGAAGGGGGCTTCGGACCCTGCAAATGTGGGAAACGAAGGTATCTACCGCACGAGATGGTTGGCCTGGTCGGCAATCGCGGTTGGCTGGGCATTCGGCTTAGCTGCCGTGCTGCTGCGCGGCGGCGCGGTAGAATGGTTTTTGACCAGCGTACTCAGCATGATTATTGTCATAAGCGGAATAGCGCCGGCTATTGCGGCAGCCAGCTTGACTGCCGTACGTAAGTTGACGCGTCAGGAAACGGTGGAAGGCGGGAAGATTGAGGTTCAGTTAACGTTGAAGCGCTCCTACATCGTTCCGCTTGTTTGGCTGGCTTTACGGGATGAAACGGTTAACGAAAGCTCGGCTGCTGATCAGCGAATCAGCTATCGAACGGTTTTCGCTCCGCAGCTTCGGAAAGAGGCAACGATACACTATACCTTAAACAAGCTGCGGCGGGGTCGGCATCCGTTTGGTCCCGTTTCGGTTACGATTGGAGATTGGCTCGGTTTAACGGCTATTCATAAACGGGTCGAGTGCGAAGCAGCGTTTGTCGTGCTGCCTGGTTTACCGCATGCTGAGCTTATGGATGCTGCGGAACGAGTTGGCGGTTACGCCGCTTCAAAGCAGAATTTGTCCCCGGCCGCCGTTTCTTTCGACCATCGGGGAGAGGAAGGGCGCCAGGAAATAGCAGCCGCAGTGCGGGCTGCGGGCATAGGACCGGACAGCCGTCCTTATCGGGAGGGCGATTCACTGCGCCACTTGGATTGGAGAAGCGCTGCCAAAGGGAGGAGCTTACAAACGAAGGTCTTTCCGCTGGAGCAGCCTGCCCAAACATTTATCGCCGTAGATACGGCCGCTTCCGCCTATGACCGCGATGATCGATTGTTCGACGCGTGTATCGGCTGGGCATCGCATGCCGTGCGGCAGGCAGCTGCTTTGGGCAGCGCCGTTACGCTGCTCGCAGGACAAGGAGCAGCAGCCGTGAAGTCGCAAGCAGAGACGATTAAAGGGATTCAGCAAGAATCTAATGAGCCATTCCGGATGATCCATTCGTCTTTGAATGGGGATCTGAATGCTGGTGTATCAGACATGCTGCATGAAATGGCTTTGCTGCGGGCGGATGGAAAAGAAGCATTGACAGGCAGTCTCGTTGACGGATGCAACCGGCTTATGCGCGGCGGTACGATCCTTGTGTTTACTGCCGATTGGAGAGGCGGAAGAAGCTGGGGAGAGCTGGCAGGCTATTCGGCGGAACGGGGCTGCAGGCTGGAGCTGTTCATTGTTACGCGAAGCAGTGTGCCATCCTTCGCTATGCGCGAGCAGCAAAAATGGCTGGAGAGCGGCGGCGTCAAGGTGACGTGGCTGCATGTCCCTGCAGGCATGAATGTGCTTCCATTCGCTGAGGAAGGAGGGGACGTGCATGACTACGCATAAGGATGAGAGTTCAGCTAAGAGGAATAAAGCGGTGAGACATGATCTCGGCAGTATGCACGTTCAAGGACTGCAGCGAAGTGAGTCGGCCGATGATTCGATTGCTTATCGGTTTGTCACAAGTCTCTTGCTGTTTGGTCTGCTGGCCGAATGGCTGCTGCCTTGGGTCAATGCAGGCGAGTGGTCGGTTATTTATCATCCGGAGCCATTGCTCCTCGTTATTGGCTGCATCATAATGGCAGGTCTCTTTCGTATACCGCTGGCAGTTACGTTGTTTTTAAATATCGTACTCTGTGTACTGAGCTTGATGTGGTTGTACAAAGGGTCAAATCAGAGCGAGCTGCAGTGGTTGATCGGTTTCCCGGCTATGCTGAAGGAGCATGTGCTTCTGATCATGGAAAATGGTCTGTGGGCCATGTCCGGAGAGCTGCGGACCTTGTTGTTGTTTATAGGCTGGGCGATGCTTGCCCCTGCCCTTCAATCGCTTTTATGGATGCGTCAGAATGCGCTCGGCCTGGCAGGCCTTACGGTCATTTATTTAATTACGCTTCATGTATGGCTTGGCTTAGATGTTATGAGCGGTTTGATGCGGACTGTCGCGGAGGGACTGCTGCTTGGTGCTATCGTTTCTGTGCCGCGGGTACAGCGGATTTTTGAAAGCGGAGCCGGCAAGCTGAAGGGGCTGGACATGCGCTGGGTGGCGGGATCGGTTTTTGTCGTGCTGACCATACTTGGCTGCGGGCTGTTGTTTGCGAACGGGCGGGAAACTTCTATGCCGCCGGCGGGCTGGACAACGTCAATAACAGATCGTTTGGAAAATGCCATGAGCTCTCTTAGCCATAACGAGGGAGCTGTCACCGTAATGCGGCAAACCGGAATGGCTCGCTTGGGAAGCGCAATGACCGGCTACGGCTTTGATGATAGGGAGTTAGGCGGGCCGGTTCGAAAGGATAATAACGTTATTTTTACGGGCAGTTCTGAGGTTGAGGCTTACTGGCGGGGAGAATCAAAGCGTCTATACGATGGGCGCGGCTGGAGCGAAGCTTGGAGCAGCCCGGTGCTGCTGCCGGTTCGCGCTTCCGATGGAGCAGCGCAGGCAGCAGCTGACGCAGGCGCAGGCGGCTTGAAGCTCGGACCGGTCATTCGTCAAACGGTTGTATGGACGAATCCTACGGCGGCGATGCCGTTGTTCACATCCGGGTTATACGGACGAGTGACTGATTTTGTAGCGGCTGATCCGCGCAGGAAGCTGGGCAGCTTTGTATACAATGCGGAGACCAGTTCCTTGTATGCGCAGTCCGAAACGACAAAAGTGGAGCGATATACGGTGGAAAGCGTGCTGCCGGTTACGGATGGAGCTCAGCTGCGTGCATTAGCCGGCGATACGAACGGTAAAACGGTCTCGGGTGAGGGAGCTCATGGGGCAGGCGAGGCAATCAAGCAGACAGGGGAGGGAGCTCAGCAGGCAGAAGAGGCAATCAAGCAGACAGGGGAGGGAGCTCAGCAGGCAGAAGAGGCAATCAAGCAGACAGGGGAGGGAGCTCAGCAGGCAGAAGAGGGAATCAAGCAGACAGGCAAAGGAATTCAGCAGGCAGACGAGGGAGTTCAGAAGAATGGCGAGGGAGTTCAGCGGGCAGACGAAATTGCTGTTGAAGAGCTAAAAGCGGAGCTTGAGCCGTACTTGCAGCTGCCGGATTCTCTTCCTGGCCGGGTTGTGGCTTTAGCTTCAGAGATTGCAGGCGGCGGGGTAACCAGCCGGTATGATCAGGTAAAGGCTATTGAGGATTATTTGCGAGAAAGCTATACCTATACGTTAGAGGACAGCGCGGTGCCGCCGAAAGGCGCCGATTTCGTCGATTACTTCTTGTTTGAGCAGCGCAAAGGCTACTGCGTGCATTTCTCGTCGGCGATGGTTGTGCTGCTGCGCACGCAAGGCATTCCTGCAAGATGGGTGAAGGGCTTCACGTCCGGCACGCCGGCTCAGGAAAGCTCGTCAGTTGAAGGCGCAGCTGGTGAGAGCGGGAGTGAACAAGGGAGCTCAAAGCTTGTAAACTACGAGGTGCGCGGATCTGATGCGCATGCGTGGGTTGAGGTTTATTTCCCAGGCGCAGGCTGGGTGCCTTTTGATCCGACGCCGGGATTTAGCGGCGTCGTCAATGTCGCGTCCGCCGCTTCGTTGGGCGGCGCGGCTGATGCTCCCGCGACCGAAACAACGGGAGCAGGTTTGGCAGGCGAAGCGGGCGAAGCCGGCGGAGCTGGTGCCGGCGGCGAGGCAGGCTTTGCTGGCCTCGCCCGGTGGTTTGAGGCGGCGGCAGAGCAAGCCGCCTCAGCAGTAGCGCGAGGGGCAGACGCCCTCGCGCAGGCGGCGCAGAGCGCCGCCAAGGGCGCAGCGGCGGCATCGCCCGCCGCTGTAGGCGCCGCAGGCGCGGCCGCGCTAGCGTTCGCGGCCGCGGCCATTGCTGCGGCGCAGCGCCAGCGGCTGCGCCTTGCGCTGGCGCTGCGCCGCTATGGCGCGGCACACGCCGACGTCGCAAGGCTCGTCGGCGCAGCCGCGCCAGCTGCCGGCGGCGCAAGCGATGCGCCGCGCCGCAGCAGCTCTGATCCGTCACAGATTCATGTGACGGATCAACATGGCCCGCAAGGCGCACATTCGCGCTTGCGAATGACCGTCGCGGACGAGGAGCTTGCGCCGCGACACTTCAAAGCACGCGGGCGCGGGCATACATCCGCGCCGCGCGACGCGAATGCGCATCTGCGCGCCAGCTTTATCGCTGTCGCTGCTGCGCTTGCGCCGCTGCTGCATCGCCGCTTCGGCGTACACGCGCCCAGTCTAACGGCGCGTGAATACGCAGCGGCTGCAGAGCCGGCGCTCGCGGCAGAGCAGCAGGATGCACTCCGCCGCCTTACAACCTGGATCGAGGAGGCTGAGTTCAGCCCTCCAGGCCAGTGGACGGGCGCACCAACGCCGTCTGCGCTCCGCAACGTTCTGCGAGTGCTGGACAAACGGCCGCTCCACAAAGCAAAGCCGTCGTCCGCGCTGCAACCATAGGAGCAGGGTAATCACGCATTAATGCTTAATCACCAAAAAATTATTCAAGCCGCTAAACGCACCATTGTTGCACAATAAGCACGAATTCACACATACTGTCTTCACACACTTACAACTCAGGCGCATTAAGCGATATTTAGCGCTTAATGCGCCAACCGGGAGATTTAGGTGCAAAAATGCACCACAATCCCCCCATCTACCGGCATTTGGCAAAATGAGGTGCATTACTGCACCACAATCCCCCCATCTACCGGCATTTGGCAAAATGAGGTGCATTACTGCACCTCAATCCTGCCATCTACCGTTGCCTTAATTCGTTCCATTTTTCCGCTCCGGAACTCCCATCTCCCCCAATATATCATGTCATCAACTCCAACTTTCCGCCTTTCTAACATTTGTCGCACCTATTCGCCTTGACTCGCTCAAACCGCCTTATATATAATTACTACATCTATTGAGGGAGGCTCGGTAATGACTAAGCAAAATGAAATCATCGTTGTTCTTGATTTTGGAGGACAATACAACCAACTGATTGCACGCCGTATTCGTGATTTGGGCGTATACAGCGAGCTGCTGCCTTACAACACGCCGGTAGAACGGATCCGCGAATTACAGCCGAAAGGTATCATATTCTCGGGAGGACCGGCCAGCGTCTACGAAGAAAATTCACCGCTTGTAGATCCGGCTATTTACGATTTGAACATTCCCATTTTCGGCATTTGCTACGGCATGCAGCTGATGTCGCACCAGCTCGAGGGCAAGGTTGAGCGTGCGGGCAAACGCGAGTACGGCAAAGCAGAGGTTGAATTTGTAGAAGGCACTCAAATCGGTTTCGGACTCGACAAGGTTCAAACCGTTTGGATGAGCCACAGTGACCTCGTTGTCGAACCGCCTGCGGGCTTCCAGATCGACGCGAGAACGGAGCATGCACCGATTGCGGGCATGAGCCATCCTGAACGTAAGTTTTATGCCGTACAATTCCACCCGGAGGTACGTCACTCCACATTTGGAAACGAAATGATCCGCAACTTCCTTTACAATATTTGCGATTGCGACGGCAACTGGACGATGGAATCGTTCATTGAAGATACAATCCGCGAAATCCGCGACCAAGTCGGCGACAAAAAAGTACTGTGCGCGCTTTCCGGCGGCGTAGATTCGTCCGTTGTGGCGATTCTGCTTCACAAAGCGATCGGTGACCAGCTTACTTGCATGTTCATCGACCACGGCATGCTCCGCAAAGGCGAAGCCGAAGGCGTTATGGAAACATTCGTAGGCAAATTTGACATGAAGGTTCTGAAAATCGATGCGCAGGAACGCTTCCTCGGTAAGCTGAAGGGCGTTGAAGATCCAGAGCAAAAACGTAAAATTATCGGCAACGAATTTATTTACGTGTTCCAAGAAGAGTCGGACAAGCTGGATGAATTTGAATTTTTGGCGCAAGGCACGCTTTATACGGACATCGTTGAGAGCGGTACGGCTACGGCGCAAACGATCAAATCCCACCATAATGTCGGCGGCTTGCCGGAAGACATCAAGTTCAAGCTCGTGGAGCCTCTTAAAGCGCTGTTCAAGGATGAGGTTCGTAAAGTCGGCGAAGAGTGCGGCCTACCGGAAGCTATCGTATGGCGTCAGCCGTTCCCGGGTCCGGGTCTTGCGATCCGTGTCCTTGGGGAAGTGACGGAGGACAAGCTTCATATCGTCCGTGAATCCGATGCGATTTTGCGCGATGAAATTGCGAAAGCCGGTCTTGACCGTGAAATTTGGCAATACTTCACTGCGCTTCCGAACATGAAGAGCGTAGGGGTTATGGGCGATGCCCGTACTTATTCCTATACAGTCGGTATCCGCGCCGTCACTTCGATTGACGGTATGACGGCAGACTGGGCGCGTATTCCTTGGGACGTGCTCGAAAAAATTTCCGTGCGTATCGTAAACGAAGTAGATAACGTTAACCGTATCGTCTATGACGTTACGTCGAAACCGCCTGCAACAATCGAGTGGGAGTAAACGCGTAACACGCAGCTCACCAAATACAAAACGCCTTTCCGCCGGCTAAGCAGCCGATGCGGAAAGGCGTTTCTTTTTATATAGAGAAATAGTCGCTGACGAACGACAGTATCAATAATAGAGCCATAAGCGACCCTGCCAGATAAGGCTGATATCTTTTTACACCATTCAGACCGCCCGACCTCGCCATCACCGATCTGAAATACAATACAGCACCAACAAGGACTAGCGCTATCTCTACGATTGCTGTAACGGTAGGAAGCTCCC
The DNA here is from genome assembly GCF_003337375.1 of Paenibacillus prosopidis. GTDB lineage: Bacteria > Bacillota > Bacilli > Paenibacillales > Paenibacillaceae > Pristimantibacillus > Pristimantibacillus prosopidis. Next base: position 235,291 of record NZ_QPJD01000001.1, read on the forward strand.
ATAACCTGAATCCCAGCAGCGGCAAATCACCATAATTACCAGTCAAAATGGCCATATCGCTCCGATGCACGAGCAAATCAAGCAGCCAATGGCTGAAGGTAAGCGAACCGATAATAACCGCGCTGCGCCGGTTCCAGACCCGCCATGCAATCAAACCCGCAATAACCGACAAAAAAAGTGCGCCAACAAGCGAGTGCGAGTAGTCCGCATGAATAATCGCTTCGCCGTAACCGCCGTCACCAATCGTCTCCATCGACTCTACCCCTGTCAAAAGCAAAGGGACAAACGCGATATCGAGCAGCTGAGTGCTTACCATTAGCGCCCACAACGGAACTTTAGGCTCCATCGCCTTTACAGCGGCAGCAAGGCCGAAATGTCCGGCAAACATTTTACTTCGCCTCCTTCGGGGTAAGTCTGGCATCAAGCCAGCCGCATACAACGGTGAACAAAAAGACGAATAGCAAGAAGGTCATTTAGCAGCACCTCTTTCAGTAAGTTGTTCCTTAAATCCGAGCAGCAGCGCGTCAAATGCATCGTCGAACGTAGCGGAGAGGCGGTTGATGATTGAATCGACCGATTCCTCCGACAGCGTATAAGTGCCCACGATCCCGCGGAGCATATAAAAATAAATGCGGGAGAACCCAAGCAGCCGCTCGCCTTCCGGTATGTCGAGATAGTTTTGCAGCAGCTGCGCCATAATGCCGAACATTTCATTTCGCAGCCGGTTAATTTCCAGATCCGGCTCAGGATCATCGACACGAGCGGACTTCACTTCGAAAAAAATCGTATACATGCTGCGGTTCTCCAAGCAAAACGAGATAAAAAGTCCGTTCAACCGTTGCAGCTTTTCGGCAGGCGATAGGTTCATATCAGCGGCCACGGAGTCCAAAGTCGTTTTGAACTGCTGCAATGGCTGCATCGATAAGGCGTGAAGCAAGGCTTCCTTATCTTGAAAATAAATATAAATCGTCGTGTGGGAGCAGCCGGCTTCCTTCGCAATTTCCCTAATGGTCACCGATTCGTAACCCCGTTCACCGAACAGCTTTATGGCTGCAGCGATAATCGATCGTTTCGTTTCTTCCGAACGCAATTCCTTTTTTGATACTATGGGTATCCCTCCTTAATCGAATTATTTGTAACCACCGGTTACTAACCGTTGGTTATATATTAATCTCCGTTAGCAAATGTTGTCAACAGGCTTCTGTCTGCTATAATCTTTTGTATTCGCGTTTGCATTCGCAAACCTTTTAAGGAGGAATTAGCGTGAGGCTGTTCCCTTCCGTCAGCAAAGACCATATCGAGCTTCCGCAGTCATTTCCCATCGCCATCTCTCAGTCGGAAGGGGTTACCCCGACGTTTCAAAGACTGCACTGGCATAACGCTTTGGAAATTAACTATATCGAAAAGGGAAGCGGCAGTTATTTGATTAACGGGAGCCGCTATGAGTTTCACCAAGGAGATATTATCCTTATCAATTCAAATGATCTGCACCGCGCTTTCGAAGCGGAGGGTCTGGTCATGCGCATCATAATGTTCGATCCGGCTTATCTTGCATTAGAGCAGCGTTATGATGCGGAGCTGCTTGTTCCGTTCCGTGAGATGGGGCAGCGTTTTGACAATGTGCTTGACCGGGACCATCCGATGCGGGCGCGTTTAGGTGAGATGATAACGGAGATGGCGGCCGAATTTGAGCGGAAGGAGCCGCATTTTGAAGTGGTTATACGGGCCAGGCTTATTCAATTTCTTGCTTTCGTGAACCGGTATTTTGCCAAAAACAGCGTGAGCGAAGCGCAGCATACTCGGGGAATGGAAACGATTCGGGCGGTTCTGCATCATATGGAATCCGATATGGCTCATCCATGGACGCTCGGGGAACTGGCGGAAGCCGCTCATCTTAGTCCATCCCGGTTCAGCACGCTGTTCGTACAAGTCGTCGGAACGTCGCCAATGGACTATTTAATTCAGCTGCGGCTGTCACAAGCTGCTCATCTTTTGGAATCCTCGGACAAAAAAATTATAGAAGTGGCGGCAGAGTGCGGCTTTCGCAATTTATCGAACTTCAACCGGTTGTTCAAGCTTCATATCGGAAAGCTCCCGTCTGAGCTTCGCACTTAAATAAACAGTAAGATAGTATCATAACATCGTTCCTTCTCATTAGAGGAACGGTGTTTTTTGTTTTATGCTAAAAGCATACCCAATGATAGCTTTAAACTTATCACTAAGAATATTTCACCATTCGGGAGTGTGATTCTCATTATTTTTCTTGGAGTAGATGCGGGGGGCAGCAAAACGCATGCGCTGCTCGTGGACGAAGCCGGCCGCGTGCTCGGCAGGGGGCTTGGCGGCAACGGGAACCACCAGACGGCTTTTGAGGAAACAAAACGCAATATTGAAGGTGCATGCGGGCAGGCCTTACGGGATGCAGGCGTGATGAAGGAGCAGGTAACGTTCGCGTATTTTGGTCTTGCGGGAGCGGACCGCGAGCCAGACTACGCTATATTGCGCCCGATGATCGCTTCTCTTGGATATGAACGCCATGCGATAGCTTGCGATACGATGATCGGCATGCGTGCCGGCACAAATCGACCGTATGGTGCGGTCATCATTAGCGGAACCGGCTTTAACGCGGCAGCCCGCAATCCGCAGGGGGATGAGCTTCAATACGGGGGCTTCGGCTATTTGTTCGGCGATGGTCAAGGCTCGGGCACCGACCTGGCGATACATGCCTTCCGCAGCGCGATTCGCGCCTGGGAAGGCAGGGAGCAGCCGACATTGCTTAGTGTGCTGGTGCCGCAGCGGCTCGGCTATAAGTCGGTGCAGGACATGTACGATGATGCGCTAGATAACGGGAAGCGTCCATCGCATGAGCTTGCAAAAGTAATGTTTGAGGCGGCCTCGCAAGGCGACGCGGTAGCGATCCGCATTTTGCATAAGACGGGAAGAGAGCATGGAAACGCAGTGAATGCGCTCATTAAGCGGCTCGGCATGGAGCGCGAGTCCTTCGATATCGTGTTAACGGGCAGCGTTCTGTCCCGCGGAAGCTCGCCGCATATGATTAACGGGATTAAAGAAGCGATTGCCGAGGCAGCGCCTTATGCGAAGACGATTAAGCTTACGGCCGATCCGGTCGTTGGAGCGGTCATGAGCGCGATGGACAACAGCGGCATTACGATTGAAGCGGCGACGGATGCGGCATTAAGAAGGATCACCTTTTAATAAAGACCATGCTTATGAAGATGCATTTTTAGGCAATAAAACTTAAGGAGGCTCAACACCTATGACCAAAAAACAATTAAAGGTTGCCGTAATCGGCGGCGGTTCCTCATATACACCGGAAATTGTGGAAGGCTTTATCAAAAAATACGACGAAATGCCGATCCGCGAGCTGTGGCTCGTTGATATTGAGGAAGGCCGCCATAAGCTGGCGATCGTTGGTGAATTGGCAAGACGGATGGTTGAGAAGGCAGGCTTGCCGATAGACGTGAAATTAACGCTGAACCGCCGCGAAGCGATTGCCGGAGCCGATTTTGTGACGACGCAAATGCGCGTAGGCTTGCTGGAAGCAAGAAGGCGCGATGAGCACATTCCGATTTCGCATGGCGTTATTGGACAGGAGACGACGGGTCCCGGCGGGATGATGAAAGCATTGCGGACCGTGCCTGTCATCCTTGACATTTGCAAAGACATAGAGGAGCTGGCTCCGGATGCATGGATGCTGAATTTTACGAATCCGGCGGGCATCGTGACGGAAGCGGTGCAGAAGCACAGCCGCGTAAAGACGGTAGGCCTTTGCAACTCGCCAATAAATTTTCAAAAGTTTCTGGCCAAAGAATACGGCGTCAGCGAACGCGACGTCATGCCTGAATTCGTGGGCATCAACCATCTGCACTGGGTGACGGCCGCGTATGTGAACGGCGAAGATAAGCTGCAGGAATTAATTAACGGCGGCAAAGATTATTCAGCGGCGAACGTAACCGCCTTTGATTGGGATTTTGATTTTCTTAGCTCGCTTGGAGCGATCCCGACTTATTATCTCCGGTACTTCTATATGACCGATACGATGCTTGCGGAAATGAAGGAATCGCTAGAGAAGAACGGCACGCGCGCGGATGTCGTCAGCCGGGTGGAGGAGGAGCTTTTCGAGCTGTACAAGGATGTGTATTTGAACGAGAAGCCAAAGCAGCTGGAGAATCGGGGCGGCGCTTATTACTCCGAAGCTGCTGTCAATTTGATGCACTCGCTATACACGGATAAGAGAGATATACAGACGCTTAACGTTAGAAACGGCGGCATTATCGACTTCCTGCCGGAGGATGCGAGCATTGAGGTCAACTGCGTCGTTACGGCGCAAGGTCCTGTGCCGCAGCCGCTGCAGCGCGTACCGGAGCAAATAAAAGGACTTATTCATGCCGTCAAAACATATGAATCACTAACGATTGAGGCAGCCGTCAGCGGAGACAGAGGCACTGCGCTGCAAGCGATGGTTCACCATCCGCTCGTCCCAAGCGTGGCCGTCGGCAAGCGTCTGCTGGATGATATGCTCGAGGCGAACAAAGCTTATTTGCCTAACTTTTTTTAAAAATAAGAAAGTATATTTGGACCTTATACGATGCTTATATTTCACCGCGAAACGAGCTTATGCCGCCAAGGACGACGCAAGCCGTTTACGCTTGAATCCGAATGATTCAGGTATTTATTGCCATTAACGTTCGTCAAAAGTATTGACAAAAACGGCGTATTCTCATTAGAATTGATAACGGAAAACAACAACAGCATATTTTTTCGTATAATCTCAAGAATCGGCTTGAGAGTCTCTACTCGGTCACCGTAAATGATCAGGCTACGAAAATGGCGAAAAAGTTCGCACCGGTCCAGCGAGTATACTTTTTCCCTTTTTGCAGAGCCTAGTAGAAATGCGATATTCGCATTTTTCTAGGCTTCTTTGTTTGTTCCACTACATTTTTGGGAGGTTAGTAATCAAAATGGAACGTTTCTTTCGCTTAAAGGAACACGGAACAAATGTCAGAACAGAGATTATGGCGGGGCTGACGACTTTCATGACGATGGCATACATATTGGCCGTCAATCCAATCATACTTACACCGGCGGGCTTAAACTGGACTGCAGTCTTTCTGGCTACGGCGCTCGCTGCCGGTATTTTCACCATTGCGATGGGACTGTTCGTCAACTTCCCTGTAGCGCTTGCTCCAGGCATGGGTCTCAATGCGTATTTCGCATCCGTTATTATCGCGTCGGCCGCGACGGATACGCCGATCACCCCGGCGATGGGACTAACGGCTGTCTTTATTTCCGGTCTTATCTTTATTATTTTGACGTTGACGCAAATTCGCCAAATGCTTATCACAGCTGTACCAGACAGCTTGAAGCATGCGATCACGGTCGGCATCGGGTTATTCATCGCCATTATCGGCTTGAAAAACAGCGGCCTCATGACGATTGCCGTTTCCAGCTTCACCGATATTAAAGCAGGCGCTTTTACACCGGTGAGCGGACCGGAAACGGTTATTCAGCTGGGCAGCTTCCATAGCGAAACGGTCGTCTTTACGATTATTGCGCTGCTTCTGATTGCTGTCCTGATGGTACTCCGCGTACCGGGCGCGATTTTGTTCGGTATTCTTGGCACGACGGTTATTGCCATTCTATCGGGTCATGTAGATGTGAGCAAAACGCTTAGCGGTCAAACTTGGATTCCAAATTTCAAAACGATGAACGTGTGGCATTTTGACTTTGCCGGCGTGTTCGAGGTTGGTCTTGTTACGGTTATTCTTACATTCACATTCGTTGAATTGTTCGATACGTTCGGAACGCTGGTAGGTACGGCTAACCGTGCCGGTTACATGAAAAATCCGGAAGAAGGCAAGAAACGCATCGGTAAAGCGATGTTCGTTGACGCCATCGGCGTCGGCGGCGGCGCGGTGCTTGGTACAAGCACGGTTACTGCCTATGTAGAAAGCTCGGCGGGTATCGCGCAGGGCGGACGTACAGGTCTGACTGCCGTTACAACCGGTATCTGCTTCTTGCTTGCGATCTTCCTGTCGCCGCTCGTAGCGCTCGTTCCGGGCTCGGCAACGGCGGCGGCACTGATCATCGTCGGCGTGCTGATGATGCAATCGGTCAAAGAAATTGATTTTACGGATATGGTTTATGCGATCCCGTCGTTCTTCACGCTGGCGCTTATGCCATTCACGTACAACATCGCAAACGGTATCTCATTCGGTATCGTGACGTACGTGCTGCTCGCAACGGTTGCAAACCTGTCGGGCAAAGGCAAATACAAGGTGCACTGGCTCATGTGGATTTTAGCGGTGCTTATTATTGGCCGTTACGTGTTCATGGGCGGGGAATAAATAGCACATTCTGTGCAACATAAGTAAAGCAGCGCTGGACCGGCGCTGCTTTTTTTTGCACCCAAAAATAAACAGCCTTACCCGGTCTAAGACCGGACTAAGGCTGCTTAGATTAGCTTTTTAAGGTATATCTACGAAAAACCGGCCAGCGAAAATTTTTGTCTCGAGTAAGTCTAAATCTTCTTGACTAAGCTCCTGTTTCATTCGCTTTTTTGTGGCACTAACCGTTAAATATTCATCTGACATTTCAATTACAGCGTGATCTTTTTCCCCGTCCAACCGGAGAATACGTTCCACACCATCGCCTGCATGCCATGGCTTCCATTCTACATTCTGTTGGCTGTTGGGGTTTCCCGTATATAGGAAGTACTTTAAATAACGCGTCATCGCAGCGGCAAGCTCTTGTCTTCCAGCCAGATTCTCATCATTGTAATAGCTTTTTCCGAAGTATGACGCAAGTCCGGTTGTATGTCCGGTATAAAAATCGAGGTCTGCTCCATGTGTTGCCCCAAACAACGTCTGCAGCTGGGATGAAATGATTCCGTCTCTCGTCCCCCAAGCAAAGCGGTAACCGTAAACGGCAGGCTGATCCTTTTGCATCGTCAATTCTTCAGCGACCCGTTCTACATTAAACCCGGCATATAACTCACTGCCAAATTGTACAGCGGCTTGATACTGCTTCAGTTTCTTATTATCTTTGAAAATACTGCCGTCGATTGCAGCACTTGCGAAATAAGGATCGCCAAAGGCAAAAGCGGAAAATTCGGTTTGTTCACTTCCCAAAATCATAGGTACTTTGTTGTAATCTCCTGAGGCGATCTGATCAAAACCTTTTTTAGGGATAATCGCTCCATCTCTGAACAGATGAGGGAATGGAGCCATTCGAATTGCCGGATCCGTATAATAAACGGCAATCGCTTCCGGTTTGATTCCCCTCAAATAGGCAGAAAGCTCGGTTTTAGACTGCTTGTTGATCCAAGCTTGTGCTTCCTCGGCGGTAGCTGCTTTCCCTTCCGTTTGAACTAGTTTCACAAGGGCATTGGCAGCCTTCTCCTCACCGGCCTTTGGATCGGAGGTAGTCATGCCACCGCTCAGTACGACGGCTTTCTGGAATAATCCTTTGCCATAAGGAGATATGACGGCAGCCAAAACATCACGTGCTCCCGCCGACTGTCCTGCAAGGGTTACGTTCTCCGAATCACCGCCGAATTGCTCAATGTTTTCCTGTACCCATTTAAGTGATTGTAAGATATCCAATAAACCATAGTTCCCTGAATCATCCGAGGGATTACCCGTTTGCAGAGCAGGATGACGAAAATACCCCATTGCCCCAAGCCGATAGTTTATTGTTATGACGACGCTGTTTGCGGCGGTAGCCAGTTTGTCTCCGACGAAGCTGCTGCCCGACCCGCCTACATTTCCTCCGCCATGCGTAAATACAAGAACCGGAAGCTTGGAGCTTGCTTGGTTCGGCCGCCATATATTCAGATACAAGCAATCCTCGCTCCCTGTAATTTTGCCGTTTACCGTCTGGACGCAGGTTTGCTGATAGCGAACGGTTTCCAGCTTTCCCGTCCAAGAATCCGGATTTCGTGGAGCTTTCCAGCGAAGATCACCAATTGGCGGTTTCGCATAGGGTACGCCTAACCAACTGATCGAAGACGAATTTGTAAGCTGCACACCCTGTACATCACCATATTTTGTTTTAACCGTTACATCCGGCACATAGGCATCTTTCTTCATTCTCATTTGCCACTTTTTTAGCCCTGTGATCGTTTCATTCTTAGGTGTCATATTCAATGCCTGGTAGGTTGAAGCAACGATGTCGCGATTAATCAGCCCTCCGTCGCTCAACGTCGTCACTCCTTTCTGTCTGGCGAACAACAGCGCATGATTAGCCTGATAATCGATTCCCGCCTCATATCCCAACACTTTGAGTAAAAGGGAAGCATATTGGGGGCCGGTAATTTGCTTCTGAGGCTCTAATTCGCTGCCTCCGAACCCAAGCAATGCGAGATGGGGATGAGCCCTTAAATAGGCAATGACTGCCTGGTTCTGTTTGCCGCCTGCATCCGTATAGCCTGAGCCTTCCTTGGCGATGTAGTTTAAAGCCTCCTGCTCTAGCCCTTTCAAGCGCAAGTAAATGAGCCCCGCCTGCAGAAGAGTGGCATTTTTATTCAAATATATATTCGTTACGCCTTTCCCGTCACCTTTTATGAGTCCTGCTTCTACAAGCTTCTTCACAGCTGCTCCACTTTCCGTAGAACGCATGGTTGAATCTGCGTAAGCAGGACCCGCCAAACCGATTGCCAGTGTGAAAACAAGACCCCATCTTAGCAATAGTCCTCTTAATCTCATATTGCATTACCCTCCCTAAAATAGTCGCGCCTGTTATTGAAGCGCTTTCATAAGTATATATGGTTAAATCAATAATTAATAATGTATAATAATTTATAACTTACATAACTTCTAATCTATAAATAATAGGAGGTGAACAGATGGAGCTTCTGCAGCTGAAGTATTTTCAAACGGTCGCAAGACTGCAGCATATGACTAAATCCGCAGAAGAATTACGCATAACCCAACCTGCGCTTAGCAAAATGATATCCACGCTGGAAAAGGATCTCGACACAAAACTGTTTGACCGGGAAAGCAAGTTTATCCGGTTGAACGATCAAGGCAAATTATTTTTGAAGTATGTGACTACGGCCTTGAATGCCTTGGAGGATGGGAAAGTCGCTCTGCAGGATGTATCCGAGAATAGTACAAACGCTGTAAATCTCTACGTAGAGGTGGCTTCACATCTTCTTCCTGATCTGCTTGCTTCCTTTCGTCAACACTATCCGGGAATTCACTTCAATCTGCTTCAGCATGCTGCGGGACATGTCCATCAGCCGTCATATGACTTGTGCCTTTCTACTTCTTTGAGTATGAATCCATCCACTGACAACCTAACTTTGCTGACTGAAGAAATTCTATTAGCCGTGCCAGCCGGGCATCCTTTAGCCGATCGCTCCAGCGTCAAACTTGCTGAACTGTCAGAAGAAGCATTCCTTAGTCTAAGTGCCGGCAAAACGCTCCGGGAAACGACAGATCTGTTATGCAAGCAAGCCGGATTTTTGCCGAACATCATTTTCGAAAGCGATGATCCCGCTACGGTTCGAGGGCTCATCAAAGCCGGTCTGGGCGTAGCCTTTATTCCCGCTGTCACTTGGGGAGGCTCGACAGGAGCTTCTGTCGTTTTGCTGCCAATTGAGGAACCCCTAAGCACACGAACCATTAAGCTCTACTGGCCTGCAGATCGATATTTAAAGAAAGCCGCTGTTCTCTTTCGAGAGTTTACAGTCGATTATTTTGCCAAACTGACGCAGGCTGGAGGGGGAATACGATGAATCGAATCGATTTGAATTGCGATATGGGCGAAGGCTTTGGCGTTTACAGGACAAGCTCTGACGGCGAGCTGATGAAATACATAACTTCGGCGAATATTGCTTGCGGCTTTCATGCGGGAGATGCTGCAACGATACGGGCTGCGGTTAAGCTGGCGATGCAGCATCATGTCGGGATTGGCGCTCACCCCGGATTGCCGGATTTAACCGGCTTCGGCAGAAGGTCGATGGACATTTCGCCGCAGGAGGCCTATGAGATGACCGTGTATCAGATCGGGGCGGTCTACGCGTTTGCCAAGTCGGAGGGTGGAAGCGTGGCGCATGTCAAACCGCATGGCGCTCTCTATAACATGGCGGCGAAGAGCAAGCCGCTTGCAAAAGCGATTGCGGAGGCGGTCTACAAGGTTGACCCTCAGCTTATGTTATTCGGTCTATCGGGCAGTGAGCTCGTTCGCGCCGGCGAAGCGATTGGACTGCGTACGGTCAACGAGGTGTTCGCGGACCGCTCTTATGAAGCTGACGGATCGCTTACGCCGCGGGGAACGGAAGGGGCTGTTATCGTAGACCCGAAGCTCGCGGCAGAGCAAGCGGTAAGGATGATCATGCGGGGTGAGGTTCGTACGCGCCAGCAGAGCATGATCGTTTTAAAAGCGGATTCCGTATGCGTGCACGGCGATACGCCGGGTGCCTTGGAGCATGTCATCCATTTGCGGAATGCTTTGGAGGCCGCGGGAATTTCAGTCATGAAAGCGGGGGCTTAGAGTGGAGGCGACGATGTTAATAACTAATGATGCTAACTATGAGCTTCTTCCGCTCGGTGACTCTGCCGTTATTATTCGTTTGGGCGATGGCATTGACGAGGCGACGCACCGTAAAGTAGGAGCGTTGACCGCATATTTGGAGGAACATCCCTTTGCCGGCATGATTGAATGTGTTCCGGCATTCGCATCTGCTGCCATTCACTATGACCCGGTCGCAGTTAAGAAAAGTCGTGTTTTTTCAGAGAGCATACACGCAACGATATATGAGACGGTTTGCTCCCGGCTGCAGCTCATTTTATCGGCGGCGGAGCTTTCCGGTGCGGATACCGATCGTCGAACGATTGAGATCCCCGTCTGCTACGGCGGCGAGTTTGGTCCCGATCTTAGTTTTGTGGCCGCGCATAACGGCCTATCTGAGGAGGAAGTCGTGGCTATTCATACAAGCGCCTCCTACTTGGTCTATATGCTGGGCTTTGCGCCGGGCTTTCCTTATTTGGGAGGCATGTCGGAACGGATTGCCGCGCCGCGCCGCCAATCGCCGAGAACGGTCATTCCGCAAGGAAGCGTAGGCATTGCCGGCGGGCAGACAGGCGTTTATCCGGTTGCGACGCCAGGCGGCTGGCAGTTGATCGGCAGGACGCCGCTTGAGCTGTTCAGTCCCCGCGAAGCGGTTCCGAGCCTGCTGAGATCTGGCGATTCAGTACGCTTTAAGCCAATTACGAAGGAACAATACAACCTGTATTTAGAAGGTGCGCTATGAGCAGCTATCGTATAAAAGTGTTACGTCCGGGTTTGCTCACTACGGTTCAAGACCTCGGCAGGTATGGCTTTCAAAAATATGGAGTCGTAGCCGGCGGAGTCATGGACACGGGTGCGGCACGAACGGCTAATTGGTTAGTCGGCAATGCGGACCGCGAAGCGGTGCTGGAAATAACGCTTACCGGAACGGAGCTGGTTATTGAAAGTGAGATGGTCATCGCTGTTTGCGGCGGGGATATGTCCGTAACAATTGATGGCCAAGCTATGCCCTTGTGGAGACCAGTGCTCATCAGGGCAGGCGCTGTTGTCAAATTCAGTGCATACCGCTCTGGCTGCCGTTCGTATCTTGCCGCAGCAGGCGGATTCGACGTACCGGAAGTAATGGGAAGCAGAAGCACGTATTTGCGCGGTTCCATCGGAGGCTTTGAGGGAAGAGCGATGAAGGCAGGGGATGTGCTGGCCGTTAAGCAGCCGAGTCTATTGTCGGCACGGATTCATGCGGCATTGAGTGCAGGTTTTGAGGGGGGCTTTTCGGCATCCAATTGGCATGCCAGCCACTTCGCTATAGCAGAAAATCTTGCTGAACCGATCATTCGCGCTATACCTGGCACACACTTTGATTTGTTTACGCCGGGGAGTCAGGAAGATCTGTTCAACCAAACATTCCGCATCGGCGTGCAATCGGATCGAATGGGCTGCCGTCTGGAAGGCACGCAGAAGCTTCAGCTGTCTTCACCTGCCGAAATGCTATCGGAGGCTGTGGCTAACGGAACGGTACAGGTTCCGCCTGACGGCAATCCAATCGTTCTGCTAGCCGACCGGCAGACGACCGGCGGCTATCCGCGAATCGCTCAGGTGGCCACGGTCGATATTCCGGTATTTGCCCAGCTAAAGCCCGGGGACCGCTTCAGGTTCGAGGCTGTTACGCAGCAGGAAGCTGAGCGGTTATATTTGGACGGCGAACGTGACATGCAGTTGTTGAAAGCGGCCATATCCTATAAATTTGGCGCGAGGCATACGTGAGAAAAAACGCTGACGCCTTCTATGGAGGGCATCAGCGTTTTAGGGCGGACATATTTTTGAGCACCATCATCAGGTTGGCTGGTTTTTCGGCAAGGCGGCGGGTGAAGTATGGATACCACATCACGCCGTAAGGGACATAGCAGCGGATTCGATAGCCCTCTTTGGCGAGCCGTGCTTGCTCATTCATTCGCAGGCCGTACAGCATTTGAAATTCAAAAGCATGCTTTTGAATCCGCTTCGTGCGCACGTAAGCTTTAACCCAGCTAATAATGGCGTCATCATGCGAGGCAATGGCTGTATAAACGCCATTATCCAAATGCAGCTTGATTATATTTTTGAAGCTTTCTATGACCTCGGCTGTCTTCTGGTAGGCGACATCACTTGATTCCTTGTAGGCTCCTTTGACAAGCCGGAGGTTTACGCGCTCGCGCAATAAATCCTTGGCGTCCTGCTCGGTTCGGAAAAGGTAAGCCTGCAGCACGGTTCCGACGTTTTTTAAGCCTTCCTTGTGGAGCCGTCTCACGATATCGATCGTCGCCTGCGTGTACGGCGTGTTTTCCATATCGATTCGGACGAAGTTCCGGTAGCGTCTGGCATGCTTCACTACTTCCCGGATGTTCGAGCAGCATGCTTCCTGATTCAATGCGAGCCCCATTTGCGTCGGTTTTAACGATACGTTGGAATTTACTTTTCGCGCGGCGATCCCTTCAATAAGCTTTAAATACTGCTCCTTGTATGCGGCAGCCTCGCTAAGCTGCTGAATGCCCTCGCCGAGATGGTCAAGCGTGGCCATAATGCCAAGCTTGCCTAACGCCTCAATTTCATCCAGCGCTTCCTCGAGTGTCTCCCCGGCAATAAAGCGGCTGGCCAGCCTTTTACCATAGGTTGTCGAGAGCTTCTCCACAAGCGGAATTCCCGTGATCGTCAATAACGTCTTGCGGTACCATTCCGTTCCGATTCCCATCATGGCTGCTCCTTTCCGGCAGAAAGTAGAAGAGCGGGTTAGGGTATTCGGTAATAGTATATTCCGAAATCATGACGATCGCGCTATGCACGCCTATTTATTTGAAAAACAAAAAATGCGTCGGCAGCTTGCGCAGCTGGCCGTCTGACGGTTTGTTTATGACCCGGCCGTTGAAAATAAGCGAAGAAGAGCCGCCGCCATCGAGGTTATAGCCGTCCACCGCGCCGTAGCGCTGCAGCAAAATTTGCATTTCGCCCAGCGTTGCGCCGGAGCTGCCCGACTCGTTGTAGCCGTCGGCGACGAGGAACAGCAGCTGATCATCCTTATAATTGGCGATGACCGTACGCGGAGCGCGCTTCGGGCTCGTCTGCCATTTGGCCGGAATCGGCTGCGGCGAGCCGCCGAGCAGCAAGACCGGTACGAAGGAGGCGCCGAACTTTGGTTTTTTGGCATCCAGCTGCCGCTTGCTGGAGAACTTCCCGCCAATGAGCTCGTTCTGATCGTTCAACCCGACAAAAAATAAATTCGCATGCGGAGCCTCAAAACCCGTTGCATAATCTCCATCCACGATTGTCGTGCTCAGCGGGTAACGCTTGCCTCCGCCGTCGGCGTACCCTCCCGCGTTGACACCGGCAGCTGCGCGGTGCCGGTTCACGGCCGCGAGCGTAGTTTCCGCCCTACCCAGCTCGTCCCCGCCTAACGTCATCTTCATTGCATCGCTGCTCTTCAGTTTGACCTTCAGCGCATACGATTTGAAGTTTTCCGTTTGTATATAGAAAAGCTGGGCTCTAAGCTTGTCCGATTCGATCGTGGCGGCAGGCTTGCCGAGCTTCTGCGTAATGTTGCGGTCGTAAATCTCCAGCGGCCTCATCGCTTGCGAGGCGGCCATCGCCGATATTTTCGCCATGTCGGCATTCGTTTGATTGTACAGCTTCAATTGCTTTTGAATGGATTGACGGGTTTGCGCCGCCGTTTCCTGCGCTTGATCTAGACCCGACGCAGCGGACTTCATTTCGGCGGAAGGCAGCGGCGTTTGTTCCGTCCGTGCTTCCGGAAAGGCATCCTCGGATAATTGGATAACGATATCGGATAATAGCAGCCATATCATAATGCCTAAAAAAGGCGTGAAGGCAAGCAATGCCGTTCGGTTTAACGTTTTGACAGTCAAATTCATTTGAGCACATCCAAGCTTTTTTTCAGTTCGTTCAACTGTTTCTTCACTTCATTTAATTGCGTATACAGCTTGTTGCTGTTGTCTGTTTTGGAATCAGCATTGTCCTTCGTAAAAGTAAGCAGTTCATTCAGCGCGTCGACCTTTGCTTTCAGCTCGGCAAGATCCGCGGTGTAGTTTGTCTCCAGCTCCAGCATACGCGCTTCGTAGGTTTGCTGCATCGCTGTAATTTGGCTGGCGGTTTGCCGCTCAAGATCTGCGGCAATCTTCTGCTGAATACGGTCGGTATACCACTTCGCGCCTAGTATGCCGGAGCATATAAGGACAAGCCACACGCCTATGAAAACAAGAAACGTACGGTTTCCTCTCTTTTTGCGCGTCTTTCTGTCGTATGGGCTGGCTGTTCGCTGCTCCAAAATTAAATCACTCATTTATTCATTCACCTCTCTTGTTGGTCACTTGCACCGGCGATCGGATGAACGAACTGCAAGCTGCGGATCATAAATTTAGGACGATCTATCGATGCAAAATAGTTGCGGATGTCACCTTATTGTAACAAAGAGAGTAGGGTATGTCTCCCTATGCAGGTGGTGATTAATGGAAATTTTCACTGTCTTACGGAACTTTTCGCCTCTTATATGCGTCTAACGATACGGGCTGCGGCAGCTAATGCCGCGCACCGGGAGGAGATTGAGATGAAAAACGGGAAAATAGGCACACGAATCGCGAAACGCGTTATCGCGGCCAGCCTGCTGATTTCCCTTGCGGGAACGGGATTAGGAACACATGCTCACGTCTATGCAGCAGGACGTCAGCCGGCGCAAATCATGTACGTGCATGGTCAGAAGCAGGTGGAAGTGAACGGCAAGGTACAGCAATTGGCAGCACCGCTGCCGGTTGTAAAAGGGACAACGATGATCCCCATTCATACGATCGCGGGAGCGGTAGGAGCGAAAGTCTATAATGATCAAATGGGCACTCATATCGATACATATGCGAATAAAGTGACATTGAACGTTAATATGCGGGGGGCGAGACGCAACAACAGCTACCAATTGCTTACTGCTGCTGCGGTTCGTATTAACGGGACGATGCATGTTCCGCTGACGGCCATTAAGCAGCTGTGGACGGGAAGCTATACGTACAATTCGCAGCTGAAGCAAATTGATATTACGATTCAGCCGGACCCGAACGCCGTTCCGGTAGCCGATTTTAAAGCGCCGGCAGAGGTGAAGCTTGGCGAACCGGTCGTATTCGAGGATCTCAGCTACGATCCGGACGGGAAGATAGCGAAGGCGGAATGGTCGGGACGTAAAAACGCCTATTTCGAGCCAGGCGTTTATACCGTTACGCTTACCGTGATCGACAATGAAGGAGCGCGCAGCGTCCAGAAGGCGCAAGAAATTCGCGTGACCGACGAAGTGATGTATACGCCTTTTGAATATCATATGCGCTATGGCAACCCCGGAGATAAATTTACGGTCGATACGAA
Organism: Paenibacillus prosopidis; assembly: GCF_003337375.1. Lineage (GTDB taxonomy): Bacteria > Bacillota > Bacilli > Paenibacillales > Paenibacillaceae > Pristimantibacillus > Pristimantibacillus prosopidis. Next base: position 251,218 of record NZ_QPJD01000001.1, read on the forward strand.
GCTGATGAACAGCTATCCGGAGGTCGAGACGCTTGAATCTAGAGGCGGACGCACGTTGTACATGTCGAATGCGCCGGAGCGTTTTTTTGGCGAAGGACTGCTATATGAGGATGAGCTGGACGGACCGAGCAGGCTGTTCATTCATCACCGCAACGGCTCGGAGGAGCGGCTTAAGCTGGCTGTTGTCGTTACGAATGAACAAAGCGAAAGTATCAGGGTGACGATTGGCAGCCGCGGTCTTGCAGGTCCGAGCGTTAGTGCGCTTCAATTCGGTTCAGCCGCGGTGACGAGATATTTGAAGGGCGCGGAGCCGAGCGAGCTAATCGTAGAGCCGGGTACATCCGCCGTTCTGCTGCCGGAGCTTGAGAAAATCGTCATGAATCCGAATGAAGGCTTCTCCGGCCTGCTTGATGTAGACACGGATGGACCGCTGACATTTTCTACGATGGCTGTCAGGGAGAGCACCGATCCGCTCAGCGTCGTGTTTGCCTTGCCGCAGCTGGAGAAGGTAGGAAATCGCGGAACGTTTGCGAATACGGATCTGTCCATAGAGGTGAACGAGCCGCTCGGTATTGCCGAGCGCAAGCTGCGTCTGGGCAGCCGCGGCAATACGATTCCGGGAGTGGATGCGCTGACCGACGAAGCGACAGTAGACGGGGGAGAATATGGAGCGGTAACGACGATTAGGCTCAAAAACGTCGCCTACGGCACGCGCATTATTTTGAATCCGCGGGCGGGCAACTTTTCGGGAGCGGTCGCTGTGAACGGGAAGGTTATAGCGGTACCGGCAGGCGGCCATGCGAGTCCGGCCGACGGGGTTCTGCTTTACCGTCAGGAGCAGCCGGAAAGCGATGCTTCGGAATTACCGGTACCGCCTGAGGTGACGATCACGTATACTTCACCTGGAGCGAGCGCGCTGCCTGTGCTCTTGGTCTTTTTTCCAGGCACAGCGTTTGAATAGTTACGGATCTAGGGGGCTGACCGCATAACCTGCGGCGGCCCTTGCTTTGTTGTTAACCATCCTCGTCATGTATAATAAAGATACTAGTTATCAATTGAATCAATCAGGAGGGTGATCAGCTTGGATCAACCAATCGTAAATAAGAGCAGTAACCGCAAAGAGGAGAAGGCGATGTTTGCAGGAGGCTGCTTCTGGTGCATGGTTTCGCCGTTTGAAGAAATGCCCGGCATCATATCGGTCGTATCCGGTTATACGGGCGGCCACACCGTAAACCCAACCTACCAGGAGGTTTGCTCAGAGACAACGGGTCATACCGAAGCGGTACAAATCACGTACGATCCGCAGGTGTTTCCTTACGAGAAACTGCTTGATATATTTTGGCGGCAAATCGATCCGACCGACGAGGGCGGCCAGTTCCATGACCGTGGCGAATCGTACCGGACCGGCATCTATTATTATAACGAGGAGCAGCATAAGCTGGCCGTGGCTTCCAAGCAGGCGCTTGAAGCGAGCGGTCGCTTCGACAAGCCGATCGTGACGGAAATCGAGCCGGCCCAAACGTTTTATCCCGCTGAAGATTACCATCAGGGCTATCACAAAACGAATCCGTACCGTTACAAAATGTACCGCAAGGGCTCCGGGCGCGACGCGTTTATTTCACGGCATTGGACGGTAAAGAAGGACGCTGAAGAGCTGAAGAAACGTCTAACCCCGATCCAATACGAAGTGACGCAAAACAGCGGTACGGAGCGTCCGTTTACCGGCGAATACTGGGATCATACCGAGGACGGCATTTATGTCGATATCGTATCGGGAGAGCCGCTCTTCAGCTCGCGGGACAAGTATGATGCAGGCTGCGGCTGGCCTAGCTTTACGAAGCCGCTTCAGGCGGCAGCGGTTACGGAGCACACGGATACGAGTCACTACATGGTACGCGTCGAGGTGAGGAGCAAAGAAGGCGATTCGCATTTGGGCCACGTATTTGACGACGGGCCGAAGCCGACGGGACTCCGTTATTGCATTAACTCTGCTTCGCTGAGGTTTGTGCCGAAGGATGCATTGGAGCGGGAAGGGTACGGCGAGTATTTGTTTTTGTTTGAATGATAGAGTGGATTGGAGAGAGGCCGGAAATGAACATCGAAGAAGCCATCCGCACACGGAGAACGATTGGAAGAGTAAAGAAGGACCCGGTTGACCGCGACGTTATTGAGAAGCTGCTTGACGCGGCTACATGGGCGCCGAGTCATCATAATACGCAGCCGTGGTCGTTTATTGTGATGACGGGAGAAGGACGGGCAAAGCTTGCCGAAGGATACGCCCGCGTATCCGCCGCCGCTGTTCCCGGCCTGACTGGACAGCCGCTTGAGGAGCGTCTTGCGAAGGAGCGGGTCAAAGCGTATAGAGCGCCGGTTGTTATCGCTGCGGTATGCTCACCGCCGGGCGATCCGCGTGCCGTGCCCGCTGAAGAGCTTGCCGCAGCCCATGCGGCGGTGCAAAACCTGCTGCTCGCCGCGCATGCTAACGGACTAGGCGCCATTTGGCGCTCGGGCGATCCGATGTATCATCCGCTCATGAAGGAAACGTTCGGGCTCGCGGCGGATGAGCAATTCGTCGGCTTTATTTATATCGGATATCCCGATATGAAAGCGCCGGAGCCGCACCGTACTCCCGCAAGCGCGAAGACGGTCTGGCTCGAGCGGTAAAGTGTACCTCCTATAATGATCAAGTAACAGGATGATCGCGAATAAGGGGCTGTCCCTGAAGGTTAACAACCTTTTGGGACAGCCCCTATTCTGTTACTGCCAAGCTTATCAAGACGAGCTTTTTGACCGTGAAATTTGCGCCGAGTACATTCCCGTAGGCCTCATTAATAACGGCAGAATCGTCTAGGGAGGTAATTGAGCCGTCAGCCTGCACGCGATAGCTGAACGGGCTTTAGTACGTTAAGTATTCACCAGCTTCGTTAACGAGCTCGACGCCTTCAGTGCCAAACTTCTCCGTGTACGCGTTAACTTCTATCGTCGGCTTGGAAGCTTGAGGGATGACGATCGTTTGGCCGGGATAAATTAGTGCGGGATTCGTAATTTGGTTCACCCTGGTCAGGTCCTGCAGCGTAACGCCATATTTCTGAGCGATTGCCCATAAGGTTTCTCCGGCGAGTACCTTACCTAATCTCCTTCGCTGTTTCACTTCATTTTCTTCTTCGTATGCCAAAAAGGGCATTATTATAACTGTATTCAGCGTCAGCCGTTCCTAGTTCGTTCATGAAGAGGCATGGCATCGCGGGAATAATTTGATTTAAAATATAAGAAAGTATAAATATGAACTTTATACGATGCTTATATTTAACCGCGAAACGCAGCTGAGCCTCCAAAGGACGGCGAAGCCGTTTGCGCTTGCTCTTCGTTAATAAGGAAGGAATTCCGGGAAATGGGAATAATACGGAAACATGGGTATAGCAATACCGTCCGACGATACACCTAATTTTGGTCTTACTGTTCTGATTTTCCGTTCGTTTTCTTTAAAAATACGAACCTTTATAAAAGATCCTCTTTCAATGTTCGTATTTTGTTGACAGTAGATTGGGGATTAGATAAACTAGAATAGGTTTGAGGCGGAGCATGCCGCCCAATGTTGAAAGTTCGTATATGTTCGGGAAATGGCCCGAATGTTTCTACCCGGAAACCGTAATTTCCGGACTACGAGCAAGATGAACCGACAAGCGGAAGCGAACCGGAGGTCTCAGGTGAAAGAGGCGCGGTCCGTAACGTCATAGCAGCGCATAAACGCAGCATATAGATGCCCTTTAATTGGACATAGGTTGCCTCTCTTACGGGGCAGCCTTCTGTTGTCTCTTTGGCTAAAGCTGCGCCGCTTACGTCGGATTCATCGAGAAAGAAGTGTAATTGACCCGTATTTCGCATGAAACCGGCCGCAATTACGCTTCCGCTCGGGGTCCGGCGGCATTCCTATTCTATGGTTGCTGACGGGCTTTTTCTGTTTTTTCTACGGTTATGGTTAAATCAATTAAAGTGGTTTAAAGGTTTTTATCTCATATATGAAAGTGGGTTTGATCGCATGTCTGCGAAGGTGGGCGTCATCATGGGCAGCAAATCGGATTGGGACACAATGAAATTAGCCTGCGACGTTCTGGAGGAATTGCAAATTCCTTACGAGAAAAAAGTCGTTTCGGCGCACCGGACGCCGGATCTTATGTTTGAATACGCGGAAACTGCGGTAGAGCGCGGGCTTAAGGTGATTATAGCCGGAGCCGGCGGAGCCGCTCATTTACCCGGCATGGTCGCTGCAAAAACGATTTTGCCGGTTATTGGCGTTCCTGTTAAATCGTCGAATCTAAGCGGGCTTGATTCACTTCTATCCATTGTACAAATGCCGGGCGGCATACCGGTTGCAACGGTAGCGATCGGCAACGCAGGCGGAACAAACGCAGGCTTACTGGCGGCGCAAATGCTAGGAGCTTTTGATCCTGAGGTACAAGCGCGCGTGGAAGCGCGCCGCGAGCGCGTGAAGCAGGAAGTGCTGGAAAGCAGTGAAACGCTATGAGCAACGAGGCGGACAAGCAGCCGGTTAAGACGCTGCTGCCAGGCAGCACGATCGGCATTCTTGGCGGCGGTCAGCTTGGCCGGATGATGGCGAATGCAGGCAGCGCGATGGGCTACCGGTTCGTCGCTCTTGACCCGGCGCCGGATGCGCCGGCCGGACAGGTAGCGGATCAAATCATTGCCGCCTACGACGATCATGAAGCAGCACGTGAGCTGGCTAAGCGATCGGACGTCATCACGTATGAGTTTGAAAATGTCGATGCCGACGTGGCGGCGATGCTGATGGAGGAATCTTACGTACCTCAGGGCAGCGAGCTGCTCTATACGACGCAGCACCGGCTTCGCGAGAAGCGTGCGATAGAAGCGGCAGGCGTGCAAGTAGCCCCATACAGCGAGATTCGCAGCGTTGACGAGCTTCGCGAGGCGGTAGCGCGTTTTGGAACGCCTTGCGTGCTGAAGACAGCGGTGGGCGGCTATGACGGCAAAGGGCAATGGGTCATCCGCAGCGAGGATGAAATCGCGGAAGCGTATGAGACGCTGGCCCGCGCAGGGGTCCAGCTTGTGCTCGAGCAGTTCATTCGCTTCGACAAGGAATTATCGGTTATAGCGGCGCGAAGCCCGCAGGGTGAAATAAAAGCGTTCCCTGCTGCGGAAAATATTCACGTCGATAATATATTGCATTTATCCATCGTCCCGGCGCGAATTAGCGAAGAGGTGCAGCGCGAGGCTGAACAGCTTGCGATGCGGATCGCTGAAGGACTGGGCGTTGTCGGTCTCATAGCAGTGGAGCTGTTTGTTACGGCGGATGGCGAGCTGTTCGTGAACGAGCTTGCTCCGAGGCCGCATAACAGCGGGCATTACACGATGGAGGCTTGCAGGACGTCGCAATTCGAGCAGCATGTGCGCGCGGTTTGCAACCTGCCGCTCGGGGATACGACGCTAATGAGCCCAGTCGTTATGGTAAATGTGCTTGGACAGCATGTCGAGCCGCTGCTTGAGCTCATGTCGCGCAGGGATGAATCGGCGGAACGTCTGGATGTGGCGCCGAAGGTGCACTTGTACGGGAAGAAGGAAGCGGTATTTAAGCGGAAGATGGGTCATGTCAACGTTTTGGCGCCGGACACAGATGCTGCTCTTAGCTGGATTGAAGAAACAACTATTTGGAAGGTGTGAATGATTGATGTTAGAGCGTTACAGCAGACCGGAAATGAGAGCAATTTGGACAGAGGAAAACAAGTTTAGAGCATGGCTCGAGGTTGAGCTTTGCGCATGCGAGGCATGGTCCGAGCTGGGCGTTATTCCGAAGGAAGACGTTGTGGCGCTCCGCAAATCAGCTGACTTTGATATTGACCGGATTTACGAAATCGAGCTGGATACCCGCCATGACGTTATCGCGTTCACCCGCGCCGTATCGGAAAAGGCAGGTCCCGAAGGCAAATGGGTGCACTACGGCCTCACTTCCACAGACGTTGTTGATACTGCAATTGGTTACCTGCTCAAGCAAGCAAACGAGATACTGGTGAAGGACATCGAGCGTTTTATTGAGATCCTTCGCGATAAAGCGATTCAATATAAAGATACGCCAATGATGGGCCGTACTCACGGCGTTCATGCACAGCCTACTACCTTCGGTTTGAAAATGGCGCTATGGTACGAGGAAATGAAGCGTAATCTGGAGCGTTTCCACCATGCGGCTAACAACGTGCAGTTCGGCAAAATGTCCGGTGCTGTCGGTACCTTCGCAGACATCGATCCTTTCGTTGAAGAGTTCGTTTGCAAAAAGCTCGGCATCACACCGGCTCCGATCTCGACGCAAACGCTGCAGCGCGACCGTCACGCTGAATATATGGCGACACTTGCACTGGTGGCTTCATCGCTCGACAAGTTCGCAACTGAAATTCGCGCTCTTCAGAAGAGTGAGTTCCGTGAAGTCGAAGAGCCGTTCGCAAAAGGTCAAAAGGGCTCGTCGGCAATGCCGCACAAACGGAACCCGATCGGCTGCGAGAACATTTCAGGCTTGTCCCGCGTGATCCGCGGGCATATGGTCACCGCTTATGAGAACATTGCGCTCTGGCATGAGCGTGACATCAGCCATTCGTCGGTTGAACGCATTATTTTGCCGGACGCGACTATGCTGCTTAACTACATGCTGAACCGTTTGGGCAACATCATTAACAACCTGACCGTGTTCCCGGAAAACATGAAGCGCAACATGCAAGCGACATACGGCGTACCATTCTCCGGACGCGTATTGACGAAGCTGATCGACAAAGGCTTCAGCCGTGAGAAGGCTTATGACACGGTTCAGCCCCGCGCGATGCAGGCATGGGAAACGCAGCGTCAGTTCCGTGACATCATCGGCGAGACTGAGGAGATTACAAGCATGCTGACGACCGAAGAAATCGACGATTGCTTCAACCCGGCATGGCATCTGAAGCATGTCGATACGATTTTCACACGTTTGGGATTGATTTAAGGGGAGGCTGGCCTGATGACCGCACAAGCGCAAGCGATATCGACGGCTGTCGATTATATTAAGGCTCCGCTGATCTATAAAGGAAAGGTTCGCGAGCTTTACGATCTTGGCGAGCACTACCTGATCGTCGTAACCGACCGCATCTCGGCTTTCGACTACGTGCTCGACCCGGCTGTACCGGATAAGGGCAACGTGCTTAACCGACTGTCCGCGTACTGGTTCGAGCAAACGGCCGATATTCAAGTCAATCACGTCGTTCATACCGATGTAGAGAAGCTCGGCGATATCGTAACCGAGCCTGAGCTGCTCAAGAACCGCATCATGGTTACCCGCAAAGCGGAGCGCATCGACATCGAATGTGTCGTACGCGGCTATATCACAGGCGGAGGTTGGAGACAATACCAACAAACGTCTGCGATCAACGGCATCGAGCTTCCGGCGGGCATGCGCAAAAACGAACGTTTTGCCGCTCCAATCTTCACGCCCGCAGCGAAAAACGACGTCGGCCACGACGAGGACATCCCGTTCGAAAAAATGGCCGATATGGTCGGCGCCGAGCTTGCTGAAGAGCTTCGCGACCGCAGCATCAAGCTTTATGAGTTCGCTCACGGCTACTGCGCGGAACGCGGCATAATCCTTGCCGATTGCAAATTCGAATTCGGACTCATCGACGGCAAAGTCATTCTTATCGACGAAATTTTTACGCCGGATTCTTCCCGTTTCTGGGCCGAAGGCAATTACGCCCTGGACATCGAGATTGACAGCATGGACAAAGAACCGGTCCGCACTTACCTGCTCGGCTCCGACTGGGACCGCGACAGTAAGCCGGCGCCGCTTCCTGACTCCGTAGTAGCCGAAACAACGGCCCGCTACCGCGATATCTACCGCCGCCTAGTCGGCGTTGAATTATAGAAATACGGGTTTTAACCGTCAGTGAAGCAGCCAGCAAAGCGCGGCTGCAGTACTGACGGTGACAAAGAACTAAATGCCGACGTTATTCAGCAAGAAGGATCGATGGTTGCACAAATAGCGGTAAAAACAGCCGTTATTCCGTTAAGGCTGAACGTAGCTAATAAAATAACAGTAAACAAGGGCCTGATTAAGCAATGAACTGAGCTAGGACGCCCAAACCAACCCTATAACGCCCAAAAGTACCGCTATTCGCAGCTAACCAGTCATTCTGGCTGAAATAACCCAACATTTACCGTTATTTAGCCCCCGCCCGAGAAGGCGCTGGGTAGCTGACGCGAAAGAAACAGCGTAACAAGCGGCAGGCGTTGCGCCTGCAGCGCATGCAGGCAGCCAGCGAGCACGCTGCTGCACCATGAATCTCTAGGTGGCCAGCGACAAGCACGGCCACGCAATAAAGGCTCGCAGCCAGCTGCAAGCGCGGCTGCTCCCATGCTTCGCTCCCATGCTTCACCGACCATCCTCGCAAAGGTTTTTATGGAAATGTGGCGAGCTCGGAGAGCGGGGGTTGTTGCCGTAGAGCGACAGCGATCGCTTCTTGAAGCCGGGAAATTACCGCATAGCGTGTAATCAGAATTTCCCGGCTTCGAAAGCGACGTAGGCAATAACCCACGCGCCCGAGCGACCATCACATTTTTATAACTATCATTTCGAGAAAAACCACATTTTCAGGAGGCTACTATGAAGGCAACCGTCTACGTCACCATCAAACAAAACGTTTTAGATCCGCAAGGAACCGCTGTACAAGGCGCGCTTCACTCGCTCGGCTTCTCCGAAGTCGGCAAAGTGCGCATCGGCAAATACTTGGAAGTTGAGCTGGACACGAACGATCGCGCAGAAGCGGAAACGCGCGTAAAAGCGATGTGCGAAAAGCTGTTCGCGAACACGGTTGTAGAAGACTACCGTTTTGAGCTGGAGGGATAAGGCGATGAAGTTTGCGGTACTCGTATTTCCCGGCTCCAACTGCGATATCGATTGCTACAAAGCAGTGGAAGACACCATCGGCCAGTCCGTTGACTACGTTTGGCATACAGCTACGGACCTTTCCGCATATGACGCTATTCTAGTGCCTGGAGGCTTCTCCTACGGCGACTACCTGCGCTGCGGCGCGATTGCCCAGTTTGCGGCAGTGATGAATGAAGTGAAAAAAGCGGCTGAAGCAGGCAAGTATATCCTTGGCATCTGCAACGGTTTTCAAATTTTGACGGAAGCAGGCCTTCTGCCTGGCGCATTGATCCGCAACAACGGATTGAAATTCGTGTGCCAGCAGGAGCAGCTTGAAGTGGTGAACAACAAGACAGCCTTCACAAACCAATATTCGCAAGGCGAAATGATAAATATTCCGATCGCGCACGGCGAAGGCAACTACTACTGTGACGATGCAACACTGGCTGAGCTCAAGTCGAACAACCAAATCGTTTTCCGCTATGCGGGCGATACGAACCCTAACGGATCGGTTGAGAACATTGCGGGTATCAGCAACAAAGCGGGCAACGTGGTAGGCATGATGCCGCATCCGGAGCGCGCGATTGACCAATTGTTAGGCTCGGAAGACGGCAAACGGATGTTTACATCGATTTTGAATGCATGGAGGGAACAACATGGCGCAGCAGTTAACGGCTAAGGAACCGACGGCGGAGCAAATTGCCGATCAACGGATATACAGCCAATTTGGTGTATCGGATTATGAATACGAGCTTATTTGCGGCTTTCTCGGCCGTAAGCCCAACTACACGGAGATTGGCGTATTCAGCGTCATGTGGTCGGAGCACTGCTCATACAAAAACTCCAAGCCGATTTTGAAAAAGTTCCCGGTCACAGGACCCCGCGTTCTGATGGGACCAGGCGAAGGGGCGGGTATCGTTGACATCGGCGACAACCAAGCGGTCGTATTCAAAATCGAATCGCATAACCATCCTTCTGCGGTCGAGCCTTTCCAAGGCGCGGCAACAGGCGTAGGCGGCATTATCCGCGACATTTTCTCCATGGGCGCACGTCCTATCGCGTTGCTGAACAGCTTGCGTTTCGGACGCCTTGAGAATGAGCGCGTTAAATATTTGTTCGAGCATGTCGTTAGCGGTATTGCCGGCTATGGTAACTGTATCGGTATCCCGACAGTGGCCGGCGAAGTCATGTTCGATGAGAGCTACGAAGGCAACCCGCTCGTTAACGCAATGTGCGTCGGTCTTATCGATCACGATAAAATTCAGCGCGGCGTCGCAAAAGGGGTAGGCAACCCGGTTTTCTACGTTGGACCTGCAACCGGCCGCGACGGTATTCACGGCGCAACCTTTGCATCCGTCGAGCTGTCTGAAGAGTCCGAAGAGAAACGTACCGCGGTACAAGTCGGCGATCCGTTCATGGAGAAGCTCGTTATGGAAGCTACTCTTGAGCTCATCGATTCCGGCATCGTACTCGGTATTCAAGATATGGGTGCAGCGGGCCTAACATGCTCCAGCGCTGAGATGGCTTCCAAAGCAGGTAACGGCCTTGAGCTTTACCTCGACGAAGTGCCGCAGCGCGAAACAGGCATGACGCCTTATGAAATGATGCTTTCCGAGTCGCAAGAGCGTATGCTCTTCGTCGTTGAGCCTCAGCATGAAGCGCAAGCGAAAGAAATTTTTGACCGTTGGGGCATCATTTGCGCAAAAGTGGGCAAAGTGACGGATGACGGACGTCTCCGCTTGTTCCACAAAGGCGAAGAGGTTGCCGATATGCCGGTTAAAGCGCTCGTTGACGAGTGCCCGGTATACGACAAGCCATCGAAAGAGCCTGCTTACTACAGCGAAAATGCAGCAGTAGACACAACGGCTTTTGCAGAAGTAACCGATTTGACCGGCGCTTTGGAGAAGGTTCTTGCTTCCCCGACCGTAGCCAGCAAAGAGTGGGTTTACAATCAATATGACTACATGGTCCGCACATCGACAGCCGTTCAACCGGGCTCCGACGCGGCAGTCGTGACGATTCGCGGCACGCGCAAGGCGCTTGCAATGACGACGGACTGCAACGGACGTTACGTATATCTGGATCCGGAAGTGGGCGGACGTATTGCGGTTGCGGAAGCAGCCCGTAACATCGTTTGCTCCGGCGCAGAGCCGCTTGCGGTAACGGACAACCTGAACTTCGGTAACCCGGAGAAGCCGGAAGTGTTCTGGCAGCTCGAGAAATCGGCAGACGGCATGTCCGAGGCTTGTGTTACATTGAACACGCCGGTTATCGGCGGTAACGTAAGCTTGTACAACGAGAACGCGAAGGGCGCTATTTACCCGACACCGGTAATCGGTATGGTTGGTCTCGTTCACGATATCGATCACATTACGACACAAGGCTTCAAAGCGGAAGGCGACGTTATTATCCTTGTTGGCGAGACGAAAGCCGAGCTTGGCGGAAGCGAATTGCAGTATGTGTTGGAAGGCGCGGCAGCAGGACGTCCTCCTGAGATTGATCTCGCTACAGAGAAGAAGGTTCTTGATGCCGTTCTTGGCGCTATTCAAAAAGGTCTCGTAGCATCGGCGCATGACCTGTCCGAGGGCGGTATTGCGGTTGCAGTAGCAGAATCCTGCATCAGCGGCCGTCTCGGCGCGGAAGTTTCGTTAACAACCGATCTGCGCGCTGACCACCTGTTGTTCAGTGAATCGCAATCGCGCATCTTGCTGTCGGCGAAGCCGGAGCAAGCGGCAGCATTGCAAGCATGGTTGACGGAGCAAGGCGTCGTTCAAACACAAATCGGTAACGTCAAAGGCAGCAGCCTGACCATTAACGTAAACGGAAAAGCCGGCATTCAGGCGCCGGTACAACAACTGGAGAAGGTCTGGAAGGATGCGATTCCATGTCTGATGAAATAAGCCAGCAGCCTTTGCTGTGGACGGGAAATCACTATAACGAAGGCATTGGCCGTGACGATATTTTTGATAAATTGCGTGAGGAATGCGGCGTATTCGGGGTATTCAATCTCCCCGAAGCGTCGAACCTGTCTTACTACGGCCTTCATGCGCTTCAGCACCGCGGCGAAGAAAGCTCGGGCATCTGTACGGTTGATACGAAGAACGGTAAAAAGTTCTCCTATCACCGCGGCATGGGGCTCGTAAAGGAAGTATTCGACAAGGAGAAGCTGGATATGCTGGCGGGCGACCGTGCCATCGGTCATGTCCGTTACTCGACGGCAGGGGAGAGCAAGCTTGCCAATGCGCAGCCGCTTATTTTCCGCTATCGTGACGGTGACCTTGCGGTTGCTACGAACGGCAACATCGTGAACGCGCCTGAAATCCGCCATGAGCTTGAGATGCAGGGCTCGATCTTCCAAACGTCCAGCGACACGGAAGTTATCGCGCATCTGATCGCACGCTCGCCGAAGGATTTCGAGACGGCTGCCAAGGAAGCTTTGCAGCGTATTATCGGCGGCTTTGCCTTCCTGATCATGACGAATGATAAGCTGATCGTTGCTTCCGATCCCAACGGACTGCGTCCGCTTGTTATGGGCCGCATCGGCGACGGCTTCGTATTTTCATCTGAATCATGTGCATTCGAGACGATCGGAGCGGCATATGAGCGTGATGTTCAGCCGGGCGAGATGTTGATTTTTGACGCTGACGGTATGCGCGAGGACCGTTATGCTGAAGTAGAGCGACGCGCGACCTGCGCGATGGAATACATTTATTTTGCCCGCCCGGACAGTGACATTAATGGCATTAACATTCACTCTGCGCGTAAACGGATGGGCCGCCAGCTGGCGATCGAATCATTCGTCGATGCAGACATTGTAACCGGTGTTCCCGATTCGAGTATTTCGGCGGCGATCGGTTACGCAGAGCAGACCGGCATCCCTTACGAGCTTGGTTTGATCAAAAACAAATATACCGGCCGGACCTTCATCCAGCCTTCTCAAGAGCTTCGCGAGAAGGGTGTCAAAATGAAGCTGTCCGCCGTTCGTAAAGTCGTAGAAGGCAAGCGCGTCGTTATGATTGACGATTCGATCGTACGCGGGACAACGTCGCTGCGTATCGTGAACCTGCTTCGCGAAGCGGGCGCGACCGAGGTGCATGTGCGGATCACATCCCCTCCTTTCAAAAACCCTTGCTACTACGGCATAGATACACCAGACCGCAAAGAATTAATCGCTTCTTACCGGACGGTCGAGGAAATTCGGAAGCAAATCAATGCGGATTCTTTATCTTTTTTAAGCGATGAAGGCTTTATTGATTCGGTGGGCGGCAATGACGGAGCTTATAATCGCGGCATGTGCATGGCATGCTTTAATAACGACTATCCGACGCCGGTTAACGAAGAATCGGATAAAAGCTGCAGCTGTTAATATTTTTAAAGCATAAGCTTACGAAGCAAGATTTTGTTTCACAAAACTTTAAGGAGTTGACCGAGAGTGTCAGAAGCGTACAAAAAAGCCGGCGTCGATATTGCGGCGGGCAACGAAGCGGTAGAACGGATGAAGAAGCACGTGAAGCGGACTTACCGCCCGGAGGTGCTTGCAGAGCTTGGCGGCTTCGGCGGACTGTTCAGCTTGAACAAGGATAAGTATGAGGAGCCTGTGCTCGTATCCGGAACGGATGGCGTCGGCACGAAGCTGAAGCTTGCTTTTGCCATGGACAAGCATGACACGATCGGCATCGATGCCGTTGCGATGTGCGTGAACGACATTATCGTACAAGGCGCGGAACCGTTGTTTTTCCTCGATTACCTGGCTTGCGACAAGGTCGTGCCGGAGAAAATCGAAGCGATTGTCAAAGGGATTTCGGACGGCTGCTTACAAGCAGGCTGTTCGTTAATCGGCGGCGAAACGGCTGAAATGCCGGGCATGTACTCCGAGGGAGAATATGATATCGCCGGCTTTACGGTAGGGATCGTAGACAAGAAAAAAATGATCGACGGCTCCACGATTGCAGCTGGCGACGCGGTCATCGGCTTCGCATCCAGCGGCATTCACAGCAACGGATTCTCGCTCGTCCGCCGTTTGCTGCTTGAAGAAGCAGGCTATTCGCTTGATCAAGAGCTCGCTGAGCTTGGCGGCGCTAAGCTGGGCGATGTGTTGATCGAACCGACGCGAATCTACGTTAAATCTGCGCTTAAGCTGATCGAGCAAGTGAACGTGAAGGGTATGGCACATATTACGGGCGGCGGTTTCATCGAAAATATTCCGCGCGTTCTGCCTGATGGCGTTAACGTGGATATCGAGTACGGCTCATGGCCGATTTTGCCGATTTTTGAGCTGATGCAAAATAAAGGCGGCATCACGAATCGTGACATGTTCACGACTTTCAATATGGGTATCGGTTTGGTTGTTGTCGTTCCGGCTGACCAAGCAAATGAGGCTCTCCGCATTGCGGCTGAGCTTGGTGAGCAGGCTTACCGTATCGGAACGGTTACGGAAGGAAGCCGCATCGTGACGTTTACGGGAGCGGACGTATAATGGGAGCACTTCGCATCGCCGTATTCGCCTCGGGACAAGGTACGAACTTCCAAGCGATTGCGGATGCGGTGCAGGAGGGGAAGCTCGATGTAACCATCGAGCTTCTTGTTTGTGATAAGCCGGCCGCTCCGGTTGTCGAGCGTGCGCGGAAGGCTGGCGTGGACACGTTCCTGTTCACGCCGAAGGAGTATCCGTCCCGTGAAGCGTATGAGACGGAAATTATTGTCGAGTTAGAACGGCGCGGCATAGAGCTGATCGTGCTTGCGGGCTATATGCGCATCATCACGTCAGTGCTGGTTGAGCCGTATTACGGCCGGATGATTAACATCCATCCGGCGCTGCTGCCGGCTTTTCCCGGCGTGAACGGCATCGGGCAGGCGCTCTCATATGGCGTCAAGCTGACCGGCGTCACCGTCCACTATGTGGACGGCGGCATGGACAGCGGGCCGATTATCGCGCAGCGCGCAGTTGAAGTGTTGGACGATGATACGCAGAGCTCGCTCACCGAGCGCATTCAAGCAGCAGAACAGGCGCTGCTGCCGGAAGTCATCCAGCATATCGCGCAGGGGCGCGTTTCGCTGGATGGACGGCATGTGACAGTGCGCCGGTAAATGGCGCGGCAGGCTGATGGAATAGAGCTAAAAATTAGCGTTATTTACTAACTTAGATTAGTTTGGGCTTACTTAATAGCGCTAATAATTAGCGCTATTGGTCTCGGAAGCGGCGGAATTGAGCTCAGTCATTGGTTGAGATACAGAGATATAAGCTTGGTTAAATAGATGAGGAGGTATTTGCGTGGCTATTCGTAGAGCGTTGATTAGTGTTTCCGATAAGTCGGGAATCGTGGAGTTTTCCAGGGAGTTAGCGAATCAAGGTGTGCAAATTATTTCGACGGGCGGTACGTTCAGCCTGCTGCAGAAGGAAGGCGTTCCGGTTATCGGTATATCCGATGTGACGGGCTTCCCGGAAATTTTGGATGGACGTGTAAAAACGCTGCATCCGGCAGTACATAGCGGATTACTGGCTGTACGCGACGACGAAGAGCATCAGAAGGCGATGGAAGAGCTGGGGCTGGATTATATTGACCTCGTTATTGTAAACCTGTACCCGTTCAAAGAAACGATTGCAAAGCCGGATGTCACTTATGAGGACGCGATCGAGAATATCGATATCGGCGGCCCGACGATGCTTCGCTCGGCAGCTAAAAACCATGCATTCGTAACCGTTGTAGTTGACGCTGGCGACTACGCTACGATTCTTGAAGAAGTGAAAGCGCAAGGCGACACGACCCTCGAAACGCGCAAACGTCTTGCTGCAAAAGTATTCCGTCACACGGCAGCTTACGATTCCCTTATTTCCGATTACCTTTCGAAGCAAATGGGCGAGCCGCTTCCGGAGACTTATACTGTGACCTACGAGAAGGTTCAGGATCTTCGTTACGGCGAAAACCCGCACCAGAAGGCAGCATTTTACAAGAAGCCGCTTGCAGCAGCAGGCAACGTCACAACGGCTGAGCAGCTGCACGGCAAAGAGCTTTCCTACAACAACATCAACGACGCGAACGCTGCGCTTGCGATTCTTAAAGAATTCGATGAGCCGGCAGTTGTAGCCGTTAAGCATATGAACCCTTGCGGCGTAGGTATCGGCGCGACGATTCACGAAGCTTATCAAAAAGCGTACGCAGCGGATCCGACATCGATCTTCGGCGGTATCGTAGCGGCTAACCGTACGATTGGCGCGGACACGGCTGAGCTGCTCGGCAGCATCTTCCTCGAAATCATTATTGCGCCTGACTATACGCCGGAAGCGCTTGAAGTGCTGACTAAGAAGAAGAACATCCGTTTACTTAAACTGGGTGAGCTGTCCGCAGCTGGCGAGCGCAAGCCGAAATGGCTTGTAACCTCAGTTGATGGCGGCATGCTTGTACAAGAAAGCGACGTTCACAGCTTGACTGAAGCGGATCTGCAATTTGTAACTGACCGCAAGCCGACAGAGGAAGAGCTGAAGCAGCTCTTGTTCGGCTGGAAGGTTGTTAAGCACGTGAAATCGAATGCGATCCTTCTCGCGAAGGATGACATGACAGTAGGCGTTGGCGCAGGCCAAATGAACCGCGTTGGCGCGGCCCGCATTGCAATCGAGCAAGCTGGTGAAGCGGCAAAAGGAGCAGCGCTGGCATCCGACGCATTTTTCCCGATGGGCGATACGGTTGAGCTTGCGGCCAAAGCTGGGATTACGGCGATCATCCAACCGGGCGGTTCGATTAAGGACGAAGAGTCGATCGCAGCAGCTAACGCGAACAACATTGCAATGGTATTCACTGGCGTGCGTCACTTCAAACATTAATAAACGGTTTAATAAGGCTTTTACCAAGTAACTTGGGAGGTTAGCACATATGCGCATTTTGGTCATTGGCGGCGGCGGACGGGAGCATGCGATCGTTTGGGCGCTGAAAAAAAGCGAGAAGGTTAAGGAAGTTTTTTGTGCGCCGGGTAATGCCGGTATTGCACAGCTTGCCGAATGTGTGCCGATAGCGGTGGGACAATTCGATGAACTAATCCGTTTCGCGAAGGATGCGGCGGTCGATCTCGTGTTCGTAGGTCCGGATGATCCGCTTGCGGACGGCATCGTAGACGCTTTTGAAGCAGCAGGCATTCAAACGTACGGTCCTCGCAAAAACGCGGCGGAAATCGAGGGCAGCAAAATTTTTATGAAAAATTTGCTGAAGAAATACAACATCCCGACCGCGAAGTACGAAACGTTCACGGATTATGAATCGGCTTCCGCCTATCTGCGCGAGCAATCTGCTCCGATCGTAATTAAAGCAGACGGTTTAGCGGCAGGAAAGGGCGTAACGGTTGCCGCTACGCTTGAAGAAGCGGAGCTGGCGCTGCGCGAAGCAATGGTCGATAAAGTATTCGGCGAGGCGGGCAACCAAATCGTAATCGAGGAGTTTCTCGAGGGACAAGAAATGTCGATTCTCGCATTCGTAGACGGCGAGACCGTGCGTGCTATGGTTCCTGCACAGGATCATAAGCCGATATTTGACGGCGACAAAGGTCCGAACACAGGCGGCATGGGCACTTATACACCGCTGCCTCATATCGATCAAGCCATCATTGACGAATCGATCGAAAATATCATTATTCCTACCGCTAAGGCAATGGTCAGCGAAGGCCGTCCATTCCGCGGCGTTCTGTTTGCAGGCCTTATGATTACAAAAGACGGTCCGAAAACAATCGAGTTCAACGCGCGCATGGGCGATCCGGAAACGCAGGTCGTATTGCCTCGTTTGGAAACGGATCTGGTCGATATCGTGCTTGCTTCGCTTAACGGCCGATTGGATCAGCTTGATATCCAGTGGAGTGACGAGGCGGCTGTATGCGTCGTAGTCGCATCGGAGGGTTACCCGGCATCGTATCCGAAAGGCCGCGTTATTACAGGTCTCGCTGAAGCGGAAGCACAGGGCGCACTTGTATTCCACGCCGGTACGGCTGAGAAGGACGGACAGTTCGTGACGAACGGCGGGCGTGTACTTGGTGTTGTAGGCCGCGGCCGCGACATCGCTGAAGCGCGCGCTCGCGCATACGAAGCAGTCAGTGTGATCAACTTCGAAGGCAAGCAAAACCGTACGGATATCGCGGCAAAAGCGCTCCGTTAGGCATCCGCATCACTAGACTGCTCAATCATCGGATGGGATTTGCAGACTGTATCAGCAGTAGCCAAAGCCCGTCTATATAAAAAGACCAATCCTTTTCGTGTGCTCCGTTGGGCAGCGAAAACGGTTGGTCTTTTTGTTAAGCGGCACAAGGGGTCGTCATTCTTTGTAAAACAGCAAACTGCGTTTAGCTATTACGTAAATAACCGCAATGATCGCTCCTGCGGCAATCAGGAAGGACAGCCAGTGATCGCGTAAATAGGCAATCCATAAAGGCATTTGTCAGCACCTCCTAAGGATTTTTCGAAGAAAAACCAGCTTCATAAGTATGGGCTATCGTAAGCATGTGCTTAGTATGTCCCTAGTGCATTCCAAATTATTGATGCTTTCTAGGAGACGTCTGAACAGTTAACTGAAGCTTCCTTCTTTTTCGACAGAAAATATGTTAATCTCAGGTATTGATAACAATTTTAAAAATAGGAGGAGAAAAGAGAAATGTTCCGAAAACGACAATCCTTTTTGGTTTTAACATGTCTCCTGATCTCTTGCCTGCTCGTGGCCGCTTGCGGTAACCAGAAGAACACGGATACGGGCGAGGCGGCAAATCAAGCCGGACAGAACAATGAGAAGCGCGATGAAATGCTCATCGGTGTGATTCCCGCTCAAGGCAGCAATCAGATGGAGCTTGGTGCGGACAAGCTCGCCAGCTTATTGGCGGAGAAACTGGGATATAACGTACGCGCTGAGATCTACCCGGATTATAACGGCGTGGTTGAGGCGATGGGAGCAGGCAAGGTGCAAATGTCATACCTCGGGCCGCTTACGTACGTGGAAGCCCATGAACGTTATGATGTAAGAGCGATTGTAACGCAGCTTATTGGGGGAAAGCCTTTTTATTACTCCTATTTAATTGCTCCCGCAGATTCTTCTTACAATACGCTCGATGATGTCGTGAAACAAGCGGGAAATATCCGGTTTGCATTTGGCGACATCAGTTCGACCTCGGGAAGCCTTATTCCAGGCATAGCCCTTAAAAAAGCCGGTGTGTTCAAGACCCAGCAGGAGCATCAGTTTAAAAGCGTTACCTACACGGGGGACCATACCTCAACGGCGCTTGCAATTCAAAACAAGATGCAGGATGTAGGAGCCATCGACAGCGCCTACTACAACAACTTAGTAAAGCAGGGGAAGATTGACGGTTCTAAAATCAAAACAATCTGGCAATCGGAAGAGCTTTTCCAATATCCGTGGGCCGTTGTGAACAGCATTTCCGAAAGTGACATTCAAATCATACGGGAGACAATGCTTGCGATTACGGATGCCGACATCTTAAATGCTTTCGGAGGGGCAAGTGGTTTCATAGAAGCGAACAATGAGGACTATGCGTCTATCCGGCAGGCTGCGATAGCTGACGGACGCATCAAGCCGCGGCAATAAACGTGAAAAAAATAGTTGTTGTCGCGGTGGTCGCTGTCCTACTTCTGTGGTCAGGAGCGGGAGTGAGCTTTACTGCCGGATCGTTCGGTGATCTCGGTAATACGTTCCGCTTCATCGCCGAGCATTGGTTTCCTATGGATCTGTCTGATTGGCGAACAGCGCTGAATGCGATGATTGACACACTTGAAATCGCTGTGTTCAGCACGCTCGCTGCCGTATTGTTTGCTTTCCCTCTAAGTTTTCTCGCGGCCAGGAATTGGGCGCCTTATCGCTGGCTGTACGATTCAACAAGATTCTTGTTTAATTTCTTCCGTTCAATACCGGAGCTTGTACTTGCTCTGGTTTTTATCCCGACGCTCGGGCTCGGTCCGATTCCCGCGGTCATGGCACTGATTATTCATAATGTCGGCGTGTTCGGCAAGTTAATATCCGAAACGATCGAGGCGACGGACGACGGACCGCAGGATGCAGTAAAAGCACTCGGCGGAACGAGGCTTCTCGTTGCGGTTTACGGTATTATTCCGCAAATGGTTCCGCTTGTCTTATCCCAATATTTCTACCGGCTTGAGGTGGCGATACGTACAACTTTGATTCTGGGCATCGTCGGTGCGGGCGGGCTAGGTCAGATGCTTTATAACGATTTCAAGCAGTTTATGTATCAAAAAGTGACTTTTGAGGTTCTGCTCATTATGATTTTAGTCACGGCTGTCGATTATCTGGGCGCGTCGATCCGAAAGCGGGTGAAGTAATTGTGCTGGAACTAAAAGGGATTAGTAAAAGATATGCCGGTGAAAAGACATTCGCCCTTAATAGGGTCGATTTGCGTATTATGCCCGGGGAATTCGTGGCTGTGCTCGGCCGCAGCGGAGCAGGCAAATCGTCTTTGATCCGCTGTATCAACCGGCTTGAAGAGCCGGATGCCGGCGAGGTTGTATGGAATGGCCAGTCGATCACTGGCATGAATGCGCGGGAATTGCGCAGCATCCGTGGTGAAATCGGCATGGTTTTCCAGCATTTTAATCTGCTGCCAAGGATGTCTGTTCTCACGAACGTTATCGCGGGAAGCTTTGCAGTCATGCCCCGCTGGCGCAGTCTTATTGGCGCGTTCACACGTGAAGATCGGACACGGGCGCTTTCGGCGCTTCGGGAGGTTGGACTCGAGGAGCTGGCGAAGCGGCGGGTAGAGGATTTGAGCGGCGGGCAAAAACAGCGCGTGGCAATCGCACGCGTACTGATGCAGCAGCCAACGCTTCTGCTCGGCGACGAGCCAATCTCAAGCTTGGACGCGGTTACGGCGAAGCGGGTCATGACGTATATTGCGGGGCTGCACATTGAGCGGGGTATAACAATCGTGCTCAATCTGCATGATGTAGCCATGGCCCGTGCGTACGCCACACGAATTGTCGGGATAACCGCAGGCTGCATTACTTTTGACGATACACCGGAACAATTAGGCGAGGATGAGCTGCGTCTCATCTATCCTCCGGACGAAGAGGATGGCATTAATATTCTTAACCTAGAAAGGAATGAAGTTCATGTCTCAAGAGAGTACAATTAAATTAACGAGTCTGTCAAGCAAAGGGGGCTGCGGCTGCAAAATTGGTCCTGCAGATCTCTCCGAGGTGCTCCGCAACCTTCCGCTATCTGCGCCGAACCCTAATTTGCTTGTCGGGCTTGATACGAGCGATGACGCCGGCGTATACAAGCTAAATGATGAGCTTGCGCTTGTGCAGACGCTTGATTTCTTTACTCCGATCGTAGATGAGCCTTACGCCTTCGGGCAGGTAGCAGCAGCCAATGCGATCAGCGATATTTACGCCATGGGCGGCAAACCGCTAACCGTATTGAATATCGTTGCTTTTCCGATTAGTACGCTTCCCAAGCAGGTTCTGACCGATATTTTGCGAGGCGCTGCGGACAAAGTAAAGGAAGCGGGGGCAACGCTTGTCGGCGGGCATTCCATTGATGACAAAGAGCCAAAATTCGGGCTTGCGGTTACAGGCCTTGTTCATCCGGACAAAGTGCGGACAAACGCAGGAGCGAAACCCGGAGACAAGCTGATTCTGACTAAGCCGATCGGTGTCGGCATTCTCACGACATCCATCAAAAAAGACCAGTTAAATGACGAGGAAATTACAAGGGTAATCGGGGTGATGGCCACGTTGAACAAGGCGGCGGCTGAAACGATGGAGCCTTATGACGTTCATGCTTGCACGGATGTAACCGGCTTTGGCCTTCTGGGCCATGCTTCGGAAATGGCTAAGGGCAGCAAAGTTGGAATTCGGATATCCAAAACGCTGGTACCGGTTCTGCCGCGGGTGCGTGAGTTGGCTGAAGCGGGCTTCGTGCCCGGAGGCACAAAAAATAACTATGCACATCTCGAAGGCTCGGTCACGTTCTCCGAAGAACTGGATCAAATCGATCAATGGATTCTTTGCGACGCGGTTACTTCGGGAGGCTTGTTGATATCGGTAGAACAGGCACAAGCCGAGACGCTGCTGGACAAGCTGCGAATCGCGGGAGTGGACGCGCATCTCATAGGAGAGGTTACCGCCGAACAGCCCGGACATATTACCGTAACTGCTTAGGACCACAATAAAGGAGCTGTAAATGACATGTTTCAGGATCTCACCGTAGCGGAAATACTCGAGCTTCAGCATAAAGGGGAAGTTCAATTAATTGACGTCCGCTCGCCGTCCGAATTTGCAGAGTCTACGATCCCCGGCAGCATTAATATTCCGCTCTTTGACGATGCGGAGAGGGCGGAAGTCGGAACGTTGTACAAGCAAGAAAGCGTGGAAGCCGCCAAAGATAAGGGATTGCAGCTCGTATCACGCAAGCTGCCGGGTTTTATTAGGGCAATCGGAGAAAACGGTCCTCCACACAAAGTTGTGTTTTGCTGGCGGGGCGGGATGAGGAGCAGAACATCGGCCACTCTCGCGTCCCTGATGGGCTTAAAGATGTACCGCCTTAATGGCGGCTTTCGCGCTTACCGCAAATGGGTTGTAGAAACGTTGGAAGGTTTTTCGGAGCTGCCGCACTGTTATGTCATTAACGGATATACCGGCACAGGGAAAACGGAGCTTCTAATCCGATTGCAGGAACGGGGTTACCCCGTTATTAATCTCGAATGGATGGCAGAGCACCGGGGCTCGATTTTCGGGCATATCGGAAAAACGCCGAACAATCAAAAGACGTTTGAATCCCGGTTAGTCCATGAACTTATCCGCTTGAAAAATGCGCCATATCTAATCATCGAAGCGGAAAGCAAACGGGTGGGGAAAGTGGTGCTGCCCGATTTTCTTGTTAAAGCCAAGGAAGAAGGAACAGCATTATTCATTGATATTCCGACCGAGGAAAGAGTTGCGAATATTATAAACGACTACAAGCCTCAGGAGAATAAAGAGGAATTTATTCGTTCATTTGAACGAATTGAGAAGCGGATGCATACGCCGATAGCCGCCGAGGTCCGCAATTCGCTCCAGAATGACCGTTTTAACGAGGCTGCTAAGCTGCTGCTTCTGCATTACTATGATCCGCGTTATCAATATGCGACGGAGCTTTATGAAAAAGAAAGAATGACCGTGTCTGCCTCTAACTTGGATCAAGCTTTGGAAGAAATCATCCGAATTCTTCCTCCACTGACTCAGGGGAAGACTGGTTAATGAATAATAATAGGCAAGGAATATTTAGGAAAAGGTTGTCCCGGGTATTAATTCCCATGGATAACCTTTTTCTTTTTTGGAATGCGAATATGCGGATGGCGGGAGACTAATAACCGTGAACAATTAATTGTATGGGCTGTCAAGGTGATTGACAGGGTGAGAGCTGCGGTGATAATATGGATTTAATATTAAATCACAGTATGTGGGTAGGAATTATTATATATAAGCATGTAGGAGGTCATCGGGATGGAAAAGCACTTGACGCTGCGGCACGACGGGCTTGAGCTTGCGGCAACGCTTCATTACCCTACTGACGGAAACAAAAACGACTCTGAGAAAAAACAGGTCATTATTATATGTCATGGCTTTATTGGCTCAAGGATTGGCGTAGACCGGTTATTCGTCAAGACAGCGCGCGCATTGGCGTCGCAAGGCTCTTATGTTCTGCGCTTTGATTACGGCGGCTGCGGGGAAAGCGGAGGCGATTACGGCTCGCTTGGCTTCGATTCAATGATTGATCAGACGAGAAGCGCGATTGATTATGTAGCGGGCATGG
The DNA here is from genome assembly GCF_003337375.1 of Paenibacillus prosopidis. Classification (GTDB taxonomy): domain Bacteria; phylum Bacillota; class Bacilli; order Paenibacillales; family Paenibacillaceae; genus Pristimantibacillus; species Pristimantibacillus prosopidis. Next base: position 274,921 of record NZ_QPJD01000001.1, read on the forward strand.
AATGCGTGGATCCGCGCCGTATCGTGTTGCTGGGCCATAGCCTCGGAGGAGCGGTCGCGATTATGACAGCCGTTAAGGACAAACGGGTCAAACGGTTAGTGCTTTGGTCTCCGGTAGCTTATCCTTTTAACGATATCGTACGTATTGTGGGACGCAGCAGCTATGATGAAGCGGTTACGAACGGAAGCTCAGATCATGCAGGCTATACGCTGCAGCCCGTATTCTTCGAGTCGCTGCTGCAGCATCAACCGTTTCAATCCGCAACGAAGTTCGGCGGAGAGGTGCTGCTCATTCATGGCACAAGCGATGAGCTTATTCCGGTTGACTACAGCTTTCTTTACCAGAAGGTGTTTTGGACCCGAAATGAGGGATTATGCGACAAGGAAATTGTTTTTCAAGCCAACCATACCTACTCCAACCGGACGCACCAGGAGGAAGCGATTCGCGTGACTTCGGATTGGCTGAGCGGTCTCGATAAGCAGCAGCAGGAATGGCATAACTGGAGTATATAATTGATTAAAGGATTTGCAGACGATTATATAGTTCAGTCAAATAGGAGCGGCTCAAATGTGCGGTAAAGGAGGAATTTTTAAAATTGAGGACAAATGTCTGGCCAAACGGCTCAATGCGATGAATATGTTTGATATTGACGATATAGCTGCGGTGTGAGCGAATGAAAAAAAACGGGTCCAACCGGTTTTCCAACATTTTTAACGGCTCCGTCGTGGTTAACACTTTTCCCTGCTTTCCGCTTAAATACACCTTGGTTGCTTTGTTTTCAGCGGAAAGAAACACCACTTGTTCCTGTTCAATAACCTCGATTGCATTGCGATTGCGAAAGCTGAGATACGATGTGGACTGGCCATTCGGCTTGTCTATCATTTGCTTGATTCGTTTAAAACATTGATGAAGCCGGTCATGCGTAAACGGCTTGACAATATAATCGGTGGCTTCAATCGCAAAAGCCTCCGATGCATATTGGCTGAACCCGGTAATGAACACGATGCAGAGTTCGGGAAATTGGATGCGCAAAAGCTTCGCGGCCGAAATTCCATTACCGTTAGGCAAATCGATATCCGTAAATAAAACATGAGGCTGGTATTGTTGGACGTACTGCTTCATTTCCGCTCCCGAACTGGCTTCGGCCACCACCTTAAAACCGTTCTCATGCAAAAGCGCAATAAGCTCCTCCCTAAGTTTCGGGTTATCTTCCGCTACGACGGCTAGATATGGCATGTTGGGCATGTTTTTCACCTCTCCTTCATAACGGAATGAAGACCACGAACTTTGTACCAGTCGCTTGTTGGCTCTCTACATCGATATGGCCCCGATACTTAGTTACGAGCCTTTTGACCGTAGCCAAGCCGATCCCTTGATGACTCTCTTTCGTCGTATAGCCCTTGTCGAAAATATTTCCCAAGTTCTCTTCGGGAATCCAGGAATTAACGTTATGTACGCGAATGATCAGCATCGAGTCAAGCATACGATTCAAAGTCACCGTAATGAAGCGGACAGGCGCAGGAGCTTTTAATTCTTCCTCGATTGCATTGTCAAGCAGATTGCCGACGATTTGCACCAGTTCGTAAGATTTGATTTCGAGAGGTGGAATCGTCGTGTACGCGTCGACCTTGATATCAATATGCTCCAAATGAGCGATCTCGACTTTGGTTTGCAATAAAGCTGCCAGAGGCGGATGATCCAATTGCACGAGAAATTCATGCCCCCGAAGCTCCTGATTCAGATCTTTGAGATATTGTTTGACATCCTCATACTCTTCGCGATGAAGTAAACCTGCAATTACCTGAAGGTGATTCGAATAATCATGCCTATGGGCGCGAACGGAAGCGATAAAATCCTCCAGATTGTGCAAATATACTTTTTCGGTGGTGTCGAGTGTTTGCTGTTCGAGTTTCTTCCCAAAGATAATGATGATATAAATAACGACAGCCATAAACATGTCGGTTATTAAGGCGACGATCAAAACATCCCGGCCTGTTGTCTGAGGATTGTCAATCGTTCGGATCATGATCAAATTGATTAGTTCATCATGAAACAGAAAAAGCGCGGTAATGACGATCAAATACTTTTTATATTCTTTGTGCTGTTCCGTGAACCATTTGAAAATCGCGAGCTTTTTGACCGAAAGAAAGATCCCGAGAGCCAATAAGGCGGCGTCGACGGTCCATGCGATATACAGATCCTTAATTGAATATTGAAATAAATCGATTGTAAAAAAAAACATAATAGTCTGAATCGAGGTCCTTATTATGCTTATAAGGAAGGTGACTCTCCAGGAAAAAGGATAAAACATTTTCATGAGCAGTGTGTGAATGAAAATGTTCAGGAGAATACGCAATTCAAACGGAAATTGCAGTTTAAACAGCAGCAAGCTGAACAGCACAAAGATGAGGACAAACCAAAAGGTTTGTCTTTTATATGACTTCCACTCAATGCCGAATAAGGCGAAAATCAAGTAGGTTTGGACCAATGCATCTGGGATGACGATCCAAATCGTGAGCATGTGTTTTAAGCCCCCTAAATTAACAAATTGTGGAGCCTTAACTTACATTAAAGTACATATGTTAACTGAATGTAATTTGAAAGTGTAAAACATGTAAATGCTGGCAAAATACACGAAAATCCCGATATTTTGAGTCGAAAGTCCTGCTCAGTCCTCCTTTCATTCATCCATCCCTCCAAATCTTTCATTCGTCGTTTCGTTCGGACGTGTCGTCCTGAAAATATAGACAGCATCCTACTTCGTCTTGTAAGTTAGAGCAGCGGTACCGGTCAAAAAATATAAGCGAATGGTTGGAGGGAATTTAAGGTGAGAGAAATCGGCAACTTGTCGCAAATTTTGCATGACAACGAGAGTTTTATTGACAACAAAGGGTATGAGAAGTACCAAACGACCAAATATCCGGACAAACGCATGGTCATCCTTGCATGCATGGACACGCGATTGGTCGGGCTCCTGGAGAAGTCAATGGGCATCGAACAAGGTCAGGCGATTATTGTGCGGGTGGCGGGAGCGCAAATCAGGCACCCGTTCGGTTCCATCATGCAATCGATTCTTGTCGCAATCCATATGCTGAAGGCGGAGGAAGTCGTGGTCGTCGGTCATCATGATTGCGGTATGCAATGTGCGACGAAGCAAGCTTTTGTCGAAAAGTTAACAGAGAACGGGGTTTCCGAGTTCAATATTCGTATGGCCGAGCATTCCGGATTCAAGCTTGATCAATGGCTGGAGAAGTTCGATAACGTGTATGATAGCGTTCAGCAATCTGTTTCGATGATTGCCAATCATCCATTTCTGTCCGAGATTGGCATTCCGGTTCATGGCCTCGTCATTGACCCGCACACCGGGAAATTGGAACTGGTTGTGAACGGAGACCAACAAGAGTTGAAGATGGAGGGAATCAAATGATTCGCCAATTTCTCGGTCTCGACCGGTTTGAAGGCTACTCGATCGGAAATTTCCAGAAAGATCTTGTGGCCGGATTAATTGTCGGAATCGTCGCCATTCCGCTGGCCATGGCATTTGCCATTAATTCCGGGGTGAAGCCGGAATACGGGATTTATACCGCGATCATTGGAGGTATCCTGTGCTCGCTGCTCGGCGGCTCGAAATTTTCAATCAGCGGTCCTACCGGGGCATTTGTCCCGATTTTATTCGGAATTACGATGATGTACGGATATGAAAATTTGATTATAGCCGGATTCATGGCAGGGGTCATGCTCTTGCTCATGGGCTTGCTGCGGATTGGAACCATCATCAAGTTTTTTCCCAAACCCGTAACGATCGGTTTCACCACGGGAATCGCCGTCATCATTTTCTCGGGGCAGATTACGGATTTTCTCGGTCTGAGCAATGTGAAGAAGCATGAAATGTTTCATGAAAATATGCAGGAAATCTTCCTGCATCTGAACACGATCAATGGGTTCAGCTTTTTGACTGCGGGCATTTGTTTAACGGTTATCATTCTGGCGATGAAGTTTTTGCCGAAGATTCCCGGTGCGCTGCTGGGACTGCTCGTGTCCACTTTGGTCGCCACGTTTTTGTACCCGGATCAAGTCGCGACCATCGGTTCCAAATTCGGGGGGATTCCCAGTACACTGCCCAGCCTTCAAATGCCGCAGATCGATTCGGGCAAGATTCTGGAACTGATTCCAGCGGCTTTCACCATTGCCATGCTTGGGGCGATCGAATCGCTGCTCTGCGCTGTTGTAGCCGATGGAATGACGGGCAGCAAACATAATAGCAATCGGGAGTTAATCGGGCAGGGTATCGCCAATATGATCATCCCGTTGTTCGGAGGGATTGCGGCCACCGGAGCGATCGCCAGGACGGCCACAAACATTAAAAACGGCGGAAAATCTCCGCTGTCAGGCATTATCCATGGCTTGGTCGTTCTCTCCGTACTGGTGCTTCTCGCGCCATTCGCCTCGCTGATTCCGATGGCTAGCATGGCGCCGATCCTGATGGTCGTGGCCTGGAACATGAGCGAACGTAAGGAATTCGCGCACATTCTGAAACTCAAATCGTACGATTCCATCGTGATGGTGGCCACATTCTTGTTAACGGTGTTCGTCGATTTGACGGCTGCAGTGGAAGTCGGTCTGGTGCTCGCGATCATTCTGTTTATCAAGCAGATGAATGCCACCCATTCCGTCACCAAAGTATTGCCGGATAAGCAATTCAACAAAGTTATGCCTGATCATAAGGCTCAAGGAAACGGGTGCCCGCAAACCAGCATCTTCACGCTGGAGGGTCCGCTCTTTTTCGCGACAACCCAGGCGCTTGAAAACTCCGTCTCGAAAGAACTCCTGTCAGGTCCGAAAACGGTTCTGCTTCGCATGAGTAAGGTTCCTTATCTCGACATAAGCGGCGAAGCCGTACTAGCAAGCATTGTCAAACAGGTTCATCAAAAAGGCGTGACTCTGCAAATATCCGGGATTCGCGAACAGCCGAAAAAATTGATGGTCAAAACCGGATTGTATGAGGAAATCGGCGAGAAGCGGTTTTTTGAACATACGGGTGAAGCGATCGATGATTCGTTTAGCCGGCTTGATTTGAACAAATGCAAGGGTTGCAAACATTTCGCCTTCCAGGAATGTACCGTGCTATCCAATCCACAGAAGCCTATTTCCCTGGGGATGAAAGGAATAGAAAAAGAAAAGGAACTCGTCTTGACCTGATCATAACAATCAGATTCACGATCTGAGAAAGGATTTACATGTTATGAGAAATCTTGTTATTCTCGGCGGTGGATATGGCGGTTTGTCTGCCGCCGTCAAATTGCTAGGAGGATACATTCCGGATGACGTAATGATCATCCTGATTGACCGAATGCCTTATCAAGGACTGAAAACGGAGTATTACGCGCTTGCATCCATACTAAAATACTAAAACATTTGGGAGGCTGAACAATGAATAATCTTTCAAAAACCATTTCAATATCTATTCTAACTGCTAGTGTCCTTTTCTCATCATGGGTCGGAGTCACGTATGCGGACGATATTTACAATAATTTTACGATTACTGCTGATGACGAAACAACGCCTGTACAAACGAGTGACGATGCTGCTGATGATCCTGCCATCTGGGTTCACCCCATTGATACGAGCAAAAGCAAACTTATCACCACGAATAAAAAGTCCGGCCTCATTGTTTACGACCTGGATGGAAACCAAATTCAATCGTATCCGTTTGGTGAATTAAACAATGTTGATTTACGATACAATTTCCCGCTCAGCGGTAAAAATATTGATATCGTTGGGGCTACTAACCGTTCGGAAGGCAAAAACACGATAGAAATCTATTCTTTCAATGGCAATACCGGCGAGTTGCAAAACATTATCGACCCTGAACAGCCAATCCAATCAGATGTGAGTGAAGTATACGGCTACAGCTTCTATCATAGTCTTAAGACCGGAAAGTTCTATGCCATGCTGACAGGAAAAGATGGAGGATTTGAGCAATACGAATTGATAGATAACGGAAAAGGAAAAGTGCAGGGTAAAAAAGTCCGTCAGTTTAAACTTCCGACTCAAACAGAAGGCATGGTCGCAGATGACGAATACGGCAAACTGTACATCGGTGAGGAAGATTCAGCGATATGGAAATTCATTGCTGAACCTGATGGCGGCAGCCAAGGAACAATCGTAGATCGCGCCGACGGCAATCATTTGACTGCTGATATTGAAGGACTAACTATTTATTATGGGGAAGACGGCGAAGGTTACTTGATAGCTTCGAGTCAAGGTAACAATACGTATGCTATCTATGACCGTGAAGAGGATAATGAATATATTAGAAGCTTCGCGATCGGTGATAATAACATCATTGATGGAACAAGCGATACGGATGGGATCGACGTAATTGGTTTCGGTCTTGGTAAAAAGTATCCATATGGAGTCTTTGTTGCTCAAGATGGTGAAAATGTTGATAATGGACAAGCAGTGAACCAAAACTTCAAAATTGTATCATGGAAAAAAATTGCAGATAAGATTGATGCTGATCTGGATTTTGACGATCAAGTGAATCCGCGTAAGCTGGAAGACCGGACCGATGACCTGGAAGATGGTAACGACGACTAGGGGTTTGGGGCTTAATATTTGATGGAATAACTCTAAACATCTCATGAAGAGGGACACCGGATTAATTACCGGTGTCTCTTTTAATTGACTCAAAAGATGTTTCCCGAAAAAAGCAACCGAGAATGAGCAACTTTTTTGTCGAGACAACCGTTAGAAATTGTGTTTAAATGGAAGTTAGGTGGAAGCGAATTCATTAAATTTATAGTGAAAAAAGGTAGGGTTGCTCATGGACAAACGAATGCGAGTTTCTATTGTCGCGATGCTGCTGTCAATTATTCTTTTAGTAACGGCGTGCAGCAGCAAAGGGGTCAATGAAACCCCTCAGGAAGCCGAGCAAACAGACGGACCAATTATCACTACAGAGCCTACGGAGCCTGTTACCGAACCGACACCGCTGCCTTATAAAGCGCCGCTTACAGGGTTAGGGAGTGCGTCCGAGGAGACAGCGCGACCGATCGTAGTCATGATTAACAACTTTGCAGCGGCACGTCCGCAATCTGGTCTTACGAATGCCGACGTCATGTGGGAAGTGCTGGCCGAAGGCGGAATTACGCGTTTAATCGCCGTGTTTCAAAGTTCAGATGCAGTAACGGATTCGATTGGTCCGATACGCAGTATTCGGCCCTATTTAATTGATATTGGCGATAGCTACGGGGCCGTTTTGGCTCATGCGGGCGCGAGCAATGACGGATATGATATTTTGCAGCATCAGGGCAAGCCTTATTTGGACGAAATATCGAATGCGGGCAGCTACTTCTGGAGAAGCAAGGAGCGCAAGGCGCCGCATAACTTGTATTCGAGCTTGGAGAAGCTGCGCGAGGGAGCCGGGAAGAAGAAGTACCGTTCGGATGTTGAAGTTCCTGCCTACACATTCGCAGATACCGGTTCATCGGAAGCTGGAGTACCGGCAACGAATATTACCATTTCGTTTTTGATGCAAGATTATAAAGTGGGGTACGCTTACGATGCAGCAAGCGGTTTGTATAAGCGTTCGATCGGGGACAAACCCCATATTGATATGAACAATGATCAGCAGCTGTCTGCCGCTAACTTGGTCGTACTTGGCGCTAACCATAAGACGCTCGATAACGCAGGACGGCTTGCGGTTGATTTGACGGATGGCGGTTCGGCGGTCCTGTTCCAGCAAGGCAAAGCCGTTGAAGCGGAATGGGTACGCAGTCCTGACGGCATGATTCGAATCGTAAAGAATGGAGCTGAGCTTCCATTCGTACCTGGCAAAACCTTTTTTCACATCGTTCCGAATAAGCCGACATTGGCAGAGCATGTCGTATGGGTTCAAAATTAGCTCATTGGAAATACTGTTAACAGACGTTAATGGATGAGCTTGCATAGGATGTAGAGGCGCAATCCCGTGACGGGATTGCGTCTTTTTTGCTTTTATTATGAAAATCTCAAAGTTTTCATAATTCCTTTACAATCTCTTAACAATTCAAAGCTAAACTGTGTTAAGATATTGTGGGCTCATAGCAGTGACGCCTAAACATCCAGTCGGGTAAAGGGGATTACGATGTTCAAGAAAAAGGATATTTTCTTTAAGACGTTTGAAGAAATGGCAGATGCGCTTGTTGAGGCGGTAGAGTATTTCGCCAAAGGCGTGTCGGATTTATCGGATGTTACAGCTTTCGCCAAAACTATGAAGGAATACGAAAGCAAATGCGACAAATACACGCATACGATCCTGAAGGAACTGAACAAAACGTTCATTACCCCGATCGAGCGCGAAGATATTATGGCGCTAACGACTTCTCTTGACGATGTGCTTGATGGTATTGAAGCATGCGCGTCGCGTTTTGAAATGTACAACATTCGTGAAAAGGATGAGTACATCACGTTGTTCGGGGATATTCTCGTTCGTTCGGCGCATCAGATCAAGAAAGCGATTTACTTACTTACTGAGAAAAAGCTGCTGGCTATTCGCGAGCCTAACATTGCGCTTAACGAGCTGGAAAACCAAGCTGATGATCTGCTCCGCGTTTGTATTAAGAGCTTGTTCGCTAACGTAACGGATCCGATTGAGCTGATGAAGCGCAAGGAGATTTATGAGATGCTGGAGCAAACGACCGACTTCTGCGAGGATGTAGCCAATACGCTGGAATCGATCATTATGCGTAACAGCTAACCTGGGGAGTAGGAGTCTTACTAATGGAATTAATCGTTCTATGGATTGTTGTGTTTCTGGCGCTTTCGTTTGATTTTATAAATGGATTTCACGATACGGCTAATGCCATTGCGACTTCGGTATCTACGCGAGCGTTAAAACCGCGGGTCGCCATCATTTTGGCAGCTGTCATGAATTTTGTCGGTGCGATTACGTTTACCGGCGTTGCGAAGACGATCGGAAAAGGCGTAGCCGATCCGACGAAATTAGAGCATGGAGTCGAAATCGTTATCGCTGCATTGATATCGGCTATTGTATGGAATCTCATTACATGGTGGTTCGGCATTCCGTCCTCCTCGTCGCATGCTTTGATCGGTTCATTGGCAGGCGCGGTTATCGGCGGAGCGGGCTTGGGAGCAATAAACGCCGAAGGCTTTATCGATATTATTAAAGCATTGCTTTTGTCTCCGTTGATTGCTTTCTCTGCAGGTTTCATTATTATGTGGATATTAAAGTTGATCTTTGCCAAGTCGAGTCCTCATCAGGTAAATAAGGGCTTTCGATTTGGCCAAATAGCAACGGCTGCATTCCAATCGTTCTCTCACGGTACGAATGATGCACAGAAGGCGATGGGTATTATTGTGTTCGCGCTCGTTGCGGCTGGCATTCAGGACACGACGGACGTTCCGCTTTGGGTTAAAATCTCCGCAGCGCTCGCGATGGCGCTCGGTACTTCGGTGGGCGGCTGGAAAATCATTAAGACGATGGGTACGAAAATTTTTAAAATCGAGCCAATTAACGGCTTCGCAGCTGATATTGGTTCTGCAGCGGTCATTCTGACGGCAACGATGATACATTTACCTGTAAGTACAACACATGTTATCACCTCGTCGATTCTCGGTGTCGGCAGCGCGAAGCGCTTCTCCGCCGTGAAATGGGGCGTCGCGGGACGGATAATCATCGCATGGGTGATCACGATTCCGATTACGGTGCTTATGGCAATGCTCTTCTACTGGTTGATTGACTTGTTTTTCTTGTAAGGGCTGGTTTGTTGGAGAGCATCGACCGCTTGGTGAGGCTGCATCTGAGTAGCTAGTGCTGAACTAGTTGAATCTAAATAGCTGAGAGTAAATAGCTGAATCTAAATAGCTGAGATTAAGAACAGTCGTGGCGAGGCAAACTCACTAAATTGTGAGCTTAATCTCACTAAATGAGCAGTTTTTTGAACTTTTCAATGAGATAGTGAGGAAAACCTCACTCGCCATGAACCTAGGTTCATGGGGAATGAGATTTACCTCACTATTTTTTGTGTTCCTAGAATTTCGGAGAGGATACAGAGAAGCTAGTCTCATTATTAGTGAGATTAACTTCAGTATTCAACTTTGAGCAGGTTTGGATGTAGTTTGAGCAAAGGAGCGCTGTGGAGAAAGAGTATCGAAGACCGCCGAAAATTGCAGCTATGCACATGATAGTAACAGTGTATGAGCTCAGCATGTGAATGTTACTTAGGTGCGCCGAACGAGTCGGTTGTGCATAGAAGAGTAACCTTTGCGAGTGAGCTAGTTGTAAGATGGTCATTTAGGTGCGCCGAATGAGCCGGCTTTGCATAGCAGAGTAACCTGTGAGGGGTGTGCTTGGTGTGCGATGGAGTGGGATATACACAATAAACTAACAGTTGTGTACAGCCGGGTATGCGGATGCTGACGAAGATTGTCGAAGGTTGCAGTTGTGCACATTCGGTAAGCTATAAAGGGGCAAAAACTTGAGTGTAGCTGTGGATAAACTGCTATTTCAGTCTATCCACAACGGAATAACTGCATTTGATGCAGGGTGAGAATGTGCATAAAAAAGAAGAGGTGGTTATCCTCTTCTGTTCTACTCAATTCGTCCACAAGTGCGCGCAGGCCTTCATAGTTGTAATCGAACGCCGACCCCCGTACCTGCTCAAGAAAGACGAGGGCGGACTTGTCCAGCTTACTGGGGTATGTGCCGCTTAGAGCTGCTTCATGATCATAAGCTTCAATAAAACGAACAGTATTAGGATGCATGCTTAACCCTCCTTCATTTGCCGGAAACGAAAACACCCCAATTGCGGCGCTAAGCGCTGCAATCGGGGTGTGCTTCACTCCAATAGATAAACTTATCATAACGTATAGAAATTGTTAGTACAAGTGAATCGGACTATGTGGGTATGTTTATACGACTAATATCTCGATGAGCGTTACACATGGGAGAGGGGAACGACGTAGCATCCACTTTTTCACTCTCGCCCATTCCCTAATCTACCGCGGGCGCTTCGGCTTCCGGCGGCGGCGGCCACCGTTGCCTGAGCTAGTGCTGGTTTTGCGGCGCTTCCGGCGTTTCGGCTTCCATTCGTCGCTGTCGTCCTCCGATACGCTCGCGGATTTTTTACCGAAGGAGCCCCAGAGTACTTTAACGAGCGGCGCCATTTGGGAGACGCTGGATACGACCTTCTGCACCTTTTGTACAGTTGAAACGATACCATCGATGCCGCCCATGCGGTCGACAAAGCCTTTGATCTCGGTTAAGTTGGGAAGAGAGAAGCCGCCTGCTTTGGCAGCAGGGGATGCAGTCGTTTCGACTAGCTCGGCTGTTGAAGTTTCGGCTATGGATACAGGAAGTAATTCCTGCGTTGGAGCAGCCGGCTCTATTGGTACCATAGTGGGAAGGTCGCCGCCAAAGTTAAAGCCGCCCGATTTTGCGCCCAACGATTGGTTAAGGCTTTGCCCTGGACGGTGGCCACCGTGCGGCGGGTAATGGTGGTTGCCTGTACCTGGGTTATTGCGATAGTACACACGGATCACAACCTTTTTTTATAATAGTCTATGGGGTAGGCGAACATACGGATTGGACGAATGTCCCGAGTGCGGATATTATTTCTAGATAAATGCCCTGTGCTTGTATGCTTCTCTGCCCCTAAAACGTGAGCGGCAGCTCTTCCGTCCTGTAAAGCGTGAATACGGTAATGTTTGAAAAAAACGTCCAAAAAAGCTACAATATTAGCATTAGTTTAAATATAAGAAAGTTTAAGTTCTATACTTATACGATGCTTATATTTGACCGCGAAACGTGTGCAACGCCACCAGGGGATGGCGTCAGACGTTTACGCTTGCATAGGAGTGAATGCGCATGCAGCTCAAAAAGCTGAACGATAAAGCAATAGATCAACTTTTCGAAGCGATTCTGACATTGAAATCGGTCGAAGAATGTTATGTCTTTTTTGATGATTTGTGCACGGTGAATGAAATTCAGTCGTTGTCGCAGCGGCTCGAGGTGGCGCGCATGCTCGGAAAGGGCAGCACGTACAACCAGATCGAAGCGGAGACGGGTGCCAGTACGGCAACGATCTCACGGGTGAAGCGCTGTTTGAATTACGGCAATGACGGGTATAAAATGGCTTTAGAGCGTCTTGGAAGGTAGGGCAGCAGCGATGAAGCCCGGCATTCTTGTTATTAGTCACGGCTCCAGAGAGCCGGAATGGGTGCAGCTGGTTGATGATGCGGTTGCTGCGGCAGCGGCTTCTCCGCGTCTATCAGGCGTTCCGGTCGTCTCGTCCTTTCTCGAGATCGTTGAGGGACGACTGATTCAGGACGGCATTGATACGCTGGAGCAGCAAGGTGTGACGGACCTGTATGTTGTACCGCTGTTTGTATCTTCAGGCAGTACCCATGTGGATGAGATCGGGCAAGCGTTCGGGCTTCCATGGGTATCGGATTTGGAAGGCGATCTTAGCACGTTCCGTGTTGCGGCAAAAGTGACCTACGGCCTGCCGATCGATGACGATCTGGAAATTGCCGAACTGCTTGTCGCGAATATAGCCGAACTGTCCACGGAGCCGGCGAAGGAAGCGCTGCTGCTTGTTGGTCATGGAAGCAAGGAAAACGTATTTCATGAGCGCTGGCAGCAGGGACTGACACGTCTCGGGGAGCGGCTTCGTGCGCTTGGCGGCTTTGCGCGCGCGGAGTACGCGATGCTGCTGCCAGATCAGGCGGCGGCGAAGCTTCAGGAGATGCAGACTAAGCATCCGGAGGAATCGGTCATTGTGGTGCCGCTGTTCTTGAGCCAGGGTTATTTTACGAATCATGTGATTCCGAAGCGACTCTCAGGGCTTACATACAGGTACAACGGGCGGGCGATGCTGCCTCATCCGGCGATTGAACGTTGGCTGGAGCGGCAAATAACAGGCTGGCTTGATCGAGCGCGTGAAAAATAGCATGTTCATTTTCATATATAAAGGTGTTAGGGGTGAACCGTAATGCCAATCAAACGGGCGAGACTTATTTACAACCCGACATCGGGACGAGAAGAAATGAAGAAGCGTCTGCCTGATATTTTGCAGCGGCTGGAGCGTGGCGGCATTGAGACAAGCTGTCACATGACGATCGGTGAAGGCGATGCTACACTGGCGGCAGCTGAAGCAGCTGATCGCGGCTATGATCTGATCATTGCTGCGGGCGGCGACGGAACGCTGTATGAAGTCATTAATGGCTTGACGGGAAAACCGAACCGGCCACCGCTTGGCATTTTGCCGCTGGGAACGACAAACGATTTTGCGCGGGCGATGGGCATTCCGAAGCATTGGGAGTATGCCATCGACCTGATTATTCAGCAATATACGCGGCCCATTGACGTCGGTAAGGCGAATGAACGTTATTTTATCAACATCGCCGGGGGCGGCTCCTTGACGGAGCTGACTTATGATGTACCGAGCAAGCTGAAGACGATGATTGGGCAGCTCGCTTATTATATGAAGGGTATGGAGAAAATGACCCGCCTTCGCCCGACCGAATTGACCCTTCAAGCGGCTGGGGTAGGTACCTTTCATGATGAGTTTATGATGTTCCTTATTTGCAACAGCAACTCGGTCGGCGGATTTGAGCGGCTCGCGCCGGACTCGAAGCTGGATGACGGACTGCTCGACGTGCTGCTTATCCGCAAGTGCAATCTGCCGGAGTTTATAAAGCTGGTCACGCTGGCGCTGCGCGGCGAGCATTTGAACGATCCTCATGTGATTCATTTCCGGACGGATGTATTGAAAGTAACGACGCCGGATTACGTGCAAATTAACCTCGATGGCGAATATGGCGGCGTTCTGCCGTGTACGTTCTCGGTGCTGCCGTCGCATTTGCATATTTTTGCGGATCAAACAGGCGAGTCCACATACCGGTAAGGTGCGGAGGGGTGCGGCTAAGTTCAAGGAAAATGCGGCTAATCGCACCGGATTAAGGGAATAATTGTTGATAGCAGCTTTTAGGAAATCGGATTGAAGATAGAGCGGAGAGAGTATATGCATAAAGGGAAAAGCAGAGGCGGCAGCCACAAAGGTAGACCGCGTAACGCAGCGGCTGCGGGCGAGCCGGTCAATGCGCCGTTTCAAAAAAATGAAGAAGTCACCGTCGATATTATCGGCCTGACGCATGACGGAGAAGGGGTGGGCCGCGCTGACGGCTTTACCCTTTTTATACAGGGAGCGCTTCCCGGAGAACGTGTGCGCGCGAAAGTGATGAAGGTGAAGAAGCAGTACGGATATGCTCGGCTCGAGGAAATGCTTGAAGCGAGTCCGGCGCGTGTGGAACCGCTTTGCGCTATTCATAAGGAGTGCGGCGGATGCCAGCTGCAGCACTTCGATTACCCGGCGCAGCTGGAGTGGAAGCGGCAGCATGTCGTTGACAACCTGGTCAGGATCGGTAAGCTGAAGGTTGCGGGGGAAGGCAGCCGTTTAGATGGAGAGGATGCTTCTGCTTCTGCTTCTGCTTCTGCTGGGATTATCGTTCATCGGACAATTGGAATGGACGAGCCATGGCGGTATCGGAATAAGGCAGCGGTTCCTGTAGGAGTTAGTTCGACGGATGGAGGATTGCTCGCAGGTTTTTATGCCCGCGGAAGCCATCGGATTATCGACATGGATGATTGCCTCATCCAGCATGAGCAAAATGACGAAGTCATTCGTGTCGTGAAGCGAATCGGGCGTGAGCTTGGCGTATCGCCTTACGATGAGGAGACTGGCCGCGGCGTGCTGCGCCATGTGATGGCGCGGACTGGCGTGGTGACAGGCGAGATCATGGTCGTATTGGTAACGAACAGCAAGAAGCTGCCTCAGGCTGATCAATGGGCCGAGCGCATCCGTCAGGATCTGCCCGGCGTGAAGAGTATCGTGCAAAACGTGAACGAGAAAAACACGAACGTAATATTTGGCGATGAGACTCGCGTACTTTGGGGCAGCGATGTGATCTATGATGATCTCGACGGGATTCGCTTCGCGATCTCGGCAAGATCGTTCTATCAGGTGAACCCAACTCAGACGGTAGAGCTTTACCGCAAAGCGGTAGAGTATGCCGGCTTGACCGGTTCGGAGACGGTTATCGACGCCTATTGCGGCATAGGAACCATATCGTTGTTCTTGGCGCGGCACGCGGGGAGAGTCTACGGCGTTGAAATCGTGCCGGAGGCGATTGAGGATGCATCGCGTAATGCGGAGCTGAACGGCATCAACAATGCTTCGTTTGAAGCGGGGCCTGCGGAGGTTGTGATTCCGCGCTGGCGTGAGGAAGGGATTACGGCGGATGTGATCGTCGTGGATCCGCCGCGCAAAGGCTGTGATCCTGCGCTGCTAGAGACGATTTTGGCTATGCAGCCGGAGCGGGTTGTATATGTGAGCTGTAATCCATCGACATTGGCGAGGGACTTGCGGGTGCTCGAGGATGGCGGGTATCGAACGGTGGAGGTTACGCCGGTGGATATGTTCCCGCATACGGTGCATGTGGAGTGTTGCTCACTGTTGGTCAGGCAAGACTAATAGTTGAGATGTATTGGCGGAAATAGCAAAGAGGGGCGGTAGCCCCTCTTTTTGTTGTTGGATCTGTTACGTACTATGTTGATTCTTGAACAAAATATGACCGCAATTAGTCTTGATTAGAAATTTATTTTTTCCATTACAGCTATCAATGGCCAAGGCTAGGCCTCTATCAAGTACGAGACCATACTGGGATATTATTGGGAGATCTGAGAAGCTTCTGCTCTGGTCTTCTTTTTTTGTACCCATTTACGGATAGGAGCGTGGAGGACAATGTTGGACACATTCGATGCGTTTATTTATTCCTACATAAACGATCTGCTATCATCATAAACATGAATCAAATCCAAACAGGAAAGCGGGATGATAAGTCCTGAAAATATATATAGCTAATGAAGGAGATACTCTAAGAACAGTTTCTCTGTCCTATAAGGTCGAATTAGAAGAGCTTGTCTCGCTCAATCTGCACATTCAACATCCTGACCGGGATATCCAAGGAAGTCATGTGAAACTTCCCGATCAGATCAGCCCAACCAAACAAAAGATTCAGATCCCGACTTGCCCGGGGGTCTGCGTTTACCCGGAACAGTGGGTTCCGCTGACTTCTCTTGAAAACATGGAGCAAGTGGAATATGATGTGCTCATCGTAGGCACGGGGGCAGGAGGAGGGGCTGCTCTATGGAGATTAAGCGAACAGTGGGAGGGGACGGGAAAACGGATTGGTGTCGTTGAAAAGGGAGATCTCCTATTGCCAACCAATGGAATGAA
This sequence comes from Paenibacillus prosopidis, assembly GCF_003337375.1. Classification (GTDB taxonomy): domain Bacteria; phylum Bacillota; class Bacilli; order Paenibacillales; family Paenibacillaceae; genus Pristimantibacillus; species Pristimantibacillus prosopidis. The sequence goes on from NZ_QPJD01000001.1 coordinate 291,222, forward strand.
CATCGCTACTATGGATCCCGAACGGTTTTTAAAATATTATTACACTGTATCTAAATCGCCCCCTCAATATCCTTCGCCGCAAGTCTACGCTTTAGGGGGAAGAACCTTGTTTTGGACAGCGGTGAGCCCCCGTATGCATGTTTCCGAAATAGCAAATTGGCCCGTAACCGTTAAAGAGATGGAATTGTATTATACCGTTGCGGAGAGGATTATGAACGTCACACACTCCTTCACCCAAGGAAGTCCGCTCACTGAAATAAGTCTTGATCGGCTTAGGAAGAACGGTTTCCCCGAAGCAACGGATGAACCGATTGCCATTGATCTTTCACCTACAAAATTCGGAGTGGTCAACTCCAACGCATTTTTCAGTTCGATAACGTTCATTGCGCACGCCCTGAATCGCCCCTTCGATTTGGCGGTAAACGCCAGCGCTGTTCAAGTCCTCGTGGAAAGGAACAGAGTCGTCGGCCTCAAAGTGATGTCTCCGGATAAGAAGCCCTACTATTTAAAGGCAAAAACCGTTGTTTTATCTGCGAGCACTTTTGGAACGCCTCAAATTTTACTCAACTCCGGGATTGAAGGAAGGGTGATCGGTCGTTATCTGAGCAACCACTCTAGGCTAGTTGGTACAGGTTTATTACATCGGTCCGAATTCACGGAGAGATTGGGACCGCTTCGCATTTTGATTCCAGGCACCGAAAACCGTCCTTATCAATTTCAAATTTGGGGACCCGGAAATTTTGCTTGGGTTCAGAATAAAGTACAACCTTTGAAAGAGAAGTGGGAGGTTAAATTCTATGGTTCAGGCAAAGTAGAATCTCGTTTCGAAAATTTTGTCGCTCTTGACCCGGTTAGGCGCGATGAATACGGGTTATCAGAAATACAGGTTCATTTTAGTTATAGCGAACAAGATGAAATCGTTATTCAACAAATGGCTGAAGCAGTGAAACAGGCTTCAGCAGCGATGAAAACCCCCTTACTTTCAACCGGCGGTCAACCGGCCATCTGCCTACTGCCTCCCGGATTGGAAAATCATGAGATCGGAACCTGCCGCATGGGAGACGATCCTTCCACCTCTGCAACAAACAGGTATGGTCAAATTCATGGTATTCACGGCCTCTTTGTGGCTGACAATAGCGTAATCCCAACCAGTGGTACCGCTAACCCTACGCTTACCACTGTAGCGTTGGCTATTCGCACTGCGGATTATATCATTCATCAATTGAAATAAACCTGAAACTTTAAGTTTCTGGAAAGTCATGAATTTGAAACAATTGATTAGATGGGTTCTTCAAGTGTCGGTGGGTTGCTAAGTAACGAACAAAAGCAGTCTTGAGAATTTCATCTCATTTGTAGTATATCGGTAGAAGGAAATAATAAAGCCAAAAAAATAAGAACCGGGTTAACGTTTATTGAGCAAACACCATTCCTACGGACACATACATGTTTATTGTCACTGTCTACTCGTCACATGTGTGGAATGTTGCTCACTGTTAGTTTGGAATGGAGATAAATCTTGAGATGTATTGGCGAATATTTTAAGAAGGGAGAAATCCCTTCTTTTTTTATTTTATATAGGCGAAAAGCATCAATTACAGGCTACTGTGATAACGCCAAGGGAGGAATCTAATATCCATTTTGTCCAGCCAAGTATAACAGGTGCTTCCTGGATTACAATGTGCCGATACGCGTGATTAAGACAACCTTCTAAATAGGTTTCAATGGCTATCGAGGTTCTTTCCCACGGATCAATCTCAGTATCAATAGCAGTCGATACACATTTTACCATTTCTTCTAAAAGTCCATCTACTACTTGTTCAAACAGGGTTTTTTTATCCTTAATATGATAATATATGACGGTAGAACGGACTTATGACAATAAAGCAAAATTCCTTGACTTGTTTATGCCGCTTATCAACTCGGAAATTGACAGGTTAATAGAACAAGAGAAGACTTTGAGGTATTTTCCGTTTATGAGGAAGAAGCCATAGTGCTGCGCAACCACACCGATTAGCCCCGGGTCCATAAGATTTCTCCATCTGGAGGTTGCGACGAGCTCTTCATTGTCGTACATGTTACTAAGCTTTTGATTAAATCCGGATTCTGTATAGGTTTTGACCACGCTACCGTCCTTTCCGAATTGATCGAAGACAGTGCCTCAGAGATATTTTGAGGCAAGATAGTCATACATGTCCATATGAAAATGATGGAACGACGGGGTTCAAAGCTGTTTATGAAACGCTGTTCGAATCCAATTCTTATTGAAATCAAATATCGTGAGAACTTGACTATGGGGCCATCATCTTTTAAAAGGTGGGGGCTTTTGACACTTGCTAGCTATTTGTGAGCATGTTTTTAATATCCAGTTCTTTATGTGCTCATTTGTAAAAATAACAATAAATGAAGTCAAAATCATGGTATAAAAAGAGAAAGATAATATGAAACAATAAAAACATTACCAATATTTATTTAAAAATCAGATGAGAGGGGATGGCTAGCGGAAACCAGTAGTGTCCGGAAAAAAATGAAAGCGCTTTTAAATCCCAAGGTTAGAAAGGACGGATTATAAAAATGGTCAGTATGAGAAAAAAGTTTAAAAAGTCGATTGCTTATTTATGTGTGACTTCGATGCTTTTTGGGTCAGTCGTCATTATGGATACAAATGTATCTAAAGCTGAAGTTATCACAAAAACAATTACGATTGATGGAAGTAATGTGGATAAATATAACCGGTTTAAAGGTTTTGGAACGGTAACAGCTAATAATACATCTCGTTTGCTGTTAGATTATAAAGAAGAGAATCCGAATGAATATTGGGAAATGATAAATAAGCTGTTTAATAAAGAAACAGGGGCTGGACTAGCGCACGTCAAAGTGGAGTTAGGTGCCGATGTTAATTCATCTTCAGGAACTGAGCCCGCAACTATGCGTTATGCAGACGAACCGGCAAACGTGCTAAGAGGAGCAGGGTTCCAATTTGCCGCTGATGCCAAATCAATTAACCCGGATATCACGACTGAAATTTTGCGATGGGGTGAACCGCGTTGGTCATGGAATGGCGTTGCAAACAATAACTATGAAAATCGATATCAATGGTATAAACAGACAATCGATGCCGTTTATGATGAGTATGGTTTTAAAATAGATTATGTTGGGATCTCTCAAAATGAAAGAGCTCAAAATAATAACGGTAAAAATGAATTGGAATGGCTGAAATACTTTACTTCAAAAATCAAACTAGAGCCAAACTATGATTCAGACTACAAAGATATTAAACTTGTTGCCGCAGATGGCTATCGTGATACAGCAACAATCAGCCGTACACTACTTAATAATCCGGATTTGATTGATGAAATTGATGTAATCAGTTCCCATTATGGTCTGACCGGCTCTAATGAACTAACTCAACTGCAAAATAAATTGATTGCTGAAGGCAAAAAGCCAAAAGAAGTTTGGGTATCTGAGGGAATCGCTCCAATGATTAATGCTCGTTATCGTGAAAATATGGAGCCCAATTATAATGGTCTTGGAGGAAAAGCAGGGGTTATCGATGTAACTTCGCGTATTATCTCCGTGTATTCATGGACAGGAGCAGGCAGCAATCCTTTGAATGCGGTTTCATTTGATTTTCAACCGTCCGTTGCAGCCTTTTATGAAGGTTCTTCCTATAATCCGAAGCATCTGATTAGTGCGTATGATCCATGGTCTGGTTTTTACGAAGCAGATGGCGGGTTACAAGGGGTTCGTCATGTTATGAACTTTGTCGGATATGATGATCATACCACACCTGAAAATGAGCGATGGATGTATGTTAAAGATGCTACATTTAGTGATGGAGCTTTCTTCGATGGCGGTGTAGATGTCGATACGAGTACTCATAATTATATGACGTTAAAAGATCCGGAAACGGATGACTATACAACCGTTTTTGCAAATAATACTAAGGAGACACGTAAATATAAGATTAATGCCACAAATCTAAATGGAAAAGAGAATGCACCAGTCTATGTTTGGGAAACACGGGGGGCAGATGAAGGACAAAGTTATGATGCTAACTGGTTCAAAAATATCGGCAAAATCACACCAATAGATGGTGTATATGAAGTTGAAGTAAAACCTTATTCGATCGTGACCATTTCAACATTAGATAAGGAATCAGTTAAAGGCTTTGAATATGAATCAGAACCGGAACCTGTTGATTTATCGAAAGACACCATATTGCCTTTACCTTATACGGATGATTTTGAATACGATATTTATTCTATCGATGATAAAGGCAGAGACTATGTAGATCGTCGCGGAGGCACACCGCGTTATACGACTGACCAGATTGCCGCTTTTGAAGTTGTTAAGAAGGCAACTAAACCGCAGCTTAGTGGAAGTGCAGCACGTACTGATCTGGAAATTCCGGATGCACAGGCTCATGGAAATATGCTGCAGCAAAAAATCACTCTTGATATTATTGGAGCAGAATGGGCAGTTTGGGGCGGAAAAGATGGATCGGCGTCTACAAGTAACCCAACCGCTACGCTTGGTGATCATCGCTGGGTGAATTATAAAGCTTCTTATGACTTTTTATTAGATACGCATACACCTGAAGTAGAAGGAAGAAGTAATTACGCCTTAATTGGGGTACGTCAAGTGAAAGCCGGCGGGGCAGATTCCCATGCACCATACAATGCACGTTTATTTTCGGATGGAAGATACGAAATTCTTAAACTTTGGAAGGTGGTAAGCAGCGGAACGATTGAAGGTTTCGATAACAAGGTATGGCATAATTTAGCATTTGAAGCGAAAGAAAATGTATTTACACTTTATCTTGATGGAGAAGAAATCGCTGCTTATACGGACGCTGATTATACAGTAATGGCTGGAAGAATTGCGTTAGGGTCCGGTTATTACGAAACCTTAATCGATAATCTACGTGTAGAGCCAATTGAAGGATACGCTTATGAATCGGATAAATATGATAGTGCACAAGGTAAGAAATTCGCTACGGAAGTAGAAGCTCTGAACAATACGGATGAATTCTATCCAATCGGGTACGTTGGCAAATGGGAATATACACAAGCAGGATTTGCACATTTTAACCGCACACAAATGACTGCAAAAACAAATGTACCTGTTTGGAACGGAGTGACTGTAGGATTCAGGGATTCAACAATGGTGCAAGGCACTTTGAACAAAGTATTCTATTCCGGAGAGTGGTCATCAAATAATGCAAATGCCTGGGGAACTTCAGGGGAAGCTTTTGAAATTAAATTTAAGGGTACTGAAATCAGGCTATTTGGTATAACAAATCCATCAAATGGAACAGCAGATGTTTATTTAGATGGAGAATTAGTAGGTGTTGCGAACTATGTAAATAATAGCGAAATTCATCAAGTGGTCTGGTCTGCAGATAGTCTTGAAGATAAAGAACATACACTTAAAGTAGTAGCAAAAGAAAAGTATACGAGCTTTACCAAAGCAGAAATCGAAACGACCGACCCTGTGTTAGCAGTCAACAAATTAGCTGCTAAGAATATTGTGAAAATATCGGATGAAGCACAAATAGGGAATGCAGAAAATACCGTTTATGCATTTAGAAAGAATGGCAACGTCTGGGGTTCAAACGATACGAATGCTTGGGCGCATTTTAATGATGATCCGTATTTGTTGATTAACTTCACGGGTTCTGGCATTGATTACCTGGCTGGGACTGGAGTAATGTCACAATATAATTTCGAGCTGGATGGTGTAGATATGGGCAACTATAGCGTAAATCCAGACGGAGTAATGTATTCTGTTAGAGGCTTGGAAGAAAAACCGCATACAATAAAAGTTTCACTGAAAGATAATGTAAGGAAAGAAGACTATATGGATTACCGTGGAGTCAATATCTACAGTACTCCTAAGGTGGATGGTCCTAACAGCAGTATGATCTTTGATTTTGAAGGATCAGGTTTCAATTTATTCGGGTCGACTCCGGATGCATTAGTTGATGTGTATATCGATGATCTATTAATTGAGGAGAATTTCAGAATTTATTCTAAAGGAGACAGACAAACCTCTTATAACATTCGGGGCCTTGATGATACCAAACACACTGCTAAAGTTGTTGTAAAAGGCGGAACTTTTGTTTTGGATGGTATTGATGTAATTACAGGCAAAAATAAAGCTGAAGATCAATAAAGAAAAACTGCAGCAATTGAAACAAGTGATTAAGCAAGCAGTATGCCTGGGACTAAGTAGTTAAAATCTGCTTATCCCAGGTTTTTTTCTGTGCATGATTGTCGAATGCATTATTGCTATAATAGGTAGAATATAATGACGTGAGTTTTTATGATTTAGAAATAACCTTATAGGAACGATGATGATGAAAATTGAATTTGAAAATAATACGATACAATTTAATGTTCTATATGGCATTAGAAAAAAGCTTTCGATTCATATCGATTCTATGGGTCTCATAACCGTTAAAGCTCCTAATGATACAAGTAATGAAATGGTTATGAGTGCTATGAAACGTCATGGGAAAAGGATCTTGGATCAGTTGCATACGATTGCGGAAGCACGTAATATCCCTACGACAAGGGAGTATCAAGATGAAGGAAAGTTCCTGCATCTTGGGAGGTATTATTTTCTCCATGAGTTAATCGAGACGAAAGAGCTGAATGCAGAAGAACTGAAAAATAGTCTAAAGAAGTTCTATTTCTCAAGCTGCAGGAAGATTGTAGGGGAACGAATCAAAATATATCAGACCAAGCTGAAAGTAAAACCCAAAACAATTGAGGTAGTTGAATCTAAAACGAAGTGGGGAAGCTGCAGCTCGGATAAAAAAGTAACCTTTAATTATCGTTTAGCCATGGCACCGGTTGAAGTAATTGATTATGTAATCATTCATGAACTATGTCATCTCACCCATATGAATCATGATCGGTCATTTTGGAGACGTGTAGGAAGCATAATGCCGGATTATAAAGAAAAGGAAGAGTATTTGGTAAGGCATGGACATGCTATGACACTTTAAAACGACTATACGCTATTAATTAGCAAAAGGAGATAGAAAATGCCTACGATTGTTGCAAAACCATTTGATCAAGAAATGCAAACCCTATTAAGTGAATTAAAATCAGGTTATCATGCAGGGGAATTGAGCAAAAAGGAAAAATCGGAAATTCCGGAAGAGATCTATATCATTGAAGATGATAATAATATGGTCGGGTACGGAGTGATTTGGGAATACAATAATGGGAAACAGTTAATTCATAAGGCGGAATCCGATTATTTTAGCGATGATGAAAAGTACCTGGAGAAGGACTTTTATATTGATATTAAGAACAAAACAGATTTTTTATTTATTGAAGCACTGGATGTTTTGAAGGAATATGAAGGTAAGGGCTATGCCGCTTTCTTTATCAACTGGCTTAAAGTGAAATATCCAAATAAAAAAATGTATGTATATACATTAGATAAATCACGGAACTTTTGGTTTAAGCAGGACTTTGAGGTTGTGGGGAATACGGTATGGATGTCATTTAATTAATGTTACGGAGGCACGGATGAAAGCATTTTTCTTAGATCGCGATGGCGTAATCAATGAAAGTCATAACGTGAATCGGGCGGATGATCTGGTCTTGCTGCCTGGCGTGCCTGAAGCCGTTCGGACTCTAAATGAACTTGGCTATGAGGCATTCGTGGTGACCAACCAGGGCGGCGTAGGACTGGGTTTTTTGCGGAAACGCGACTTGGACAAGATTCATCGGCACATGAGCCGGCAAATCGAAGAGGGCGGCGGGAAGCTCCGGGAGATCAAAGCTTGTATCCATAAGCCCCGCCAAGGCTGCGACTGCCGCAAGCCGAAGCCTGGAATGCTGCTCGAGCTGATCGAACGATACGACATTGACCGGTCGGCAAGCTTCATGGTCGGCGATCGTGACGTGGACATTGGGGCCGGTCATGCTGCAGGAGTTAAGACTATCTTCATTGGCGAGAAAAAGCCGGCGGGCATCATCAAGCCGGACTTCATGTTTATGAGCCTTCATGAAGCCGTTACCCAACTCCAAGAAAGAGGGATCCTGCACTAGCCACAGTGGTACTGGGACCATTTAAGTTTCCTAAACCTAACGAGCCGCTCTGAGTTCAAACACAGAGCGGCTTTTGTCTTCCCGCTCGAAGCACCGAAGCGCTTATGCTGCGTTTCGGGAAAAATCGTTATAGAGTGCACAAAATGTACATGGAGTTTCAAATTGTACATATGAAGCTCCAATCCGGTTCGTGCTATGATAGAAAATGTACAAAAAGTAAAGCGATGTAGGGGGATTCGAATTGAATTGGGGAAGGGGAAACTTCACGCGAAGTGTGGCGTTTCGATGGATCGTATCGTACGCCGTGATCTTATGCATACCCGTCATTCTTAGTGTAATCATTTATGGCCAGACCAGGGGAATCGTGAAATATGAGATCGAACGGGCGAGCAGCGCCATGCTGCAGCAGGTGAGATACATCGTGGACGGGGAGCTGCTTCAGATGGAGAGTCTTGCCGCGCAGCTGGCCATTCATCCGGATGTCCGGGGATTGCTGACTGCGCCTTCAGAAGAGAGCGCTTACAATATTTATAAAATGAAACAAGAACTGAGCAAATTATTATCCACGAACGATTTTATTCAGGACATTTATCTTTATTCGAAGCCTCTGCAGTCGGTACTCTCGAATGAGACCTATCTAAAGGAACGGGTTTTTTATGAGATCAAACATCAGTCGCACACGTTCACTTACGAGGACTGGCTTGCGTTGGTAAACCGGCATCAGTCGGGGGAATATGTGCGGATTCCGGTCGAGAACCAAGCGAGGATCGCGAATACCCCCTCCTATATTCGGTCGTTGTCTATACAATCGGTGGACGACCCCGAGGGAACTCTCATCATGCCGCTCAATGTCGAGAAGATTACGACCATGCTTGAAAATATCGATTGGGTGGAGCAAGGCCAAGTATTTATTTTGGATTCGAATGACCAAATCCTGTTTCAGAACGCCGAAGACAAGGCGATTGCGCCTACGTCGTTTCAGGAGTGGAATAACCGCGGGACTGGCACCTTTACCGCCAAGTTCAAAGGAGTCGAGTCGATGATTACGATCGAGTCGTCCGATACGACGGGCTGGAAGTACGTCAGCGTGTTTCCGACCGACGTCTTCTGGGAGCGCGCCGGGGCCATTCGGACGATGAACCTATTCGGGCTGCTGCTTTGCTTTGCGATCGGCGGCGCGGTTATTTATTATTTCGCTCGCAAAAACTACGACCCGGTTAAACAATTGGTGAGCGTCTTCTCCCGCAGTCCGCTGCAGGGAAACGGAACGGACTTGGACGAGTATACGTTCATTCGGAGAAGCATGCTCGAGACCATTCGAGAGCGGGACGACATGAACAATAAGCATGTTCAGCAGCTTCGGGTTTTACAGGGTTACTACCTGGGACGACTGTTGAAGGGCCAGGCTGACCGGAACGTCCCGCTCACGGAGCTGGCGAAGACGCACAATCTGTCTTGGACGGGCGATCGTTTCGCCGTGCTGTTATTCTACATCGACAGCGACGAGGGGGGAACAAAGGATCTGGCCTTGTCGCAGTTTATTGTGTCCAACATCGTCGCGGATTCGGTCGGCGACCGCTTAACGATACATTTTACGGATATGGACGGCATGTTGGCGGCGGTCGTGAACGTTGATCCGGATCGCGCGGAGCAGTGGAAGGACGATTTGGAGGACCATTTGGCGCAAGCCTACGAATTCATTACGGCCCGGTACAAGCTTCGCTTCATGACGGTGGGAAGCGAGCTGCAGACTGGCCTAGACGGCATCCATCAAGGCTTCCTTCAAGCCTTGGAGGCCCAAGAATACAGGCTGGTGCAGGGGGAAGGCATGCTGATCTGGTACGGGGACATTAAACCGAACGAGGGCAGCTATTTCTTCACCGTGAACGACCAGATGATTCTGAACAATCTCTTGAAGGCCGACGAGTTCGAGAAAGCGAAGGCGATGATCGACAACGTCATCCGGCAAGCGTTCCAGCGGGATATGTCGCATGAAATCGCGAAGTGCGTTCTGCTCGATGTAGCAACGACCCTGATCAAGACGGTTCAGGGCCAAGAGCAGGCGGGCATCGCGTGGGATGAATGGCGTCCGCTCAAGCGGCTGTTGTCATGCTCCACGAAGCTGGAATTTCAACAAGAGCTTCATGACATCTTCGATCGGGTATGCAGCGTGCTCCGCAGCAAGCAGAACGTACAATCAAGCGCCGGCATCGGCGAGAAAGTGATCGAGTTCGTGCAGGCGAACTACAGCGACAAAAATTTAAGCGTGTCGATGATCGGGGACCACTTCCGGCTGTCGCCTCAGTACGTGTCCCGCTTGTTCCGCGAACAGACGGGGCAGGTGGGGCTGCACGACTATATCAGCCAGGTCCGCGTGGAAGCTGCCAAGGTGCTGCTGCTTGAAGGGGGCGGCATTGAGGAGACGGCGTCCCGGGTCGGATTCGCAAGCAGTCATGCGTTTATTCGCGTATTCAAGAAATATGAGGGCATCACGCCCGGAAAGTTCAAGACGATCCAATGACGGGTCGGGCCAAGAAACGAACGTTCAAGAAAGGAGGCGGCTTACGATGGAAGCGCGAAATTTCGGTTTTTGGAGGAAAAGTTGGATTGCGGCTGCCGCCATTGCCCTATTCGCGTCCGGATGCTTTGGAGGAAATGGCGCGGAAGGGAACTTATCGACGAATAGCCGGACGGAGACGGCGGTTCCTGAACCTGGCAGTCCCGCAGCGTCCGGAGAGCCGTTCGAATATCCGATGCAGGGTGCCCCGGAGTTGACGTTGATGACGGAGTTTCCCGACATGGGGACGCCGAATGCGGGACCGATTGACGAAGAATACGAGAAACGAACCGGCATCGTGATCCGGTATCTCGGCGGCGTTCCGATGCAGGATAATAAATTCAAATATCTCCTTGCCTCCGGCAACCTGCCGGACATCTTCATGAATAACTGGCTTCAATTTCCGGGAGGGCCCGAGAAGGCGATCGAGCAGGGGTATATTCTGCCTCTGAACGATGTCATCGACCGGTATGCGCCGAATTTCAAGCGGGTGCTCGAAGAGAACCCCGAGATCGATAAAATGGTAAAGACGGACAGCGGCATCTATTATGCGTTCCCGTTCATTCGTTCGGAGGAGGGCAAGGTGTACGGCGGACCGATCATCCGCAAGGATTGGCTTGACGAGCTGGGACTCCCTGTCCCAACGACAATCGACGAGTGGTACGCGGCCTTGAAGGCATTTAAGGAGAAGAAAGGGGCGACGGCGCCGTTAACGCTCCGAACCTTATTCATGGGCGATCGAACGGCAGGCTTCGCGGGGGCGTTCGGCGTCATGGGGAATTTCTACGTGGAAGACGGGAAAGTAAAATACGGTTACCTGGAGCCGGAGTACCGGGAATATTTGGCGACGATGAGCAAGTGGTATAAGGAAGGGTTGATCGATAAAGACTTTGCCGTTCTGGATTTAGAATCGGTGGACAAGAAGATGACTTCCGGAACAAGCGGCGCGACGGTCGGCTGGTTTTCCTACATTGAGAAATATAACCTCGCGGCGCAGAATAATGACCCGGTAGCTCGTTATATTGCCGCTCCCTACCCGACGTTAAGAGAAGGAGAGATCCCGAAATTCGGGCAGCTCGACAACGCGTATGCGGGGACCAGCTCGGCGGCAATCAAGGCTACGACGAAGAACCTGGAAGCTGCGGTCCGGTGGCTGGATTACGGGTATTCGAAAGAAGGCAGCCTGCTGAATACGTTCGGCATTGAAGGCGTCACGTATACGATGGAGAACGGACAACCGGTGTATACGGATCTGGTCGTTGCGAATAAAGGCGGATTATCCGGCGATCTGGTGATGCTTCAATACGCGCACCAAACGAACTTCCCGATGATTCAGCGCGACTCGCAGCTGGAGTGGAAGTTCAAGGAAACGAACCAAGCCGTCGAAGTATGGAGAAAGACGAAGCACGAAGACTATTTGCTTCCGCCGATTACGCCGACGACGGAAGAAGCCGGCGAGCTGTCAGCGCTGATGGACGGGATCGGAGAGTACGTGATGGATGCGGAGCTTCGGATCATTTTGGGCGTGGATGCCATAGACGCTTACGACGATATGGTGAAGCAGCTGAAGCGGCTCGGGATCGACCGGATCCTGGAAATTAAACAAGCGGCATATGAACGATACGTTAATCGATGACTTCCGAACGCTCGGAGGTCGTCTTTTTTTTTGTTCCTAACGCCCGATTCGGGAAACGGTCACTCCGTTTCAAGCTGTCCATCTTCATTTCCTTGTTATCGTACATCATTTCCGTTAATGAACATTGATGCGAGGGAGGCTTCTCCGATACATTGATGGAGCGACGGAACGTCAGGCCTTTGGGTCCGGCCACGGTAAATTTTCATAAGGAAGGGATGACGGAATGGCAGCTCATGCGCAAAACAAGGCTGTAGACACAAGTCCACTATGGAAGCACGTTAGAAAGGAATGGAAGCTGTATTCGTTCCTGATCCTGCCCGTAATTTACTTCATCATTTTCAAGTATACGCCGATGCTCGGGAACATTATCGCTTTCCGGAAGTATAGAGGCGGAACAAATTTCTTCGGGTCGGAATGGGTCGGGTTTACGTACTTCGAGATGTTTATGAAGGATCCTACGTTCTGGAGAGCCTTCTTCAATGATCTAACCTTAAGCGTAAGCTATCTCGTGATCAAGTTTCCGATCACCTTGCTGTTCGCGCTGCTGCTGAACGAATTGCGACGGGTCAAGTGGAAGAAGTTTGTGCAAACGGTTTCTTACCTTCCCCATTTTATTTCCATGGTTATTGTGGCGGGCATGATTAAGGAGATCGTTTCCATGACGGGACCGCTCAACAGCATCTTGGCCTGGATGGGACTCGAGAAGATATCGTTTATTTCCTTGCCGGAATGGTTTCCGACGCTTTACGTCACCTCGGGTATCTGGCAAAGCCTCGGCTGGGGAACGATTCTATATTTGGCGGCGATGACAGCCATCGATCCGGCGCTCTACGAAGCGGCGAAGATGGACGGCGCGAACCGGTTCCGGCTCGCGATGCATGTCACGATTCCCGGCATTCTGCCGACGGTCATGGTGCTCCTGATCCTCGATATCGGCAGCATCTTAGGCTCGAATTTTGAGAAAATCCTGCTTTTATACAATCCTCTGACTTATGAGACGGCGGACGTTATCTCTACCTACGTCTACCGGATGGGTATCACAGGCAGCAACTTCAGCTACGCGACGGCGGTAGGCCTGTTCGAAGGCATCATCGGACTTATTCTGGTGACGATCGCGAACGAAGTTTCGAAGAGAACGACGAAATCCAGCTTATGGTAGAAAGGAGCCCATCGAAATGAATCGAACCTCGTCCTTTAACGCTTTTACGATTGTAAACGGTTTATTCATGATTCTGGTCGTCTTGTTCACCTTATATCCGTTTGTCTATCTCGTGGCGCAGTCTTTCAGCTCCGAGGCCGCCATCTATGCCGGCAAGGTGACCATCTTTCCGGTCGAATTTACGACCAAGACCTATGAAGTCATCTTGAGCAAGCCTGATTTCTTTCGTTATTACTGGAATACGATCGTTTATTCCGTGGTAGGCACGTTCATCGCGGTGGCCGCGACGGCCGTCATGTCCTATCCGCTTTCAAAAGAGAGGCTGCGCCTCAATAAATTTTTTATCCCGTTTGTGCTGTTTACGATGTATTTCGGCGGCGGTCTCATTCCGAACTATATTCTGATCGCGAAGACACTCGGCATGAGAGATACAATCTGGGCGATCGTCATCCCGGGCGCGATCAGCGCCTTCAATGTCATCCTGATGAAGACGTTCTTCGCCGGTCTGCCGAACGAATTGGAAGAAGCGGGACGCGTCGACGGTCTGGGCGTGTTCGGGATTTTCACGAGAATCATTCTTCCTCTATCGAAGCCGATCCTGGTCACGATTATGTTGTTCGTCATGGTCGGCATGTGGAATAACTGGTTCGGACCTTCGCTCTTCTTGCAGACGAAGGAGAAGTGGCCGGTCGCCTTGTATTTGAAGCAAATTATCGACAACGCGGTCAGTCCGACCGAAATCGGGGCTACGTCCGAACAGACCAGCCAAATCGCGGCAAGCGTCAAATCGACGGCTATGGTGCTTACCTCGCTGCCCATTATCTGCCTATATCCCTTCGTGCAGAGGTATTTCGTGCAAGGGATGATGATCGGAGCAGTCAAGGGGTAAGTAATCGTTGTAATCGATATAACCGGAAGGGCTACGGCGTTTCCGTTATATAAAAATCGCAGGAACCAAATAAAGGGAGGCAGCGGTATGAAGAAATTCAGTAAGGCGGCATTCATGATGATGCTGGCATTGATGCTTGTGTTTGTGGCAGCGTGTTCGTCTAATAACGAAGGCGCTTTGGGTAACGAAACGCCCGCATCGGGCAAGTCAGGCACGAACGGCGAGAAGGCAGCGGAGGATTACGCTTTCGGGGAGGATCAGACCTTCCACTCGAACGAGCCGGTATCCTACTCCATGATGTACAGCGACCATGAGAATTATCCGACGAAAGAGGACTGGAGACTTTGGAGCGCCATTAAAGAAAAAACGAATGTGAGCTTCGACCTGTCCATCACGGCAAGATCGGAATACGAGAATCAAAAATCTCTGCTGGTGAACAGCGGCGACGCCCCTTATATCATTCCTAAAACGTACGATGAATCCGCATTCGTGGCGTCCGGTCAAATCGTCCCTGTCAGCGATTGGGTGCAGTACATGCCGAACTACATGAAGGCCGTCAAGGATTGGGGAATGGAAGAGGATCTGAAGGCCAAGATGAAGAACGACGGCAAATATTACGTCCTTCCGGGCATGTGGGAGATCGCCGGCGGCGGTTATTCCTATATCATCCGCAAGGATGTGTTTGAAGCGGCGGGAGTGGACGTCGAGGGCCAACAAGGGAACTGGACGTACGAGGAATTCTCTGCAGCGATGAAGAAGGTGAAAGAGCATACGGGCGCGGAATACGTGTTCTCCGATCAGTTCAAGGGAGACTCGGCTTTGAACATTGCCGCCGTTCAATATGGCGTCACCGGCGGATGGGGACTGTCTAACGGCTTGGTCTTCGACCATGAGAAGCAGCAGTTCACTTTTGCCGATGCGTCGGATGACTTCAAGAACTATCTTGGTTATTTCAATAAGTTGATTACCGATGGCATTATGGATCCGGAATCCTTCACGCAGGAAGACGATGCGGCAAAAGCCAAGTTCTTCAAAGGCGATACCTACGTGATTAGCGGAATCTATCAGGTATTGGCCGATTTCAAGAGCAAAATGCAGGATCCGAAAGCCGAATTGTATATGATCACGCAGCCCGGCGGACCAAAAGGAATGCTTCGGGTCGAGACTTCCCGTCTCGAGAACGGGATCATGATCAGCCAGAACGCGCTTGACGATCTAGGAGAAGAAGGCTTTATCAAGATGCTTCGTTTCGTCGACTGGCTCTGGTATTCCAATGAAGGTCAAACGCTCAGCTTGTGGGGCGTAGAAGGTGAAACGTATGATCTGGATGCAGAAGGAAATATCTTGCTCAAACCGGATATCTATTACAACGGGATGAACGAAGGCGCAGCGAAGCAGCTGAACGTAGATTACGGCTTCGCGGGCGGGGTGTTCGCGTACGGGGGCTCTGCAAAGCTGAGATTGTCCAAGATGACCGAAGGAGAGAAGGATTTCGTGAACCGCGTCCAGTCGACACGGGAGCAGCGTAAGCTGGCGCCGCCGATTATGGGTTCACCGGAGGAAAGCGAACAGATGAATCTCATTTCGACACCGCTTATGGATTACGTGAAAACGATGACGTTAAAATTTATTACCGGGCAAGAAAGCTTTGATAAGTGGGACAGCTATAAGGCTCAGGTCGAAGCGAACGGCAGCACTCGGTATACGGACATGGCCAATGATATTTTCGGGAAGACCAAGAGCTTGCTGGGCTATTAAGGTTTAAAAAAGGGGCTAGGTGCGGTCTTCCAAAGGAGGATGCACCTAGCCTTTTCCAGAATATATGAATGATGAAGTCATCACGAAACGGGCGGATGCCGCCTAAGATCGGCACAGCCGTTTACGCTTGAAGGAATATCCCAATATCTGTGAAAGCGAGTGGTTCGACCATGAATACGAAAATCCTTTTTAACGACGGTTGGGAATTTGCCAAAAGCGGTCTGGACGTTACGGATCATGCCGGGCTGAGCTTCGAACCGGTAGATCTCCCCCATGATTGGTTGATCTACAATACATTGGCGCTTTACGAGAACAGTATCGGCTGGTACCGCAAGAAATTAATCCAGTCACGGCTTGGCGGGCAGATGCTGTTATGCTTCGACGGCGTGTACATGGATTCTTCCGTATACGTAAACGGCCAGCTTGTTGGCGAATGGAAATACGGATATTCTTCCTTTGAGCATGAGATCACGGACGCAGTTATCGAAGGGGAAAATGAAATCGTCGTGAAAGTCGTGCACCAGAGTCCGAACAGCCGTTGGTATTCGGGAGCAGGCATCTATCGGAACGTCTGGCTGAAGGAACGGGACAGAAATCACATTCTCACAGACGGCGTGTATGTCACAACCAGGCAGCAGGGTGAGAGCTGGATGGTGGAAGTCGACACAGCCGTACAAATCGAAGAAGACGTACTTATTTCGCATCATATCCTATATCAGGACCAGACGGTCGCTGCCGCTTCGGAGCGGGTAACAGCAGGACGCGGGTCGATCACGACAACCCGCCAGACATTAACCGTAGATCATCCCTTGTTATGGAGCACGGACGAGCCGATTCTGTACCGGATCGTCACGCGAATGCAGCGGGAGACGAGCGAACCGTCCGAGGGACAGCGCTGTGAAGAACTGGAGACGATCACGCTGCCTCTGGGCTTCCGGAGCATTGCTCTCGACCCGGAGCAGGGGTTTCTGTTGAACGGGAAGAAGCTGAAATTGAACGGCGTTTGCGAGCATCATGACTTAGGTGCTCTAGGGGCGGCGTTTAATGTCCAGGCGCTGCGAAGAAGATTCGTGATGCTGAAGGAAATGGGCGTCAACGCTATCCGCACGGCGCATAATATGCCGGCTCCGGAGCTCATGCATTTGGCGGACGAGCTCGGACTGCTCGTTGTTTCGGAGGCGTTCGACATGTGGGAAAGATCCAAGACGACTTATGATTACGCGAGATTTTTCAAAGATTGGGCGTATCGCGACGTGAAAAGCTGGGTGCTGCGGGACCGGAATCATCCGAGCCTGATCATGTGGAGCATCGGGAACGAGATTTACGACACGCATGCGGATGAGCGGGGGCAGGAAGTCACCAGAATGCTTCTCGACTATGTATTGGAATTCGATCCGAAGCAGAATGCGCGGATTACGATCGGGTCGAACTACATGCCGTGGGAGAATGCGCAGAAATGCGCCGATATCGTGAAAGTTGCCGGCTACAATTACGCGGAGAAATATTACGATAAGCATCACGAAGAGCATCCGGATTGGATCATTTACGGCAGCGAAACCGCTTCGGTCGTCCAGAGCAGAGGGATCTATCATTTCCCGTTCGAGAAATCGATTCTTGCCGACGATGACGAGCAGTGCTCCGCCCTCGGGAACAGCTCGACAAGCTGGGGGGCCAAGTCGGCTGAAGCCTGTATTTTGGCTGAGCGGGATACGCCGTTCTCCCTGGGTCAATTCCTGTGGACCGGCTTCGACTATATCGGGGAACCGACGCCGTACCATACGAAGAATTCGTATTTCGGTCAGATCGATACGGCTACGTTCAAGAAAGATTCCTATTACATCTACCAGGCCGCTTGGACCGATTATCGCACGAATCCGATGGTGCATGTCTTCCCGTACTGGGATTTCAATGACGGGCAAATCATCGACGTTCGCATATGCTCAAACGCTCCTAAGATCGAGCTGCAGTTCAATGGGACGACGATCGGAACGCACGAAATCGATCACGAGCATGGATCGCAGCTTGTTGGCTGGTGGAAGGTGCCTTATGCGGAAGGGGAAATCAAGGCCATCGCTTACGACGAAACAGGCAAAGTCATAGCGACCGATGTTCGAAGCTCCTTCGGGGATGCGCACCGAATTCGTCTCCAAGCAGATAAAGAGGTTCTTACGGCGAACGGTACGGATTTGATTTTCGTCGAAATCGGTATGTTGGACGCCCAGGGTCATCCGGTAGAAAACGCGAACAACCGCGTGCAAGTCAAGGTGACGGGGGCAGGCCGATTGCTTGGGCTAGATAACGGCGACAGCACGGATTTCGATCCGTACAAGGGAATAAGCAGAAGATTGTTCAGCGGTAAGTTGATGGCGATTATCGGTGCGACCCTGGAGCCGGGTAAAATCAAAATCGAAGTATCCTCCGAGGGCATGCGAACCGAGGCGGCGGAATTCGAGTCGCATCCTGCGAAAGACGGAGTTCCGGAAGGGATTTCAGCGAACTCGAGAAATCAAGAGCTGCCGTGCGTGACAGGGGGCTGCGATGAAGTTCCGCTTCGTAAGATCGAAATCGTCAGCGACTCGGGACAAGACTTTAGTGAATCCGCCAAGGAAATTACCGTTCGTGCCCTATTATGGCCTGAAAACACCACGTATCGAGACGTCGAGTGGCGCGCCGTAACGGACGAAGGAATCGAATCGAATATCGCGAAGGTCGAAGCGAACGGGCTAGAGGCGAAGATCGCAGCCATCGGAGACGGTGCATTTCGTCTGCGCTGCACGAGCAAGAACGGCACGGACAAGACGAAGCTCATCTCCCAATTGGAGTTTAAGGCAACAGGTCTGGGAACGGCCTACAAGGATCCTTATGGATTTATTTCGGCTGGACTTTACGATTACAGCAAAGGCGATGTCGGAAACGGCAACGAGAGAGGTATAGCGACCAGCAGAGACGGAGAAACGCACGTAGGCTTCCGCGATATCGACTTCGGTCCATATGGCTCCGGCACCATTACGATACCGGTTTTCGCCTTATCCAGCGAAGAATATGCGATGCAAATTTGGGAAGGGATGCCCGGCGAGAAGGACAGCTCCTTAGTGGCGGACGTGATTTATCAGAAGCCGTCCAAGTGGAACGTGTATCAAGAAGAAACGTATCGCCTGACCAAGAGACTTCGCGGAATTACTTCGATATGCTTCGTGCTTCGTCAGAAGGTGCACATCAAAGGATTTTCCTTTGAACGACAGAATCGGGCTTTCGAACAAAACTCGGCGGCTTCCTGCGACCGGATTTATGGGGATACATTTAGCGTCGCGGACGAACGCGTGGAAGGCATCGGCAATAACGTCTCCCTTGAATTTACGCATATGGATTTTACCGGAGAAGGCGCTTCGAAGCTTGTCGTGAACGGGAGATCGCCGATCGACAAGAATACGATCCATATCCGATTTGCTGGCGAGAACGGCGAAAGCAATCAACTCGTGGAATTTGAGAAATCCGATGGATACGAAGAACGGGTGTTTGAATTGGAACAGGTAACGGGGATACAGAAAGTGACATTCATCTTCCTGCCGGGCAGCAACTTCGACTTCGACTGGTTCCGCTTTATGCGGGGATAAGCAGGAAGAGACCGCCCGTAATTTGTTGAAGTAAACGTGGATGTTCATGTCAAAAGCAGCCGATTGCGGATGCTTATGACATGGGGTTGCGCCGTGAATCTTAAGTTGAGGGTATCGGTCATTGACCGGTGCCTTTTTTATTTAGGAAATCCGATTGACGGCACCGGTATACTATTGACAAAATTGACGAGCATCCGGAATAAAATAGAGCAAAAGCCTAAAGGATGATTCAGATGAGCCCGGGTTACGGCATGTATCAGCAGCAAACGGCCAAAATGCGCATGACGCCGCAATTTCGGCAGGCGATCAAGATTCTTCAGCTCCCGACCCCGGATTTACTCGAATGCATCCGGCAGGAGCTTCAGGAAAATCCGATGCTGGATCCCTCAGGGACCGATTGGGGTGCCTATGCGGAATATGACAAGCGGCAGCTAAGGCAACCGCCTGAACCCGGAGCCGGCCCGATCGGCCCGTATAATTCCGATTATGATCCGCTTCATCAAGCGGTATGGAAGGACGCCTCCCTGGAGAAGCACCTTAAGGAGCAATTGAATGTGCTGACCGGCATTCCGCGCTCTGTCCGGCAAATCATCGCGTACATGATCGGAAATCTGGACGGGAACGGGTATATGGAGCTGTCGTTAGCAGAAATCGCCGATGCGCTAGAGGTCGATAGCTGCGAGGCAGAGCAAGCGCTCGACATCTTGAAGGGCTTTGAGCCTGCCGGTGTCGGGGCGAGAGATTTAAAGGAATGCCTGATCATTCAGGCGAATCGCCTGCCGGCTTGTCCGCCGCTTGTTCCCGTCCTGATTCGGCATCATCTCGAAGATATCGCGTATCACTCCATTCATCGATTGGCCTCAAGGCTGCAGGCCGCCTCGAGTGAAATGCAGGAGGCGATCGAGACGCTGAAGGAGCTGAATCCCCGTCCGGGCGCGGCATTCTCTGCAGGCGACATCCCTTATATCGTACCGGACGTCAGAGTCGAGCAGGCGGGGGAGCGGTTCGTTATCACCGTTCAAAACGCGGCAGCGCCCCGTCTCTCCATTAACGGTCATTATGAACGGCTGCTTAAGGAAGGCGGGGAGCATGACGAGGCAAAGGCATTTCTTTCTAAAAAGCTGAACGCGGCTGTCTTCTTCATCAAGTGCATCGAACAGCGGCGGGACACCTTGTTTCGCGTGACGCAGGCGATCGTCGAGGAGCAGATAGACTTTTTCAGAGAAGGGATTTCCCGTCTCAAGCCGATGAACCTGAAGCGGATTGCGGACATCGTGAGCCTGCATGAATCGACCGTCAGCCGCGTGACCGCCGGCAAATACGCGCAAACGCCGTGGGGCGTCTTCGAGCTGAAAGCCTTTTTCCCTACCGGCTATCAGCAGGACTCAGGCGAATCGGCATCCGCAGACAGCGTGAAGGCTCGAATAAAGGAATTAATCGGCGGTGAAAACCGCAAGAAGCCATACTCGGATCAACAGCTGGCGGATCGGATGACGGAGGAGGGCATTCGGATTTCCAGGCGTACGGTGGCCAAATACCGGGAGGAGATGGGCATCTCCTCTTCTGTGAACCGTAGACGGCTATAGCTTTACCCATAGATTCATATCTTCGAATTTATCATAGATATCGCAGTTTTTCGTCAGCCTACCGCAATACCGGTACCCCATCTGGCGGAAAACGGCGTTCATGCCAAAAGAAAGCGCGCGGGACAAAGAATACAGGCAGCGGATATTCCGTCCGGCCAGTTCCTCTTCCAAGGCATGGAGGAGCAGCCGCATATGACCCTTGCCGCGATGGCTCGGAAGGGTGGCACAATCGGTCATTTCGGCGTTCCGATATATCGTGTTGATTTCAGCCGAAGCGGAGCTGACCAGCTCGCCGGATTGTTCGATGACATAGAATATCGTGCCTTCTAGCATCGCCTTCCCGACATAAGAAGGATCATGCATCGGTACCGGGTACGTTTTAAAAATACGGCCGTATAAAGCAGCGAGCGCTCCGGCATCATCCGGTGAAGCCATTCGCAGCGTAACGTCGTCAGCGGCTTGGGTGCGATCCGGCCTGAACGGCAGCTCCAGCACCTGCCTCAAAATATGATCTTCCTCAATCCAATAGTCGCTTGTACGCCGCTCAAGATCCAAATAGTAGGCCATGCAGTAAGCATCCCTGCCGTCAAAATAGCCTTTGTAAATCCCCTCCAGCATACATCCTTTTGATAAGAAAATCTCCCAATCTTCTTGACGGGATTTAATGAAAAGTTTGGTCAGCGCGCGCTGCTTGGCGATCCCGCAGGCAAACTCGAAGAGCGAATCGATATTTCCCTCATAGTCGTCTACTCGCAGCCTTTTGTTAAAGGCATCGAGGCAGTAATGAACGGTGCAGCCGTTTCCGGTCTCGACCTGATTGCTATAGTAAAGGTCCTTTGGCATGAGGGTTCCTCCTAAAAAGTTTTGCGAAGCAAAACTTCGCTTCGAAAGCATACGCTTAAAGCGAATGGTTCTATACGTATTTTATGTGCAAAAATGATGCCAGTTCTGCGGATCGGTCTATATGAAGGTACCCATCCGGTCTCATCGTTCATTGCCAACCGGGTTTTGACGGCTTGCCGCAAAAAAATGAACGGCTGCAAAATCTTTTGCAGCAGATCCGGCGCTTCATCCCCACTGGGGAGAATGTATCGCCCTTCCAAAGTTGGCATGGTGCTTGCTTATATAAGAAGGGTAGAGAGGTCCGGCCCACAAAACGTTTAGGAGGGACAATCGGGCATGACATGCATATGGTGCGATGCGGAAGACAGCAAGGAAGGCGTTAAAGACTGCTATTGGATTATGCCGGACGGCAAATCAACAGTGGAGATATTGGATATTCCGGCAATCGATTGTCCGCGCTGCGGCAGCTATGTTTCCGAGAGCATGTCGCAGAAGGTGGAAGAGGCGCTGTATTTGAATGACGTATCCGCCTTGGGAAGCCGGTTCCGCTATGAAGAGCTGATGAATGCGCCGCGGATTAATAAGTTTTATTTTAAATGAGCGCAAGGAGTAAAACCAGGGGGAGGCAGTCGAGATGCAGCGGGAACATTTGATTAAACCGCTACTGGGTCGTTCGTATCCCGCAGTTCAATATGGGAAAGGCGTATTTCTGTACGATGAGCAGGGCAAATCGTATCTGGATGCTTGCTCCGGCGCCGTTACGGCCAGTATCGGGCACGGCGTTCAAGAAGTTGCCGACGCGATGCTCGAGCAGGCAAGCAAAGTATCCTTCGTTTACCGTTCCCAGTTCACAAGTGAGCCCGCCGAGGAGCTGGCGCGGAAGCTGAGCGAATTGGCGCCGGGAGGGGATTACTGGGTATTCTTCGTGAACAGCGGCTCCGAAGCGACGGAGACGGCCATGAAGATCGCGATTCAGCACTGGCAGGAGCGGGGACGTCCGGAGAAGTATCAAATTATTTCCCGCCGGATGAGCTATCACGGGATTACGATGGGCGCCTTATCGATGTCCGGCCACGCCGCAAGGCGGAGAAGGTTTCTCCCGCTGCTGGAGGATTTTCCGGTCGTGGCGCCCCCCTATTGCTACCGCTGTCCGTTTGGCGCTGCCTTTCCGGCGTGCGAGTTGATGTGCGCGGACGATCTGGAGACCGCAATCGGGCGGATCGGGGCTGAGCATATTGCGGCTTTTATTGCAGAGCCGATCATTGGAGCTGCGGGCGGGGCCGTTGTACCGCCTGAGGGTTATTACCGGAAGATGAAGGACATTTGCGAACGGAATGAGATTCTGTTCATTGCCGACGAAGTGATGACCGGGATCGCCCGGACGGGAAAAATGTTCGGCCTGGAGCATTGGGGCGTCGAGCCGGACCTGATCGCACTGGGCAAAGGGATGAGCGCCGGCTATACACCGATGGCGGCCGCGCTTGTCAGCGATCATGTGATGGAACCCGTCCTGCAGGGTTCCAAGAGTATCATGTCCGGCCACACGTACAGCGCGAATCCGCAATCGGCGGCGGTTTCCCTTGCGGTTTTGGACTATATCGGCAAGCATCGGCTGGCGGAAGCCGCCGAGACGAGCGGCGCCTATTTGCTTTCCCGGTTACACGAACTGGCGCAGCAATGTGAAATAATCGGGGATGTGCGTGGCAAGGGCCTGCTCCTGGCCATTGAACTGGTTGCAGGCCGTACCGCCAAGCAGCCGTTTCCATCGAGGCTCGGCGTTACCTCCCGGATCGTTGACAAAGCATTTCATAAAGGGCTTCTCGTCTATCCGGCTGCAGGAGGGGCAGATGGGGAAGGAGATGCGATTATCATTGCACCTCCGCTTGTAATCAAACGGGAGGAGATCGATTTGCTGACCGCTCTCCTGAAGGAAACGCTGGAAGAAGTGACGCGGGAGCTCGGGGAAGCGGAGGTGGAAGAGCAATGATGGATCACGGCGCGAATGGGAATGAAAACGAAGCTGGAGGGGATACCAAGCCTTCGGCTGGAGCCTCGGACGGATTCGATGCCGCATCCGGTATTCCGTCTGGAGCCGATGCCGGAAACCGGGCGGGAACAGCGCTAAACAAGATCAGAACGCTCGAGGAGGCGCTGGCCGTCATCACCGACGGCACGACGCTCATGTACGGCGGCTTCGGCGGGATCGGCACGCCTCCTGCCCTTACGGAAGGGATCGTGGCCAAAGGGGTCAAGGATCTTATTCTCATTGGCAACGATACCGGATTTCCGCAGATCGGCATTGGCCCATTAGTCACGCTTGGGAGGGTCGCCAAGGTTATCACCTCCCACATCGGCTCCAATCCGTTTGCCGGTAAACGGATGACGGAAGGGAGCATGGAGGTCGTCTTTTATCCGCAGGGGACGCTGGCCGAGAAAATTCGGGCGGGAGGCGTCGGACTTGGGGGCATCTTGGTCGATGTCGGCGTCGGCACTTTAATGGGTGAAGGCAGAGAGACGGTGTCCGTCTTGGGAAAGACGTATTTGGTCGAACCGGCGCTGACCGCCGAAGTGGCCATCGTTCATGCGAAACGGGCGGATCCTTACGGCAATTTGGTTTACGACAAGAGCGGCCGGAATTTTAATCCGTTAGTCGCGATGGCCGGACGAATCACAATCGCGGAAGCGGATGAAATCGTGCCTCTTGGCGGACTGGACCCGGAGACGATCGTCACGCCGGGCGTTTTTGTCGATATGGTCATTCCGGGCAAAGGGGTGAGCTGGCAATGGGTATGGGAGAAGAAACACGCAGCCGAATAGCGAAGCGGGCTGCCCTGGAATTGCAGAACGGGATGGTCGTCAATCTCGGCATCGGCATCCCGACGCTTGTCGCGGATTTTATACCGGAAGGCGTTCACGTCGTGTTTCATGCGGAGAACGGCATTCTGTTCGCCGGCAGAGCGCCGGATCCGGGAGAGGAAGACCCTTTCCTGTGCAATGCGGGCGGCTACCCCATCACTATAGTAAACGGCGCCTCCTATTGCGACAGCGCGATTGCCTTCGCGATGATTCGCCGGGGCTGCATCGACATGACGATACTCGGGGCGCTTGAGGTGAGCGAGTGCGGGGATCTGGCCAACTGGATCGTGCCGGGAAAGCGCGTGTCCGGCATTGGAGGGGCCATGGAGCTGGCCCAAAAAGCGAAGAAGGTCGTCGTCCTGATGAATCATGTCAATCAACAGGGTGAATCGAAAATCAGGAAGCGGTGCGGGCTGCCGCTTACCGCGCGTGAATGCGTCGATTTGATCATAACCGATATGGCGGTTATGGAGGTAGGCGCCGAAGGGTTGATTTTGCGGGAGGTAATGGCCCCATATACGGTGGAAGACGTCGTTCGATATACGGAAGCGGCCTTGATCATACCGGAGAATATCTCAATCATTACGTAGGCCGGCCTTATCCAAAGGAGGGATTGACATGAAAGGTGATCCGGTTTCATTCAAAGTCCGCATTCGCGAGTGGATGCATAATCATCGGGAGGAAGGCACGAGCTTGCTGCAGGACATGGTCAGATTGCCGAGCACGCAGGGGAACGAGCGGGAAGTCCAGCTTCTCATTGCCGGAAAGCTGCGAGGGTTGGGCATGGATGTGGAGGTGTGGGAACCGGACGGCGAAGCGCTCGAAGCCCATCCTTTTTTTTATTCGCCGCGCAGCCGCTTTATAGGCAGCCCCAATGTCGTCGGCATATGGAGAGGATCGGGAGGGGGACGATCGATCATTTTGAACGGACATATGGATGTTGTGCCGGAGGGAGACGCCGGACAGTGGCACGATGATCCGTTCAGCGGCAAAGTCGCGGACGGCAAGCTGTTCGGACGCGGCGCGACGGATATGAAGGGAGGAATCGCGTCACTGCTGTTGGCGGTCCAAGCAGTCCGTGAGCTCGGGATCCGGCTGAAGGGCGATATCATCTTCCAAAGCGTCATTGAGGAAGAAAGCGGTGGAGCCGGGACGCTGGCGGCGATCCTGAAGGGGTACAAAGCCGACGCCGCGCTCATTCCGGAGCCGACCAACCTTAGGATTTTTCCCAAGCAGCAGGGCTCGATGTGGTTCCGCATCGAAGTGAAGGGCCGTTCCGCCCACGGCGGGACCAGGTACGAAGGTGTGAGCGCGATCGATATGAGCATGGCGGTCATCGCGCATATCCGCGAGTTGGAAGAGACAAGGAACGCCACTGTCTCCGATCCGTTATATGCCAGCAATCCGATTCCGTTTCCGATCAATATCGGCGTCATTAAGGGCGGGAATTGGCCGTCCTCCGTTCCGGATACGGTAACCCTGGAAGGCAGGTTCGGCGTCGCCCCCGAGGAGAAGCTGGAGCAGGCCAAGGAAGAGATGATCCGGTGGATGGAGCGGCTGAAGGAGAAGGATCCATGGTTTGAGGAGCATCCGCCGGCGGTGGAATGGTTCGGCGCCAGATGGGTGCCGGGCAGCGTAAGCCTGGAGCATACGTTCATCCGGACGTTGTCGGAGCAGTACAGGGAGGTTCTCCTGCAGGAGCCCGTTATCGAGGCGTCGCCATGGGGAACGGACGGCGGCCTGCTGACTCTGCTGGCCGAGACTCCTTGCATTGTATTCGGTCCGGGCGTCACGGAAGCCGCTCATTACCCGAACGAATATATTAAGCTGGACCATGTTTTCGAGGCGGCGGAAATTATTGCGCTGACATTGATTGAGTGGTGCGGATTGGAGGGAAAGGGAGATGGAGATGGAGACTGATCGGAACAAGTCTATCGAGATCAAAAGCGAGCTGCCCGGTCCAATCGCGCGGGAGCTGCTGAAGCGGCGCGCGGATGCCGTGCCGAGAGGGCCTTTCAATACGGTTCCCACCTTTGCGGCCAAAGCTGAGGGCGCGCTGCTCACCGATGTCGACGGGAATACCTTCATCGATTTCGCCGGTGCGATCGGATCATTAAACGTCGGCCATTGTCCGCCAAAAGTGGTGGAAGCACTGAAAGACCAGCTGGAGAAATATATCCATCCCTGCTTTCACGTTGTCATGTATGAGCCGTATGTGGCGTTAGCGGAGAAGCTGAACCTCATCACGCCGGGGAGCCATCCGAAGAAAACCTTTTTTATGAACAGCGGGGCGGAAGCCGTCGAGAATGCGATCAAGATCGCGCGCAAATATACGGGGAGACGGGCGGTCATCTCCTTCGAGCGCGGCTTTCACGGCCGAACCTATATGGCGATGTCCTTGACCAGTAAAGTGAAGCCGTACAAAAACGGCTTCGGCCCCTTCGCCCCCGACACGTACAAAATGCCTTATCCTTACTATTACCGCGCTCCTTTCGGTCTCGCGCCCGATGAGCTGGATGCTTACCTTTTGCGGAAATTCGAGGATTTCTTCCTGTCGGAGGTTCCGGGCGAGGAGGTCGCCGCGGTCATCATGGAACCGGTTCAAGGCGAAGGCGGCTTTGTTATCCCTTCAGTCCGATTCGTGCAGGGCGTCAAGGCGATATGCGAGCAATACGGCATTGTGTTTATTGCCGACGAGGTGCAAACCGGCTTCGGCAGAACGGGCAGAAGCTTCGGCATCGAACACTTCGGGGTAGTACCGGACCTGATGACGATGTCCAAATCGATCGCTGCCGGTCTTCCAATCAGCGCGGTAACCGGCCGTGCGGAAATGATGGATGCGCCGAACGTTGGCGAAATCGGCGGCACCTTCGGCGGAAGCCCGCTTGGCTGCGCGGCGGCGCTGAAGGTCATTGAAATGATGGAGGAAGAGCGGCTTGCGGAGCGGGCGGTATCGATCGGGGCAGCGATCAGCGGGCGATTAGTCCGGCTGCAGCAGGAAGTAAGCGGGATAGGGGACGTCCGCACGCTTGGGGCGATGAGCGCAATCGAGCTGGTCAAGGATCCGGTGACGAAGGAGCCGGATAAAGAGCTGACAGCCCGCGTGCTAAAGGAGGCGCATAAACGGGGCTTGATCGTGATGGGAGCAGGATTGTATAGTAACGTTATTCGTATCCTTTGCCCGCTCGTCATTACGGAAGAGCAGCTGGAGGAAGGCCTTGACGTGCTGGAAAATGCGCTCAAAAATTGCGCCCGCAGCGATATTAATACTTAAATAGAGAGGGGAGGTGACCTGGAATGAGGAAGCGATTGTTTATCGATGGGGATTGGGTAGAAGCCGGCGAATACCGTCCCTTGTACGCGCCTTACGGCGGCGGGCAAATTGCCGAAATTGCTTATGCCGGCGCAGCTGAAGTAAACCGCGCCATTGAAGCGGCGGAGAAGGCGAGGCCGGTTATGGCCCGCATGCCGGCGCATGAGCGTGCCTCCATCCTGGAGAGGCTGTCCGCGTTAATCGGGGAGAAGGCGGAGGAATGCGCCCGCCTGATTGCGCTCGAAACGGCCAAACCGCTCAAGGCGGCCAGGCAAGAAGCGGCGAGGACGGTCATGACCTACAAATTCGCCGCAGAAGAGGCTAGACGAATCCAGGGGGAAACGATTCCGATGGACGCCGCTCCGGGAGGAGAAGACCGGATCGCATATACGATCCGTCAGCCGCTCGGGGTCGTCGCCGCCATTACTCCGTTCAACTTTCCGATGAATCTGGTTGCTCACAAGGTAGGTCCGGCAATCGCGGCAGGCAACACCATCGTATTAAAGCCGGCGGGCCAGACACCGTTAACGGCGCTGCTGCTAGCGGAGCTTGTGCAGCAAGCCGGTTTGCCCAAGGGAGCGTTAAATGTGGTAACGGGCAGCGGAAGCGCGATCGGGGATTTTCTGGTTACGGATGGCCGCGTGAAGGGCGTAACCTTCACGGGCAGCCCGGATGTCGGAATCTCGATCCGTCATAAGGCGGGCCTAAAGAAGGTTACCCTTGAGCTCGGATCCAATTCGGCGCTGATCGTGGATAAGGATGTCGACGCGGATGCCATGATGGCAAGGGCTGTCACTGGAGCATTCTCCTTTGCCGGGCAAATATGCATCTCCCTGCAGCGCATTTATGTGCATGAGCAGCTGTTCGACGAATTCGTCCGGAAATTCGTCGCACAAACCGAAACGTTGAAGCTGGGCGACCCGCTGGATCCGGAAACTGATGTGTCCGCATTGATCAGCTCAGGGGATGCGGAGCGTACCATGCAGTGGATCGAGGAAGCCCGGGAGCGGGGCGCGGTCGTCGCGACCGGCGGCAGGCGGGAAGGAAACGTCGTGGCTCCAACCGTCCTGCTCCATGTGGACCCTCAGGCGAGCTTGTCCTGCCGGGAAGCTTTTGCCCCGATCGTTATGATCAACAAAGTGGCGACGATGGAGGATGCGATCCGGGAGGTGAACGATTCCAGATTCGGACTCCAGGCAGGCATCTACACCCGGGACCTCGGAACGGCGCTTCATGCGGCGGAGGCTTTGGAAGTGGGCGGCGTCATGATCAACGATATCCCGACCTTCCGCGTGGACCATATGCCCTATGGGGGCGTCAAGGACAGCGGAATCGGACGGGAAGGGGTCAAGTACGCGGTCCAGGAGATGACCGAGCTGAAGCTGGTATGCTTTAAGAAATAAGCGAAAGTTATCGGTATTTTCGCGGATAATGGGCGTTCAATGGACACTCTCTATTTCCAATATAGAGCACACATAGAGCCCAAAAAGCTAATAGTTACTGCATTTATCCAATATAGCTCAGCGCTCGCACTTCGCTAACCTCCAATGTTAGGAATCCGGCTAATCGGCACTCCATTATGTCCGTAGTCAGACTAACTCGGGGCTACATTGGATTCCGTACAGGATAAGAGCAGAAGTTTGTTGACGTGCTGAGCTATGTTGGATTTCGTACAGTAAAAATCGGCTCAATTCGAAACTTTCGCGGAAAATGAACTCTTTGGGTGTTCTTCATTGGATAATTTCCACTATAGAGCAAACGCAAAGGCCTAAAAGCTAAAAGTTACTGTAATTATCCAGTGTAGCTGTGTCCGCCGTTTCGGCTGTGTCCGCATCTATCTAATCCCTGCATATAAAGAGTTAGCGGGCTATTTTGGATTTTATTAAGGAGGGTCAGCCCCTTCATTCACCCGCTTCTCTTGATACCGTAAATATTTATTGCGGCAAATCGTCTTTGGTCTGCGCGTTCTCTTTCTCTTTTTCTTTTTTGTCCCCGGCCTTCATTAGCTTCTGCTTCATCTCGTCCCTCTTCTGACGGCGATCCTTGAGGGAGGCATGCTCCGGCGACTCCTCGTACAGCTTTCTTCGGCCGATCCGGCGCAAATTTTCTGGCACCAAATTAAATTTTTCGTCTTTCATGAGAGCGATGACGCCGGTGCTTTCCGCCGGCTTCTTTAGTCCGTAGATTTCGTTGAAATATTCGTCCGCCCGGCCCGGCTTATAATTTTGCGGCTCCGGATATCCGACGATGACCCCTTCATAATTCCGCAAAATCACTTTATCCTGGCTTTGCGAGATCAAATAGTTGGGCTGCAGCGCGATTTTTCCGCCGCCGCCGGGGGCGTCGACCACGAAGGTCGGTACGGCATAGCCGGAGGTATGGCCGCGCAGCGCTTCAATGATTTCGAGCCCTTTGGACACCGGCGCCCGGAAATGGCCGATTCCTTCAGACAAGTCGCACTGGTAAATATAGTAGGGGCGTACGCGGATTTTCACCATCTCATGCATGAGCTTCTTCATGATTACGGTGCTGTCGTTAATGCCTGCCAGAATGACCGCCTGATTGCCCAGCGGAACGCCCGCATCGGCCAGCATTTCGCATGCCTTTCTGGCTTCGGACGTTATTTCCAGCGGATGGTTGAAGTGGGTGTTTAGCCAGACCGGATGATATTTCCTCAGAATCGCGCACAAATTTTCCGTGATGCGCTGCGGGAAAACAACCGGAGCGCGCGTACCGATCCGGATAATCTCCACATGGGGGATCGCCCGCAAATTTTTCAATATATACTCCAGGATGTTGTCATTGATCAATAAGCCGTCACCGCCGGACAGCAGTACGTCGCGGACCTCCGGCGTATTCCGGATATAGGCGATGGCGTCGTCCAGCTGCTTTTTCGGCACCCCCATTCCCACCTGACCGGAGAAACGTCGGCGCGTGCAGTACCGGCAGTACATGGAGCACTGGTTGGTTACCAGGAACAGCACGCGGTCCGGATAGCGGTGGGTTAAGCCCGGCGTAGGCGAATCCTCGTCCTCGTAGAGCGGATCTTCCAGATCATATTTCGTTTTCAACAGCTCGGCGGAAATCGGAACGGATTGCATCCGGATCGGACAGCGGGGGTCGTCGGGATGCATCAGGGATGCATAGTAGGGCGTTATATTTAAAGGTATTGTCTGCGTAGAAATACGGACGCCTTCTTCTTCATCCGGCGCCAGCTGAACGACCTTCTTCAGATCGTCCAGCGTGCGGATCGTGTGCGTCAGCTGCCAAAGCCAATCGTTCCACTGCTCATCCGTCACGTCTTTCCACAGCGCGACTTCTTTCCAGTGCCGTTTGCTGCTCAAAGGTACAAGCGGAGTCTCGGCGTTTAAGTCTGTCATATGCTGCACCTCCATCAACTTATTTTTCTAATACCTCTTTTAATAAGCAATAACGATGCCAATCCGCTTGCCGGCGAAAATAAAAAAACAGGCTCGGACGGAGCCTGTTTTTATGGCTGGTTGATGAAGCCGGGTTTTCTCGCGATGCCATAGCGGCTCAGCTTGTATTGCAGAGCCTGCCGCTTAATGCCCAGCGCTTGCGCGGTGAGGCTGATGTTATAGTCATGATTTTGCAGCGCGCTCACGATAGCTTCTCGTTCGAGCTGTTTCACCCGGTCCGATAAACTTTGCGAAGAGGCTTTCTCCGGTGTTTGCCGCCATTCCACGGTACCTGCGGCCGTGCTGAGAACTGGAGCATTTTTCAAATAGGCGGGAAGATGATGCTCTTCAATCGTTTCGTTTTCCAGCTCCATCATATTGTAGGTCGATTCGATGGCATGGCTTAATTCGCGGATGTTGCCGGGCCAATCATATGCTGTCAACCGGTTCATGGCTAAAGGGTGGATGCCGGTGACCTTCATGCCGAACACAGGATTCAATTTCTCGATAAAATGCTGCGTAAGGAGCGGGATTTCTTCTTTCCTTTCTTTCAGGGGAGGAAGGGATAAATTCACCACATTAATTCGATAAAATAAATCCTGACGCAAAATTCCTTTTTCCAGCGCTTCTTTCGGATCGATGTTCATAGCGGAAATAATCCGGACGTCTGCCTGCTGTTCGGACGAGCCGCCGATTCTGCGTACGATGCCGTCCTGAAGCACGCGCAGCAGCTTCGCTTGCAGGAACAAATCCAGACTGTTCAACTCGTCCAAAAAAAGAGTGCCTCCGTTCGCCTGCTCGAACAGGCCGGCCCGGTCAATCGCCCCCGTGAAAGCGCCTCTGGCGGTTCCAAACATAATGCCCTCCATCAGCTCGCTTGGAACGGCCGCGCAGTTCTGGGCGATGAACGGACGGTTTTTGCGGATACCGGCGTTATGGATGCTCTGCGCAAACAATTCCTTGCCGGTGCCGGTAGGACCGCAGATCAAGACGGGCGAGTTGGTGCGTGCGGCCTTCTTGGCCATCGAAATCGCATCCAGGCTCTGCCCGCTCGTACCGATAATATCGCTGAAATGATAATGCGCGGATGCGCCGTGCTTTTTATCTTTTTGATGGGATTGGTGGATTTGATGGCGGAGGTCCAGGATTTGATCATGAAGATGGACGATGCTCGTAATATCCTTCGCGACCTCCAAAGCGCCGATCTGACGGCCGTTATCGAACAGCGGATAAGAGCGGTTAATGGTCGTGATTCGCTTCCCTTTCAGATTGACATAGGTTTGTACTTTCTCGGCCGTTTCTTTGCCCGTTTGCAGGACATGGACAAGCGTACTGGTTTCGTCGGTAAGCGAAGGGTAGAGGTGAAATAACTTTTTCCCGATGACCTGCTCCCTTTTCAATCCGTCGATTTCCGCCATCTTATCATTATAGAATAACGTGATTCCGTCCCGATCGATGAGATGCACGCCGATATCGATCATGTTCAAAATCCATTTGAAATGGTCTGATCCGAAGCCATGCTGATCCGACATGGAGTCACCTACCCTCACGAAGCATCATTCGAATTTGCAGTATGTTGTATCGTATGTAAGAACGGCCGGGGATAATACAATGATGCGGCGGCCGTATCTTCTCTGAAAACTAACTAATGAATCGCATACAATAATTGCGCGAATAAAATCATCATGATATGATTAGGATAAAAAAAGGAGCCGTGCTGGAACACGACTCCTTGCACAAATGCCGCTCTAAGGGCGGTGGCTTTCGGATAAAGCTAGACCAGTGAATAGACCGATCCTTTCCGTGGGCGGTCTATTTCTCTTTCTTAATCAGTAATACGAGAGTCGCGAACGCAATCATAAGCGTAAGTGCTTCGAATACCGACATGGCATCATCCTCCTTTCCCGGAGGATTAGCCGACCGCCCTTATAGCCATTCTATTGTGCAGGAATAGTATATCAAAGCTGGAGTCAGTCGACTAGACTGGCTTTTTTTTGTCGTAATACTGCAGTTGATGAGCCTGAGAATTGAAGGGGGTTTAAGTGCTTGTTGACTGTTCACCTTTCATGTCAGTATCGCTAACATGCGCTTTGAATACAGGCATTTCTAGAGTGAACATTTCATAGAATAATTCAAAATCGTCTGTAAAGGAAGTGAGGCCATGAGGAAATACCATTGGATCAGGTGGCGTAAATTCCTTCTCAGACTCGCAGTCCTTATCATCATCGGCGTGCTGTTGTGGGCAGGAGGCCCGAAAGCCTGGCAGGTCGCGATCGGAATTGTCAGCGTTTTGCTGCAGCTGCTTTTCGCCGTCGTATTCATAATCATTCAGTTCGTAGCCCTCTTCTGGTTCCTGGCCCGGGGACGCACATACTGGATTCTGCCTGGCGAGACCGGCGCTACCTGGGACGACTACCGGGGCAACCCCGAGATCGTTGAGAATGCCAAGCGGATCGTTATCCTGCTCAAGGGCGTAAAGGATTTCAAGGAGATGGGTGGCGAAGCGATCCGGGGGCTGCTGCTCTGCGGTCCGCCCGGTACCGGCAAGTCCTACCTGGCCCAGGTAATTGCCAACGAGGCACAGGTACCCTTTGCTTATGCCTCTGCCCCAAGCTTTCAAAACATGTTCTTCGGCGTCGGGAACCTGAAGGTGATGGGCCTCTACAAGAAGGCGCGGAAGCTGGCGGGTGTGTACGGCGCCTGCATCATCTTCATCGACGAGATCGACGCCATCGGCATGAGCAGGCAGTCGGGCGGGGGAGCCGGCGGAGGAATGTTCGGCATGGGCGGGGCGGGCCTGCTTAACGAGCTGCTCTTGCAGATGGACCCG
Organism: Paenibacillus prosopidis; assembly: GCF_003337375.1. GTDB lineage: Bacteria > Bacillota > Bacilli > Paenibacillales > Paenibacillaceae > Pristimantibacillus > Pristimantibacillus prosopidis. Next base: position 325,751 of record NZ_QPJD01000001.1, read on the forward strand.
CCGAATATCGACAACTCCTGGTTTGCCAAGCTGCTTCGCTCATTTGGGCTTAGGCGCAAGAAGGCAGAGCGGCCGCCGGTGCTGACAATCGCCGCGACCAACCTGCCCGACGTACTAGACACAGCGCTGCTTCGGCCCGGCCGCTTCGACCGTAAGCTCTGGGTCGATACACCTGACTACGATGGACGGGTTGACGTCTTCCACTACTACCTTCAGAAGGTGAAGCGGGAATCCAATCTAACTGCAGAAAAGGTGGCGCTCGACACGGTCGGCTACAGCCCGGCGCAGATCAAACACATCGTTAACGAGTCGGTCGTAATTGCCCACCAACGGGGTGCCCAGCTTGCCAGTTATGAGGATTTCCGGGTTGCCATGGAAACCTATGAGTGGGGCCTCAAACAGCCGCTTCGTTCTATGAGAGAGGACGAGAAGCGAAACATCGCTTACCACGAGGCTGGCCATGCGGTGGCCCAGTATTTGCTGAAGCCCCACGATCGGGTCTGGAAAGTGACGATCATCCGCCGGGGCGGCGCGCTAGGTCTCGCTGCCACCAAGCCGACGCATGAGCGGTATAACCGCAGCGACAGTGAGATCTTGGCGGCGATTCAAGTCTGTCTGGCAGCTCGGGCAGTGGAAGAGGAGTTCCTCGGCAAGAAATTAAACGGGGTCACCTCCGACCTGCGGCAGGCTACTGAAATGGCCGGTGCCTACCTGGGTATGGTTGGGATGGGCGATGAGCTGTTCAGTTGGCTTGCCACAGGCAATCGGGCCGAGGCACTCAGGGCGCTTCGGCCAAAGATCAACGAGCTGCTGAAGGATCAGATGCTCCAAGTGAAGGAGCTGGTAAGGGATCACGCTGACTTCGTCCATACCATTGCAGAGGAGCTGCTGAAGCGTGAAGATCTGACCGGCGAAGAGATTGAACAGATTTATATACGGCTCTATGGCCAAAGCCGGCCAGAACCGCCTGAGGTAAAATCCCGGGTGATTATCGATTCTCCTGCCCAGGAAGATCCGGAGCAGCTGCCGGAGGAGAGCGATAATACGGAAGAGTCCGACCCTAATCCGGAGGATTCCTAAAACTATAACGGGGGTTCAAAATAGAGCCACGGTTTCTTGATGACTAGACCCGCGCGGCTTTTGAAGTCGTGCGGGTTTTATTCTGTGCCCCAGTAAACTTGAAATGGTTAATTATATTCATACAAAATATGACAATTGTTATCTTTGACACCATCCACAAAATCATTATATTTTGTTAATTATCCCATTACAATCTTCTCTTATCCTAATTTAGTGATTACTATTTTAGGAGGGACGTCATGAAAAAGATTTTTTTATTATTTTTAACGATGATGCTTGCTATTTCCATCTTTCCTGGCTATGGCTCGGCAGCGCAGCCTACCCATGTTATTATTAGTGAGGTTTATTACGACACTAATCTTTCCTACGAGCCTGAAGAATATGTTGCCATCACAAACCCTACCGGAGCTTCAGTGGATATCTCTAATTGGGCGATTTCAAATGGAAGCTACGAAGTGAAATTTCCTGCCGGGACATCGATTGCGTCTGGCATCACCATGTACATTGCAAAGGATGCATCGAAATTTAAAGGTGAAATGGTGACGATTGTCCCTTCCTTTGAATACGGCACAAATAGCGACGCAGCAATTCCTCAAATGGTAGTTTCTGGATCGACACCGACTTTCGCCAATACCGGAGATGAAGTTCTCCTCAAGAACGGTGCTGCGATTGTCGATGCTGTCCTTTATGGAACATCAACCTATTCTTGTTCCTGTTGGTCCGGAACGGCAGCTTCTGATGTCAGTGAGGGCATCATTCTTGTACGCGACCGCGTTGAGTCGTCAGGAGAATGGGAGGATTCCGATTCTGTAGCAGATTGGGATGGGCTGCGAGTGTACCAGGCCGGTCAATCTCGTTTTGATACGCCAACGTTTACCTTCACCGGTGACGTAACAGCTTATACTTCGCCTGACAGCAGCTACAGCACCCTAACAAGCCTGTTAAATAGTGCAACGACCTCGATTGATTTGAATCTGTACGAATTTCATAATACATATCTGCTTGCCTCGCTGAAAAACGCGATTACCCGCGGGGTTGCAGTCCGGGTATTCCTCGAAGGCCAACCTGTCGGCGGACTTACCGACCAATCCAAATATGTATCCAAAGAGATCGTGGACGCCGGCGGTCAAGTTAGATACATCATAAGCGATACAGCGAATGAACGTTTCAAGCGGTATCGTTTTGACCATGCAAAGTATGGGATTATTGACGGACAAAAAGTATTTTTACAGTCGGAAAATTGGAAGGAAACCGGTGTGCCGACGACAAATACGTTTGGGAACCGCGGCTGGGGGATTATCATAAACAACGCAGATTACGCTAACTATGTGAAAAATGTCTTCAATACGGATTGGAATATCGAATTCAAGGACAGCTTCCCTTATACACCAGGCACTGCATATGGTGAACCGAGTGCGGGCTTTGTCCCTGACACATCGAATCCTGGCGGCAGCTACGCGACTCCTTTCTCCAATCAGACGTTTACAGGCACAATGAAAGTCACGCCGGTGTTTGCTCCGGATTCCACGTTCCTCAAAGAAAAGGCCATTATCGGAATGATGCGAAATGCAACCAAATCGCTTTATGTGGAGCAGTTATATATCCATAAGCATTGGGGAAGCTCTGCCAGCGGAAGTCCGGCTACCGATCCCAATATTTATCTTGAAGAAGTGATCGACGCGGCACGTCGCGGAGTAGAGGTCCGCGTTATTTTAGACAGTGCATTTTTGGATGCTTCGGATACGCGGGACAATCAATATACGGTCCAATACATCAATGATACAGCTTCTGCTGAAGGGTTGAATATGAGTGCGAAATTGATCGACTTGCCAACCACTCATTTGGAAAAGGTCCACAATAAAGGGATGATTGCCGACGGGAACAAAGTGTTGGTTTCCTCTATAAACTGGTCCGAAAACAGCCCGGTAAACAATCGGGAAGCAGGAGTAATTGTCGAGAATTCCCAGGTAGCGAATTATTATGAAAACGTGTTTTGGTGGGATTGGAATGCCGGTCAAGGTACCTCGAATCCGGCGGCAATCAAAATATCTGAAGTGTATTACGATACCGTTGGCAACGACGATGTAGAAGAATATGTGGAGCTGTACAATCCCACTTCTGCCACAGTAGATATTTCAGGCTGGACGATTAGCGACAACGCCGGTACCTTTACCTTTCCTTCCGGCAAGTCGATTCCAGGCTCGGGATACTTTACGGTCGCACGGAATGCTTCAGGTTTTAATGCGCTTTTCGGGAAGCAGCCGAGCCTCTCCGGTATGACACTGTCACTCTCTAACAGCGGGGATAAAATGACGCTGAAGGATGCTTCGGGCAGTGACAAAGATTTTGTAGCCTGGGAAAATTATGTTTCGGGCTGGAGCCTAACGGCTAACATTGGAAAAAGCATCTACCGTACAAATCCAAATACGGATACCGATACAAACGCAGATTGGATTTCCGGTAATCCAACGCCGTAATAATACTATTTTGATTAAGATTCCCTTGGTCCCCTTTTGTTCATATGAGCAGGAGGGGCTTTTTCTTTCTGATATCATCGGTTTAAGTGCAGTGTTATTGCTCCTGCTTGCGTAAATATCGCAGCTAATCCATTTTGAACCTTTCGTGAGAAAAGATCATATACTGGGGCGAATACCTAGGGAAAGGTGTAGAGGCGAATGAATGGGAATCCGGCTATGATCACATTATTTGAGCCGTATGTATATCAAAAGTTGAAATCCGTAATAGGGCATGGAACAGTTCTGGAGACAGCAAGAGGAAGCGTACGCGGGGTTATAAGAAATGTATTGCCGGATTATGTTGAGATCGATTCCGATGGTATATCGATCTACGTACGCATTCAAGAAATCATTTGGTTCATGCCGTTTAATTAAAACATAGTGATCCTGCTTGCGGTCAAAACTGCAGCAGGATCGTTTTTGTTTATTAAAATGGGATGGACGCGATTTTAAAGTTTCAAGACTATTCCTGGACATAAAAGTGAATTGGAACTCATGTCAAAGCGTTTGATTCACGAAAACATTCTAATACTAGGTAAGCAATGGTAAAATATTGAGCGATTGAAATATATACGTGAAGGCCGGGGCAGCCATGTTAAGCTCAGCGTTTTATTCGTACTAGGAGTGTGGGATAATTAGAATATGTGTGATCTAGGAGGTATGTGATTTGGTTGATGTATTTACGGAAATAACAATAGATTGCCCCCGCGATAGAGTTGCTACCTATGCAGCGAATCCGGATCATGCTCCAGAATGGTATGTAAATATTAAGTCTGCAGAATGGCAAACGCCAAAACCGTTGAGAATCGGTTCTAAAGTCGCATTTAAAGCACAATTTCTGGGGAAACAGCTTTCGTATGTATATGAGATAGCACAATACGTTCCAGGGCAAATGCTTAAAATGAAAACGGCTGACGGACCTTTTCCAATGGAAACAACTTATACTTGGGAGACCATTGACGGAAGCTCAACCCGAATGACTTTGCGCAACAAGGGCAATCCGGCCGGTTTTTCCATGTTGTTTGCTCCGTTTATGTCGTTGATGATGAAAAGAGCAAATAACAAGGACTTGAAAAGAATCAAGCATATACTTGAAAGTTGAGTAGCATAACGAAGGGTTTTATATAATCAAACATTACCTTTATCTGGTATAGAGACTGTTATATGATTGAGTTAAAAAAATGTAAGGGGAAACGTGATGTACACTCAACCGGCTGCTTTACGTTCAGTATTAGATTCAAAATACTTGGAGTATTGTTTAAGTGAATATTATGATTTAGGACAGTGGGGCGAATGTTTGTTTTGGCTGCGAGGATTAAATGATACATATAAAGTGCGAACTCCTAATGGATTTTACATACTTCGTGTCTATCGCCGTGAGATCAGTGAAAGTGATGTTTCGTTTGAGATATCTTTATTAACTCAACTAAAAGTTCTCCTAGACTCAGAGCACACAAATGTGGCAGAGCCAATAGTTAAAAAAGACAACAGTTGGTATACAGTTCTAGATGCTCCGGAAGGAAAAAGGATTGCTGTAATTTTCCGCTATATTAATGGCATAGAGAACGGGCTTCTTGACGAGGAATCATGCTTTGCCTTTGGTCAGTCTGCTGCTGAATTGCACTCAGCAATGGATAAAGTTATTCTAAATCAACCCCGATACAATTTAGATACCCGTTTTCTCATTGATCAACCACTAGAACGTATCTTGAACTATATTGGCGAGAAGCATGAGGCAGCGCCATTTCTATTTCAATTTGCGAGTACATTGAAAGAGCGTATAATCGCTGCTGCTGAACAAGGGTTGGATTGGGGTATATGTCACGGAGACATGCATGGAAATAATAATGCATTAGAAAAGAATACTTATTTTACACATCTCGATTTTGAGTGGTCTGCAAAAGGCTGGCGAGCCTATGACCTAGCTCAAGTCCGAGCCAGGAAGCGACAGCAAGCAGATAAACAAGAACCGCTTTGGAATGCGCTTATGTCGGGATACCGATCTGTTAGAGCGTTTTCTGATCAAGATGAAATGGCGGTAGAGCTATTTATAATAGCTCGAAGATTTTGGGTAATGAGTCTTGACGTTGCTTTTATCCATAGTGATAATGGTGCTCTTGATTATACCGTAGACTGGCTTGAAGGTTTTGTTAATGAATTTCGTAAAACCAATATTGTGTAATTACAAATTGATCCGTATGGAGTGTATGTTATAAAGGAGAGCTTTAACTATGAATATTGAATTTGCTGCGGAATCAGATTACGAATACATAGTTGAAAGTGACCACCATATATTAGAAAGCTTAATTATGACGAAAATAAAGCAAAACGAAATATACATCATACGTAATCATCAACACATGAATATCGGTTGGATGAGATACGGTTATTTCTGGGACAACACGCCTTTTATGAATATGATATGGGTCGATGAGCAGTACCGAGGAGACGGTGTAGGAAGACAAGTTGTCCTCTTTTGGGAAAATCATATGAAGCAAAGAGGCTGTAAAATGGTTATGACCTCAACTTTGGCGAATGAAGCAGCGCAGCATTTCTATAGGGGATTAGGCTATAAGGATGCTGGATGTTTATTGTTAGAGAATGAACCTTTAGAAATTATTCTTATCAAATCTATCTAAGTAAATATATCTAAGGCCTTTTTGCTACCTTCCGGGTCATTTTTCACATTTTTAGTTTCGACATCGATCAGGTTACTTCGACAAGAATAATATGCTAAATTCCATAAGAAAGGAAAATGAAGGAGGTTGGACTAATTTGAAAGTTCTGAAAGGGAAAAAGATACGTTTGTTTTTCTCGCCTTAACACTTTCGATCATTCCGTTCTCGTCTGCATCTGCTGGTGCTGGAGAATGGGATTATATTGGCGAAGAAACGGTTTACAAAACAGGTAGCAGTTGGGACTCTGGCGGAGGCAGCTGGAAAGTAACAAGTGATCCGTACAATACAGTCTGCGTAAAATATGAGCTTTGGGAATATGATCCTTATGATCCGGATGACTATATTGGAAGTCGTTCTGTCTGCCCTGGTGGCAATGATGTTTTCGATGTTAGCGGATTTACTGACGGTGGCGGTCAAGCCGAACTTTACGTGAAAAAAACTAATTATACAGGTACTCCTACAAGAATGATTTATCACGACTGATCAAAGGCAAGCCGGCGCTAAGCTGGTTTGTTTTTTTATAGCTTATAAACGAACATATGTTTGCATTACAGATTTTGTTGTAGTATATTAGGTAGGCAACGCATCAAATGAATCGACCAGCGGGACATGATCATTCGAAGGAGGGATTATGAACAAATCTTATAAGCTTTCATAGACATTCCCTGCATAATTTGGTAAATTATTTATGGCAGATTTTATTACCACATTTGGCTTGAATTCACTTGTTTAAAGGTAATCATTGCTCAATGATTAACAAATTAAAACGAAGGAGTGGAGAAAATGGCTGTTGATGTTTATATTAATTTTAACGGAAACTGTCGTGAAGCAGTAGAATTTTACGCAGAGGTGTTTGGAACAGAAAAACCGCAAATTATGACCTTTGGAGAAACGCCGCCCGATCCAAACTTTACTCTTCCCGAGGAAGCTAAAAATTTAGTCATGCACACACGGCTTAACATTAGTGGAAGCAATGTTATGTTTTCTGATACTTTTCCTGGTATGCCTTTTGTTGCAGGAAACAACGTAAGCCTTGTAGTGAACAGTAAGGACATGGATGAGATTAAATCTTTATTCCATAAACTGAAAGAAGGCGGCAAGGTAGGCATGGAGCTTCAAGAAACTTTCTGGAGCAAATTATACGGCAGTGTAACGGACAAGTTCGGAATTGAATGGCAATTCAACCATAACAGCGAAGAAATGGCTATGTAATTTCATAGGTTAAAACAAAAAGGGATATGGAGCTTAATCCAAACTCAAGGAGGAATAACCTATGACCGTCAGACTTACCCCTTATATAAATTTGGAGGGAAACGCTAGGGAAGCTATTCAGTTTTATGAACAAGCACTCGGTGCCGAAGTCCTCTCAATCATGACTTACGGAGATATGCCAGAAATGTCTAATACGTTCACCGATGATCTAAAGAAACTTGTAGCACATGCAAAGTTACAAGTTGGTGGAACGGAACTCATGTTTTCGGATGCTCCATTTGGTTCACCTATTGAAAAGGGCAAACAGGTAACAATTTGCATTTCAACGAACGACGTGGAAGAATCAAAACGAATTTTTGAGGCCTTGCGGCAAGACGGTCAAGTCAATATGCCATTGGAAGAAACCCCTTTTAGCCCTGCATTTGGTGATGTAACGGACAAATTCGGCGTGACCTTTCAAGTTTATACTGAAATTCAAAACTAAATTACGGATAAAGAGTTGCCCAAAATGATGGAGCGACTCTTTTTTTACTTTCGAGGTAAAACCGCCATTCTATAGGGCGGTTTTTCTTATGTTCAGACAACAACAATCAAGAACTCGAACTTTTAGATTTGGAGTCGAATTTATGCGCAGATTAACCAAGTTTGGAGTAATGTGGGATATTTCGGAGGATGTTGTAATGGGTTTTAAAGAAAATTGATAAAAAACGAATAATTTTACAATAGATAGAGCGCTTTCATAATGATAGAGTTAATTCTGCAAGCACATTACTTAAGGGGGGAAATTACATATGACGTTTCTGAAAGGGCTTAATTTTGGAAAAAGATTTAATAAGCGTTTTTTGTCGATAGTTGTTTCCATTAGTTTGTTGGCAACGTTCCTGCCTTTTTCGCCAGGAGTTTCGGCAGCAGACCAATCGTTTTTTACGGATTATCAACCAACGGTTAATGAGGTAATCGATGCAAGCGGTTTCAAACATCCTGGTGTCGGACTTACCAAGGATATTCTTGAAAATATGAGGACACAGGTACGGGCACAAAAAGAACCTTGGAATACTTACTTTAATCAAATGATCACTTCTTCAACCGCTGCAAAGAACGTTGGCTCAAGCAATCAGGGCTCCGAACCAACGAAACCGGGCAGTGATGCTTTTAACAGCCAGGGCTTTAATCAGAGATTTATACAAGACGGTTTGAAGGCTTATACCCAGGCTATTTTGTATTATGTAACAGGTGATGAGGTTTATCGGTCAAATGCCATGCGCATTATCCGAATTTGGTCTCATATGGACCCTGCGAAATACGCGTATTTTAATGATGCGCATATTCACACGGGAATCCCGCTCAACCGTATGGTTACTGCAGCAGAAATCTTGAGATATACAAGCACCCAAACACCAGAACTGGTGTGGACGGATCAAGATACAACCGATTTTACGAATAATCTGATCAATCCGGTAATCGAAACCTTCCAACATACGAATTACCGCTTTATGAACCAGCATCTTTATCCGTTGATTGGAGCCATGTCAGGGTATATATTTACGGGCAACACAGAACGGTATGCTGAGGGAGTAGAGTGGTTTACCGTTAACAAGACAGCCGTTGACCAAGGTCAAAACGGCGCTATTAAACAATTGTTTAGATTGGTAGACACCAATATCGTAACAGGAGAGCCGGTTAATCCCCCAGTGGTTCAGCATGTCGAAATGGGCAGGGACCAGGCGCATGGCGCCGGAGACGTAACCAATATGGAAATTTTATCGCGTTTATTGATGGCCCAAGGGACAAAGGTAGATCCGGTGGAGGGGACGATTTCTACAGCGCCGAATGCGGTCGGTCCATACGAATTTCTCGATAACCGGATCTTGAAAGCTGCCGACTTCTTTGCCCGGTACATGATTGGTTACGATACACCATGGATACCGGTTGCGGCACATACCGATATAAATGGAGCTCCGACCATCATTTATAAACATCTGGCTGGCGGTTATAGAGGAAGAATTGGCGGTAATGTGTACGACCTGTACTATTACTATAAATATACGGCAGGAATAAATATGGAGACAGTAGCTCCATACTTTACCGAGATGTTTAACAAGAGACTGCCTTTCCACTGGGAGTCGCCGGATGCAGGCGCGGATTATTGGCTGTATATCCCTCAAGCAGCTGAGGCCGAGGGTGCACAGCACCTTCCTAAACCGATAACAAATCCGGACTTGAGAGAAATAGAAGACCGATACACGAAGCTTGACAGCAACTCTGCTACACAGCAAGAGGGAGATACCGCTTTCGTCCGGATTACGGCAACGGAAGGGGGAAGCAAAATTGCCTATGTTGGCGCCGGCACCGGTGAGAGAACCGTTGCATTCAAGATTCGGACCAATGGCGTAGCGAAGATGGAAGCGTTTGGCGATACCATTACACTGCCGGATACGAAGGGTCAATGGAGATATATCAGCTATGCGTTCAATAATTTCCAAGGGTTCGGAGATCTCGTTTATTTCACTGTAAAAGGAGCCGGCACTGTGGTTGACATGGACCACGTTAATGTAAAAGCCGGCGTACAGCTGACTCCTCCCGTATTTACAGCAGGAAGTGCAGACTTAAATTTATTTACCTATGTGGGGTCTGAGGCAGCAATCAATTACGATTTCTCTGCAACAGACGCAGGTGCAACGGATGTCGTTTCCTATCAGGCCGATCTTTTACCTGCGGGCGCTGTGTTCAATGAGACTACCGGCGCATTTTCCTGGACTCCAACACAAGCGGGAACGTATTCCTTTGTCGTGAGTGCTTCAGACGGCACGACGATTACGACCAGGGACGTTACCATTGTTGTAGCAAACGATCGGCAATCTGCTGTTAACGCAGTCATTGCACCTTATCAGGCAGACACACTTTATATTTCGTCAACGCTTGAACATTATCAAAATGTGCATGCTGACGTAATGAATCAAATCGCTAGCGCAACGGATGACGTTTTTTATCAAAAGCTATTTGAGTTGAATAGTGCGGTTCAAGGTCTTCAAAAATTGACGCCTTTGATTAATGACGGAAGCGTTAATTATACGAATATGTTTGTTAGTTCGACCTTTGGAAATGGTTCCCCAAGCCTTCTTGACGGAACGAATGATAGTTTTGTATGTTTCTGTGTCGCACAAGACCGGACGCACCACATGGATTTTGGGCCAAGCTACAAAATTTCGGCAAATGCCTTCGAGCTTCAGGTACGGGCAAGCTTCCCTGAACGTATAGGCGGCGTTGCAATCTTCGGCTCCAATGACAAAGAGACTTGGACCCGTTTGACGCCCGGCCTGACAACGGTTACGGAAGAAATGCAGAGACTTGAGGTACAAGACGATCTCGAAAATCAGCGGTTCCGCTTCTTGAAAATACAAATGATTCAGCCGTCAAGTACGATGCTGGAAATCGCTGAATTTAGAATCTTTGGCCAGCGTTTTGAGACTGTAAACAAGCTGGAATCCGTTTCGATCGGCTCGGAGCAAAGCTTGAAAAACCGAATCATTCCGGGCGATACGATCAAATTGTCCTTCAAGTCTACCGAACAGATTCAAGATGTAGCAGCCACGATTCAAGGCCAAGCTGCAACGATTTCTACGGTTGACAATCTGAACTGGACAGCGACGCTGGTTGTAGATCCGAGCGTGCAAACAGGTACAGTCAAATTTAAGCTCAATTACAAAACGGCAGCTGGAGTTGCTGCGGCCGAAACCATCTTTACAACGGATGGCTCTACTATATTTATTTCCGATCAGACAGGTTATGTTTCCAATCTGCTTGAGATCGCCAACTTAAGCGATTCAAGCGGAAGAAATCCGGCAGATCTCTTGGCAACGGCAAGCACTCTGTTTGATAGCAATTTAGGGACGTTTACCGATTTCCGTCTAAATGGCAGCGGCTATGGCGGATACCTTACCTTCGACTTTAAAGAAGGCGGCGAGGCCAGACTTTCGAAGGTGGAAGTGATTGGAAGACAAGATGGTTTCTCTGGCCGAATTAATGGCACAGTGGTGCAAGGCTCCAACGACAATGTGACATGGACAACCATCTCTAATGCAGCATGGAATACAGCGGAATGGCAGACGCTTACGATTAACGGTACAAACCCATATCGTTATATCCGTATAACAAATGGAAACCAATGGTTTGGTAACATGTCAGAATTAAGATTGTATGGCGATGTTCAAATCAAGTCCAAGCTTGATTCGGTTTCGATCAGCTCGGCACAAAGCATTCAAAAACGAATTATCAAGGGCAACACGGTCAAAGTAGCCTTCAAGTCGACCGAAATGATTAATAATGTGAATGTCAATATTCATGGCCAAGCTGCAACGGTGTCCACGGCTGATAATATCAACTGGACAGCAGAGGCCGTGATGGGCAATAGCGTAAGTTCTGGCCCAGTGAACTTCAGCATCAATTACAAAACGGCAGCCGGAATCGATGGGCCGGAAAAAACGACGACAACCGACAACTCATCGCTGTACATTGCCGACGAGACAGGGTTGATTAGCAATGTGCTTGGCATCACGACGTTAAGTGATTCCAGCGGAAGAAATCCGGCAGATCTCTTGGCAACGGCAGGTAATTTATTTGACAGCAATGCAGGTACAATTACCGATTTCCGTGTAAATGGCAGCGGTTATGGCGGATACCTTACCTTTGACTTTAAAGAAGGCAATCTGGTCACACTGTCGAAGGCAGAGGTGCTTGCAAGACAGGATAGCAATTATACCAGAATCAGTGGTGTAGTGGTTCAAGGCTCGAGCGATAATACGAACTGGACGACCATTTCCACAGCAGCAGGAAAGTCGATGGATTGGCAGACCTTAAGCATTAGCGGTACTGTACCCTATCGTTATATCCGCATTTACAATGCCAACCAATGGTTTGGCAATATGTCAGAATTGCGGTTGTATGGCGCAGTTGAAGCCACGAACAAAATCGAGACGGCTTCAATCAGCTCGGCTCAGAGCCTTAAGACGAGGATTGTGCCAGGCAATACGGTAAAATTGTCCTTCAAAGCAAAAGAAGCGATCAATAACGTACAGGTCAAGATTCAAGGTCAGGATGCAACGGTTAGTTCTGCCGATAACATCAACTGGACAGCAGAGGCGACCTTAAATCAAGGTGTGGCAGTAGGAAACGTAACATTCGCTGTTAATTACAAGACACTAAGCGGAGTGGACGGGTACCCGGCGAAATCTACAACAGACGGCTCCAAGCTGTATATTGTCGATGAGTCGGATTTGATTAGCAATGTAACAAGCATCGCAAATCTCATTGATTCCACTTCAGGAAGAACTGCAGCAACAACCTTGTCAATCACGAATAGTCTGTTTGACGGCAATTTAGGTTCAATAACGGATTACCGTTTGAACGGCACTGGATCGGGAAGCTATATTACCTTTGACTTTAAGCAAGGCAATCAAGCTACGCTTTCGAGTGTAGAGCTGATTGGAAGACAAGAAAGTAATCTGCTTGGCAGAATTAAGAACACTGTGATCCAAGGCTCTAACGATAATACGACCTGGACGGATCTCACAACAGCAGCTGTAGCTTCTGGGGATTGGCAAAGCCTCCCGGTCAGCAGTAAAGTACCATACCGTTATATCCGAGTTTGGAATTGGAGTGCGTGGTTTGGAAATATGGCTGAACTGAGACTGCATGGGGTAGTGAAAGCGGCAGACGTGACGTCTCCGGTTACAACCGATAATGCGCCGCAGGGTTGGGTCAATCAGGATACGACGGTCAGCTTCAACGCTGCTGATGAAAGCTCCGGTGTGGCGGCTACCTATTACAAAGTTGACGGCGGCGCGCAGCAAACCGGGAACATGGTTACGTTGACTACCGAGGGAACGCACACGTTAGTGTACTGGAGCGTTGACTGGGCAGGCAATGTGGAGCAGCAGCATACGGTTGTTGTGAACATTGACAAGACGATTGAGGGTGCAACCTTCGCTGCAGACATCACAGGGCCAACCAATCAGGATGTCACTGTAACGATCAGTTATCCGGTCGACGCGGTGGTGAAGGAATACAAAGTAGGCGACAGCGGCGCATGGACAGCGTACACCGCACCTGTGGTCGTATCGACCAATGGCACAGTGTATGCGCGGAGCACGGATGCTGCGGGCAACGTGGCGATTGTGACGAGCTACACGCTCAGCAATATCGATAAGACAGCGCCGGCTGACCCAGCGTTGTCGGCTGATACTATTGTTCCAACAAATCAAGATGTCACCGTAACGATCAGCTATCCGGAAGACGCTGCGGTGAAGGAGTACAAAGTAGGCGACAGCGGCGCATGGACAGCATATACTGCACCTGTGGTTGTTTCTGCAAACGACACGGTGTATGCGCGAAGCACGGATGACGCGGGCAACGTATCGAATGTCAGTAGTTATGCCGTAAGCAATATCGATAAGATTGCGCCTGTTACAGCCGCAACTTTGAATCCGGCAGCGCCTAACGGGAGCAATGGCTGGTATACGTCGGATGTAACGGTAAGCCTGTCTGTATATGACTTATCCGGTGTGGCAATAACCGAATATCAGGTAAATAACGGGTCCTGGATTGCTTACACAGATTCCATCCCAGCATTCGGCGATGGGGTTTACACCGTCAATTTCCGCAGCACTGATCTGGTAGGCAATGTAGAACAAATCAAAACCGTTGAATTTAAGGTTGACAAGACGGCACCGGAGCTATATGTCCAATTGGATCAAACTACAATTTGGCCGGGAAATCATAAAATGGTGACCGTTAATGCCGTGCTGAATTCGAACGATAACGGGTCGGGCGTTGAATCTGTGGTGTTAACGTCCATTACGAGCGATCAACCAGATAGCGGTCTGGGTGATATTGAAGCTGATTTTGGTACAGCCGACACTTCATTCAGCTTGCGTGCGGAAAAAGCGCGCATCTATACGATTACGTACACGGTAACCGACAAAGCGGGCAACAAAACGGTTGTATCGGTAAACGTCACAGTACCTCATGATCTAGCGTGAATGAATAAGATGAATACAGTTTCGGGGAGGAAGGCCTTGGCGCCTTCCTCCTTTATTTATAAACAAGGTCATTTTTTTGATATGGAAAATTACATTAGAAAAGGGCTGCCGTGTGGCAGCCCTTCATTACGCTATAACTGTTATTCTCGGTTTCTATCTTGACAGGAGAAGGAACTTTTAAGGAAGGCTAACCCCCGTTAAGGTGAACATTTTCCAAATCGGCATGTGTCGTCTTCATGATGTTCACCATATCTGCATACGGCTGATCCTGCTGATTGACCAGGCCGACGTTGTAGCTCTCGCCGTCCGAACGCCCGGTGACCGGCTGATCGTAGTACGAATACCAGCCTGAGCCGACAAACAACGGATGCGCGGCCTGGCTTTCAGCAAAAGCTTGGTAAGCCATTCCTCTTTCCCTTATGTTTGTTGTCATCGTAGCCGCACTGATATAGGAAAGTCCGCGTTCGGACGAGCCGAATGAATGTTCCAGATTCAACAGAGGCTTCCCGTAATTTTCGTATCTGGAAATCCAACTTCCATCTCTAGTATAACTGTCCACAGAAAAGGCATCTACAAACCCCATAGCCGCATGATCCCAATCCAAGCTGGTTCGCCAAGTAGGAACGATAGACGTGCCCAGAAACAAATGGTTCGGATCGTATTTTTTAATAATGTCCCTGATCGTGGAATGGTATGTTCTGGATGCCAGCCTGATATATTCCGATATATCTACCGCGGGAACTTTGGCGATATCGATCGGAGTATTTTTCAAAGTGTCAAACGATACCGCGTTCGTACCCAGTATCTGATTGACCGTGGCGAGGTTGCTATTATATCTTGGCGCAAGAAAGTCCACGAATGCGCTTTTCGCCGGCGAGGACGAAGAGTAAGTTAGCAAATCTTTTACGATATCGGCATTCCAACCCGCTTCATTATCGTAGGTATAGCCGATCAACCACTTGCTGTATCTCGCATTATAAATCTGTGTCTTCAGCGCGTTCTCGATGATAGGCCCGCTCTGCGGGTCAAAAACGTCGTACGTCCATAGTATCCTTCTCAAATTCGAGGGGTCTTGCAGCGATTGAATGAACGGAAAAGTTATGTTTTTCGGTTTGGTCCACTTGCTGAAGGTGTTAAAGCCCCACTGGATCAAACGCTTCTTCGTGATATCCTCCCATTTCGACTCAAATCCGCTTCCGTATTTTTTCATGACATTGGCAATGACGAAGCTGACATATTCGCCGCCCGCATCTCTGGTGTAGGCGGGAGCGTAAGCGGTACGATCGGGCAATTCCTCAAAAATCTGCTTGTAGGTGCCGTCCGGTTTCAGGGTCGGCGTCTTATATCCGGACTCCCACAAACTTGCTGCATCCACTCCTTTAATAATAAAAGGATATCCGTCCGGCGTTATAAACCACCATTTGCCGTTAATGGTTTGAAGCCTGAAGTACCCGGTGCTTGCTTGCTTTCCTAAGCTTTTAATGCCTCCATATTGATCATATCTTGTAGGATCAAGTGAAACGTTCGCTAGGGCAATGGCCTCATGCGCATATTCCAGCTGCAGCTGCTCTTCAGATGTAACCTTTCCCGACCAGGTTTCATTCATCCATTGACCGAACTTGTCCACCAGCAGGGCTTCCTTCTTCAATTCAGCTTTCAATCCATCCCCGTTTAGAGCGGGTCCCGGATTTTGCCCCTCGACGCCTGTACCTCTATCAATCTCAACTTCTGTCAGCGGAATATGTTGATAGGCTTGGGTACGCCTAATGTTCAGCACGATAAACCTGACCGTCTTGTTTGACATCGGAATGGTTACCGAATAGTTTAAATCGGTGCCTGTTCTTACGTGTCTGGTTGCAATGTAATACCCCGTTGCCGACTCGGGACGGTACTTTACGGTAATGTCCTTAAATCCCCAATATTTGTTTGGTGAATTCAACACCAAGCGAATCTGGTCCAAAGGGTAGTCCTTCAACAGATCAATAACCACATTTACAGTTGAATGAGAGGTTGCACTGCCCATCCAGCCTGCGTAAGCCGGGGTTCCGTCGAACAAGACGCCGTCAGCCGAGGATATAACCCCTGACTCTTTCAAGTCGGGAGAGTTCCCTCCGTTTGGAGCAGGGCTATGAATATAGTTTCCTGTCTTTAGCATAGTGCCTTCACCTCTAACTTTACTGATTGGGACAAAAACAGTTGTGACGAAAATTGCCAACAAGAAAATCAAAATACTGCCGCTATTAAACTTGCATCTTTTTTTCATAGTATGCAGAGCCTCCAGTTAGTGATACAACCTTTATCGTCAGCTCGAACGAATAAACAAATAGGTAAACAGGCATGGTCAAATATGCTTAAGCCAAAATAGGCTTAATTTTTTTGTGTTTTTATCGTAATTGTATCCTTATCGAATAGGGTGTTCAGCTGCTCCATACAATGGTTATTAAGGAACTTGCCGTAAAAAGCCGAAGGGGGGACGATGTGAAAAAGATACGGATTGGGGCGGGACAGGGATTTTACGGAGATTCCATTTTACCTGCAATCGAGACGGCCAAGAGAGGGGATGTCCAATATCTATGCTTTGATAGTCTGGCTGAGTTAACGCTGGCCATTCTGCAGAAGGACCGGCAGAGAGACCGGGCCAAGGGATATGCAAGAGACATTTCCGTAACGATGAGGGAGCTGCTTCCTTTTGTCAAAGAGAAGGGCATTAAAATTTTGACCAATGCCGGGGGAATGAATCCGCTGGGAGCCCAGCAGGAGATACTTCGAATCGCCGGGGAGCTTGGCATAAAAGGACTTAAAGTGGCAGTAGTCACAGGCGATGATGTTATAGATCAATTACAGGCATGGGAACAGCAGGGGATATCACTGGCTCACATGGAAGATAGAAGAGAAGTTGAGGCTATTAGGAGCCGGATTGTATTTGCCAATGCCTATTTGGGAGCGGGTCCCGTTGTGGAAGCGCTGCAGCAGGGAGCAGACGTTATCATAACCGGACGAACGACCGATTCCGCTCTTTTCCTAGCTCCGCTTATCTATGAATTTGGCTGGGGACAGGAGGATTGGAACCGGCTGGCTCAAGGCATACTGATGGGCCATCTCATGGAGTGCTCCGGGCAGGCAACGGGAGGAAATTACAGCGGCGATTGGCAATCTGTTGAGGATTTAGACAGCATCGGCTTTCCTGTAGCGGAAATAAGGGAGGACGGAGAGTTTTTCCTGACCAAGACGGAAGGAACAGGCGGGCTTGTTTCCGTAGATACCGTAAAGGAACAGCTGCTTTATGAGATACACGACCCGTCCGCTTATATGACGCCGGATGTTGTTCTGGACCTGACGGGCGTTCAATTGCAGGATGCCGGCGTGAATCGTGTCCATGTGACAGGAGCCCGCGGTACGAAGCGTCCCGATACGCTGAAGGTTGTCATGGGATATTCGGACGGCTGGCTGGGGCAAGCGATATGGGGGTATTCCTGGCCTGACGCCTTGGCTAAGGCTAAAGCTGCAGACCGCATCATTCGCAATCAAATCCAGCGGATGAATTTGCAATATATAGAGGTCCAGACGGATTATCTCGGATACAATTCCTTACACGGGCCGCTCGCGAGGGAGCCGGCGGAAGAGCCCAATGAAGTGTATTTGCGTATGGCCGTGCGCACCGGCAGCAAAGAAGATGCGGCTAAGCTCGGCAGATTGGTCCCCCCGCTTATGCTTAGCGGCCCTCCCGCAATGGGCGGCTTCCTCGGTATGATGAAGCCGCGCGAGCTGCTTGGCATGTGGTCCTGTCTCGTTCCGCGGGCAATTGTCGAAAGCGGAGTTCAGGTGAACGTCTTGGAGGTGTAGGCAATGGCCTTAGTACAGCTTCGGCAGGTTGCGCAGGCGCGTTCCGGCGATAAGGGGAACACGGTGAATATTGCTGTTTTTGCCTCGGATGCATCCGCATATGAGGTGCTGATCAGAGAAGTAACCGCTGAGCGGGTAAAGGCGCATTTTGACGGACTGGTAAGCGGAGAAGTGACTCGTTATTTAGTGCCTAATCTCCATGCGATGAATTTTGTCTGCAGGGGGGCATTAAGCGGAGGAGGCTCTGCGTCAATGAGAATGGATAATCTCGGAAAATGTTATGCGGCAAGCTTGATGCGATTGGAAATCGAAGCCGGGGACAGCGTTAATCTCTCCAAGTCATAAGCCATAAGCAGAGAGGTTGTGGGCTATGCATTTCGATTTAACCGCTGAACAAACGATGATCAGGGATTTGATCCATGAGTTCGCACAATCGGAGGTTGCCCCGGGGGCGATTGAAAGGGACCGTACAGGTGCATTTCCGACCGAAATATTCGCGAAGCTTGCGAAGCTCGGGTTAATGGGGCTGCCATTTCCCGAGCAATACGGGGGTGGAGGAGCAGATACGATAAGCTTTGCGATTGTCGTGGAGGAGCTCAGCCGGGCCTGCGCATCCACAGGAATTACCTACTCCGCCCACATCTCTTTGGGGGGAGCGCCCCTTGACCGATTTGGAACAGAGGAGCAGAAGGCGGACTATTTAACTCCGCTATGCGAAGGTCAATATCTGGGCGCCTTCGGGCTGACGGAGCCGGATGCCGGCTCCGATGCGGGAGGAACCCGGACTGCAGCCGTCCTCGAAGGGGATAAATGGGTGATAAGCGGCTCCAAATGCTTTATTACCAATGCCAGCTATGCCCGCAACCTCGTTCTGACCGCAGTAACTGACAAGTCTAAAGGAACTAGCGGTATAAGCGCTTTTATCGTGCCTACGGATACGCCCGGTTTCACGGTGCTCGATAACTACGAGAAAATGGGGCTGCACGCTTCAAATACTACCGAGCTTGTGCTTGATCAAGTGGCTGTACCCAGAGAAAACCTTCTAGGCATCGAGGGCAACGGTTATAAACAGTTTCTGGCTGTCCTTGACGGAGGAAGGATAGGAATTGGAGCCATGGCTGTCGGAATTGCGCAAGGCGCATACGAGAAAACGCTCTACTATGCCAAACAAAGAAAGCAATTCGGGAGTACATTATCTACCTTTCAGGCAATCCGGTTTAAACTGGCGGATATGGCGATGAATATTGAATTGGCCCGCAACATGGTCTATAAGGCTGCTTGGCTTAAGGATCAAGGAAGAGGATTTAAGAAGGAGGCAGCCATGGCCAAATTGTTTGCTTCGGAGATGTGTATGAGAGTCTGCGATCAGGCTGTTCAGATTCATGGTGGCTATGGCTATATGAGAGAGTATGAAGTGGAGCGCTGCTTGCGTGATGCCAAGCTTTTGGAAATAGGGGAGGGAACCTCGGAGATCCAACGGATGGTGATCGCAGCTCAGATCGGATGTTAAATGAAAGCGTGCTAGACGCAGCCGCCTCAATCCAGTAAACGCCACCCGGTATTCAAAGGGGAGTGCTCGAACATGTCGAATGAAGTTGAGTCTGGGAAAGCCACTTTGCAGGAGCGGATCGACCGGATCAAAAAGGGAGGCGCCTCCAAATATCACGAAAAAAATGCGGAGCAGGGAAAGCTGTTTGTCCGTGAACGGTTAAAGCTGCTGTTTGATCCGGAATTCGAGCTCGAGGATGCCCTGTTTGCCAACTGCAGCGAGAAAGACCTGCCGGCTGACGGGGTCGTAACGGCTATTGGGAAAATTCATGGTCAGACGGTATGTGTGATAGCGAACGATTCGACCGTCAAAGCCGGTTCGTGGGGAGCCAGGACGGTGGAAAAAATGATTCGTATGCAGGAAACCGCGGATAAAATGCGGGTGCCGCTGCTATACCTGATCGATTCGGCGGGCGCACGGATTACGGACCAGGTAGAGATGTACCCGGGGCGTCGCGGCGCCGGAAAAATTTTTTACAATCAGGTGAAGCTATCGGGGAAAATCCCGCAGGTTTGTTTATTATTTGGTCCGTCCGCAGCCGGAGGAGCTTATATTCCTGCGTTTTGCGACATTGTTATTATGGTCGAGGGGAATGCTTCCATGTATCTTGGCTCCCCGCGGATCGTGGAAATCGTTACAGGGGAGAAGGCAACCTTGGAACAGCTGGGCGGCGCCAAAATGCACTGCTCCGTATCCGGCTGCGGAGATGTGCTCGCTTATAGCGAAGAAGAAGCGATTGCGCTTGCCAGAGACTATCTTGCTTATTTTCCCGCCAATTTTTCGGAAAAACCTCCTGTTCGGGAACCGCAGCCCGCTGTAAATCTGGAAAAATCACTGGAAGACATTATCCCGGGGAATCAGTATACGGCGTTTGATATGTACGACTTCATTGAACGGATTATTGATGAAGATTCATTTTTTGAGATAAAGAAGCTGTTCGCCAAAGAGCTTATTACCGGATTAGGGCGATTTGCCGGGAGGGCGGTTGGCATCATCGCCAATCAGCCGCGGGTGAAGGGCGGGATCTTATTCCACGATTCTGCTGACAAAGCCGCTAAATTCATTTGCTTGTGCGACGCTTTTCAAATTCCACTGCTGTTTCTGGCTGATGTTCCCGGTTTTATGGTTGGCACAAGAGTCGAACAGGCGGGCATTATCCGGCATGGCGCGAAAATGATTACTGCCGTATCGGAAGCGACGGTGCCGAAAATTTCCGTTATTGTCCGCAAAGCTTACGGAGCAGGGTTATATGCAATGGCCGGACCGGCGTTCGAGCCCGACTGCTGCCTGGCTTTGCCTTCCGCCCAAATTGCCGTGATGGGAGCTGATGCGGCGGTAAACGCTGTGTATGCGAATAAAATTGCCGAATTGCCGGAATCCGAACGGGCCGGTTTCATAGCAGGCAAGCGGGAAGAATACAATAAAGATATAGACATATACAACCTCGCCTCCGATATGGTCATCGACGGGATTATCCCTGCCAATTCCTTGCGAAGCGAATTGATTAAACGGTTTGACGCCTATTCCTCAAAAAGCATCGCAGCCGTAGAGCGAAAGCATCCCGTTTATCCGGTGTAACCAGGAGGGGGCGTATATCAGGGTAATTTGAGAAGGGAAATGGAGCTAAAGGGTTTTCACGGAGGTGGAATGCATGAGCAGGCCGGTGCTCTGGGAACAGCATGGGCATATCGGTTATATCCGGCTTAATCGCCCGGAGGCTTTGAATGCAATTAATTATGACATGCTGGACGCGCTTGGCGAAATAGTGGAAACGATCGGGCAAAATCCGCGCGATATTCGTGTGGTGATTTTAGGGGGCGAAGGCCGGGCATTTTGCTCAGGTGCGGATTTAAAGGAACGCATAATGCTGAGCGAACAGCAGGTACGCCGGAACGTACAGAAGATCCGTAAGGTGTTCTCCTTGCTTGAACGGCTGCCGCAGCCTACGATTGCGGCGATAAACGGGTATGCATTTGGAGGAGGTATGGAGCTTGCGTTATGTTGCGACTTCCGTTATTCGATCCGTGAAGCTAAGATGGGGCTTACGGAGGCCAGTCTTGGTATCATCCCTGGCGCTGGAGGCACGCAGCGGCTACCGCGTCTCATTGGAGCGTCCAAAGCGAAAGAGCTGATTTTGACAGCACGGAAAATTTCTGCGGATCAGGCCTTTGAGATAGGGCTGTTGAACGGCGTGGCGGATGACCGGGAACAGCTGAAGGAAATGAGTGAAGGATTGGCCGCCGAAATACTCGCCAATGCTCCTTTGGCCGTCTACCAAGCGAAGGCTGCGATCGACAAAGGCATAAATACCGATCTGGCGACGGGAATGGACTTGGAATTCAAAGCCTATGAAGCAACCATAGCGACAAAAGACCGGCTTGAGGCGCTGGAGGCGTTCCGCGAGAAACGCTCTCCGCGTTTTACCGGGGAGTAGCGGGTACCGGGTCATTTTAAGTAATTTTTAGAGACAGTCGATTCACTCGTAAAATGTGAAGAATTACGGTTGTTCATTTGGCTCCAGTGGAGGTTCGAATGGCGGTTTTACCGACTGAAATAGAGGAAAACTTAGGCGTTATTCATCGTTTTTTGGCGTTCAGAGGTCAAATCAGTCTGAATAAGACCAAATGACCGTTATACAACCTCGACCTATGAACTTTGGTTAGTTAATCGACAGTCTCTGAACTACAAGCAAAACTAATTCAATGAGTTAGGTCTTTTGTGTCTCCAATAGAAAGCGGGCTTGCTTGAGAGACCGGGATGCCGGCATTTCCCGGATTTACCAAATTCCCATCCACGTTTTCTCAAGCCGCCTTTAACCTACGGGTTCGGTTTTTACCTCGGCTTTTTCCGCTTGATTCGACAGAACCCCGCTTGAGATAAATACGAGCAGCGAGCACGCCAGGCAGATTCCCGTAAAAACTCCTACAGCAGCATAACCGTTAAACACCACATAAAGCATTCCGGCCATCCATGCTCCGAACGTTGTCGCCGCATTCATGGTTGATGTAGCCAGACTTGAAATAGTGCCGCGGATGGCCGGATTTAAACTGTTAAGCAGCCCCACCATAAGCGGGAACAGAATACCGAGGATAGCGAAAATGAAAAAGTAAGCCCCTTTGACTATATAAACCGACGACACATAAGGCAATGCGATATAAGCAGCAATGACGATGAGCATTCCCGCCGCCATAGTCTGAAACGGATTTAACGCTTTGATCACATAAGGACTGCATATGCTGCCGAGCAAATTGCCAAGCCCCAAAAAAATGATCACATATCCTGCCTCATCAATCGAAAGATGAAAGCGGTCCGTCATCCATTTCCCGAGAAAAGCAAAGGCGGCGCTGCTCCCTAGATGTACAAAAAAGTAGGCGAGGAAGGTGCCTCTCGCTTTGCCGCTTGTCAGCAGGGGGACGTATCTTTTTAATAAAGACGGCTTAGCCCCTTGCTGCCCGTGCGGTTTCATGCTGGGCACGGCGAAAAAGACCGCAACCGCCAGCAGCAGTGAAAATATGCCGATGGCCCAGAATGGATGAGACCAATTGCCTGCCGCCAGCAGGCTTCCGATCGGCACGCCGAGCGCTTGAGAGGCAGCGAGCCCTGCGTAGGCGACGCCCAGCACTTTGCTGATTTTGGCCGGGGGAAACAGGGTCGGAATGGCTGCCCACACTTGCGGTGCTGTAAATGCCGCGCTGACTCCCGCCAAAAAACGGAACAAGCACATGGTCCAAAAGTTGGCGGCGAAGCCGCACAAGCATGTTGAAACTGCGAAGCATACGAGACCGGAAAGCAGCACTTTTTTTCGGTCCCATCCATCGGATAAAGGTCCGGCGATCAGCGCAAACACCGCCGAACCCAAGGTGTAGGCTCCAATCATCCATCCGGCCATTCCGGTAGGTACGCCGAACATACTTTGCAGTGTTGGAATCAGCGGAGAGATCAGAAACGTATCCGTACCGATAACGAACATGACAAGAAAAAATAACACGATCATTTTTTGCATTTGCTTCACCATTTCCTTTTATATTTGATCTTGAACCCTATTGTAGAGGATAATAGTGACAAGAATTGTCATGAAATCTAAAATAATTGGAGCCAAGTCATGTCTAAATCGAAACGTTTGTTGGAACTGATGATGACGGTCAACCGAAAACGGAAATTTACGGTTAAAGAGCTTGCCCTGGAGTTTGGCGTGTCCACGAGAACGATGTTAAGGGATCTTCAGGAATTAAGCGAACTGGGGGTCCCGCTTTATTCGGAGGTAGGTCCTCACGGCGGTTATCAGGTGTTGAAGGAAAGAATTTTGCCGCCCATCGCATTTTCCGAAGAAGAGGCTGTCGCCATGTTTTTTGCGGTGTATGCCCTCCGTCATTATTCTTCTCTGCCCTTTGAGGCGGAATCTGCTTCCGCATTGGACAAATTTTATTTGCATATGACCGGGGACGTTCGCGACCGCATTGATGAAATGAAAAACCGGGTGGACTTCGTGTCGCCAACGAGACAGCAGGAATCCCCTTATTTATCGATCCTACTCGAAGCAGCCGTTCAGCAAAAGGTGTTACTCATCGAGTACGGGGCGCGGGAAGATGAGGCATGCCGAAAAATACAACCAATCGGAATTTATGCCAATAGCGGCTTGTGGTTTTGTCCGGCTTATTGCTTTCTACGTAAAGATTTTCGCATATTTCGCTGCGATCGAATTCATTCGGCGGTATATGATGCTGACGGTACGGAGCCTATGGATCTGCGGCATGTACATCTTGGAAATAAGGAGTCGTTTTTCCAAACGGAGAAGGAGTCGGCTGAGCTTTATGCGGAACTGAGCCAAAAAGGCGTCCAAATGTGCGAGGCTGTATTATGGCTGGGCTCCCATTTGCATATCCGGGAGGATGGTACCGGGTGGCTGGAAGGTCCGATTCCTCAGAGCGACCTCACTTTTTATGCCAGATTTTTTATCGGATTGGGCAATGAGGTGACAGTAAAGCAGCCTCCGGAGCTGATAGGTTATATGAAACGGCTGTTCGCGGAAATCATGTCCAAATATGATTAGAAACCTATCAGCTGCCGGTCTAGCGGACAGCTTTTTTTTATTGACAAAAACAAATTATTCAAATAATCTTAATATTGCCAGTGAATATAAACGTTTGCGTAAACGTTTACACTCTAGCAGCTCAGATAAAACTTATCATAGAAGAAATCTTGTTTCTTATTATGACAACGCTTACATTCCGGTATTTTGGCAAATCTTAAAAGGGGGTTGATAGGGGCAGCCGTATTACGCATTGAAGATGAAATTGACTAGAGGAGAAGTGTTAGCAATGAAACGAAAAAGTTGGCTCAAAAAGTTAACAGCAAGAATGGTCATTCTTTCTATGTTATCGAGCTTTTTTATGATCAACACTCCTACGATAGTAAAAGCGGCAACCACCATTACAAATCCCAGCTTTGAATCCGGGAATCTAAACGGCTGGACGACGGTCAGCGGAACAGCATTTAGCGCAGCAGATGTTACAACGGATACCGATTATTGGAACTTGCAAAAGTTTAACCAGCATAATTTTTGGCATATTTGGGGCGGGAAGGGCGACAACTCCAAGGTTGGCGTCATGAAATCGGAGACGTTTACCGTAGGCGGCAACGGGTTGATGGATTTCCTCATCGGGGGAAACAATGACATCAACAATTTGTACGTCGCATTGGTCAGAAACTCCGACGGCGTGGAACTGCTGAAATCGACTGGAAGCAATACGGACGCCTATTCGACTGTGAACTGGGATGCTTCGGCGTATATCGGAACCGTATGCTACATCAAAATTGTGGATAGCTCGACGAGCGGTCACATTAATATAGACGATGTGAATGTCCCGCCTGCCGCTTCGCTAAATAATCATGTGGAGCCGGCCATCTATAACCATGATTTTGAATATACGGACCTTGTCCCATGGGAGATCAAGGGCTGGATAAATGTCAGCGGAGACGCTTTTGCTCCGAGCAGTCTTACGCACGAAACGAATTACAGCCAAGGAGGGAAGTTCCTCAAAAACGGCAGCTACCACCTTTGGGGTGCTAAAGCCGACGGGGATGGAGACGTAGGCGTCCTTAAGTCCGAAACCTTTACGCTAAGCGGCAATGGGGGCGTGGACTTCTTAATCGGCGGGGGCAAAGACAGCAGCAACCTGTATGTTGCGCTCGTCCGGGCTTCGGATGGAACGGAATTGTTCAAGGAAACCGGACGCAATTCTGAAATGTATCAGAGGGTATTTTGGGATGCAGCAGCCTATATCGGGCAGGATCTGTACATTAAAATTGTTGATAATGCTACCGGCGGATGGGGCCATATCAATGCGGATGATTTTCATGTATTGAATTCCCAATATGCAGGCGGGCTGCTGGGACATTGGAAATTGGATGAAAATACGGGGAAGGTCGCTGCCGAAACCGTAACGGGAACGACGGATCCGATTGAGTATCACTTGAATACCGGTGTCTATCAGTCGTCTCAGGATCCGTTATGGAAGAGCGACGGCATCAGCAACAGCGCGCTGCTGTTTGATGGCTATTCTACATGGATCACACGTACACCTGATAAAATTCCGGTTCCTCAAAAAGCAATTACCGTTGAAGCATGGGTTGCGCCAAGAAATTTTGAGCATGGCGATGAAGGCCGGCTTTCCGCGATTGTCAGCCAGGGCAACCGTGAAGCAAAAGAAGGCTATATACTGGGCAACTTCCGGCACGGTACATGGGGCTTCCAATTCGGTACAGGCAGCAATTGGCGTGAAGTCATGTCGGATACGCTGTTGCCTCTCAATGAATGGTCTTATATTGTTGCCACTTATGAAAGCGCTACCGGAATGGTGGCGTTGTACCAGAACGGGAAACAAGTGGCAACAGCGAACTTCCCTCCAGGCGAACAAATTGTACCTAGTGCTACCGATTTATTAATCGGAAAAAACAGCCAGAGCATGTGGCTCTATGGCTACTCGTTAAACATGTTCAGCGGTTTGATGGACGAAGTGAAAATTCGCAATTTGGCTATGGGCTCTGTAGAAGTAGAGCATTCATACAGCGGCTATGTGACAGCTCTGGGTGGAAACTTGCCTACAGCAAATGTGAAAATCGACCGCAGCGTAATGGCCAATGATACGCAGCGTCCTCAGTTCCATGCGGAGCCTTCCGCACACTGGCAGAATGAACCGGGCGGAGCTATCTATTTTAACGGACTTTATCATATCTTCTATCAGAGTGCTCCGAGAGGGCCTTATTGGAATCATATCCGTTGGGGGCATATGGTCAGCAGCGACATGGTGAAATGGAGAGATGCAGAGGATTCCGTTATTCCAGGCAGATATGACGTCGACCCTGAAGGCGCATGGGCTGGCGGAGCGGTCGTGGACGATAACGGCGTGCCGACCATCTTCTACACAGCCGGCGATGACAGAAAATCGCCGAATCAGCGCGTGAATATTGCCAGAAGCAATTATCCGGTCGATCAAGATAATGATTTGAATCAATGGAATAAAAATATGAATGTTGTTGTTGATCAGCAGGCAGGACAAGGCATGACGGGAGAGTTCCGCGATCCGTTCGTGTTCAAAGACGGCAACGAATGGTTCATGCTCGTTACTTCCGGCATCTCCGGACAAGGCGGTACGGCATTGGTTTATTCGACAACGGATTCGAGCTTCCAGTCCTGGACTTACCGCGGTCCGTTATATACCGGTAATGCAACGACTTATCCGTTAACCGGACAAGTATGGGAGCTGCCGCAGCTGCTTCCGCTCGGAACAAGCGGCAAGCATATCTTTATGATCAACCCGGCCAAAATGGCGCAAACCGAACGTCAATCCCGCTATACATGGTACTGGATCGGCACATGGAATAAAACGACAGCTACTTTCACGCCGGACAATGCTGCGCCGCAGCTGTTTGACGTAGGAGATCATTTTACCGGGCCTGCTGCATTCAATACACCTGACGGCAGAACGGTCATTTATACGATCGCACAGGGCAGAAGAACGGCAACGATGGACTACAATGCAGGTTATGCCCATAACTTTGGACTGCCGTTAAGCGTATACTTGCGTCAGGATGGCAAGCTGGGAATGGAGCCGATTTCCGAATTAAATTCGCTTAGGGGGACGCAGCTGGTTAATATTACGACCGATACGTCGTATTCGGCAGCAAATACAGCCCTTTCGTCGATATCCTCGGATATGCTTGAAATTGAAGTGGAGATCGACCCCGGCTCGGCTAATGAAGTCGGCTTAAGCGTACGCCGTTCCCCTAATGCGGAAGAAGAAACGATCGTTTACTACAAGAAGAGCTCGACTGAATTTTGGGTGAACCGGACCAAATCGAGTCTGAATCCGGACGTAGAGAAGTGGTACCAAGGCGGTATCGCCGACATCGGTACGGAAAATATTAAGCTGCGTACATTTATTGACCGTTCCATGGTTGAATCGTATTTGAACGGCCTCAAAGCATTAACGACAAGAGCTTACCCGACCCGCAGCGATGCGAAAGGCATCAGAATTTGGGCCAACAGCGATACAGGCACAGTTGTAATCAAGAAGTTGAAAGTATGGGAAATGAATTCGGCATATCCGGCAGTCAATCCGACAAGCGTTTCCCTGCCGTCATCCAAGACGATCATAAATGGAGACAGCCAGCTATTGCGGGCGACGGTTACACCTGCGGATGCATCGAATAAAGATGTCATTTGGACTTCCAGCAACAATGCGGTTGCATCTGTAGTCAACGGAAAAGTAACCGCTAAGTCCGTAGGAACGGCGACTATTACGGCAAAAACCCGGATCGGGAACTTTACGGCAACCAGCGCGATTACCGTTACAGCGGAGCCTGCCCATGAAGGCTTAATCAATGGCGACTTCGATGACAATCTTTCCGGCTGGACGGTCCTAAGCGGCAATGCGTTCAGCAGCCAAGATGTAACAGACGCTAACGATTGGGGTTGGGGGGGACCGTTTAATCAACACGGCAGCTATCATTTATGGGGCGGGAAAGACGGCGGGGACAGCCAAACCGGATCGATCCGCTCACAGAAATTTGTTCTTGGAGGCAATGGACAGATTAACTTCCTGGTTGGCGGCGGCAACAATATTTATGATGAATATGTTGCGCTGGTCCGGAGTTCGGACGGGAAAGAACTGTTTAAAGTAAGCGGCGGAGACAAAGAATCGTATACGCGAGTTTACTGGGATGCTTCCGATTACATCGGAGTCGAGTGTTATATCAAAGTTGTGGACAATGCAACGGGAGGATGGGGTCACATTAATGTGGACGACTTCCAAGTACCCGTACAGCCTCCAACAACGACGAACATCACCAACCCTGACTTTGAAACGGGAAGCTTATCCGGCTGGACGATTGTAAGCGGTACTGCTTTCAATAATCTCGATGTAAGCACGGATACCACTTACTGGACTCCGGCTCGTCCGTTCAACCATAACGGCACGTACCATATGTGGGGCTTTAAAGACGGCGGAGACAGCCAAGTCGGCGTAATGAAATCGAGCACTTTTACTCTGTATGGAACGGGCTGGATTGACTTCCTGATCGGCGGCGGCAATGACCTCAGCAATGAATATGTTGCACTCGTCAGAGCATCCGATGGAGCGGAGCTGATGAAGGCAACAGGTTATAACGACGAGGGGTACACCCGGTTGTTCTGGGATGCGTCCGCGTATATCGGTGAGCAGGTATATATCAAAGTTGTAGATAATGCGACGGGCGCATGGGGTCACATTAACGTGGATGATTTCCATGTTTACAATACGGCAAGCGATATAACGACAGCAGACCGGTATGAGCAGTACCGCCCGCAGCTCCATTTCTCGCCGGACCGGAAATGGATGAATGATCCGAACGGCCTTGTTTATTACGATGGTGAATATCATTTGTTCTATCAGCATAACCCTACGGGCACCACATGGGGACCCATGAGCTGGGGCCATGCTGTCAGTACCGATATGGTTAACTGGCAGGATCTTCCGATTGCGCTTGAACCGGATGCGAACGGCTTTATCTGGTCCGGTTCGGTCGTTGTTGACACAAACAACACAAGCGGCTTCCAAACAGGCACGGTTAAACCAATGGTCGCCATGTTTACGCATGAAAGCGGCGGTACGCAGGTGCAAAGCATCGCTTACAGCAACGATAAAGGAAGAACATGGACGAAATATGCTTCAAATCCGGTTATTACGATGCCTGCAGGATTGACGGTGTTCCGCGATCCGAAAGTATTCTGGCATGCTGGCACCAGTAAATGGGTGATGGTTATTTCCGCTGGAGACCGAGTGCAAATCTATACGTCTTCGAATTTGAAATCATGGACATATGCCAGCGAGTTCGGAAGTACGCACGGATCGCATGCCGGCACATGGGAAGTACCGGATTTATTTCCTTTGGCGGTTGACGGCAATGGAGCTAATACGAAATGGGTAATGACAGCCAGTATTAGTAATGGCGCTCCAGCCGGCGGATCGGGAACGCAGTATTTTGTCGGATCGTTTAACGGAACGACCTTTACAAATGATAATTCAGCGGGAACTGTGCTTTGGGCTGACTTGGGCTCCGATTTTTATGCCGGCATTTCCTTCAGCGATATTCCGGCTGCGGATGGCCGCCGGATTATGCTTTCGTGGATGAACAACTGGAATTACGGGCAAAGCATTCCAACCTCGATATGGAGAAGCTCGATGACCATTCCGCGTGAGCTAAAACTGACGGATACGGGTGGGGGCGCTGTAAGAATGACGCAAACACCAGTTGCAGAGCTGTCCGGCATACGCGGAACGAGCAACAGCTGGACGAACCAAACGATAACTCCGGGCAGCAATTTGATTTCCGGCGTGACGGGCAATACGGTAGAAATTGTTGCTGAATTCCAGAACAATACGGCCACCGCAACCGAATATGGCTTTAAAGTACGGAAAGGCGGCAGTAATTTCACAACAATCGCTTACAATAAGGCGAATTCCAAATTTTTCGTTGACCGGACCGCATCCGGCGAATCGCATTTCGACAGCAGTTTTGCGGCAAAACATGAAGTAACCATGTCAGCGGAAAATAATAAGATCAAAATGCGAATTTTTGTAGATCGTTCTTCCATCGAGGCATTCGGTAATGACGGTAAGGTGTCCATCACGGATCAAATCTTCCCGGATCTTGCCAAAAATGGACTTGAGCTTTATTCGACGGGCGGAAATGTAACGTTGAACAGTCTTACCATCTACCAATTAGGAGCGACGACTGAATTGTTGAACCATGATTTTGAATCCGGAGATTTAACCGGTTGGACGGTAGTCAGCGGTACAGCCTTTAGCAATAAGGTTGTCTCGGAAGACAGAAACTGGGGCTGGGGCGGATTGTTTAATAAAAGCAATGTGTACCACTTGTGGGGATATAAAGCGGGAGATGCTCCTGTAGGGGTGTTGAAGTCGGCAAACTTCATTGTCGGCGGCAGCGGAAAGATCGATTTCTTAATCGGCGGCGGCAACAACCTCACGAATCTTTATGTAGCTCTCGTAAGAGTTTCCGACGGTGTGGAGTTGTTAAAAGCAACGGGTGCCAACAGCGAGGCTCTCTCGCATGTCATTTGGGATGCTGCAGCCTATAAAGGTGTCAATTGCTATATCAAGATCGTAGATAACAACACCGGCGGCTGGGGTCACCTCAATGTAGACGATATTAACGTACCCGTAAAGTAGCTGCGGATGCAGGCGGCTTATTTGTAAGAGTGTTAGGTAGTCTGCTATAAATGACAAGGACACCATAAGGGTGTCTCTAAAGGGGCTGTCTCAAAAGCGGTAAGTTCGCTTGTGAGACAGCCCCTTCTCTCATTGGGTATGATAGTGTTGTAATAACATAAACATTAATTAATAATAGAAACATAAAATTATTATTGTCACTTCACCGTATTTATTGTATTGTTAATCTGTTAATAAGTTTATTAATATGTTATCGTTTTGAAAGCGCTTTAAATCCTGTGAGCTTGACGCTATCACTCAATTCGGAGGTGGTGACATAGGAGATTTACGAATGAACACAGTCATATCAGGAGATTATGGAGGTCCCAAACTATTGTTCGCTTCAAAGAGAAAGGGGAATAATAAACTTGAATAAAAACGTGATTCAGAGATTCATTGCGGTAACATTAATGGCTTCCTTAATCGTACCGGTTTCGTCCTTTGCCAACGTTATTGATGCGACAGCTGCCGGTGTGACCCCCAGCACAGTGATCCAAAGCAGCAACGTCGTCGGTAATCAGCAAAATGAGGGGCAGGAGGATACCATACCTGTATTTAAAGATGCATCCGTACACGACCCTTCCGTCATTAAAGTGGATGATACCTACTATGTATTCGGCTCCCATCTGGCGGCGGCCAAAACAAAGGACCTCATGCAGTGGGATCTTGTCGCTGCGGGCGCAAACGTCAATAATCCCCTTTTCGAAAATGTCGTTGAGGAATTAAAAGAAACCTTTGCCTGGGCGCAGTCCGATACATTATGGGCAGCCGATGTGATCCAGCTCAGCGATGGCAGATTTTATATGTACTACAACGCTTGTAAAGGGGATTCCCCAAGATCTGCGCTAGGCGTAGCCGTTGCTGATAACGTCGAAGGCCCTTATGAGGATCTGGGTATTCTTTTGAAGTCCGGCATGTGGGGACAACCAAGTGAAGATGGAACCATTTATGATGCAAGAGAGCATCCCAATGTTGTAGATCCGGATGTGTTCTACGACAAGGACGGCAAGCTGTGGATGATGTACGGCTCTTATTCCGGCGGTATTTTCATTCTCGAAATGGATTCTGCAACAGGTAAGCCGCTGCCGGATCAAGGCTATGGGAAAAAACTCATTGGCGGGAATCATAGCCGGATTGAAGGGGCCTATGTTCTTTACAGCCCGGAAACCGACTACTACTATATGTACCTTTCCTTCGGGGGGCTTGATGCCACTGGCGGTTATAACATTCGGGTCGCACGCTCTGAGAATCCGGACGGACCGTATTACGACGCAGAAGGCAACGAGATGATTAACGTAAAAGCCGACCCTAGCCTCCCGATATTCGATGACCGGTCCATTGAGCCTTTTGGCGTGAAATTGATGGGCAGCTTTTTGTTCGAGCGGGAGATAGGAGATCCCGGTACAGGAATCGGTACCGGCTATGTATCCCCGGGACATAATTCAGCCTACTATGATCCTGAAACCGGCAAGCAATTTCTGATATTCCATACGCGCTTCCCGCAAAGAGGCGAGGCACATGAGATCCGGGTCCACCAAATGTTCATGAACAGCGAAGGCTGGCCGGTCGTTGCGCCGTACCGCTATACGGGTGAAACGCTTGGTAAAGTCTATAGGGAGGATGTCGTTGGCGATTACAAATTAGTTAATCATGCCAAAGATATCTCGGCAGCGATCAAAACATCGCAATTTATCAGGTTGAATAAAAACAGTACGATTTCCGGTGATGTTAGCGGCACTTGGAAAAGAACCGCACATAACAAGGCCGAATTGACGGTGGACGGAGTCCTATACGACGGCGTATTCATACGCGAATGGGACCCGGCATCAGCGAGCTATGTGATGACATTTACGGCTTTATCGAAGCAGGGGGTTGCAATCTGGGGCAGCAGGATGGCCGACAAATCAGACGAGGAAATCGTGGCGGATGTTCAAAATGATTTGAACCTTGGCGACACAAGCGGCGTCACGAACAATTTGCCGCTTCCAGCAGAAGGCACAAGGCAGACCGCAATCGTATGGAGCTCCTCAAACGCTGATATTGTATCGGAGAGCGGTGTCGTGAACCGGCCGGAGCCGGGTACCGGGAATGCGACGGTTACACTTACAGCTGCGATTACAAAGGGTGACGCTTCAGCAACCAAAACCTTTACGGTTGTTGTAAAAGAGCAAACGATAGATGGTGTCGTCGCGCACTATGCTTTTGAGAATAACCTGACGGATAGCTTGGGGAATTTAGGAGCAGGTACGGTTACAGGCGACAGAATTGATAAGACAGGCGGAGCAATTACTTATGCCAGCGGTGTCCATGGTGATGCGGCGGCGTTCGATGGCGCCTCTGGAATACGCCTGCCAAACGGACTTATATCGAGCAACACGTATTCCGTTTCCCTATGGCTCAATCCCGACCAGCTTACGGAATTTACAACAACCTTCTTTGGTGCCAGAGATACGAACAACTGGGTAAGCCTCCTGCCTAAAGGACACGGCTGGGTCAACAATGATACCATGGTATGGTCAGGCACGGCCTGGTATGATGCCGGCACCGGCATGAAAATTAAAGCGGGCGAATGGTCGCATCTGGCCTTCACCGTTAATAACGGCAGCATCGCTGTGTATGTCAACGGTGCCCAGAAGTTTTCCCGTACAGGCTTCCCGAATGTGTTTACGACGACCGATGGGGTCTTCAGCTTAGGCGTAAACTGGTGGGATACGCCTTACAAGGGCTTGATGGATGAATTGCGTATTTATGAAACAGCCCTCACAGCAGAGGAGATAGCCAAGCTAGCGACGAAAACTCCGTAATCCAAAAGGGCAGCTCCAGGCAGATCAATCTGCAAGGGCTGCCCTTTTTACAATGTAACCGATTCCTCATTTGACTCCAGCCGATGCTTTTATGATGGATTTTATACAGGATAGGAACGGTAATTGGTGTTGAAGTTCAGACGGCAAAGAGTATATGTTAATCTGACCCCCAAAATGGTTCAATCTTCGCACATACATGATTTCATTGAAAAAGTATACTTATATATAAAGCACCGAACGTACGTAAAACTCCTGAGAGGCCGGAAGGAGAGACGTCTATGAGAGCGGATGCCGTATTTGAGGGCGGGGGCGTAAGGGGAATTGCATTCATTGGCGCCATACAGGAAATGGAGGCGAGTGGATACCAGTGGGAACGCTTAGCTGGAACATCCGCCGGTGCAGTCGTGGCTGCGCTTCTGGCCTGCGGGTATAATGCCCGCGAATTAATACAAATTATGAATACGCTCGATTACCCCCGTTTGCTCGGAAAAACATGGGTTCATTATTTGCCTTTTGTCGGAAAAGCGCTCCCGCTTCTTTTTCGGTCAGGAATTTATCTAAATACACCGCTGGAAGACAAGTTAACGTACTGGCTGAAGCAAAAAGGTGTGTCGACCTTCGGCGATTTGCCGGAGGGAAAGCTTAAAATTATTGCTTCCGATATTAGCAGCG
This sequence comes from Paenibacillus prosopidis, assembly GCF_003337375.1. Classification (GTDB taxonomy): domain Bacteria; phylum Bacillota; class Bacilli; order Paenibacillales; family Paenibacillaceae; genus Pristimantibacillus; species Pristimantibacillus prosopidis. Next base: position 360,913 of record NZ_QPJD01000001.1, read on the forward strand.
GAAAGATGCTGGTCCTGCCGGACGACCTGTCACGCTATGATATTTCTCCTTCCGAGTTCCCGGTTGCCGCGGCGGTAAGGATGAGCACAACGCTTCCCTACTTCTTTCAGCCGTACCAATTGAAAACAAAGCAAAGAAGAAAACCGTATTACATCCTTGATGGGGGGCTTCTTAGCAATTATCCCATTTGGATCTTTGATGTAGAAGGGATTCCGAATTGGCCTACCTTCGGATTCCGGTTATTAGGCGAACAGCCGGAAACACCGTTTCATGAGATTCGCGGCCCCTTCTCCATGTTTCGCGCCATGTTCCAAACGATGCTTAGAGCCCATGATCAACGGCATGTAGACAAACACGCCAGAGTACGGACGGTTTTTATCCCGACAGGCCGGGTGACCACGACGCAGTTTGATCTAGGAGCAGAAGATCGGGATATGCTGTTTCGATCCGGGCAGGATACAGCCCGGAGGTTTCTGGCCGGTTGGGACTATGTGAAATACGTTAAGGAATTTCGAATCCCTTACCAACAAAAGTAGGCGGCAATCCGTTTCAACCCTGTTCTTATACTCATACCTTTCGCTTGATGCGATTTAATGTAAGGGGAATTTCGCTTCTGGAAGCCGCGTGTTTGCACGCGGCTCTTTTTTTTCAAAAGGGAAAGATTGATCCTGGTTGAAATAATGGAGGAGGAGGCGAGGTTATATTGGATTTCGTACAGGATAGGAACGGTAATGGTTGGGAAAGCGAGGCTATATTGGATTTCGTACAGGATATAGCGCTGAAAAACCGATTTTGGATGGGGAACGGAGTTAGATGAACGAAGTTAGTGCAAAAATCCAATATAGCTCATGGATACAGCGGTAAAAGTCGAAAGTTAGTGGAAATATCCAATATAGCTCAGTAGGGGCGGCATGGTGCATTCAGAAGAGGCGGCACGCATCACACGCATCACACGCATCACACGCATCACATGCGTCACACGAATCACGCACATCTTTACAAAAACTACTTCCCCATTTAACGGACACACAATACTTGGCCTATACCATTAGGGAGGGAATTACAAATTTGGTTAAGCCGGGAGGAGAGCAATGATGAAATTAGTTCTTATGGGAGATTTGCATTATCACGAAATCGATAAGTCGATTCCGGGATTGCGGGAGGCGCGTACAGCTTTCTATCACACTTTACTGGGACGTTTTCTGGATATGGATGCCGATTTGCATATATCGCTTGGAGACCTTACGAATTTTGGATCGACCTTGGAGCTGCAGGAGGTTTACGAGCTGCTGCAGCGTGAGGATAGAACGTTTATCCATGTACTGGGCAACCATGATCTCTATTGGCAGACGAGAAGGGAAGTGCTGGAGATTACCGGCCAGCAGCGTTATCACGCGATTGACACCGAGACTGCGATGCTGGTATTTCTCGATACGGCCAAAGAGATGGACTTCGAAGACTGGGGCGGCTGGCTCGACGATGAGCAGCTGCAGTGGCTGGAAGGAATGGTGAAGGCATCCGGAACGAAGCCGCTGCTCGTCTTCGGCCATCATCCCGTCTATAACACAACGGCAAGATCGGAGAAAGAGAAGGGCTCGATCCATCCGAGCATTGACATGTGGCGCATTTTGAACCGGAAAGTAGGGATTGGCGTCTATTTCAACGGCCACACGCATGTGGATTCGATCGTTGCACAAAATAACTGGACCTTCGTACAGTTATCCGCCTGTCTGGACCAACATGGCTTCCGGATCGTGGAACTCACAGAAGAGGAGCTCCGAATTTCTGCCGTAGATATTACGGACGAAGAGGTTCTGGATAACGCCCCAATGCTGCATCAGCATATGGTGCATTTCACCCATAACCCTAACGCCCGGGGAACAGACGCGGACCGCGAGCATGTTGTCCCATTGTTGACTGCGGCACAGCCGCAATAATGGAAGCAAGGAGGCTGCAGTTATGAAGAACCCGATGAACCATGACGCCTTTTTCAAAGGGCTCGCCACGCACAGGAGAATCGCATCCATCAAGGATCCGAGGCATATCGAAGTCGCTCTATCGCTCCGCAGCCAATTAAGCGGCATCTTTCTGTTAACGGGTCACATCGGTGTCGTGAAAGGCTATGTCGACGTGTTCAAGGAGCATCAGCTGCCGGTCTTCCTGCATCTCGATAAGATTGGCGGCCTCAGCACGGACAACTACGGCCTCGAATATTTGGCGAAGGCCATCAAGCCGACCGGTATTATTTCGACGAAAACCAATGTGGTGAAAACAGCGAAGAAAATGGACTTAATGACCATACAACGCTTCTTCCTCGTCGACACCGAAGGGCTCGACAATATCGCCAAGAGCCTTTGCCAGATCGAACCTGACATTATTGAAGTGATGCCTGCCCGCATTCCCGACATGATCGGCAAAGTGAAAGCATTCACTACGATCCCTATTATTACCGGGGGATTATTATATGAGCAAAGCCATGCGGAGGAATGTTTGAAAAATGGAGCTACGGCCATCTCATCGTCCAAGCCTGAGCTGTGGACAGCTGCGTCGCCACTTCCAAGCAAGAAGAAAGTCCGGCAAATCATATAAGTCTATGCCCCGGTTGAATTTATATAATCTTTGCAACAAGATAACACAGAGTTAATAGTTGTCCCGTATCATTCATTATGAAAAGTAAATAGCAATCGGTTGGAGCAATGGAGAAACCTTATCCGCTGCGGACGTCATGTCCGCGGCAGGATTAAGGTTTCTTTTTTATGCATCCAACCCATTTCAAACAAAGAAAAGGTGGAGGATTGGACAATGGTTAAGAAGCTTACTGCACTCTCGCTTGCGATTTTCATGGTGGTGGTCTTGGCGGCTTGCGGATCAAACGGCACGACAGGCAAAAACGGCAGCACGGACAACGCGAACAGCGGAGCTAAAGCGGAGAGCACGGATTCCGCAGCGTCCGAGAAAATCGTCATTAAGTACTGGTACGCGTTCGGCGACAAGATCGAGGAAGCGAAGCTGCACATGGTCAAGGGTTTCAACGAATCGCAGGATAAAATCGAAGTGATTGCAGAGCACCAAGGCGGCTACGACGATCTTCATGCCAAAGTACAGGCGGCATTCGCAGCGGGAGACGCTCCTGCGGTATCCGACCTTGAAATTGCCTCTACTGGCGTATTTGCCCGTTCAGGCATGCTGCAAGAGCTGACGGTTTACGCAGAGAGAGATAAGGACCAGCTTCAGCTTGAAGATTTTAATCCCGGTTTAATGGGGAATGCCTATGTGGATGATAAGCTGTTTGGCCTCCCCTTCATGCGCAGCACACCGATTTTATATAAAAATGTCACGATGCTGAAAGATGCCGGCCTCGATCCGGAAGGTCCGAAGACATGGGATGAGCTGGAGCAGTATTCCCGCGTGTTGAAGGAGAAGGGGAAAATCGGTATGACAGTGCCTGCCGATATTTGGTTCTATGAAGCGCTGGTTGCCCAAAGCGGCGGTCAAATGCTGAGCGAAGACGGCAAATCGGCTGCATTCAATACGCCGGAGGGCGTTGCTCCGGTAGAATTCTGGAAGAAATTATCCAGTGAAGGTCTCATCAAAATTCCAGTAGGCGACGAAGCGGGAGCTACCGCGGATAAAGACTGGGCGAATCAAATGTCGGCCTTCAAGTTTGCCTCCACAGCGGGCGTAACCGGAAGTCTGGAAATCGCGAAGGGCAACGGCTTTGAATTGGTAACGGCATTCATGCCCTCTAACGTAAGTTACGGCGTTCCGACCGGCGGCTGCCAGCTTGTCATGACGTCGAAGAGCACCGAGGAAGAGAAAGAAGCGGCATGGGAGTTTATTAAATGGATGACGTCCAAAGAAAATACGATCTACCAGCATAAGCATGTAGGTTACCTGCCGACCCGTCTATCTGCCGTAGAAAGCGAAGAGCTGAAGACACATTTTGCGGAGAATCCACAGTTCAAGGTTGCCGTTGATCAATTGGAATATGCGAGACCGCGTCCGATGGAGAACGCTTATCCGGAAGTGACCAAGATCGTGAAGGAAGCGATCGAAAAGGCCATTCTCGATCCGAAAACGGCACCGCAGGACGCGCTCAATGCAGCGGCGGAGAAAGCCAACAAGCTGCTTAGCAAGTAATAAAGGTTTAGTACCGCAAGCTGTTCAGTCGGGGGAAGGCTTCCGGTCCGGGAGCCCTCTCCCTCTAATTATAAGAGCTGAGAGGTAACACCATATGTTCAACGAGAACTGGTTGTCCGCGATTAAAGTTATTATTTTCGACATGGACGGTACGCTGTACCAGGAAGATACGTACCTCGAGAGATATATTCGTTACCTGCTGGAGGGAACGGAGCACGAAGGGGAGACCGAGGCTGCTATCTGTGCAGGAAGAGCCATTTTGACGGGGGAGCATCCCTTTGGGTTCGGCCATTTCTACCATACGCGGGATGATGTGGCGCTGGTGCGGCATGAGGACAGCTTCATCCAAGGCTTTACGTGGGAAGGGCTCGCGCTCGATGAACGTACTTGCTCTTATAGGTCATTATCGACCGAGGCTGCCCATCTGATTCATATCGGCGATCCGTGGGGAATTGCGGCGGTCATCAGTCACAAATACAAGCTTCCCGCAGGGAAGTTGCAATCGGCTTTTGAAAGGGTCCGCAGGGAAATGGTTCATGCACCCTATCAATTTGAGTTCCGCAGCGATTTGTTTCAAGCGATTGAAGAATTGGACGCCGTTGAGAAAAAAATTCTCATGACGAATACGTATTTGGAATCCGGAATCGAGTTTCTGAATTACATGCAGATTCACCATTTGTTCGAGGAAGTGTATTGCGGCGCGGAGAAGCCGCTTGGCTTACATTGTTATATCTCGACCCTGCTGGGGCAGGGGTATCAGGCTCATGAAATTTTGTCGATCGGCGATAACACGTGGAATGATCTGCACCCGGTCAAGCGAATGGGCGGCCGAACCTGCTTTATTTCCCCTTATGCGAGCAGCGATCCTGAAAGCTGGGATTTGCGGCTGACGACTCTGGATGAGCTGGAGCAGCTCATGCGTGCGATTCAGGAATCCATTACAAGGAGGACCATATCGGATGGCGAAGATCGAGTTGAAAAATATAAGCAAGAAATTCAAAGATGATACCGTCATTGAGAATTTGAATTTAACGATCAAGGACGGTTCGTTCACGGTTCTCGTCGGACCGTCGGGCTGCGGCAAATCAACGACCTTGCGTATGGTAGCCGGACTAGAGAAGCAATCGGGCGGCGAGATATGGATCGACGATAAATGCGTAAACGATACGCCGCCCGGGCTGCGGGACGTGGCGATGGTTTTTCAGAACTATGCCCTGTATCCGACGATGACCGTTCGCGGCAATATCGAGTTCGGCCTTAAAAATAGAGGCGTTGCAAGAAACGAGCGCGACAAGCTGGTGAAGGATATCTCGGAGATCGTCGGGTTAACGCCGCATATGGATAAGAAGCCGCAGAACCTGTCCGGAGGACAGCGTCAACGGGTGGCCCTCGCGCGCGCGATGGTAAAAAAACCGAAGGTGTTCATTCTCGATGAGCCCTTGTCCAATCTGGACGCCAAGCTGCGCAACCAAATGAGAACGGAGCTGATTCAGCTTCACAAGCGACTGGGAACGACCTTTGTCTACGTAACGCATGATCAGGTGGAAGCCATGTCCATGGGGGATGAGATCGTTGTGATGAACAAGGGGGTCATTCAACAGGCCGACTCTCCGATGAAGCTTTATCACGATCCGGCAAATTTATTTACCGCTGAGTTTATCGGAACCCCGGCTATGAACATGATGAAGATGAGGGATGTGCAGGGTCTGGATATTCAGTCGACCGCCAGCATCGGTCACGTAGGGTTCCGTCCGGAGCAGGCGCTTATTAATGCAGGTGCGGATTTCGAAGGTTATGCGATAGAAGGCGACATCCTAACCCGCGAAAGCCTGGGAGCGGAAAGTATTTATCAGATTCAGGCGCGGACTGGCGTGTTTTTCGTCAAAACGTTCCTTGCGCCCTTAGAGACCGCCGATCGCGTAAAAGTTACGATTCCGTACGACCAGCTTTATTATTTCGGGCTGAGCGGGGAAAGGCTGCGCGGCATCGAGGCAAGCCCGAAACGGCTGGTTGCCGCCGGAGGGATCTGACATGACAGTATGGGAAAAGCTGCGTCCCTACGGGATGGTGGCTCCGGCCATTATCATTTTTTCATTATTTTTTATATATCCGATCTTTTACATGATCTACTTAAGCATGTTCGACTGGAACTTTGTCAGTCCAACCAAGACGTTCGTAGGCCTTCAGAACTTTAAGGACCTTCTGACGGAGCCGGATTTCCGGCAGGTGCTCACCAATACGACGATCTATACGGTATTGACGGTGACGTTAACGACCGGGATCGCTTTGCTGCTTGCGCTGTGGCTAAACAGGAAGAGCTTCTTCCACGGCTTCGTGCAGGGCGCCATCTTCAGCCCGCATATTATTTCGCTCGTGTCCATCTCGCTGCTGTGGAGCTGGTTGATGGATCCCGAATACGGGCTGCTGAACTGGGTGATTGGGCTCGCCGGCTTCGGCAAGCTGGAGTGGCTGTCCCATCCGAGCACGTCGCTGATCTCTCTGGTCATGGTGGCCGTATGGAAAGGGCTCGGCTATAACGCCCTTGTGTTTATCGCAGGTCTTCAAAGCATCCCGGCTGATATCTACGAAGCGGCTTCCTTGGACCGTTCCAAGCCTTGGACGACCTTTACGAAGCTGATCCTGCCGATGCTGTCGCCGACGATTTTCTTCCTTGTGATCATCAACATGATCGGATCGTTCCAAGTGTTCGAGACCATCGCGATCATGACGCAGGGTGGTCCTGTCAATTCGACTAACACGCTGGTGTATTACATCTATGAATATGGATTCCGTTTCTTTAAAATTGGCTACGCCTCCGCTGCCGGCGTCATTCTGCTGTTTATCGTAGGGATATTAACGATGATTTACTTCAAGCTGCTGTCGAATCGCGTTCATTACCGTTAGAAAGTGGTGAAACTCTTGAAAGCTGTAAACAATACGATCGGCGGCAAGCCTATCGGGGCTGCTGCTGAGGACAAGTGGATCGGAACACGCAGTAAACAGGCGATTTTGCGAAAAGCGTTACGGGCTGCGCTCCGAGTGTTTAATGTGGTCGGTCTGCTGGCGCTGGTGCTGATCTTCGCCATGCCGTTCATTTGGATGCTCTCCACATCGCTCAAGACGCTGCCGGAGACGATGATATTTCCGCCGGAGTGGATTCCCAGCAATCCCGTCTGGCAAAACTACGCCGATGCCTGGAACACGGGGCCGTTCCTGAACTATTTCATTAACAGCATCGTCATTGCGGTCGGCATACTTATTCTGCAGATGCTGACGATTATTCCGGCCTCTTATGCTTTTGCAAGGTATAAATTCAAAGGCTCGAACTTTCTATTCGGCATCGTTATGGTAACGTTGATGATTCCTGCTCAATTAATTTTTTTGCCTGTGTATTTGGAGCTGAGCGCGTTCAAGCTGCTTAATACGCATCTCGGACTCATTTTGCCATTCGCGTCGAGCGCCTTCGGCATCTTCCTGCTGCGGCAGGCGTTCATGCAAATTTCGGATGAATTGCTCGAAGCGGCAAGGCTCGATCAGGCGGCCGAGTGGAAAATCATCGTCAAGATCATGGTGCCTATGGTGAAGCCGGTGCTCGTTACCTTTGCCTTGTTCAGCTTCATTGCCCATTGGAACGACTATTTCTGGCCGCTTGTCATGACGACGAACGAAACGGCGAGAACGCTGCCTCTCGGCATCGCAAAAATTCGCGAAGTGGAAGGCGTCGCGACATGGAATGTGCTCATGGCCGGAAACCTGATTCTGGTTGCTCCGATACTTGTCGTATTTTTCCTGTCGCAGCGTCAAATCATTAAAGCATTCGTGTATAACGGCGTGAAATAAAAGAACGAGAGGACTGAGACACTATGATTACAATCGTTGCTCACCGCGGATGTTCGGGGGAAGCGCCCGAGAATACAATGGCAGCTTTCAAGCTGGCTTTAATGGAGCCGGATATCGCAATCATCGAGCTCGACGTGCATCTATCCAAGGACGGAGTCCCTGTCGTCATCCACGATCATACTTTGGATCGTACGACGAGCGGTACGGGACGGGTGAGAGACTATACGTTAGAGGAATTACGCGATCTGGATGCGGGCAGCTGGTTCTCTCCGGAATTTTCGGAGGAGCGTATTCCGACGCTTGAGGAAGTACTGCAGCTCGTCAAGGGACGCTGCATGCTGCATGTGGAGCTCAAGAAGATGGGCGATGTATATGAAGGAATCGAGGAGAAAGTGATTAAGCTCATTCATCGCCATGAAATGAAGGATGAAGTCGTACTCTCCTCCTTCGACCATGATTCCATGAAGTGTGCGAACGAGATCGATCCTTCCATCCCGACGGGGCTGATTTTCTTAGGCAATCCTACACTCCTGATCGAGCAGCTTCGCTACACGGGCGCTACGAGCGTATCCATGCATTATTCGTTCGTTACGCGTGAGCTGGTAAATGAAATGGAAGAGCATGAGATCGATTTGGGAGTATGGACAGTGGATGATTCGGATACGCTTGCCAGTATCGTAGAACAGTATCCCGATATGCGCATTACGACCAATTATCCGGACCGCGTGCTCCGGATTGTGAGGCAGGGCAGCGTAAGATTCTAAGTCAGCAGGTCCAGTCAGGAGGAGGAGAAGCGATGGCCAGACGAAAAGCATCTTTTGTATGGTTTCGAGCCGGATTATTCATGTTGATCCTATGCTGTGCGGCGTTAACCGTGTCTGCCTATAGTCCTTATAAGGCAGAGGGATCCTTGATCCTCGCGCATCGCGGGGCATCCGGCTACGCCCCCGAGAACACGATGGCTGCCTTCAAGCTGGCCGAGCGCCTCGGTGCTGACTTCATCGAGCTCGATGTCCGGATGAGCAAGGACGGAGGGCTCGTCGTCATCCACGACAAAACGGTGGACCGAACGACGAACAAAACGGGCTTCGTGCATGATTATACACTGCGGGAGCTTCAAGGTATGGATGCGGGAAGCTTCTATGACAAGGCTTATGCGCACGAACGGCTGCTGTCGCTTGAAGAAGTAATGTACAGCTTCGCTGGAAGAATCGGTATACTTATCGAGATCAAGGATCCGCAGCTTTATCCGGGGATCGAAGAGAAGCTGGCTAAGATGGTGAGGCGGTATGAGCTTATCCAAGATATCGCTGGTATTGGGGTTGGCGATAGTATTCAAGGCAAGGATGGTACAGGAGGATCTGGAGGAAGGGCAGGCCCTGAAGAAATCGTAAATTCTGAAGGTGGCGCTAGCATCATCATTCAATCCTTCGATTTCGAATCGATGCGCCGTATGCACACCCTGCTGCCGGACATTCCCGTCGCCGTCCTTATCCACGCGGACCAGCACCCTTTGACAGATAAGAAGCTGGATAAACTCGCTTCTTACGCATCATCCTTTAACATTAGTCACGACCTGCTTAACGAGGAGCTCGTCCGGGAGATTCATGAACGGAACCGCAAAGTAATGGCGTGGACGATCCGGAAAGATCAGGATATGGAGCGGATGAGAGAGCTGGGAGTGGATGGGATTATAACGGATTATCCTGGCTGAGAAGAAAAGCTGATATTTTTGAGTGCTGAACGTAGTAGGCTGCTAATTGTGATCTGAAGCCTTTAAAAAGTATAACCCGCCGTGGCTCGCGTCAGGGCGGGTTTTTTGTGCTTGTTGTCTACAGAAAATAAAGCTAAAGAGCAGGATAGTTTATAGGAACGAATTACCAATAAACTAATTTATTATTTTTTGAGGTAATTAAATGGCTTCCAAACATTGATTCTCTGCTTGCTGCGAAATTTGTTATTGGATATATAATTTATCTTCTTTTATATGCTTTGTTCTACGATTGACCGCGGTTATTATTGCCCCAGCCCAATATTAGATTTAATTGTGGCGGCATGAAACGAGGGAAGTTATTCAAAAAGAAAATACCTCAATTCGGAAATTACTCTTAATTTAGGCAAATTACTCATTGTATCTAAATGTACTTACGATAATGGGAATTTGATACAATATGAACGAAGCGTGTGTAGTATTGAGGAATTAGCTGATCTTCATTATGAGGATTACACGTATGATTGCTAACGGGACACTATAGTTTAACAACCACCAGAACGAGGCTGCCTTCACGAAACGGCAGCCTCGTTGGGCTAACTGGAGGGCAGTTCTAATCTACTAGGACTCGCTGAAATAAGACTCGAATGAATCCCCAAACTCTTCCCATATATCCGGACCGGGGACTTTGCGGAAACATCTTGAGTAAAAAAGTACAATTTAAACAATGTCTGCGGATAACTTTTGACCGATTGTCGTCTGCAGTCCATCCATGCTAGTCACGTTTTTCTCTTGCCAGTATTCAATCAATCCTTGCTCACCCTGTTTCGTCGCCCAGTTCTGAAGGGTATTCCGCTCTCCTTCATAGGTATAAAAGGGAATGCTGTAGCCGCATGATGCTTTGACCTCATGAACATGGATGACGAAAATTTGCCGAGCTCCAGGCAGCAGAGTAAAATGAGGAGATAGCTTCTCCCACTCCGGGGTCCCTGGCAAAACAACATGCCCCTTGCCGTACAGACGCAGAATCATAGGAGGTCCATCCAAAGCAGTGAACATCAACGTAATTCGCCCATTTTCCTCAAGATGCGCACTTGTCTCATTACCGCTCCCGGTTAAGTCCAGATATGCCACTTCATTCGCTGATAAAATACGCAGCACATCATGACCCTTCGGAGAAAGATTAACGTGCCCTTCCTCCGACAGTGGGGCTGACCCCACAAAGAAGATGTGCTGCTTCGCGATAAATGCCACATGCTCCGGTAGCAGCGCTTTGAACGATTTCCCCATAAGCGATCATCGCCTTTCCTTTTTCTTCTATTATGATCTCCCGTACGATATTTGTGAAATAGTTAAAATAGACATTGTCTATAGTCATTACCTATAATTCAAAGCTAGGTAATTCTAGAGCCGAATAAACAACCTGAATGTTTAACTGAAATCCCCGGTCACATCTCGACAAACTGAGGCTCCGCTATGGCGGAGCCTTATCTGTTAGATTTCGTTGACCTAAGCTTTTGGAATTTTCAGCACCGTGCCGGCTTTTACATCATCAATATTTACAATATGATTGTAACCCGCGATGAACGTAACATATTTGTCGGAGCCGTAATAGATTTTGGAGATGCTGTAGAGCGTCTCGCCACTCTTTACGGTATGATCGGATGTCTCGTAATCGGGAGAAGATTCTACTGCGCCATTTTCTTCATCCGGCTTGTAGTTTTTCAGGGACGGAATGAGAAGGTTGGTGCCTGCTTTCAAGCCTACATTTTTATCAAGCTTGTTTTCTTTCGCAATATAATCCACATATTCCGCTGATTTGTAGAACATTCTGGAAATCATTGATAGGGTATCGCCTGCTTGGATCAGATAGGTAGCCGGCAAATTAATTTTTGAATAGTCTTTGGTTCCCTGCTGGCTGCCATTTATCGAGCGGGTTGTTGATGACAATGCTGGAATCTTAAGCGTATCTCCGGCTTTCATATCATTAATAAACAAGATATGGTTATGCGCTGCAAGCAGCGCATAATGCTCCTTAGATTGATAGAACTTCTCGGATATTAAGCGTAGCGTATCGCCTTTTTGGACAACATAGGTGGTTGGAAGCTTCACCGTTTTAGTAGGGGCTTCCGTTGATTTATTGCCATAATCCTTTTTTTCTTGCGTTAGTTTTTCTGTCTGTGCAGGCATAGACATCTCCGTCGGCTTATCACTTTCTCTGACTGGTGTGTTGGATGCAGTAGGAGCAGGCTCTTCCGTCACATCATCGTAATCCTCTGTAGGCTCCTGTTCCTCTTCACTATTAACGGTTCCGGCGGGGATGGGGTCAGCTTCCAATGGCTCGTTTCCGCCTTTCCCATTATTAAGGGAATCCGAATCAGAGGGCTCGCCAATTCTGTTCTGCCCACTGGCTCGCTCGGTATTCCCGGCAGCAAGCGGAAGCTTAGAATCAACTTTATTCGTATATTTGCCGTACAATACTCCGCAAATGCCAACAAGAATGATGACTATCGCCAGATAGATGATAAGACTTGGCTTTAAAGATGCCAGTCTGCCTTTGGAATGGTTGCTGCTGCGTGTGGATCTCTTATTCAAAACGTAATCTTCTCCTTTGTTCCTCAACTTAATCCTATTCTAACGGACATATTGAACTCTGTGGAATGGGCCTAAACAGCCAATTCATTCTCAACGAGCGCTGGAAAATTCATATCACAATGAATCAATTGGACAGTAATCCTCTTAAGAAAGACTAGTTTTTTGGTGGCGCATGGAGAATGGGGGCTTAATATAGGTCTGCACGGATCTAGTAATTTCAGGTATAATAATAGACCTACATATCCTAAGAATACTAAAGGAGACTTGTATGAAAAAAATTGTATACCTTACAATTTTGATCTGTGGGTTGATTAGCATTTCCGGTTATATACCAAACCGGGCGGAAGCAAGCGGTAGTTATAAAGCCAAGGTATACACCGACTCATTGAATGTCCGCAGCGAGCCTTCACTTGAATCGTCGATCGTGGGTGCGGTGAAGAATGGCGAGATGGTCACCGTTTCGAATGAAGAGTTTGGCTGGCTGCGCATCAAGTCGGACCGGGTCTCCGGCTGGGTGGCAGGTTATTATTTAAAGAAGGTCGAGGGCAATGTCGTTACTGCATCGGCGACAGATGACAGTGTGCAAAAGAGTTCTGCAGCCACCCAGGCGACTGTGCTGGTGGATGCGCTGCGGATCAGGGCCGGCGCCGGATTGAACTATAACATTCTGGGATACCTGAAAAAAGGTGAGGCTGTTACGATAATGGACAACCGGGAAGGATGGGTTGGGATCCAGACTCCGGATGGGCAATTCGGCTGGGTGTCAGATCGTTATATCGTGAAGGACGCAATACAAACTGTGGCGGTTTCTTCGGGAAAATCGAAGGGACTTAAAGGGAAAGTAATCGTTATTGACCCCGGTCACGGTGGAGACGATCCCGGAGCGATCGGAACGAAATATGAAAGCAATGAGAAAAAACTTAATTTGAGTACCTCCTTATACCTCGAGGATGAGCTTCGCAGCCGCGGAGCGCGCGTCCTCATGACAAGAACGAAAGATGAGGAGAAGCCCGAGCTTTCCCACAGGGTCAAGATTAGCGAATCCGCCGGTGCAGACGCTTTCGTCAGCATCCATTATAATTCTTCAGAGAATAATACGTCCGGCATACTAACTTTCTATTATTCGGAAACGAAAGATCGGCCATTGGCACGCGCGATAGAAAACAGACTTGCGGATGGCATCGGCTTGAAGAGCAACGGGATTTCTTTCGGCAATCTTCACGTTTTGCGGGAAAATGATACGGTATCCTCACTCGTGGAGCTCGGTTTCTTAACCAACTCAAAAGATGAATCTATCGTCCGCGGCTCCGACTACCAGAAGAAAGCAGCCAAAGCAATTGCGAATGGGCTGGAGGATTACTTCAGCAGGTAACTCATAAAGAGGGAATGCCGTTACGACAAAGATATGATAGCCGCTTGTGAATTTACGGATCGCTAAGCGGCTCAATCCATCTTCAAACGTAGCTGCTCAGCCTCATTTTCAAGATGTTCAATTAACTTCTGACGATCAATCCTCAAACTGTGCCTCTATATCTCGAATCACAAAACGATGCTCCATCTACCATAAATCTGGAGGTGCTGAGCCTGGTCGTAGAGGGCATGTCCAATGCCGATATATCCAGACGGTTGGAGCTAAGCCCTAAAACGGTCTCGAATTATTTGACGAATATATTCAACAAGCTGCAAGTGTCCGATCGTTCAGAAGCAATTGCGAAGGCGAAAGCAATCAGTCTGTAATAAAGAAATCGTTTTTTATCTCAATCAGACTTTTTTGAAGCCGTTGAGCTAACAGGCAGATTTGCTTCACAAAAAGCTAGCTTCTATCTCAAAAATATAACGCAGCCAGATAAGGCTGCGTTATCTGCGCGGGAACGGGGTTTTTTCTCAATCAGAAGATTCCTACGAGGCTTTAAAATCGTCATCAAGCTGCACGGTTAAGTCATTATATAAATGTACGTTCTAGATTGTTAGTGCGACGTGTAGAGACACGACGCTTCAAAAAATTGTGGTATCAGGGTCAAACCCGTTCCAGATGACCGTCCGCTCCACTGGGAAACGGGAGGTAGCTCGGGCGGGTTTAGCCGCCTTGCCAATGGCAACGAGAAGGATCGGAACATAACGCGGCGGGACATTGAACGCTTTGACGAAGGCGTCGGCGTCGAAGCCGACCATCGGGCCGGAATCGAGACCATTCGCTTTTGCGGCGAGCATAAGCTGCATAGCGGCCAACGATGCGTTGCGAATCGCTTCGTCGCGCCGATAGGAGGAAGATTCGCTAACCGCATAAGCCTCTTCGATTTGAGCGAACAGGATTTGATGGGAATTATAGCCTGAGTAAGCATCTTCAAGTCCTGCCCGGATGACGGGCCCGTACACGGATTCGGCATTCCGGTTGGCCTCCAAGTCCCCGAGTATGGCGATGGTAACTGAAGCATCGACGACTTGTTTTTGGCCATTCGCGATAGGAAGCAGCTTTTCCTTGGCTGCCGCCTCGGTAATGGCGACGAACTTCCAATGCTGAAGATTCCAAGACGACGGGGCGCTGCCTGCAATTTCCAGGAGCTCCTTGATTTCTTGTTCGCTAAGTTTGTGCGAGGCATCAAAATATCTGACGGAATGACGTTCACGGAATAAGGTGAAATTATCGGTTTGCATAGTGGATGACATTTCCAATCGACTCCTTTGATTAATCTGTGAGCCTTATCCGGCTTTTGCGCGATTTGTGTTTAGAACTTGCCTCTCGCTTTTTTTTCCGAGGAGATTGGTTCCCATGACACCGGCAAAAATAAGCGCAGAACCGGCGATATGGTACATTCGGACTTCCTCCCCAAGCAAAAGCGCTCCGGCAGCGATAGACACAATCGTCGATAGATTGAAAAATACGCTCATTTTGGATGCTTCGATTCTGGACAAGGCATAGTTTGAACTAAGCGCCGTAACCAGTGTGGACAAGATGCCAAGATAGAGGATGGCGACGATAAACGTACCGCTGGCAAGCGGAGAGAACAATTGATCGAGCGTTCCTGCGGCTGCATGCCCGGCAAGTGAGGCCCCAAGGAAAGAAAGAAAGGCAATGCCCAGCATGACATACGTAATCTCCGCAGGACTGAACGATTTGAGCACCAGCCTCGCGAGCACGCCGTACCCTGCCACTACCAGGCAAGACAGGAACAAGAGAACAATCCCCGTCATGTTGGACCAATCGATGCGGCTGCCCTTCATGATAAAGATGAACAGGACTCCGCTGACCGACAGACAGATGGATAGCTTTTGCATGAGGGTAGTCCTTTCTTTCAAAAACAGGAACGCCAGCAGCACCGTTAAAACCGGTGTGAAAGCAAACAGAATGCCCCCTTCGCTGGATGTGGCATACTGCAGGCCGTAGGATTGGAGCGTGAAAAATCCCACCGGATACAGGGTGGCCAAGAGCAGCACCTTGTGAAGCTTCTTCCCGCGGTATTCCAAACGGACCCGGCCCAGCAGGACGGGAATGGACATAACGGCGAAGGATGCGGCAAACCGGAATGTCAGCGTATCCAGGGGCTCAGCGAATTCGAGCGCAATCTTAGTGAATAAAAATGAAAATCCCATGATCATAGCATTCATAACCGCGCATAGATAAGCAAGTTTCAATCCGGATGGATTCATCGAAGCAAGTGTCCTCCTTAAACAATAGAGATATGATACTTGAAATGGTAAAACGAAATGCAGATACCAACAACAATAAATTTCCAGAACTGTATCGATACAGTTGCTCCTATCGCGTATAATGGATTACATTTCGCTAGAGGAACGAGAGGAGAGCGGTATGAAAAGATATTTGGATGTTCTCTCCGATATGGAGCAAAAAATTGACGGAGGACAATTCGTTTCGGGTCAAAAATTGCCTTCCGTCCGGGATGCCGCGAAGCTGTACAGATGCAGCATCAGCACGATTACACGGGCATACTCGGAACTTACGAAACGCCACGCCATTTACTCGATAGCTCAAAGCGGATATTACGTGGTAGAAAAGCCGAGGAACCGGTCTAACGTCACACAGATCAAGGCAATCGATTTTGCCTCTGTGTCGCCGGATCCCAGCGTGTTTCCGTATTTGGATTTCCAGCACTGCTTGAACAAAGCTGTAGACACGTACAAATACGATCTGTTTACCTGCGGCGATTCGAAAGGGCTGGAGACGCTTCGACATACGCTCGTTTCCCATTTGGCTACAGATCAAGTATTTGCCAAAGCGGAGCGGGTCATCGTAACGTCGGGTATTTCACCGGTGCTCGAATTATTGGCGAAGATGCCGTTTCCGAACGGGAATTCGGTTATCCTGGTCGAACAGCCGAGCTACGATCTGTATTTGCGTTTTCTTGAAGCGGAAGGCGTTCCGGTATCCGGTATCGCCCGTACGACGGCAGGCATTGATTTGCGGAAATTGGAGGAGAAATTCAGACATGGCGGAATCAAGTTTTTCTACACCATGCCGAGGTACCACAATCCGCTCGGTACCTCGTACAGCGCGGAAGAGAGGAAAACGATCGCCCGATTGGCGAGCAAATATGATGTATACGTCGTGGAGGACGATTACATGGCCGATTTGGGCGAAGAACCGGGCCTCGATCCTATTTACGCCTATAACGGTACGTCGCACGTTGTTTATTTGAAAAGCTACTCGAAAATCATTTTCCCGGGACTCAGGCTCGGCACCGCCGTTTTGCCGGAAAAGCTGCTGGGGACGTTCCATGAATTCAAAAGATACGCGGATACCTCTCAGCTGTCCCAGGCGGCGCTCGAAGTGTATATCAAAAACGGTATGTACGAGCGGCACAAACACAAAATATGCAGCCAATATGCAGCCCGGATTCGCGCTCTGACCAAAGCGGTGCAGCGGCATAACGGCGCAGGTTTACTGGAAATATCGGATGTCCACTCCGGTATGTTCGTACAATTCAAGCTGCCTCAAACGGTCAATCTCGAACGCCTAATAGAGCGGCTTGCGGCAAAGGATGTTTTTGTCGTCTCCGGCAAGCGATTTTATTTATCGGATTATATCGAACGGGAGAAGTTTTTGCGGATCAGCATCTCACGGGCGCAGCCGGAGCAAATCGAGGAAGGGGTTCGGGAGATTATTGAAGCAGTGAGGCAGGAAGTCAGGTCCCCATCCTAATAGCGTAAAACAAGCCAGACAGTTATCTGGAACCGAAAGACGTTTTCATGCGGAGTTTAAAAATGCTGTTGACACGACACTAAATGGTGTCCTATAATAAAAGTGTCACCAAACGGTGTCCAATAAGAAGTAATTAGTCATTTGGAAAGTTTGGAACCTGAATAAGTTTCAATTGAAACAATTATGAGGAGGAAACAAATGATTAAGATTATCGGTGTTGAAAAAACCGCGAAAGCAGAAACCCAGCCCCGAGGAAAAATGATTGCTTATTGGACAGTCACATTACTACTCGCAGCAGCTGTTATGTTAAGTGGTATCGGGCAACTGATGCAATATGGGGGAAACCTCGAGTTAGTAACGAATCTTGGTTACCCATTATACGTCTTGACCATTCTCGGGATTTGGAAAGTGCTTGGAGCCATCGCTCTCGTCATGCCAGGTTTTCCCCGGCTTAAAGAATGGGTCTACGCTGGTATCTTCTTTTTAATGACAGGTGCAGCTTTATCTCATGCGTTTGCTAACGATTATGGTGATTACGGGTTTAATCTTATCCTTCCGCTTTCATATGCTGCACTAAACATAGCCTCGTGGGCGCTGCGTCCGAAGAACCGCAAAATTTAGGTAGGTGGTGGAATTAACGGCTGTCCCTTCGTACCGCCAATAGATTTCTACTACAGAAAATTGGAGGGAGTGCTGTGAGCGAGAACAACCCGTTGCGGGATGTGTTTGACGCGGTTGCAGATCCAACTAGGCGCCGACTGATTCGTCTGTTAGCAGAGGCAGAGGAGATACCGCTTCATGAATTAACGGCACAGTTTGAAATGGGCCGTACAGCGGTATCCAAGCATTTGACAATCCTTAAAGAGGCCGGACTGGTACTTGACCGAAAAGTCGGCAGAGAAACGCGATTTAGGCTAAACGCCTCTCCACTCAGCGAAATTCAAGATTGGGTGGCTTTCTACAGCAAGTTCTGGAGTACGAATATGTTGCGCTTGAACCAACTATTAGAGGAGGAAGAAGAATGAGTTTAACCTTATCCTTGGATTTTCAGTACACGACATCGATCGAGAAGCTTTGGTCCGCCTTAACCGATTCAAGCAAGCTTGCCAAGTGGGTGGCCAACATCCAGACCGGTGAGGCGATGGAAAATGATTTTAAGCCCGTCGTAGGACACCGTTTTCAGTTTCGTACTCAGCCGTCCGAATATTGGGATGGAATTATAGACGGCGAAGTGCTTATCGTGGACGCACCAAACCGGGTGTCCTACACCTGGGCCAGTGGAGCGGAGACGCACACGATCACCTGGACGCTGCAGGATTTAGGGGACGGTAAGGTTAACCTTCATCTCGAACAAACCGGAATCTCAAATGCTCAAGCACTGGGTGGAGCTAAGTATGGCTGGAGTAAATGGTGCGGCGAGCTTGAAAAGGCTTTGGCCTAGCTGTATTCAAGCATCCATCGAAAAATTGAAAAGGGGTGTTCCTTGATGACAAAAGGGGAAAGGAATCCTAAGATTGATCCATTTTTTAGTAAGGCGAAAATGTGGAAGGAAGAATTCGAGCTGCTCCGAAATATCGTTCTTGACTGCGAGTTGAAAGAAGAGTTTAAGTGGATGCATCCTTGTTACACGTTTCAGGATAAAAACATTGTTTTAATACATGGATTTAAAGAATACTGTGCGCTTCTGTTTCACAAAGGTGCCTTGTTAAAAGATCCCCATGGTATCCTAATCCAACAAACGGAAAATGTACAGGCGGCGCGTCAGATTCGGTTCACCAATGTTCAAGAAATAGATGAGATGCAGCTTATCTTGAAAGCTTATATCGATGAAGCCATTGAAGTTGAAAAAGCCGGTTTGCAAGTGAACTATAAAAAGAATACGGAATACATAATTCCTGAAGAATTACAAAATAAATTCGTTGAAATCCCTGACTTGAAAATGGCTTTTGAAGCATTGACGCCGGGACGGCAAAGAGCGTACATTCTTCATTTTTCTGCACCCAAACAATCCAAAACTCGAGAGTCAAGGGTTGAAAAATATTTACCGCATATTCTGGATGGAAAGGGATTAGATGATTAGGATATTCGATGGAAAATAGGTTTCACCCATGATACCTTCTTTCACGGATAACATCACTGGGAGTGTTCATGAATTAAACGATTAAAGGAGCAGTTGCCTCGGCAGCTGCTCTTCTTATTACGTTGCCAGAAATAGCGGATGCAGGGGCCGCTCATGACCCTAGTCCTGCTGTCTCCGGCAAACTGCGGTAAACGGGTACGTTTGACAGAGGACGACATAAACTACAATAACCATAAATCAAGAGGGGTGCTGCCGGATGGGATATACGGTGCAATATATACCTCTAAGCAAGATAAAGTCTGGGTCTATCGCCAATTCAACAAAGCGTAGCAAAGAACTTCGCAAAGTCGCTCAGGATTGTATGCAGCTGTTGATCGTCAGAAAAAGCCGAAAAGACGGCGGTTACGTCATTGTAAGCGGAATTAATCACTTGGATTACTACACAAGGTATACGAGGAAAAGCGTAGTACCGTGTCTGGTGGACGAAGGCAAAATTTCATCGACTTTTGCATCATTATTGAACCGTTTTCAAAAACGCAAGCTGCCCGATGAACTGCCATACATCAATACTGATCTAATTGCCGGCAACAGTTGGTCCATCATCCGCTCGTTTTTGAAGCAGGATTCCCGGTTCAAAAGGTTAACCCGCACAGAGCAGCTTAAGGTGCTTCGCCTTGGAATTCAATATAAGAAAACGACGATACGATCCATGAAAGCGAAGGTGGATGAGCTGATAAAAAGGTAGTATAACATCGCGAGGTTGCTGTGGTAATGAACGACGACCTCGTTAAGGGCAGGATAGTGTGATAAACAAATAAAAATATAGAACTTTTTTCATTATTTTTACGTCTAAAAGATTACTGGCGCAATTGAGGTACATGAGAGGAAGAAGCACAGTTGGTACTAGGAATGATTTTAATATTTTGTTTATGCGTATATACAATTTGGGCCAGTGTAATTTGGCTCCACAAGGGGTTAAAATTTAAGCAATCTGCTGAGATGTTAAAAGGGATACTTGCTTTATCCGTACTTGCTTTATGCTTGGTCATAGTCTGCTGGTATGGATCAATGATCTATGATCTTGTTAACATGTCGGAAGCAATATCTTAATAGGAAAGCCATGTCAACTGCCACAATTTTTTTCTGGCCGCGCCCCTGCTTTAATTAGAGGAAAACCTCCCGTTAATTTGTCCTCGAAATCATGAGAAGAATCATCTTACCGGAAAAGCTCCATCTAAATCGCCGGTTTTGTTGATCATTGACCGAATAGGATTAAATTAACGGGAGGTTTTCCGTGTACAGGCTTACGATCCGACCAAGTAGAACAATTAGCGGGAGGTTTTCCTGCTATAACTTTCCAGATAAATTATTAATAGCAGCAAAATACAAAGATCACCCGCAAAACGGATAAAAATCCACTTGGGGTGATCATTTTGGGTCAAAAGACATAGGTCTCCCTGTTCCCAATCTTTGAATCACATATTATACTTATAATAGAAGAAATTAACCAATTATTTCATTACACCTCAGGCTTGGCTTCGGCTTTTGCTGCCTCTGGTTTAGCTTCGGCTTTAGCCGCCGCCTCAGGCTTAGCTTCGGCTTTCATCGTTGCTACAAACGCTGCTTCCGGTTTCGCTTCAGCTTTCGCGGCAAACGCCGGCATTGCTGCGCCGAACACTAGAGCCATTCCCAAAACCGTTGCAACTAACAATTTACCTTTTTTCATAATAATCATCCCTCATTCTTATTATTTGATTTAGTCTAAGGATTTGTTATCCCCGCTTGAGACTCATTATAAAAGCATCCGGAAATGTACATAAGGTTGAACTTTTTTCACCCGGGTATAAAGCTGCACAAAAGGTTAATTCAATGGAGGCTATTTGGATGGTCATTTTATACTGCACCATATTTCTGTCCTTGTGGACGATTGGCACGGTACTGCTGGTCAACAATTCGGGAAACCCGCACACGCGCTGGTTCAGTTTGTTTTTGTTCGTCACGGGCTTAGCAAGCTTCTCGGTCGTTCTTAACGTGCAGGTTTTGCCTTGGATGCGCATGTCGTCCATATTTTCGCCTGAGGCTATAGAGTACGTAAGGCTGTTCTCGATGGTGGCTTGGGGTGTAGAGTATCACTTTTTGCCGTACCTGCTGCTTATTTGCTCGCTGGTATTCACCCGATTGTTCCGCCGAAAAGCCATTATTTTGTTCAGTCTGGTCACCCCTGTGCCCATCATCGTTTACTTGGCTGCGGTTCCGCCGCTTTATCCTGAGCTGCAATTGGGCGGTCACCCGTTGTCCCGTATCATCTCCGGCGTATATTTTCTGGCGGCGCTCGCGATCTACTGGCTGCGGTATTTAACCGAACAGAATGCTTCCCATAAGAAAAACAGCTTCCGCACTGCGGTGGCTATCATCCCGTGCATTAGTTTTCTATACGCTACGGATTATATCGGTATTGAACGGGTGATCATCAGCCGTGAAGGCATGGAGATAACGGGCAGTAACATGTGGCAGTTTAACTTTATTATCGCTCTTGTGTTTGCAGCCTTTTTCATTTACTACGGGATGAAGTACGGCTTCATGGGGATCAAGCTCCGGATCGAGCGACAGAAAATCGATTATTCCATGAAAAACTTGACGCAGGGTGCGCTTATTTTGAATCATACGATTAAGAATGAAGTGCAAAAAATCAACTACCTTAGCAGCCGGATGAGGGATTCCGTCGTCCATAACGATAAAGAAGAAATGCTGCACAATCTGGCCCATTTGGACCAGGTGTCGGAGCATATTTTAAATATGATGAACCAAATCAAGGAAAGAACCGGCGATATCGTGCTGTATGAGGAGGAACACCGCATGGCGGACGTGCTGGAATATAGCCTCATGGCATTAGAGCCTATGATGCAGGCCAAACAGATTAGCATCCATAAAGACGTGCAGTGCGATCCGGTTATTCTGTGTGACAAATCCCATATCAAAGAGGTGCTGAACAACCTGCTCGTTAACGCTCTCGATGCGATTGAACCCGGAAACGGAAAAATCTCCATTTCCTTGCTGGGAGCCAAGAAGGAAGTCGTGATTTGGATTAAAGACAATGGGGCCGGGATATCGGCCGAAAGTGCGGCTCGGATGTTCGATCCATTTTTTACGACGAAGAAAGGGGTATCCAACTACGGACTCGGCCTGAACTACTGTTATGGAGTGATGCAGAAGCATGGAGGAAGTATCCGGCTGGTAGAGACGGAGCAGGGGAAGGGGACATGTATGGAGCTCCGGTTTCCGGCCAAAAGGGTGCGCATGATCAAAATACCAGACCGTTCCGCAGCGCTGCGGGTCGGCGTTTAAAAGGGGAATGACCGGGATGGATCACAAAATACGGGTGATGCTTGTGGAGGACGACAGCTTCTGGCGGGAGCGGCTCTTTGCCGATTTGAATAAGGAAACGGATATCGAGATTGTCAAAGCGGCGGCAACAAAGCGGGAA
The DNA here is from genome assembly GCF_003337375.1 of Paenibacillus prosopidis. Classification (GTDB taxonomy): domain Bacteria; phylum Bacillota; class Bacilli; order Paenibacillales; family Paenibacillaceae; genus Pristimantibacillus; species Pristimantibacillus prosopidis. The sequence continues at coordinate 383,921 of NZ_QPJD01000001.1, forward strand.
GCGCTGGAAGAGGCGGGTGTTCTGGACGTCGACGTGGTGCTTATGGACATCAACTTAACCGAGAATCAATTGGATGGACTCGAGACCACCAAGGAGCTTATGATCGCTACCCAGTCGAAAGTCAAGGTCATAATGTTAACCTCATTGACGGAAAAAGAAATCATCGTCAAGGCGTTCCAAAACGGAGCCGTGAATTATATTAATAAATCGAGCTTCCCCGATATCGTACGCGCGATCCGCGAGGCCTATGCCGATCAGGCTTCCATACATCCGGATGCGGCTTTGGTCATGAGAGAAGAAATACGGTTAATGCTGTTATCCCCCTCCGAACGGGAAATTCACGATCTCAAGGAGCGCGGCTACAGCCGAACGGAAATTTCGGAGCTCCTCAACAAATCGTTAAATACGATTAAGACGCAGATCCGGAGCGTACGGAGCAAATTGTTAAAATAATTCAGATAGCATAGTGAAGGGCTGCCACGCGGCAGCCCTTCACTATGCTAAGAGCCCCCTTATACAGGATTGATAAGCAAGAGAGTATACTTTACTAGTCCATCATGGCAATACTATAATTAATAGTACTGCTCAAATCCTATTCAAGGGGATATTCAATGAATTGGTTTCGTGAAATAGCTCAAAAGCTGCGCATTATTAAGCTTCTTTCTATCCTCTACCGCGCCAGGCTGCTGCGGATTCTTATCCCCTTCGCTATTATCGCTCTCGTTTATTGGGAAGGACAGAAAGAATTCCAGGCGGTCGATTGGGGTACAACCCTGCATTATCTTCATCATATACATCCCAAGACGATCTTCCTTATGCTTATCTTTTCCCTGCTTGCGGTTTCCGTGATGAGTACATATGATTTTTTAATCCGAAAACATTTTCAATTCCCGATAGGCTTATGGAGCTCGTTTCGTTATGGATGGATTGCGAACACCTCCAACAATCTCATAGGCTTTGCCGGTTTAACAGGGGCCGGATTACGAACTTTTCTTTACCGTAATCATGCTATTCCTATTGCAAGCATTGCGACTTCGGTTGCTTTCCTCTCCACCATTACATTTACCGGCTTATCGCTGCTCGCAGAGTTAAGCATCATCGGTGTTTTTCCCATAAAGCCAATGATCGCAGCCCATCCTTGGCTCGTTTACGCCGTGTGGGCAATCGGATTATATTTGCCTTTATTCGTGCTGATACAGCGAACGCCGCTATTCACGAAATGGTTTAATCGGGATCAAGGACAGCTAGGCTTACGAATAATGACCGCATCAATAGGCGCTTCTTTTTTGGAATGGTTTTTTGCAGGAATGACCTTCTGGATTATCGGGACGAAGTTTCTTCCAGGCCTTTCCTTTACGCATGCGCTCGGCATATTTACCATTGCTGCAATTGCCGGCATCGTCAGCATGGCGCCCGGCGGGATCGGCGGCTTTGACTTAACGGCCATGCTCGGTTTGCAACTCTTAGGCTATCCTCCCGATAAATGCGCTGTCGTTCTTGTATTATTCAGGCTGCTGTATTACATTGTGCCGTGGCTGATTGGCCTTATAATGGCGGTTTTTGAGTTCCCTATCAATCTTAAACGGGGCGACCAGGCGGAAGGAAGCATAATGGAACGCGCTCTGAATTTATGGCAGAAGGTTTGGCGTTGGCCGGGGCAGTTCGGGTTGATTGGTGAAATCGGTGCTTGGTCACTCGGCAAGCTTGTATTCGCAAGCGGAGTGATTTTGCTGTTATCCGCTGCAACGCCTGGAATGCTCTACCGACTCCATTATGCGGAAGAACTATTATCGCTTCCTATTATGAGGCTTTCCCATCAGCTCAGCGTCATTATCGGCATCATGCTCGTCGTGTTGTCCCGCGGAATATCGCTTAGGATCAAACGAGCCTATAACTGGACGCTCTTGCTGCTTTGCGCAGGCTCCTTTTTCACTTTAGCGAAAGCGTTCGATTACGAGGAGGCGATCTTCCTCCTTATCGTAGCGCTGCTGCTGTGGATCTCGAGGCACCGTTTTTACCGTCTTGCAGTACCATTCGGAAAATATAATATCGCCGCTTGGGGCTTGATCACTCTCCTTATCGTCTATGGCTATTATCTGATTGGTTCCCATATGCATCCGGCATTTCTAAAACATTTGCCCCGGGCGGCTAATGATGCATGGCTGTTAGAGCCTGGCGAGCATATTATCGTTGCGTTATTCGGCCTCTTAGTCGCATGGCTTATGCTGTCGCTGCTTTACTTATTCCGGCCAAAGCGGTTCGAGATTACCGGTGTAGCTCCGGAAGAACAAGCAAAATTAAAAGCTTTTCTAGAGCACGAACAAGGAAATCTATTGACGCATATGCTCTTTACCGGCGACAAAAGCTTCTTCTGGGCCATGGATAACCGCGTATTAATTCCGTATGCGAAAATTAGAAATAAGTTAGTCGTGCTGGGTGATCCCCTCGGTCCCAAAAGCCTGCTGAGCGCGGCCATCCAGCAATTTCAACAGTTTTCGGATCAATTTGCTTTAGAGACCGTGTTTTATCAGGTTGCGCCAGATTATTTGCCGCTCTATCATGAAAACGGCTACCGCTTTTTTAAGCTGGGCGAGGAAGCTCTCGTTCATCTGGAGAGCTTTACTCTCGCAGGAAAACAGAATACGAACATGCGAACGGTCAAAAACCGCTTTGAACGCGAAGGCTTTCAGTTTGAAATCGCTCAGCCGCCGCATCATCCATTACTAGTGGAAAGATTGGCATATATTTCAAACCAATGGCTGGATGGTAAGCATGAAAAGGGCTATTCCCTCGGGTGGTTCGAGGAAGGCTATTTGCATCAGGCGCCCATCGCGCTGCTGAAAAATACGGACGGTGATATTATCGCTTTCGCTTCATTAGCACCAGGTTATGATGACGCTACGATGTCCGTCGATCTGATGCGCTATTTGAAGGCCACGCCGAATGGAACGATGGACCAGCTCTTCATTTGTTTGCTCGAGTGGGCCAAGTCTCAGGGCTATTCCCGCTTTAACCTAGGCATGGCTCCCCTTTCGCGCGTAGGCCAAAGCCAGAAGGCGATCAAGGAAGAAAAGCTGGCACGCATTCTATTCCAATATGGGGGCAGCTGGTATGGTTTCATAGGACTAAGAAGGTACAAGGAAAAATTTTCTCCGGAATGGGAGCCGCGTTATCTCGCCTATCCCTCATCCGTCTCATTGCCCTTATTATTAGTTGAGCTCGTCCGCTTAATTGCCCGCCACCCAAGCAAAAACAAAAAAACGTAAAGCTTCTCGACTTACAAAGAACCGACGGTGCTCTAAAAAACTGTGATATACTGTTTACTAGATATACACTTCGGAAGCAGGAATAGGATGGAGGGGCGAACAACATGACGAACGGCGGTCAAATGGATGATGAAGCTTTGAAAAACTTACCTAACGGCGTGACGCTGAGCTGGGGGATCGTAAAAAAACCGCGCAGGGGGCCGAAGGGCGAGCTCAGCATTCCAATGATCGTCGACGCCGCAGTCGCGATCGCAGACAGGGACGGACTCTCGGCCGTTTCGATGAGCCGGGTAGCCCAGTCCTTGGGCTTCACCACGATGTCGTTGTACCGATATATTACGAGCAAAGAGGATCTTCTGGTGCTCATGCAGAATGCAGTGTGCGATATCCCGGTTCCTCCGGAAGGGTATCAGCCCGATTGGCGCGAAGAGATGCGGGATTTCGTGCAGGCCTGCGTTCTCGTATTCCGGGAGCATCCTTGGTTTGCGGATATTCCCATCAAGGGCATCCCCCTAACGCCGAATAATCTTCGGTTTATCGACTGGATGCTCCGCATCATGCGTGATTTCCCCCTCAATGACTTTGAGAAAATGTCGTTCGTGCTTCTGCTCAGCAGTTACGCGCGGGCGTGCGGCATGATTCAGCGGGATATGGATCACGCCCTCAAGGCCGGCGAAAGCATCGATTCGTTCAACGGCTTGAATTACACAGCCGCGCTGAAGCATTTGGTCAAGCAGGACAGCTTTCCGGATTTATATCCCATCCTCATGTCCGGCGCCTACACGGGAGAAACGGAAAGCCCGATCGGTGACGATCTTGCCTTCGGACTAGAGAGAATTTTGGACGGTATCGAGCATTATCTTGAGGTGAAACGGTCCATGCAGCCTTAAATGCGATATGCAACAAAAAAAGCAGCGATTCGGCTAGACCGAACCGCTGCTTTTTTGTCTTTTACCGGCGCCCTGACTTTCTTCGGAACGCGATAGCGCACCACACGAGTGCGATCAGAAGAATGGCCGCGCACCAGCTGATCGCCCACCAGCCGTTATCCCCGATCGGCGTGCCGGCGAGCAGCCCGCGAATTGTCTCGATGACCGGCGTGACCGGCTGATGGTTCGCGAATCCTTGGAGCCAGGAAGGCATCGTATTTGTCGGAACGAAAGCGCTCGACAGATAAGGGAGAAACAGGAGTGCGAACCCGTAGCCGCTGGCGGCAGAAGGGCTGCCGGTCACCAGCCCTATCGCCGCGAATAACCAGGTGTACGTCAGGATGAACAAGATGATGACACCGAGAGCCGCGATCCATTCCCATGCGCCGGCACTCGGGCGAAAGCCTACAAGCAGGGCAACGCCGATGACGATGCAGGTCGCCAGCAAATTGCGGGCGAGGCTGGCGGCGACGTGTCCCGCAACGACGCTTACGGATCGGATCGGCATCGTCCGGAATCGGTCGATAATGCCGTTCGTCATGTCCGTCGCGACATCCACGGCGGTGCTGGAGGAACCGAAGCCGGCGCATAAGAGAATAATTCCGGGAACGACGTAATTCACGTAGTCCCCGGTCGGATCGATTGCGCCGCCGAACACATAAGTAAACAAAAGCATGAGTAGAATAGGGAGCATAATGGCCATAATCAGCGCTTCGACGTTACGCAGGCTGTGACGCAGGCTGCGTCCGATAAAGATCAGGTTCGTTGCCGTAAAGGAAGCGGGCTTCGGCAGCATCGATGGCGAGGTTTTCATACGAGGGCTGCCTCCGTTTCTTTGGCCGTCAAGGCCAGAAATACATCGTCCATACTCGGCTTTCGAATGCTGATGCGCGTGTCGGATGCGAAGGAATGGGCGATTTCGTTCAACTTATGACGGACGTCCTCGATGCCGCCGCTTGTCGGAACCGTCCGGAGCAGCTCGTCGTTCCCGTTTCTCAGCTCGATCACTTCGCCGCTGACGCGCGCTTTGAGCTCGTCGGCGGTCCCGGATGCGACGACGCGCCCGCGGTTAATGACCGCGATCGTATCGGCGAGCTGATCCGCTTCCTCCAAGTACTGTGTCGTCAGGAATATCGTCATACCTTGCTGCTTCAGCCGCAGAATGATGTCCCATAGCGCGCGCCGGCTGATCGTATCGAGCCCCGTCGTCGGTTCGTCGAGGAACAACACCGGCCGGTGCACGACGAGGCTAACGGCGAGATCTAGTTTGCGGCGCATGCCGCCGGAGTAAGTCTTTACTCGTTTGCCTGCAGCGCCCGCGAGATCGAAGCTCTTCAGCAGCTCGGCGGTGCGGGCGCTGCTTTCCTTGACCGAGAGGCCGGACAGCCTGCACATCATTTTCAAATTTTCTTCCCCGGTCAGCACTTCGTCAACAGCGGCGAACTGGCCCGTCAGGCTGATCGAATTCCGTACTTCCTTCCTGTCGCCGACGACATCGTATCCGTCGATCCGCGCATGGCCGCTATCCGGCTCTGTCAGCGTAGACAGGATGTGGATCAACGTCGTTTTGCCGGCACCGTTCGGTCCGAGAAGCGCGAAAATGGTTCCCTTCGCCACAGCCAAATTGATGCCGTCCAATACGGTTTGCTTGCCGAAACGTTTGCGTAAGCCATTCACTTCGATCGCGAGCGTACTCATTTTAATCACCTCTTCATTAATTGTGTATTATGTAATCAGTATAGTGTGTATACAGTTATTTCGCAACAGGTTATTTGAAATATTCTCCAAAAAGATAAGACCGGTAACCACTCCATAAAGGAGAGTTACCGGCCTTACTTGTAATTTCAACATGACCGTATCATAAAGGCGAAGATCAGAATGGTACCAGCTGCAGGTTGGTTACCCGCTCGACAAGCCAGATCAAGCCAATGATAAAGATGACCGTTGATGCCCCAATGATTATTCTTCTCGTTTCGAATTTATTCCTCAGCAGGTGCAGAAAGAACTCCTGAAGAACGCCGGCAAAGCCGAACCCATGAATCAATTGGTTATAGAGGATATACCGATACATCATCGAAGTAGCTATTCTGGTTCCCCCAACAATACAAAGCTACCGTACCAGTCGTAAGGGAATTGTCCGTAACGGGTCCGCCAAAGATATCTTTGCCGTCCTGGAACACCTGAATCTGATTGCCAATGACTTTGACTTCCAGGTTGGAATTGGCTCCCTGCGTATATCCTGGTGCTGTCGCAGTGGCAATCATGGTTTCCACGCCGTTTACGACTTTGAAGAGCTTAGCGAAATTGCGCTGCTTATCCAGGTCGAGCTTATAGTAGTTGTTCTGGTTCTGATAGCGGAACATGAGGCCGATTCCATCATCATCGGTGGAACGAAGGATGGCGGAATACGAATAATTTGTCCAGGAGAAAGCCCCGCTATTGTTGTAATAGGCAAATGTTCCTTTTCGATTGTTGGTTGAGGAAACATCCGGGCCGTAAATATTGGAAGTCTGTCCGACTTCCCCTCTCACCACCGACCAGGCAGAAGGTGCGTTAATCGTTCCCTCGTCCACGACCGTCCAGCCGTTGATATTATTGTCATTGAAGTCGTCCGTCATAAGAGCATTGGCAGGTTGAACCCGGACATCTTCATAATAGGCATTTTGGCTCCCCCAGCTGTACATGGCAACGGTTCCGCCGGTAAGATCGCTATCCGTCACCGTGCCAAACAGATTCGCTCCGTTCAGCGTGACGGTAATCTTTCCATACCTGACCGTAGCTTTCAGCGTCATATCCGCACCGACTGTGTAAGCTCCCGCAGAGGTAGCAAGAGTGGTTTCAACCCCATTTTTCATCTTGAACAGTTTGCGGAAATTCCTTTCGCTGTCCAGATCCACTTTGTAATAGTTATTGGGGTCCTTGTAGTAAAACATGAGGCCGATTCCGTCATTATCCGTGGATTTAAGAATGGCCTCAACACTGTAATTGTTCCAGTTCATAGCAGCTGTTTTGTTGTAATAGGCAAAGGTCCCTTTCCGATTGTCGACGGAGGGAACATCCGGACCGTAAATATTAGAGGCTTGTACGGCCCTTCCGCCGCTTGAGGACCAGCTGGAAGGGGCGGAAATTGTTCCTTCATCCACAATCGTCCATCCGCTCAGATTCCCGTCATTGAAGTTGTCAAGCAGCACCGGTTTTGTTGGAGCTGCCGGCGTACCAAGCTCGACGTTTGTATACAGGAAGTCATTTTGCCAATCGGATTTGTATTGATTCAGATAGGGGGAATAGCTGCTCGCTTTCACAGTCCCGTTAACCGGATCAATTTCCAGAAGACGGAGATAACCGTTTCCTCCATTGGTCTGCATCTGGTAGTTGGACAGCATCTGGTAGACTTTGTTTCCGTGGTCCCCGATAGAGACACGGCGGCCTTCACCGTCGTCCAAAACATGTCCGTTAAGTACAAACGATATGTTAGGATGCAGCTTGACAAACTTATTCCACATTTCTTCCCCGTCATTGACTCCTCCCGCTCCCGAAGCTAGACCGTAACTGTGCGGATTCCAGCTATGGCCGGCATTATGACGGGTCTCATCGTAAAACATATAAGTATGCGTTACCACAATCACCCGGTGATTCGGATGAGAGGAGACGACCTGGTTTGCCCAATCCAGTACAGGATCTCTTGGTCCGAATTCCAGCGAAAGCACCAGCCAGTTGGTCCCCCCAGCGCTGAAAGTATGATAGTTGTTGTCATACTTGGTCGGTTCAGCCGTATAAACGCCCCCGAAAGTCGAGGTTCCGGAATAATGGCTTAGAGGAAAATAGGTGTTGTACAAAATGGTATTCCGCGTATCTGACGAACCGTTGGTACCGATATCGTGGTTTCCAGGCACAACCGAATAGGGAACGACGCCGTCCAGTTTTCGCATGGCATTCTGGGCAACCTGCCACTGAGTCGTGCTGTTTTTATTGGTGATGTCTCCCTCATGAAGCACAAACTTGATGTTCTGTGCCTGCGAGTTGTCGACAATCCACTGGGTTTGGGCGTTAAAGATATTAGGATAGCTTTCCGCATAGATTTGGGTATCCGGCAGGATGGCAATTTTGAAAGCTGACGAGCTAGCATTTGTCTGGGTGGAGTAGTGGAAATAGAAGAACATCATCCCAATCATCAATAAAAAAACGAGCCTTATTGCTTTCAACTTATTATTCCTCCTTTTATTTTTAGAGTCGAAGTCCGGAAGTCAGCGCCTTGTGGTCTCTTCCATCTCAGCCAAATTAAAGTCTTCGTCACACTTTTTTTGACTTGATCAAGGCTCTCTCAGGCTGTCTTAGCTTGTTTGATTTTAGTGTAGAGATGAACTGTAAGCCTGGTATCAAAAAATTGCAAAAAAATAGTAAAAGGTGTAATTTCGCTAGATTGTTGTTAGTGTTCGTAATGTGGATAAAGGTTCGCTCAGCAGGTTAACGGTGATACGGAACCTTACCATAAGAAACGGTAAGTTATTACGATTGACAGCAACAATTAATACGTGGTAATTTCACAATAGGATAATAAAGGCAATGTAAGCTTCGGGTTCAACCTCGCTGAGAAGTGGGTTGGACCCTTTTTACATTTCAAAACCTGGGGAGGATTCGTAATGCTGAGAACAGAATTGCTGTTACAGCGGCTGGGCGAGATCGGGAAGTCGCTCGAACGCAAAGGCGGAGCTCTTTTATTACTAGGCGTTGGTTCCGTTGGGATCGAGACAGAACGGTTGGATGAATATTCGGATTTAGATTTCTTTGTCATTGTGAAACCGGGGGAGAAAAACAGATATATCGACCGATTGGATTGGCTAGAAGAAATACACCCTCTTGCCTATTCGTTTAAGAATTCGGATGTTGGGTACAAAGTACTGTTCGAAGACGGTATTTTCGGGGAATATGCTGTATTCGAGGAATGGGAACTGGCGAACGCCTCCTATACGGATGGCCGGGTCATATGGAAGGATCCGATGTATGGCAATACGGGAATCGCCAAACCTTCCAACCCGATCCCCAGCCTAAAAAATGATTCCTTGGACTTTCCTTTGAACGAAGCCTTAACAAATCTATACGTGGGGCTCGGCCGCTATGCAAGGGGAGAGTGCCTATCCGCGACGAGGTTTGTTCAAGGTTACGCTGTGGACAGAATTCTATCCGTGCTCCATCTGCTGGAGAAAGAGGTGGATTACTTTCCCGACCCATTCGGGAATGAGAGGCGGTTAGAGAAGAGATACCCCCGTTTTGCGGAAATCATAGGAGACATGATACAGGGATACGATCATGTTCCCGAATCGGCACTTCGCATTTTAAATTTCATAGAAGAAGTGTATCCAGTCAATCGAAGGCTAAGCGATGAGATACGGCGATTGGCTAATCTAACTTGCCGATAGAAACAGCACGGAGAACCATATTGTCGGAGTCAAGAATCTATTTACAGGAGGTCATCCCATGCTGACTAAATTTCCAACAAAGGGATCTAAGGGCGTACGATTTGTTTATTATACGGATACTCCTGTTGATAGCGTTGCTCTAGCAGGGACCTTTAATAATTGGAATGGCGATAGAAACTACATGAAGAGAATGGAAGATGCGACAGGTTGGGAGATTGAATTACCTATTCTTAAGGGAAGACATCTCTATAAATTTGTGGTGAATGGGGAAGCGTGGATTTTAGACCCGTTGAATCCGAGTGTATCGGAAGACGGGCAGAATAACTCTGCGATTACGGTAACTGAATATGGTGATGTATTGATCAGAACAAATGAGATTTCAAAAAATCACCCGGGATACATGTATGAGAACTTTACAGCCCTTTCTAGTCCTGAATGGATTAAAAAATCGGTCATTTATGAGCTTCATCTTCGTGCCTATACAGAAACCGGTTTCCGAGGACTGGCTGACAAGATAGACTATTTTAATGAAATGGGAATCAATACGCTGTGGCTAATGCCGTTTAACGAAGTGGGACATGAACGTAGGATTGGTAAATACGGTGACCCCTATGCGGTAAAAGATTTTTATTCGATAGATCCAGAATTCGGAACCAAAGATGATTTATTGTTATTTATGCGCAAAGCTCATGCGAACGGGATCAGGGTCATTTTGGACTGGGTCTTTCTTATTCGTCAGATGATCGACAGAACGATTACACAGTCTGAGTTTATAACGATTTATAACTCTTACAAGTACAGCTTTCCTAGAAATTCTCTGAGGATGAATTGGCTTGAGGAGAAAGAACAGTCCAGAGTCCGGGAGTATTTGGGTGTGGAGCATGCAGGACCTGCTGCTTCAATTTTACTGACGCTCGAAGGTGTTCCCCTCATCATGATGGGACAGGAATTTAATGAGAATACGATGGAAACATGGACGTCCTTGTTCGATGAGTATAAACTCAACTGGGATTCGTTTGATACAAGGATATTCGAGCACTATAAATTCCTGATCCATCTTCGAACAAATCAGCCGGCATTTTGGGCGGGCGAATTGGAGTTCATACGTAACTCGGAAAAAATGGTGTTATCCTACATAAGGCAGCACAAAGGCATCAAGTTTTTGATTATCGTTAATTTGTCAGAGGATGCTTTGCTCGTTCTTTTTGATAAGGAATCCCTAGCAGACGAATTTATCAAAGATAGGAAAAATATGCTCTATCGCACTGGAAGGGACGACCTTCAAACCGAGAATGATTCTTCAGCATTATGGGCGAATAGCTATGAAACAATAATATATAAAATGGACGGGCCTAAAGGACAAATTTCCAAATAAGCCAACAAATAAGAACAGATACCCATGAAATGAAACCAAACGCCATGACGATCTTATTCTCGCTCCAGCCATATTTTAGGCTGAAATGATAATGAATCGGAGCCATTTTGAATAAGCGCAGTTTTGTGCGTTTATAGTACCAGACTTGCAAAATGACTGAAAATTGTTCAGCCAGATAGACTGAAAAGAGTAGTGGGATTAAAATTTCAACCTTTTCAATAACCGCTAAAAAGGAAAGCGAACCTCCAATTGCGAGCGATCCAGTATCCCCCATAAACGCTCTAGCGGGATAAATATTGTAGAGAAATAAGCCGAGCAGACAACCAATCATTACGAGCGAAAATATTTGTACTTCAGGTTTGTCTGAAATCAGAAAGAAGAAAAAATAAGTTGGGATCGCAACATTGATCAATAGCCCGTCAAGACCATCCGTAAAATTGATAGCGTTCGCTGAACCAACTACAAACAGGAGCATTATTACGATGTACACGTAAACGGGCAGGTGTAATTGAACCCCGTGGAACAACGTAATGTCACTCGTCAGCGAGAACGAACGGAACAATGTGAAAAGCAGCACACCAGTAAAAGCGAATTGAAATACAAGTTTCGTCCTTCCGGAGATACCGGATGGATCTTGCCATGCTGCTTTTTTGAAATCATCCATAAAGCCGACTGAACTGAATAAGAGAAACGTAACGCATAAAAAGATCATCAATGGGGCGGGATGAAACTGTAATGACGTTACCACGCCGATAATTAAGATCAGGCCAGCCATCAGTGGTGTTCCCCGTTTGGCCTGATGGTCAGGGGGTAACTCAGATCGAATTGGCTGCGTTAGCTTTAGAACGCGCAGCCCCCAAATGAGTAGTGGTGTAAAGAATGCTACAAGTAAGAACGAAAGACCAGACACGCCAAAGATCCCAAACATGCTAATAGCACCGCTTTCATTACGGAATTTCTCCTTTTATTATTGTAATTCAATATGGTGGACAAATATTCCTTTTGCAATTCATCGACGAATCAGGAAACTTTGGTTTTAGGTATTAAATTCCTTTGAATGGATAAACTTCTGTGGGGTAAGACTGTAGGATAAAAAATTTTACAACTCTATGATAACTTTCAATTTCAGAATTGCTATCATGGCGTAGAGGTGTATTCTTATGGCGAAAATACTGATTGTAGATGATGAGAAGGCAATTAACGATTTAATTGCCGTAAATTTAAAAATGGTCGGGCATGAGTATGTCCAATTGTACAGTGGGGATCAAGTTCTAAAAACATTAAATGAGATGCGAATCGATTTAGTCATCCTGGACGTGATGCTGCCTGGCAGAGACGGCTTTGAAATCGTGCAGGATATTGTGAAACGCAACGTACCGGTTATCTTCTTAACAGCAAGAAATACGGTTTCTGATAAAGTGCATGGCTTGGAGAGCGGAGCGGAAGATTATATAGTCAAGCCTTTTGAAGCAGTGGAACTCATCGCTCGTATCCATGTCATATTAAGAAGAAACCAAAAGGTCGCAAACGAATTTAGGCTGGATGACACCATAGTAGATTTGGAAAAGCATATGGTGACTGTTCATGGACAAGAAATCGAAATAACCAATAGGGAATTCCAATTATTGGATCTTCTCGTACAAAATAAAAATATCGCGCTATCCCGTGAGAAAATTATTGAGCAAACATGGGGTTTCGATTTTTATGGAGATACAAGAACCGTTGACGTGCATATTCAGAAGCTGAGAAAGAAACTAAATTGGGAGACACGGATCAAAACGGTTTATAAATACGGTTACAGGCTAGAGGTGTAGAGGTGAAGTTCTGGCAGAAAACGTATCTGTGTGTGTTGATTGTATTTCTGGTCGCCTTCGACCTTGGAGCCTATGGTCTTTTAAAAAAGAGTTACCAACTAAACGAACTTTTGGATATCTCAAGAGGCTTGAGCGTATATGGGAGCATCGAAAATTCATTAAGCTATATCCTTCGCGTCTATACTGAACGTACGGGCAGTACCAACTATGAAACGGTAATTGCTAGTTTCGCAGCAAATTATTATAAAGAGGATATCCTTTTAGAGGTTTACCAAGCGGATCAATTGATCTTTTCCAATGCTTATCAATTTGTAGGGGATCGAGCAGAACTGGATGGGGATCCTTACGAATCCATATACAGAAAGATGAATGATGAGCTATGGCTGTTTATCGGCGGGAAAATGGAATTCCAGGATTTAAAACTCGTTATCTCAAGAAATTCTGATTATTTACAGGAATATTATATTACTTTACGGCAGTATTTCATTACATTGAGTGTTGTGATTTCTTTGATTTTATCGGCAGCGCTTATTTTTCTATTATTTCAATTAACCGCACCCATCCGCAGGTTAAACAAAGGTGTAAAGGCGATTGCCGCCGGAGCGTATGGTCGAAGAGTGAAAGTGAGAGGGAACGACGAATTTGGGGAATTAGCACAAGATTTTAACAGGATGGCTGATGCTGTTTCCAATCATATTGAAACGATCAAAAAGGCGAGTGAAGACAAAGAAATATTCATCAATAACCTCACTCATGAACTAAAAACACCCATTACGGCTATCAAGGGCTACAGCGAGTTTTTGAATCATGCCAATTATAATGAGGAAGATAGGAAAATGGCGGTCCAGTACATTCATGAGCATATTGCGCGGCTGGACGTCCTCTCAGGAAAAATGATGCAATTGTTATATTTGAAGAGTGAAGAGGTTGACTTAGGGCCTGTTCATATCGAGAATCTGTTTTCATATGTGGTAAACATGGAGCGGCATCATCTAGAGGCGAAGCAAATGACGATAAGAATGGAGTGCTCGGCCGACGAAGTCTATGGAGATCAAGAACTATTACAATCCTTGTTCATTAATTTAGTAGAAAACAGCATAAAAGCTTCCTCGTTCGGGGGGGAGATCCAAATGAGAAGTTACCATTACGACGAAGGCGTTGTGCTTGAAGTGTTGGATTATGGGAGAGGTATACCTGAGAAGGACATTGAGAAAATTACAGAAGCGTTTTATGTAGTAGACCGATCCCGTTCAAAAGAACTGGGTGGGATTGGGCTTGGCTTATCCATCTGTAATCAGATTGCCCAGCTCCATCATGCAAACATACAAATAGATTCAAAAGAAAATGAATATACAAGGGTCTCTGTTTATTTTACAACTCCATTACAACTTGAAGATTAGTTCATAACGCGGCCCCATTATACTTGGTCTGTAGCTACGAAACATCAAAAATATTGGAGGTAATGAAGAATGAGAAAAAAGATTACCGCAACTGTACTGACTGTAGGAGCAGCATTCGCTTTGATTACAGGAAACGGCATTATGACGACATATGCTGCTTCAAATGCCGATGCTCAAAAGGTGGAGGTCATCGGTAAACATCAGCAGCCCGCAATTGCACAAATCGAAGATGCGCCGGTGAACTTAAAGGAAGCGGTTGTGATTGCGGAGAAAGCGATTCAAGAAAAATTTAAGGTTCCATTAAATGGATTTAAAATTTCCTATGATTTGGGCACCCGAGTAGACATGGAAGGAACGTTCTATTTTGTAACCTTTTCAGATTCAGAAATGGACAAACTTTCCGACGACGAAATCATCGAAGCGAAGCGGAAAGTAAAGTCAGGTAAGGATCACGGCTATAAGAGCGATATTTATACGGCATTTATAAATTCTAAAACCGGGGAAATCGTTTCTGTTGAGAGAAATCCAACGGCACCAGAAGGAGTTAATTAAATCATAACGAATCACCCTTGTAGTTTTGGGGACATATAAACCTTGGGTCGTATAAGATTATACGACCCAAGGTTTTTTTAAGACAGCGCTGTGAGCCGTGCTCGACTACCTTTATCCAGAAATGCGGTAACAATGAACCCATCCCTGTTATTTCCCGATAAGTGGAATCGGTCGCATTCTACAAGGGGAATGGTCGTAGAAGTCCCCGCATCCGCCGCTACATAGTAAATCTCTACGAATGACTGCTCATCCTCGAATACAAGATGGTCATATTCGAAGGGGTAGCTTTCAAGCCGATCGATATATTCTTCCAGGCACCAATCGTTCTGCTCCATGATCTCAGCGTGAGGATAGCCGAGATAACGGAAATGCCACGGCTCGCAAGAAATTTGAGTGAAGGATTCCTTTCCTTCCTTATAGCGTTGAATGAACCCATACCGGGCGGCAAGCTGCTTAAAGCTCTTATAGACGCCGCTGTCGGGGAATGCCGGTGCGATGAAATCCACGTCCTTGTTCAGCTTGCCGACGTCGATGGCCAGCCCCGTCTGATGCTCGCTCCGATCGGGCAATGCGACATAGCGTGCGGTGTATTCGGCGCCATTATCGGTTAATGAGGATTCATAAATCTCCTCCTGCTCTAATTTGGTCCGATAGCCGCTGACGGCAATAATATCGTTTATCCCTTGGCAAGCCTCAAGCAAATCCGCCAAATGCCGTAAACAGGTCCGTTCCAACAGCATACCTTCCCGCAGGGTATGGATAGCCGGAATCAAACTAAGCGGCGTTAAACTGTCTGAAGCAATTGTCTGTTGAATGGGATTATCGCGATTAATTAAAACCAGATGTCCTTGGTGGATCTCGGAATTAGCTGCTTGAATCGTGTTAAATGTTATATGACGGCCTGATTGATTTCGTTTGGCCAGGTTTGTTTGTCCCATCTTGTACGTGCCTCCTCGATATCTATATAGGTTCTTGCAACTCTGACTCCAAGCGAAGTGGAAACTTCTTGTGCCACGCTTCCGATATGGGCGGCAAGCTCCGCAAACGTAATGCGCTGCTCACCCTGAAAGCCGATCAAGGTGACCGGAGTGCCCTCCGCACACGGTCCCGGAAGCTTGATCATCAGCTGGTCCATGCAGATTTTGCCGACAATAGGGGTACGCTGACCTTCGATCAGAACATCCGTGCCTTGCATCCGTTGCGACCAGCCGTCTGCATAGCCAATCGGCACCGTTCCGATCCATTCGTCCTCCTCGGCCCGGTAGGAGTTGTTGTAGCCGAGATATTCCCCTTTAGCCAGCTTCTTCACCTGAATGAGACGACTATGGAGACTTAATGCCGGCTCTAGCTTTACCGAACAAGCAAGCCCCTCCGGATAGAAGCCATACATCGCCGCACCGATCCGAACCATATCCATCGCCAGATGAGGAAACCTAAGCGCCGCAGCACTTCCCGCGCAATGATAATGCCGGATCGCCAGGCCGGAGGAGCGTCCCCATTCCTTCATCCGGGCGAAGCGTGCGGCTTGCTGCTCCAGATAGCCGGTATCGGCTTGCCCTGCCGTAGCGAAATGCGTGTAGAAGCCGTCCACCTCGACATCCCTAGCGCTCAGCCAAGGAACGAGCTCATCCCATTCATCTTTGGTCCGGATGCCGATCCGCCCGAGTCCCGTATCCATTTTCACATGAACCCGAAGCTTTCCCGCCGAGGCGTAAGGCTTAAAGACACGCATCTCGGAAAACCATTTGGCGCTTGTTACGGTTAAGGTCAAGTCGAGCTCCAGCGCCAATTGCGTCAGTTCCGGCGGAATGGGGGTCAATACGAGAATGGGCAGTTTCATGCCGGCATCGCGCAGCCGGAGAGCTTCCTCCAGATAGGCGACGGCCAAATAATCCGCCCCCGCCTGTTCTGCCGCCGCGGCCGACTCGATGTCGCCATGCCCATATCCGTTCGCCTTCACGACGGCCATCAGCTTGACCGAATCCGGCAGCGACTTGCGGATGTTCAGCATATTCTCGCGAATGCGGATCAAACTAATTTCGGCCCGCGTGTCTCTTGACATGCCGTTCACCTCGCTCATCTTGTATATTGAATCGTTTGCTTGTCTGTGTGACGCTCAATCGCGTGCCCGATTAATTTTTCGATCAGCTCGGAATAGGACGTTCCGTCGGTACGTTCCCACATGACAGGATACATGCTGAAATTCGTAAATCCGGGTAAAGCGTTGATTTCGTTCAGGAACAAATCGCCTTCTTCGTCAAGGAAGAAGTCGACGCGGGCGAGGCCCTCGCAGCCATGGGCTCGATAGGCCAGGATTGCCAGTTCACGGATTCGCTGAGTCAAGCCGTCCGCCAGCTTGGCGGGAATCGACATTGTAAGCCGCTTGTCCATGTACTTGGATTCGAAATCGAAGAAAATGTGATCATGGATGAATTCACCGGGCAATGAAGCTAGAGGCCTTTCATTGCCGAGGACGGCTACTTGAATTTCCCTGCCGTCCACTTCGCGCTCGATAACGAGCTTCTTATCGTAGGAGAACCCCTCGCGGATACCGGTGAGGAGCTCTCCCCGGTGTGTACATCTACTAATGCCGATACTGGAGCCGAGGGAGGCTGGCTTCACGTAGCAAGGATATCCAATAGAATTCTCAACATCACGCAGAACCGCTGCCTCATCCGTTCTCCACTCCTCGAATCGGCACACCTGAAATTCCGTCTGGTGAATGCCGGCTTGGGCCAAGACCTGCTTCGACATCGCCTTGTCCAAGGTAAGCGCGGACGACAGCACGCCATTCCCGACGTACGGAACGTTCAGCAATTCCAGCAGGCCTTGCACCGTGCCGTCCTCCCCGTTAGAGCCGTGCAATAGCGGCAAAACGACTTTTGGACCGGGCAAAGCCATCATGCCCGACAGTATTTCACCGATTGACCGGGCCGGATCGTGAAACGCGGGCCTCGTAATTAACCGTTCGACCGTCAATCCCTCCTTGGAAAGTTGTCCGGGGGTGCACCACAAGCCGTCACGCGTAATGTAAATGGGATAAACCTCGAAGCGGCCTTCGTCAATGGAATGAAGGACTGTAACTGCTGTTTTCAATGACACTTCGTGTTCGACGGATTTGCCGCCGTATAGAACGTATAGCTTTGTTTTCATATAGCAATACCTCCAGGTAGAATTCTTGTCCGTTGCTCTATCTCCAAGATAACGTGCAAAGCCTGGGAAGTTCGTAAAAGATCATAAAGGAAACCTTAAGATTTTCTTATTTGTGAATGCGAGCGGTCGGTTGTGGAGAGATTTCTGATAAACTAGACCATATTAATAAAAAAAGACGGAGAGATCCCATGAATACCATTCAAATACTGATCGCTGACGACGATCTTGAAATCGCCCAACTGATCAAAATCTATTTGACCAACGAAGGATATCAGGTGCTCACAGCAAGCAATGGCCGCGAGGCATTGAATTTGATCGCCAAGGAATCCATCCAATTGATTATCCTCGACGTCATGATGCCGGAGATGGACGGCCTGGAGGTCGTACGGGCGGTGCGCACGGAGCACGGAATTCCGATACTGATGCTGAGCGCCAAAGCAGAGGATATGGATAAAATCATGGGGCTGACGACGGGTGCGGACGATTATATGGTCAAGCCGTTTAATGCTCTTGAGCTGATCGCCAGGGTGAAGTCGCTGCTCCGCAGGTCCATTTATTTGAATGCACAGATCCAACCGGCACAGGATCAAGACGAAATTCAGATCCATTCTCTGAATATAAGCAAGAAATCACATACGGTTATGGTGGAGGGCCGGAACGTTAATTTGACGTCGACGGAGTTCGATATTTTGTATTTGCTGGCAAGCCATCCTGGACAGGTGCTTAGTGCAGAGGCAATATTCGAAGCGGTGTGGAAGGACAAGTTCCTGGAGTCCACCAACACCGTTATGGTTCATATCAGCAAGCTTCGCGATAAATTGGAGAGCGAGCTGGGCGGCGTCAAGCTGATCCAGACCGTATGGGGAGTAGGGTATAAAATTGATCCGTAAACCGTGGAAGAGTCTTCGTTTCAAAATGCTGTATTTGTTCGGCTTAAGCGCGTTGGCGTCCGTCATGACGGCCGGCTTCCTCGTCTTGATCGCGATCGCAGCGTACAGAACCGATATTCCTTACCTTGTCCCGCTCTTGAAGCTGATGCGGGATGAGTTCGGTATTCCAGTCGTGTTTACTTCAGCCTGCCTTTTATTTTTTATTTTCTATTTGTTCGCTCTCAGCCGTTCGACCATTCGATACCTGATGGAAATCTCGAAGGGAATCGAACGGATCGCCGGCGGAAATTTCGATTCCCGTTTACCGTTACGAGGGGGTGATGAGCTCGGGGCATTGGCGGACAATATCAATAAAATGACGGCCCAGCTGAAATTGTCTATTGAGGAGGAGCGGCGCGCAGAACGGACGAAAGCCGAACTAGTTACGAACGTTTCACACGATTTGCGTACCCCTTTAACATCTATTGTCGGGTATTTAGGTCTGATTGAAGAGGATCGTTACCGGGATGAAGTGGAATTGAGGCATTACGCTCAAATCGCCTATGAGAAATCGATGCGCTTGAAAACGATGATTGATGATTTATTCGAATTTACGAGGACGAGCGGTGGAATGGGGCTTCGGCTGTCTCCGATCAATCTCACCCAGATGCTCGGGCAATTGGCTGCCCAATTCCGTTTACAATTCGAACAGGCGGAGATGGAGTGCCTCTTGTCTCTCCCCGATCATCCTATCTTCGTCGACTCAGACGGGGACAAGCTAGTCCGTGTGTTCGAAAACTTGATCGTCAACGCGATTCAGTACGGAAAGGATGGCAGGCAGATCGATATCGCGGTTTGTAGCGACTCTGGGCAAGCCGTCGTTGAGATCGCGAACTACGGCGAGCCTTTGCCGGCATCCATTATTCCGTTGTTATTTGAACGCTTTTATCGCGGCGAGCATTCCCGTTCGCGGAATACGGGCGGCTCGGGACTCGGCCTCGCGATTGCCAAGAACATCGTTGAGCTGCATAATGGAGTGATTTCCGCAGCGAGCGACCAAGGGAGAACCTCGTTTACGGTGAGGCTTCCGCTTGCGAAATAGCGGTGGACAACTTAAGATCGAGAGAGGCGCGAAGTTGAAGAACTTAACGAATCACCCATGACTATTCCACTTCGATCGCTTTTACTGTTTCGCCCTCAATTAATACGGGCTGGTAGTAGGTCTTGGTGGGCAAGTCTTTTTTGCCTTGTAAATTCTTAATTACCCAGTCAGCAGCGTCTCGTCCCATTTGTTCTTGGGGGTGCGTCAGCGTCGTTAGTTTGATATTCGCGTTTTTGGCGATATATGAATTGTCCTGGCCAATGATGGATAGCTCGTCCGGAATGGAAATTCCCAGTTTTCTGCAGACATGTACGACTTCCAAGCCTACCTCGTCGTTGTAACACACAAGCGCAGTCAATTCATCCCGATTGTCGCTCAGATACACTTCCAAGTTCGCGGACAGGTCCGACTTTGTCGATGTATCGAAAGAAAGCACATGCTCTTGCAGGAACCGTAATTTGGCTTCCCCAAGAGCCTTGATAAATCCCTTCATTCTATACTTCCCTTGCAAATCATCCATTTTCGCGATGATGCCGATCTGGGTATGTCCTTTGGTAATCAGCTCCCGGGTTGCGAGATAGCTGGACTGCACGTCATCCAGACAGAAGAAAGGAACTTCCAACTCTTCATAATAGGCATTGATCATCGCGAACGGAACCTCCTGCTCCTTAAAAGACAGGTAGTAAGCGATATTGGGGTTGTATACACTGCTTCTGGTAGGTTCTATAATCAGTCCATCCACGCCGTAGGACAGCATCATTTCCAACGCCTTTTTTTCCTGGGAGATATCATTATTTGTACTGGCTAACAGTAATGAATAGTTATCTTCATTTAATCGGCTTTCAATGCCGCGGATAATGGAGGGGAAGATGTAATCCGAGATATAGGTCGTGATGACGCCGATCGTTTTATTCATGGTTTTTGCACCCGTTCTGGACCGGTATTGGTTGCTGACGTATGTGCCGGATCCCCTCTCGCTTCGCAGGAACCCCTCGTTCGATAACTCGAGAATGGCCTTTCGAACCGTCTGCCGGCTAACGTTGTAGCTTTCCTCCAAAACGTGCTCCGAAGGGATTTTCTCGCCTGCTTTGTACGTTCCAGAGAGGATATAACTTTTGATATCTTCAATAATGAGCTGGTACTTTGGCTTCATGCAATCCACTTCTTTCATCGTTGTTCGAAAAAGTTGTACGTACACATTTTAGCATGAGTTGCATGAAATGCAAATGCAATAACATTATTTACGATTCCAATGGTACAAGTCAGACGAATAATGAGGGTACAGCAACTTATGTTAGTATAACTATTAGACTATATTGACAAATGTACGTACAGAAAATATACTAAGGCTGTCAGTAAGAGAAAGCGCCTTCTTTCGGTCGAAATCTTCCGGTTGTCTCACCCGAGTGACCGATTCGATCGGAAGCAGCTAGTATAGGAATCGTAATCGAACAGAGAGGGGATATACGTGATCATGAATCATGTAGACTTGAAGGAAGCGATAATCAATGGAGAAACTTCGCTGGGTATCGAATTTGGTTCTACGCGGATCAAAGCGGTGCTGATCGATCGTCGTTTCGAGACCATCGCATCGGGAAGCTTTGAGTGGGAAAATTTGTTGAAAGACGGATATTGGACGTACAATCAGGAGGATATTATAAGAGGCCTCCAAACCGCGTATCGTGAACTGAAGCAGGAAGTGGAACGGAATTACGGAGTGACCCTCCGGTCCGTCGGTTCGATCGGGTTTTCCGCTATGATGCACGGTTATATGGCGTTCGACAGCACTGGCGATCTGCTGGTGCCGTTTCGGACTTGGCGCAACGCGACAACCGGCGCGGCGGCTAGGGAATTAACGGACTTGTTCCAATTCAATATCCCCGAGCGCTGGAGTATCGCCCATTTGTACCAAGCGATATTGAACCAAGAGGAGCATGTGCCTCGCATTGATTTCGTAACGACGCTGGCCGGATACATACACTGGTTGTTGACCGGCAATAAAGTGATCGGCATCGGGGATGCTTCCGGCATCTTCCCAATTGATGAATCAACTCATAATTACCATCCATCGATGGTCAAGCAATTCGATGAATTAATCGCGGCCAAAGGCTTTACGTGGAAGCTTGAGGACCTTCTTCCCAAGGTATATCTCTCCGGCGAGCAAGCCGGCGAGCTAACGGCGGCGGGAGCCGCTATTCTGGACCCGGCCGGAGATCTGCAGTCCGGCATTCCGCTCTGTCCTCCGGAAGGCGATGCCGGCACAGGCATGGTTGCGACGAATAGCGTCAAGAAGCGTACGGGAAATATATCCGTGGGCACTTCCGTTTTTGCGATGATTGTATTGGAGAAAGAATTGTCCAAGGTTTATCCGGAGATCGATATGGTCACTACGCCGGACGGCAGTCCGGTCGGCATGGTGCATGCCAACAACTGCTCCAGCGATCTTAACGCCTGGATGGGACTGTTCCGTGAATTCTCCGAAGCAATGGGATTTAATGTGGATTCCGGCAAATTGTTCAGCGTGCTGCTGGGCAAGTCTCTTGAAGCAGACCCGGATGGCGGCGGCTTGCTGAGCTACGGCTATCTTTCGGGCGAGAATATAACGGGAATAGATAAAGGCCGGCCGTTGTTCGTTCGCTCGCCTGAAAGCAACTTTAATCTGGCTAACTTCATGCGGACGCATCTATTCACGGCTTTCGGAGCGTTGAAGCTTGGCATGGACATTTTGACCGAAAACGAACAGGTGGCCATCGACAGCATCTTGGCTCATGGCGGCCTATTCAAGACCCCTGTCGTTGGACAAAAAGCATTAGCCGCTGCGCTGAACGTGCCGATCTCGGTCATGTCCACGGCCGGCGAAGGCGGGGCATGGGGCATGGCGCTTCTGGCTTCTTACATGACGGGCAAGGATCAAGAAGAGAGCCTGGAGGACTTCCTCGAGCAGAAGGTGTTCAAAGATGCCGAAGGACAGGAGATTGCTCCGGATGCTACGGATGTCGAAGGGTTCCAAGCATTCATCAAACGATACCAAGCAGGGCTTGCCATCGAACAAGCCGCTGTAGACCATCTGTTAGAGAACGGGAGGGACTAACGTTGTTAGAACAACTGAAAGAAGAGGTATACCAAGCGAATCTGGATTTGCCGAAGCACGGCCTCGTGAAATTCACTTGGGGCAATGCGAGTGCCGTCGATCGGGAAAGCGGCTTGTTCGTGATCAAACCGAGCGGAGTCAGCTATGAGAAGATGAAACCGAGCGATATGGTCGTTGTGGATCTCGACGGTAAGGTGGTCGAGGGAGAGATGAGACCTTCCTCCGATACCGCGACTCACGCCGTGTTGTACAAACATTATCCGCAAATCGGCGGCATCGTGCATACTCACTCGACTTGGGCAACCATTTGGGCGCAAGCGGGACTTGATGTACCCGTCATGGGAACGACGCATGCGGACACCTTCTATGGCGCCGTGCCTTGCGCACGGTTCTTGAACCAAGAGGAGGTTGACCGGGGATACGAAGCGGAGACGGGTCATGTTATTATCGAAACGTTCGAGAAGCGCGGATTGGATGTCATGGCGATCCCGGCCGTTCTGCTCCAGGGACATGCGCCTTTCACTTGGGGGAAAGACGTGAAGTCGGCGGTCGTGAACAGCGTCGTGCTGGAGGAAGTGTGCAAAATGAATCTGTACGCGCGGCAATTGAACCATTTTGCCAAAGAACTGCCGCAAGGCATTCTGGACAAGCACTATCTTCGGAAGCACGGGAAAGATGCCTACTACGGGCAGAAGTAATAGCCTTAGCCATTATAAAATACAGAAAAGAGGATGATTAAGATGTCAACAACAACAGCTAAACAGTTTTGGTTCGTCGTAGGTTCGCAGCATTTGTACGGGGAAGAAGCGCTCGCTGAAGTAAAAGCCCATGCTCAGACGATGACTGATGCCTTGAATAATAGCGGAGTGCTCCCTTATCCGCTTGTCTTGCAGGATCTGGCTGTCAGCGCGGACAAAATTACAAGCATCATGAAAGAGGTCAACTATCGCGATGAAGTGGCGGGTGTCATTACATGGATGCATACGTTCTCGCCTGCGAAAATGTGGATTCGCGGTACGAAATTGCTGCAGAAGCCTCTGCTTCACTTAGCAACCCAGTTCAATGAAAGCATTCCTTGGGCAACGATCGACATGGACTTCATGAACCTGAACCAGGCCGCTCACGGCGACCGCGAATACGGCTTCATCAATGCCCGTCTGAAGAAACAAAACAAAATCGTCGTAGGCTACTGGGAACGTTCGGAAGTGCAGCAGCAAATTGCGGATTGGATGGACGTAGCGGTTGCTTATAACGAAAGCTTCAACATCAAAGTGGCCCGTTTCGGCGACAACATGCGCAACGTTGGCGTAACGGAAGGCGATAAAGTCGAGGCCCAAATTCAGTTCGGATGGACCGTGGACTATTACGGCATCGGCGACCTCGTGCAATACGTGAATGCCGTTACGGAGCAGGAAATCGATGATCTGATGGGCCAATATGCGGAGCTCTACGATTTCGATTACGGCACGAACAGCAAAGAAGCCTGGGAAGCCAGTGTCAGAGTCCAAGCAAGCTATGAAATCGCCCTCAAACGTTTCTTCGACGAGAAAGGTTATAATGCCTTCACGACGAACTTCGAAGATTTGCATGGAATGAAACAGCTTCCTGGTCTTGCCGTCCAACGTCTGATGGCGCAGGGCTACGGCTTTGCCGGCGAGGGCGACTGGAAGACCGCCGCGCTCGATCGCTTGATGAAAGTGATGAGCCGCAATCAAAACACGGGCTTTATGGAGGATTACACCTACGAGATGGCGGCCGGTCAGGAAGCCATCCTGCAATCTCATATGCTCGAGGTAGATCCGTCCTTGGCAAGCAACAAGCCGAAAATCATTGTTTCCCCGCTCGGAATCGGCGGTAAAGAAGATCCGGCGCGTCTGGTATTTGACGGCAAAGCCGGCGAAGGCGTCGTCGTATCCATGGCTGACTTCGGCACTCATTATAAATTGCTGATTAACGAGGTTTCCGCATTCGAACCGACGGTTCCGGCTCCTAACCTTCCTGTCGCTCGCGTCCTGTGGACGGTTAAGCCGAACTTCCAGGATGGAGTGAAAGCTTGGATCGAGAATGGCGGCGGCCACCATACCGTCGTTTCCTTGAACCTGACGACAGACCAAATCGTAACCTACGCCAAGCTGGTTAACTTGGAATACGTCGTTATTAAGTAAACCATACTTGAGGGAAAAGCAGGCGAACCTTAAGACAATCGCGGGGTTCAGCACCTGATGGCGGATTCCGAGCTGGACAGGTGACGTGGCCGCTTCCTTGAGCAAATTGCAAAAACCGTTTCTTTCGTAAATGGGTGATCGCACGCCTGTTTACGAAGAAACGGTTTTTTTATTGGCTAATGGGGGGCGTTTCACGTGTTGTATTTCACCATCCGGATGAGAAGACCTAATATCCCCCAGCAGTTGCAATACTAGTTTAGTTTAACTCTCCTCTTTAAGTCCGATACGAAAAGTTTCGTAGGCGGTCTGTTCATTCATTTAGTATTGAGGAAGTGAATCAAAGCGGTATTGAATTCTTCAGGGTGAGTCGCGTTCAAACCATGCGGTCCACCTTCAATTACGACGAGTTGACTGCCTACAACAGCTTCGTGGGAAAGTTGACCGCTTACCTCAAGCGTCACAATCGCATCGGAATCGCCATGGATAACAAGCAATGGGATATCAAATTTCGCCAAATCGCCACGGAAATCCGTCCGGCCGAAGGCATCAGTACAATCCAGCGTCCCCTTTGGCGAAGCATAAGAAGCAATATTAAGATTATAAGCACGGAAGGACTCGCTGACCAGGTCTGTTCTATCCCCTGCTTTAAAGAAATTGTGAGTGAAGCCGTCAAGGAAGGCGACACGGTCTTTTTTCAACCCGTCTTGGAAGCCCTTAATGGTGGCTTCATCCAGACCGCCTTCCGGATGCTCGGCAGATTTATAAAAGAACGGCGGAACCGCAGCAGCCAACACGGCTTTTTTGACACGGCTTGTTCCGTATGTGCCAACGTAACGGGCAACCTCTCCGCCACCCATCGAAAATCCGACCAGTGTCACGTCCTTAAGGTCCAGATGCTCAATTAGCTTATGGAGATCCATTGCAAACGTATCATAGTCGTAACCGTTCCACGGTTGGGAGGATTGTCCGAATCCGCGGCGGTCATAGGTAATCACGCGGTAACCTGCATCGATGAGCGCTGGAACTTGACTCTCCCACGAGCGCCCGCTTAGTGGCCAGCCATGGATCAAAACTACAGGTTTGCCTTCGCCAACATCCTCAAAATACAATTCAATGGGTTGCCCGTTTTCTGTTCCGACTGTTAATTTAGCCATGCTTTATACTTCACTTCCTGTCTCTTTTGGGATGAATATTACTCGTGGCCACCAAACATCGTTTGAGCATAAACAATACCCGTACCGTAGGCACCACCGTGTTGCATAGCAATCTCCAAGACTGCATCATATGTTTCTTGATGTGCCCAATCGCGCTGATACTCAAGAAGAACAGACATCCAAGTAACGGGAATTGCTCCCGCTTGTATCATGCGTTGAACGGCCATGTCATGTGCTTCCGTGGTAGTCCCACCTGAAGCGTCCGTTACAATGTATACTTCATATCCATCTTTGATGGCTGAAACTGTAGGGAAAGCAAGACAAACTTCCGTCCAAAGAGCTGCCATAATCAGCTTCTTGCGACCTGTTTGTTTCACAGCTGACACGAAGCTTTCGTCTTCCCAAGAGTTCATGTTTGTACGGTCAATCGGTTTTTGATTAGGAAAAACGTCTTGAATATGCGGATGAATAGGACCTGAAAATGATTCAGCAGCAACAGTTGTAAGAATGATTGGTGCATTGAAAACTTTAGCCGTTTTTGCAAGTGCAACCGTATTGCTAATGATAGTTTGGCGATCAGCACTTTGCACACCAAAGAGCATTTGAGGCTGGTGGTCTACAAGAATAATAGCTGAGTTTTCAGCCGTAAGTAAATCGGACTTTCCATTAAACATACAATAATCCCCGCTTCCCCTATTTTATTGCCACAGGTCCATAAAATCGTAAATCCTGCTGCATGTATTCAGTCTATTGAAATGTAATTGTGCAAACAATCTTCATTTTTCTATATAATGCATAGCGAAAAACTATACATATCAAAAGTTTTATAAATTATTTGTATAAGCAATTCCTATGGCTGTTATAGAGAAAGCCTTATTGCTAGTAAGAATGCTGATTTATAAACTTATGAATAGAAGGCTAGCTTGTAAGAACAAAACAATTGAAAGGATTGAAGGAGGATATGAATATGTGGGGCACTATGTTTATAGCTTTAGCTACTGGTATTGTAATTGGCGTTGTTTTTCAATCGTTTCGGATCCCCTCTCCTGCACCGCCTTTTTTGGGACTGATTGGTCTCCTTGGTATGTTTTTAGGGCAGAGGTTGATTCCATGGATAAAACTTTGGTTTAGCCACAACTAAACACAAAAAAAATTTTAAAGGAGAACTAAATCATGTCTGAGAAAACAAAAGTAGATGAAGCTAGTTTAGTTGTTCATAATGCCAGTATCGTAACGATGGACGATTCAAAACCTACAGCATCAGCAGTTGCAGTTAAGGATGGCAAAGTCCTGGCTGTGGGAGAAGATGCCGAAATCATGAAATATGTTGGATCATCCACACAGGTTGTAAACGCAAACAAACGAATGTTAATACCGGGTTTAAACGATTCCCATATTCATCTCATTCGAGGTGGTCTCAACTATAACCTCGAGCTTCGCTGGGATGGGGTGCCATCAGTAGCGGATGCATTGCGTATGTTGAAAAAGCAGGTAGATCGTACGCCAGCACCTCATTGGGTCCGTGTTGTAGGCGGATGGACAGAGTTTCAATTCCTGGAACGCAGAATGCCAACACTAGATGAAATCAATCGAATTGCTCCAGAAACCCCCGTTTTTATCCTCAATCTTTACCGTCAAGCTTTTTTGAACAAAGCTGCCTTGCGAGTAATCGGGTATTCAAAAGATACGCCTAATCCACCTGGCGGAGAAATCCAAAGGGATAGCCATGGCAATCCTACAGGAATGCTCATCGCTCGACCTAATGCAACTATTTTGTATGCCACCTTAGCTAAAGGGCCAAAGCTTTCATACGAAGACCAACTGAATTCAACTCGGCTTTTTATGAGGGAATTGAATCGATTTGGAGTCACAAGCGTTATTGACGCCGGCGGGGGCTTTCAGAATTATCCCGATGACTATCAAGTGTTTGATGAACTTGATAGACGTGAAGAAATTACGGTTCGCACTGCGTATAATTTATTCACTCAGCATCCCAAGAATGAATTGAGTGATTTTAAAGCATGGACAGCGACATCACAGCCTTATACGGGAAGTTCCTACTATCGCCATAACGGTGCCGGTGAAATGCTTGTTTATAGTGCAGCAGACTTCGAAGATTTTGTCGAACCCCGTCCGGAACTTCCAGCCGTATTAGAAGACGAACTATTCGAAGTAACTCAGCATCTCGTTCAACAACGCTGGCCATTTCGTCTTCATGCAACTTATGGAGAATCAATAACTCGCTTTCTCGATGTATTTGAGCGAGTGAATAAAGATGTTCCATTTAAAGACTTACGCTGGATTCTGGATCATGCCGAAACGATCCAAGAGAAAGATTTGGAGCGCGTCGTCGCATTAGGTGGTTCGATCGCGGTTCAAAGTCGAATGGCTTTCCAGGGTGAATATTTCGTTGATAAATATGGGGCAAAAGCAGCTGAAAACGCTCCTCCAATAGTCAAAATGCTTACGGCTGGGTTACGTGTTGGTGTGGGTACAGATGCGACCAGGGTTGCAAGTTATAATCCTTGGGTGGCCCTATACTGGCTAGTGACAGGCAAAACACTGGGAGGGTTAAGCCTGTATCCTGCTTCAAATCGTGTAGAGAGACACCAGGCACTTCGGATGTATACTACGGGGAATGCATGGTTTTCAAAGGAAGAAGATGTGAAAGGGCAAATCAAGAAAGGTCATTACGCTGATTTTACAATTCTTTCTGAGAATTTCTTCAGTGTATCCGAAGAAAATATTAAAAAAATCGAATCTGTCTTTACAGTTGTAGGCGGTAAGATTGTCTACGGTGCTTCCGAATTTCAATCTTTGTCACCAGCAGCTCCCAAAGCAAGTCCAGACTGGTCTCCGCATAATGTCTTTGGAGGCTATTACAATGGGACCAATTATGGGGGCGGTGGACCAGGCACCCATAGACCTCAACAGGCCCATCTTCATCATAGGTGTAACCATCATCATGGCAGCGGCTTCTGTGACTTGGATTGCTTTGTCTTCTAACTAAAATAACCTAGAGGCAGGTGAGATCATCATGTCCGATGTTATGATCAAAGTTAACGATAATGGACCATTACGAATAACAGGCAAAGTAGAAATGGTGGATTCGTTGGGTAACCGTTTCGAGACAAAGGAGAGCTTTATCCTTTGTCGGTGCGGATTATCAAATCAAAAGCCTTTCTGTGACTTAACTCACAAGGGTAAATTCGAAAGCGCACCACGTGCTTGATTGATGACGAGGTCAATATGAGGGACACGGGTGGTGTATAGCTGAAAAATCCCGAAAATCAATCCCTCGTGCTTCAAACAAAACTGTTATATAAACCAAGGGGCTGTCCACTCTTTGTCATTTCTATCGATTATTGTTTTTGCGTTGCCTGTTGTGAGGACTGTCCTTTAAAGCCCTCTTGTACAAACGATCCTGCTTCTAGGCTTGCCTAAGGCAAGCCTAGAAGTCGGGAGGCTTTTACTTGCTCATAATCTACTGAAGAAAGCTGCAATTGACCGAAATCGAAAAGAGGTGTTGCAGGGATACACTGGTGACCCATAGACTAGACACTTAGAAAAAAGGTGTTTAGGCTGTGGGTACCTTTTTGTATACTGGAGTAAGCAGCGGAGGGGATTACATGAGCAAGAAGCATTTTAATGAAGCAGATCGTGAGCACCTCTCAAGGAACAAACACGTGCTCAGAATTAGCGATAAAGCGATAACCTATTCGGATGAGTTTAAGCAGTTGTTCATAGACCAGTACATAACAGGTAGATCCCCAAGAGAAATATTTGAGGCTAATGGATTTGATGTAAGAGTAATTGGAATGAAGCGTGTGAACAGTGCGCTGACCGTTGGAAGAAAGCCTATTGACGTTGCGAATCGCCAAGTCGTCATCGCCATCCGTCAAATCATTACTCGTTACTTGAAATGCTTGAGCTTCCGGTAAACGTTCAAAGGATTGTTGCCTATAATATTCCTCTCCCTTCTGGGCATTGCCTTCCGGCTGCGAGTTCCATTATTTTCTCCCCATCAGGCTCCAGTCATAGAGGCGCCGCGCCTTCGGCAATGTGAGCCGTCAAGCCGGTCCGTCCGATTGCGATGTCGCTTGCAAGCACATGGCTATCCGGATAATCCCCGCCGTTCTGATGTCGGAACGGAATGGGCTCCTCCTCGAATAGGCGCTCGAGACGCAAGCGCCAGGCTGCCATCGCCGCGTCTATGTCGGCTGTCGTCATGCGATCGGTTCCGTAGACGGCATGGGTAGGCAACACATCCATTCCGGGGTAGAAGAGGATGCCGTGAGTAATGGGGAACAGCAATTGCTCCAGCGGTCCATTGATTCCTCGCGGCGAATAATCCTTCTCGGGCCCTCCGGCAGCTACGGACAGCATAGCCCGCTTCCCCTTTAGAATGCCATCGCCGTAGCGATAGCGATTCCCTTCGCCCTTAAAGCCATATGCGAAACCAAAAGCGAATACCCGTTCTACCCAACCCTTGAGAATAGCCGGCATGCTGAACCACCACAGAGGAAACTGCAAGATCACCGCGTCGGAAGCAAGAAGCTTCTGTTGCTCCAATGCGACGTCTGCCGTTTGACGGCCAGTCGAATAGGCGTGCGCTGACTCTTTAATAAAGGATAATCGTTCTGGATTGGCTCGATCCGGGAAGTCGCGCCCATCGAACACGGCCTTCCAGTCCATTCCGTACAGATCGGACAACATGACTTCGTGCCCTTGCTCCTGAAGTGTTTGCACAGCCGTCTCAACGAACTGGCTAGTTAACGAAGTGGGCTCGGGGTGCGCATAAACGATCAATACCTTCTTTGACATGACTCCACTCTCCCTTTGTATTGGCTTACGACGCTTAATTAGCCGTATGAGTGTTATACTAAAATGTATATTGAATTTAGTAAAGTACGCATAATTTTATAATATAGTATTAAAAATCAAACTAATGGAGGGTCTTAGCTATGGTAGATCGCAAAAACAAGCTCGAACCGAAAGTGGAAGTGTGTCCTGTCGAAACAACTTTGGATGTCATCGGGGGCAAATGGAAAGCGATCATTCTGTTTCATCTTATCGATGGCCCGAAGAGATTCAATGAATTCCGGCGGCTCTATCCGGGAATGACGCAATTTATGCTTACTTTGCAGCTCCGCGAGCTTGAACGGTATGGCATTATTCACCGCGAAGTTTATAAACAGGTGCCCCCTAAAGTGGAATACTCGCTGACTGAATTCGGATTGACGTTGAAGCCGATCATCCTTGATATGAAGAAGTGGGGAATAACCTACAAGAACAGAGTTGACGATATACGGCTGCAAACGGCAGTACAGGAGAAAGGGGAGAAAGAAGACCAATAAACGAAACCCGGAGAAATCCGGACAAAACAAAAAGAAGCCTTGAATACCAAGGCTTCTCGGGGATAAGTGGTGCGGACGAGAGGACTCCTGCAACACCTCTTTTTTATTTTGAGAGAGAAATCCCATCAGTAATCTTCTCTACTTCTGGGACAGCGCCTTTCTACTTATCGTTGTTTCATTTGACTTATCAATGATTTTGAACGTTAGTTTGCTTGTGCTGATTGATCTGGCTAATGGTATTTTCCTTTTTCTCTAACCGAATATAGAATGGGACAACCGTGCTTAAGAGCAGTAATCCAGCTAACATTACGAAAGTGAACATATGACTAACGGTGTCGATCAGATAAATGGAGATGATGGGAGCAAGTGAAGCGCCAATGAAAAGCATAAACATATGGAAAGAAAGAGCACTAGCTCTTAACTCACCAGCCAGTGTACCGATTAATGATATCAAGGCGGGAAGGGCCATTGCGATGCCAGCAGTAAAAACAATACTCGCCAAGATTAAAAATGCGAGGTTCTCCCAGACGCCAACCAGACCTAGTCCAATACTGGCCAAAATCAAACCACACCATAGAACATTTTTAACACCAATCTTAGCAACTAACCTCCCATCAAACGGGGAAATGAACATGCCGATGATACCAACTGCACGAACCCATAGGATTTCCTGATGGCTTAGACCGAAAAGAGAACTGCTTAGATAACTTCCAAGCGTGGAGAAGAACCCGACAAGTGAAATAAAGAGAGTTGCTGAAATGATATAACAGAGTGGCAACCCTTTTTTCTTGAAAATACCCCCAATGTGCCTAAAGGGAGTGAAGAAGCTGCCTACCGGTTTCTGGGTTTTATCGTTAGGTATAGATATTGTAATCAAAATAAATGAAACAAAATACACTGGACCAAGGATATAAAATACATAGTTCCAGCTTAGTTCCAAGACGACGATGCTGCTATAGATCTGTCCTACAATACTGGCCATTAAAAAGGCGGTGCTTATAAAGCCGAGGATCGTTACCCTTTTATTAATTGGGAACATCTCTATAGCATAGGCTAACACTGAAGGCGGAAACATGGATGCTGCCAATCCCTGGAGAACCCTTAGCACAATAAGCCATTGAAACTCATCAACCGTTCCGATAACAAGAGTTGTAGCTGTGAGCAAACATAACCCAGATATCATCATTTTTTTTCGTCCATAGCGATCAGAAAGACCCCCGAACAGGAGTCCTCCACCAGCAAAAGCAAAAGAAAAGGCGCTGCCTGCCCAAGCTGCTTTGGATGATGAAATCTGGAATTCGTCCTCAAATACAGAGAGCAGGGGTAATGTTAAATAAACCGAAGAGACAACAATCAATGAGCAGAAGAATAGAATAAGGGTCATGAGTTTATAACGCGGTGCTATTGACTTCACGGGGTTAATCAAAAATGAGCCCCCTTTTTTTCAGAGAAGTGCCATTTAGCTAGGCGGGATTTTGCAGCTTTGGGAAAACGTAGATAAGTAAATCCGCAAAGGGCCAAAGTTGCCCATCCAAAAAGATTGGTGTGGGCATGAACGCTAGTCAATCCCATTCAAATTCTCCTTTGTATTTGGTTAGATTCATCCAGTCAAGGAATCTAAAGTTAACGAATTCCAAAAGCTAGATATGTATCACCATCGTATAAACATTGGTTCGGACGATCAATATCGATTTTTCTATGTTTCGTATAGCCTATTCTTATATCTAAAATCCAGTTTGATAGTCTGAAAATATTCGAGTATACATAAATTGGTTGCTATGCTATAGTAGTTCCTTGAAATTGACGCTAAATTGGAAAGGAGCTTTTTATGTCTGATAATATTACGCAAGTGCTAAACACACAGATAGCGAATTGGAGTCTTTTGTTCACCAAACTCCATAACTATCACTGGTATGTTAAAGGTCCACAGTTCTTCACTTTACATTTGAAGTTTGAAGAACTATATACGGAAGCTGCTCTTCATGTGGACAATCTTGCCGAGCGGTTACTGGCATTAGGCGGCAGCCCCGTAGCGACTTTGCGTGGAATTATTGAAACCGCAACGGTAAAAGATGCAGTGGGAAATGAGAGCGCAACTGAGATGGTTCGCACCCTTGCAGCTGATTTTGGAACTATTGTTAATGAGCTTAAAGAGGGTATGAGTATCGCTAACCGTGAAGGTGACGAGACAACCGGGGATATGCTTTTGGCCATTCATAGCTCACTGGAAAAGCATGTATGGATGTTGAAATCATTCTTGGGTTAATCTAGATCCGTTTCTAATCTGTTATGTTATCGCAAAAAGCCGGGGAAAATCACCGGCTTTTTTGTATGCGGACTATAGTGATTAATGCGAAAGATATAGTAATTAGCTATACAGGTATAGAAATAATGGAATTGTTCGCTGTTGCACTATTCTCTATGATTTGAATCAGGAGTAAGTTTAGTTATTAGAAAAATAAAAAAAACAAAAAGAAGGAGTGATCCGAAAGATGAGTAATACCGTAAAGAAAACGGCAGGTATCCATCATATTACTTCTTTCGTACAAGATCCGCAGAGAAATGTGGATTTTTATGCTGGAGTCCTGGGCCTTCGTCTTGTAAAAAAAACAATTAACTTTGACGCACCCGAAGTCTACCATTTGTACTTCGGCAATGAAAAAGGCAGCCCTGGAACCATTGTTACGTTCTTCCCGCATGAACATTCTCGTAAAGGCCGCATAGGAGGAGGACAAGTAGGTACAACAACATACGTAGTACCAATAGGCGCACTTGATTTTTGGAAAGCACGTCTCACAGCGTTCGATATTTCTTTCTCAGAAAGCACCCGTTTTTCCGAGAACTATATCGAATTTCTCGATCGTGACGGTCTGCAGTTAGAGATCGTTGAACGGGAAGAAGGAGCTCCTAATACGTGGTCATTCGGAGGTATTCCAACGGATAAGGCTATCAAAGGATTTGGGGGTGCGGTGCTATACAGCCATGCATCCGAAAAGACCATGCAGGTTCTTGAGAACGTTTTAGGTCTTGAAAAGGTAGGGCAGGATGGTGCCTTTATTCGCTATAAGGCTGAAGGGGACCTCGGCAATCTCATTGATGTGAATGCGGAGTCCATGAAATGGGGGATCCCCGGTGCAGGCACCGTTCACCATATCGCGTGGCGAGCCAAGGATATTGAAGACCACAATGCTTGGAGAAGCCATGTGGAAAGCAGCGGTTTTTATCCTACGCCGATTATTGACCGACAGTATTTCCATGCTATCTATTTTCGTGAACAAGGCGGTATTTTGTTTGAAATCGCGACAGATCCGCCAGGGTTCGCAAATGATGAGCCTGAGGATCATCTGGGCGAGACATTAATGCTGCCATCATGGTTTGAAGACAGCCGTGCTGAAATTGAAAAGAACCTGACCCCTATTCAAGTACGGGAATTGGAGTCAATCAAGTAATGAAGCATATTTATCGAAAAGGTTCAAGTCCGAACCTGGTAACATTTCTCTTATTGCACGGTACGGGTGGGACGGAATACGATCTATTGCCGGTTGCTCATAGAATCTCCTCGACTTCGAATGTCCTTAGTGTTCGGGGGGAGGTTCAGGAGAATGGAATGTCCAGGTTTTTCAGGCGGTTGGAGGAGGGAGTGTTTGATGAGGAAGACCTATTGTTTCGAACTGAAGAGCTGAATGGATTTCTCGATCAAGCATCGAACCAATATGAGTTCGACCGCCAGAATGTAGTAGCGATAGGTTATTCTAACGGAGCCAATATTGCAGGGAGTCTCTTGTTCCATTGCAAGAACGCATTAAGAGGTGCGATTTTATTCCATCCCATGGTTCCTCGTCGCGGTGTAACACTACCAGAATTATCGCAAACACCTATATTCATTGGTGCTGGAATGAATGATTCGGTCTCCCCTCCACAAGAGACAAAAGAATTACTAACGCTATTGAAAGGTGCAGGCGCCTCCGTTGAAGTGAACTGGGAGCATGCAGGTCATCAGTTAACGCACTCTGAAATCGACGAAGCAGCCGATTGGTACAAAGAACATTTCCTTTCCTAGCTGATCACAGAATTA
Source organism: Paenibacillus prosopidis (assembly GCF_003337375.1). Lineage (GTDB taxonomy): Bacteria > Bacillota > Bacilli > Paenibacillales > Paenibacillaceae > Pristimantibacillus > Pristimantibacillus prosopidis. The sequence goes on from NZ_QPJD01000001.1 coordinate 419,640, forward strand.
ATGGAACGGTAAAGTCTAGACCTGAAAGTGAGCGGACTTAAAAAAGCTAGTTTTCTTGCTGGTCTTTTCTTCACCGCAATGGGAGGATATCATGGGTAAAATTGCAATATTTGGGTTCGGTAGAATCGGTCGGCAATTACTTAGAGCAGCACTTCAGGAGAGGCTCTTTGTACCGTATTCTATCTCTGATATTAAAGATGAATCCACACTTTCGGCGCTTTTTGAGGTTGATACGAATTACAAGCGTTGGCAAGAAGCGGTTTCCAGTCGAGAAGGAGCTATCATCATAGGCGGCCGAGAAATCCGGTATATGAATTCGTTCAGCGAGGTTCCTAATTGGAGAGAATTGGGTGTTGAGTTGGTGATTGACTGTACGGGGCGTGCTGTAACCAGACCTGTTGCACAATTGCACTTGGATCGTGGCGCCAAGCGAGTGCTTGTCAGCGGACCTAGTAAAAGTCTCGAAGATTGCGACGCCGTTTTGCTTAAAGGGATTAATCTGGGCAGTTTCGATCCGGAGAAGCATAAAATTATCAGTATGGCGAGCTGTACAACCAATGCACTGGCACCAGTGGTGAAATTGGTTAGGGAAAATTACGGCATTAAATATGGTTTGTTTTCAACGGTTCATTCGTATACCAATACACAATCATTAACAGATCAGCCTATGAAGGACCGGCGGGATTCTTGGGCAGCAGCCGAAAATATTATTCCATCATCTTCGGGTGCAGCTAAGGCTCTCAAGTTTATTTGGAGTGATCTCCAAATTACTGGAAAGGCCTACCGAATCCCGACTCGCACAGGCAGCATTGCTGAGCTTAATCTGATAACAGAGAAATCATGCTCCGTTCAGGAGATCAATGAAATGTTCCGCCTTGCTGCTAATGAAGGTGAGCTTAAGGGAGTTCTAAACATATTGGAGGGTGAATGGGCCTCTTCCCGTATTGTAGGGGATCCTCATTCATCGATTATTGATCTGCCATTAACGCAAGTGCAGGGGGATCTTGTATCCGTAGCCGCTTGGTATGATAACGAGTGGGGTTACGCTTCTCGCCTAGCTGAAGTTGCTGCTTTTCTTGTTTCGAGATAGTTTGATATGAGCAATAGATAACGCAAAAAAGAGCAGTTACACAGGCTATGATTAGCTGTGAATAACTGCTCTTTGTTCAATAGGGGGTACTTATATTATGTAGTCGAACGATCCTATAGTTTCAACCTATAGAACGTATAGAAAATATAGAATTGATCGATATATTTCGGTCTCATATTATAAAGACATGCGACGGACTTCATAACTAGTTAATTCGAATGTCGTCGTAAAACTAATAAAAGAAAGTAGGGATTCTTCATGTTTGATGACAAAACTGATTTACTTACCGCAGATAATTCTACCATCATCCTTATCGACCATTAACCAAAAATGCTATGCAAAGTGCCGATAGATAAACCGCCATCAATAATACTGTGGGACTGGCTAAAACGGCAAAAGTACTCAATGCGCCCATCATCTTAACTACCGTTGCGGCTAATACCTTCTCGGGTCTACTCAAATTCAATATAAAAGGAGCTAACAACCATGAAAAAATTACTTTCAAGCCGCATTACAACTCTAGCAATTTTAGCTGCTGTCGTATCGACAAGCGCATTCGGATCGATTCTCATTGCAAAGGCGGAAACAGTTGGTGCTAGTTCACCTGTCATTCAGGCAAAGGCGGTACCGTCTTCAAAATTGCTGACGCCAACGAACCATACCCTGCTCATGATCGACCACCAACCGCAAATGGCATTTGGTACATCATCGATTGACATCCAGGAACTGCGCAATAACGTGACCGGACTTGCCAAAGCAGCTAAAGCTTTCAAGGTGCCAACCGTTCTAACTACTGTTGCCGCAGAGTCGTTCAGCGGACCGATTTTCCCGGAAATCCAAGCGGTATTCCCTGAGCAGCAGCCAATTGACCGCACAACGATGAATGCTTGGGAAGATCAACGAGTTGTTGATAAAGTGAACAGCTATGGTAAGAAAAAGCTTGTCGTTTCCGGTCTATGGACAGAGGTTTGCGACTTATCAGCTGTGCTTTCCGCGATCGATCAAGGTTATGAAGTATACATCGTAACCGATACTTCAGGCGGTGTCACAGAAGAAGCGCACGATATGGCCATTGAGCGCATGATTCAAGCGGGCGCCGCACCAATCACTTGGGAACAGTACCTACTGGAACTGCAACGCGACTGGGCACGTTCCGAAACGTACAAAGCGACAACAGATATTGCTAAAGAACACGGCGGTGCATACGGTCTAGGTATTTTTTACTCGCAAGAAATGTTCGGCGGTAGTGAGGGACATTAATCGATTAGCAAGAGAAAATTCACGAAGTAAGATCTTACTTCGTGAATTTTTTCATCACTCCGATTGATTGATTCGAATAAGTATGACATTCAAGATAGTTAATCGGAAATTGATAATTTACGTCAAGGAAAGGAAGTAGATGAAAAGTGACACCAGTCCAAGTAAACGAATGGCTGGACGAATACAATGACTATATGCTGCTCTATAAAATGTTCGGTGATCAAACCTATTTAAATGAAGTAGAAGAAATATTGAAGAGCATGGAAAAATATATTGGTAGAATGCTAATGCTTGAAAAATTAAAACTTGCATTATAGGCGGCATTTTCATGTCAGGTATCCATCACATAACTGCATTTACAAATGATCCTCAAGCAAACGTTAATTACGTCGGAATCCTCGGCCTACGCTACCTTCAAGCACTCCTAATAGTTCCGCAACTACACCTCCAAGACAAAAGTGGTCAACCCACTTATAATACGACGGAGAATGAGAAGTAATCCGATTTTATAAAAACCCTAGTAAAAGAAGAGCCTGCTTCCAATCGAGAAGCGGGCTCTTCATATTTTCAGACTACACACATAGTGTTCCCAACACACCAACCCTAAAATCTAGCAACCTTCACCTGAAATCTAGCGGATATATTAAATGACAGGTTTCTTCTTATAATGTTTATAGAGCAGCAATCACCCCGATCACTCATCACCACCAGCGGGTGAACACCCAGTACGGGAAGCCCAAGAAAAGTACCCCTATGCTAAAGAATAACAGAACCGGCCAGCCAGGCGAATATAGGTTTCTCGCAATCGCCATGTTAAAGAAACCGAAGGACAAAAACAAGCCATGCAAATGCGAGGGAAGAATGAATGCACCAGAAAGGCAGTATTCATCAAGGCGGCTATCGCTCATCTTTTTTTCCAATGTCAATTCTAAGGGGGGGCATATCACTCTCAATGAGGCACCGCTTTATAGCTATTACGAATGATCAGTTGGGTCGGAACGGATAACTAAGGGGGATACATTATGGAATTGCGCCAACTTGAATATTTTATTCAAATATGCAAATCGGGAAGTTTCACCAAAGCTAAAGAAGAATTAGGTGTGACTCAGCCTACACTAAGTCAGCAAATTCGGGTTTTGGAAGACGAATATAATATTCAATTGTTCGATCGGGTAAGTAGGGGAGTTGAAGTAACGGAAGCGGGAAAAATTCTTCTGAATAAGGGTAACGCTATTATGGATCTTCTTGAAGTGGCGCGAAATGAAATATATGGCCGAAACAATAAATCTAGAGAAACAATTTCTATTGGATGTTGTCCTGCTGAACTTGAATATCTTGCTCCTTACTTCATGAGATTTCACCAAAAGTACCCGAATATTTTATTAAAAATTATCGATGCAGAGGATACCGAGAATAAAGTTTTGGAACAAAGTGTAGACATTGGAATCACTGCATATCCGATTTCTGATGCTTCGGTCATTTCGAATCATTTATATAGACAAGAAATGGCGCTATTGATTCACTCAGAGCATCCTTTGGCCGATAAATCTTCGATTCCTTTTCGCTCTTTGAAGCAAATGAAGTCGATCATGTTCCGAGAACAAAACAAATCATTAATTGAAATGTATTGTCTCTCTTGTGGGTTTACCTTGAAGTCGATAATAGAAACGTCCTCCACTTCAGTATTGATTCATTGGGTTCGTCGTAGACTTGGAGCAGCTCTTATACCAACATCTTTGCTCGAAAGTCTAAGGGGGGACGATTCTTTGCGTATTGTAAAATTAGAAGGCCATATTCCTTGTTGGGATATATCTCTTGTATATCTTAATTCCGTTACTATGAGGTCCAGTGCACGCATATTCATTCAAGAGATGGATTCATATGTAAGAGAGGTTGAGGTGAATCTTTCATGTTCAGGCAATTAGAATGTTTCATTCAAATTTGCAAAGAAGGAAGCTTTACTAAGGCTGCAGAAGTTTTAATGATTTCTCAACCTACTATAAGTCAACAGATCCGCTTTCTAGAGGTAGAAGTTGGAAGCCCTTTGTTCGAGAGAGCTGGTAGAGGGGTAAAGATTACAGCTGACGGGGAAATACTTTACGAAAAAGCTCTTTCCGTAATGAGGCTCATTGAAGAATCGAAGAAAGAAACTTACGAGTTACGCAATGCTCGGGCCCGGGAAAATAAACTTTCGATAGGCATCTCGCCTATGGACTTTTTTAGTTTAATACCCCGTTTTTTGAAATTCCATGAACAGTATCCTGATATTACATTAAAATTTGCGAGTGCAGAAAATACATCACAACAATTATTGAATAGTAGTATCGATATTGGCATTACCGACAATCATGATTCAAACAAAGAAATTCATATGATGCACCTGTATAAAGAAGAACAAGCATTGGTCGTTTATGCGGATCATCCATGGGCAGATCGAACCTTTGTTTCTTTTCAAGAGCTAGAAGATTTAGAATCTTCCTTATTTGTTGGGGATATAAGTTTAATCGAGCATCTTCATACATTCAGCGCTAAGATCGCCAAATCCTTGCAATCAAAGTTTGAGTCAACTTCCACGGCAATTCTTCTTTCTATGGTACTTCAAAAGATGGGGGTAGCTATTTTACCTGCTTCTTTATTTGAAAACTTTTCTGGTCAGCAATTGAAAATGATTCGTCTCGTAGATCCAACGCCTGTTCGTGAGATCAAGCTTATTTTTAAAAAGTATCATTACAATAATCCTTCTGTACAGAAATGTATCGATTTTTTTCTAGAACAATCCAAAAAATGAATCATAACTAGAACATCATAGCTAACAAAAGCGAGCAAGACGAAGGAATATTTCCTTGTCGTGCTCGCTTATTCGCTTTGGCGTCGTAGGAAATCTAAAATATAGTAACCCTACCATGTAAGCACTTTTTTTTGCTTGCAGTAAACGTTATACTAAATTGAGAGTTCTGAAGCGTAAGTCTGCTGCATATGGATATATATTCCAATTATGGGATATTAAGTTAGACAACCTACACAGACGAAGGAGCAATATGAATGGATAAATTGCGTAAATCAGCAATGCTGTTGCTAGCTATGATGACATGTTGGACGTTAGCGGCTTGTTCTGGGAACTTCGGCACATCGAGCAATGGCAGTGCCGAGGATCATACGAACTCCAACGCCAATCTTATAGAGGCAGATTCTTCTCAAAAGAAGCCTTCTCCGGATGAGCCTGCCTGGAAGCTGGATACGACACCGATTACGTTTGACTGGTATATCAATTTCGATTGGTTCAACAGCAAGTGGGGAGGCAACGTCGTTTCCGATTATATAACGAAGAAGACGGGTGTCAGCTTGAACTTTATCGTTCCTGCTGGCGACGCCAGCGAGAAGCTCAACACGATGATGGCGGCAAGGTCGCTCCCTGACTTCATCACGCTGGGCTGGTACGAGGAAGCCGTGCAGAAGATGATTAAGGGAGATATGATGCTTCCATTGAATGAGCTAGCGGATCAGTATGATCCTTATTTCTTTAAAGTCGCAGACCCCGCGAAGCTTAGCTGGTATACACAGGCTGACGGCAATGTGTATGGCTACCCGAATGCATCTTCATCCCCTGCGGATTATCAAAAATATGGTCAGTTTTTTACGTCTAACCAGAGCTTTGTTGTTCGGAAAGACATGTATGAAGCACTTGGGAAACCGGATATGAGCACGCCGGAAGGGTTTCTCGGCGCGCTTAAGGCTGCGAAGGAGAAGTTTCCGGAAGTGGACGGCCAGCCGCTCATTCCGATCGGCCTGCATGAATTTACGGAAACCGGCAACTATTCGCTGGACGCGTATCTTCAGAACTTCCTAGCCATTCCGCAGCAGAAAAACGGCAAACTGTACGACCGTCGAAGCGATCCAACCTATCTGAAATGGCTGAAGGTGTTCCGCCAAGCGAATGAGGACGGACTGATGCCGACAGATGTCTATCTTGATGAAAAACGACTGGAAAAGGATGAAAAAATATCGCAAGGGCGCTATTTTGCCATGCTGTATCAGTGGTCTGATTTTACTGAAATTAACCAAGCGTTGTATCAGAAGGACCCGAATAAGGTGTATATCGCGATTGATGGTCCGGCGAATGATGCGCATGATGCGCCAACACTTGCAGGAAATGGCATCTCCGGTTGGACGGTGACGCTCATCTCGAAGAACGTCAAGGATAAGAAGCGGGCAATTGCCTTCCTCAGCTATTTGCTCAGCGAAGAGGGAAACAAGGATCTGTACTTAGGAGAGAAGGGCGTTACCTACGATACGATAGACGGCAAAGATCAGTTCCTGCCAGAGGTCTTACATCTGCTCAACTCCGACCGCCAAGCGTTCGATAGCAAATATGGCGGTTCTTATATGTACTGGATGCTAATGGATACGAACATGAAACTAGCATGGATGACGGGGATGGATGCAGAGCCTGCCAAACAAATTGCCGATTGGACGAAGGGCAAGGCGATCAGCATGAGCGAGTTCGACATTCTCGATCCGGACCCGACGACGAAGGAAGGTATTGCGGAAGACCAACACATTAGGCTCTGGGCCGAGACGCTGCCGAAGCTGCTGATGTCCAAGTCGGATGCTGAATTCGATGAACTGTTCACCGAATTCATGAACAGCATTACCGCGGATCCCGAGTATGAAGCCATCGTAGCCAGCCGCCAAGCAGCCTATGAACGAAATGTACAGAAGCTGAAGTCGTCACCTAATCAATAGTTCTATAGAGGAAGCAGCAGGATGTGAAGCAGGAGATGGGATTCGCGGCAATCCATTGGTTATTGGCGAAACGTGCATTTACGTTTAAACTTTCGCTTCAAGTCAAACTGATTCTGTCATTTGTGTTCGTTATCATCATACCGGTTGTTCTATTCTCCTGGTATACGCTTAATGAAGAATCCGCCAAGGCAATGAAAGAATTGACGAAGAACAACGAGAATGTCCTTGCAGTCGAGAAGATTAACATTGAGAATAACATGGAGCTGATGGGATGGACCGGTCAGCTTGCGTTATCCAATCGGGAAATGAACCATTATCTGCAAATTGAACAAATTCAGGATGCAGCGCGTGTTCTTCATATTAAGAAAGATGTGGTCAACAGCTTTCAATATTTTCTGTTCAACAATCCACGAATTTCGAATGTCCGGTTGTTCACGGACAACCTTTATGTGAATGAGATTTGGCCAGTCATCCTACAGGAATCACGTATTCAGGACAAGCCTTGGCATGATGAGGTGATGAAGCAGAGCGGTTTGCCCTGGTGGGAGATACAGGAGAACGTCGCCCTCACCGGTGCGCCATCCGAACCATCGCCGAATGAGCCCTTCATGACGTACTTGCAGGAATTCAAATATCCGGACAACGCAACACATAACGGGATTCTAGAGATATCAATGAAGCTGTCGAATTTCTTCTCCCGAACGTTCAGTAGTGTGCAGGACATGAACTCCCAGCTGATCGTAGTAGCAAGGAGCGGACAGGTATTCAGCTTGAAGGATTCACCGGTGTTCGAGCAGCACAGCGCGGAGCAATTGATGAACAGCGTGAATCTGACGAGTAATACAGATAGCGAGACGGTACAGTTCAAGGTTAATGGGCAGTCCTACTTGGCATCCCAGATCTACATTCCATCGATTGACGTACATCTGGTCAATATGGTTAGTCTTGCGGACACGATGGAAGGCATTAACCATTCGAGAGTTCGTTATATTGTACTCATATCGTTACTAGCGGCATTTCTCGTACTGCTTTCTTACTCGATGCAGGCGATGATTTTGCGCAGGCTTAAGGCGTTAAGAGAATCAATGAATCAGGTAAGTAGCGGTAACTTCGACGTCGAGCTGCCGCCGATTACCGGTACCGATGAGGTAGGAGAGCTGGGCTTGCATTACCGCAAGCTCATTCTGAAGATTAACGAGCTCATTCAAGAGCAGGCAGCTAGGCAGGCGGCAGGCAAAGAAGCCGAGCTTCGGGCGCTGAAGAACCAGATCGATTCCCACTTCCTCTACAATACGCTGGAGAACGTCAAGATGCTTGCGGAGATTGAAGGGCAGTTCCTTATATCGGACATAATGACCTCGCTAGGCGGTATGATGCGGTATTCGATGGAATGGAAGCGGGATCACGTGATGCTTAGCAATGAGATTCAGCAGGTCCAGCATTATGTATCCGTCATGAACATCCGTTATGATGGAAGACTTGATCTCCGATTGTCGATTGCACCGGAATGCCTCATGCAGGAATCGCTCAAAATGTCACTACAGCCCGCAGTCGAGAATGCAATCAAGCATGGGATGAGCCGCATGCATTCCAGCGACGGAAATCTTGTCATTACGATCTCTGCCGTCCGTCGTGATCAAGCTTGTGTCATAGAGATCACTGACAACGGCTGCGGCATACCGCAAGAGAAGCTGGGCTTATTGAATCGAATGCTCCGAATGGAAGAGTCCGCTTACCAGGATGTCCGGCAATTATTCGTTCGCAAAAATAACCAGGACAGCAATGGAATCGGTCTGCGTAATGTGGACCAACGCCTAGTGATGAGCTATGGGACGGAATATGGGATTCAGATCGAGAGTCAGGAAGGAAGCTATACACGTATAATCATGACTTTGCCGTATCGGGTCATGGGAGGGGGATTGGACATCAATGATTAGCTTGCTGATCGTCGACGACGAGAAGATCATTCGGAGGGGCTTGCAATCGGTGATTGAGAGGCAGTTTCCTAATCTGTTCAACTACCGATTTGCCGAGAATGGACAAGAGGCGCTGGAGCTGCTTAGCCAGGAGCCTGCGGATATTATGTTCACAGATATCCGAATGCCGATTATGGATGGGATCGAACTTCTCGAGCAGCTGCAAGATCATCCGGTTAAACCCGAGGTTATATTGTTGTCTGGCTATAATGAGTTCGTATATGCGCAGAAAGCGATTCGCTGTGCTGTGAAGGATTACCTCGTGAAGCCTGTGGTGCGGGAGGAGTTGTTTGCCGTCCTGGAGCAATTAATGCGGGACATAAGGATGAGAGAAGAGCGAGCAGACAAGGCGGGTGAAGATGCCAGCTTTGTTGCTGCCGAGCTAGTTATCCAGCATTTGACCCAGAAGGATCTGGGTGATGCGATAACACAGAACAAGCTGAAACAGGCCGGTTTAAGCTGGTTGGATGCAGGATATTCGCTGGGCTTGCTTACGCGAAGCGGTGGAGGATCACAGCCTAGCAGTACGGATGCTGCTGCTTTCAGGAATCAAATCGCTGAGCTGTTACAAGGGCATATGGATTGGATGCTCACGCGTGATGGTGTAGGCGGAACGATTATGATCGCGCGCGATCCGGTCTTGTTCTACCTGTTGGCGGAACGGTGGAGGTTGAGTGTATATGAGTCGCAGCTGCGAATCGCGATAAGCGAGTCTGTTCAAGGGATAGAGCAGATAAGGAGGGCATACAGCCAAGCGAAGCATACCTTGAAATACAGTATTGTGCTTTCAGAACTTGATGTGCTGGACTACAACAGCATAAGTGAGCGAAATGAGCGGCATGTTGTTCCTGTAGAGTTAATTCAACGTTTATCGAATCTGATGGGAATGGGACGCGGGAATGAAATGAAGCAGCTTCTCGATCAAATTCTAGATGTTCGTATCATTAGCTGCAGTGAAATCGGCTACCTGGAACGGATCAGCCAGCTGCTCAATGAAGAGCTGTTCGACAAGGTGTTCCGCATCTACGGAAATAGAGTGCTTGACCTATTAAGGCCGTACGCCTATGTTGGCCATATCGGGAATTTCGATCGATTTGAACATTATTATGCAGCTGTTGAGCAGCTTCTCGATAGTCTGGATCGGTTCATCCAAGATCGGAGGGAGCAAGCGCCGCCTACTGAGCAAAATACGATGCAAAAAGTTCTCGCCTACTTGCAGACGCATTATGCCGACGATTTAAACATGGCGGTCGTGTCCAACCATTTCTCACTCAATTACTCGTATTTCAGCCAAGCCTTCCAAGAATATAGCGGTGAGAGTTTCTCGAACTATGTTCGTCGGTTAAGGCTGGACAAGGCGAAGGAGCTGCTGGTACACTCCGATTTGAAGGTGTACGAAATCAGTGATCAGGTTGGATTCGAAAATGTGAAGCATTTTATGAGAATATTCAAGGAAACCGAAGGCATCACAGCGCTGGAATTCCGAAGCCAGCGAAGGCTGTTTGGAACCCAATAAGCTAACGGACAACGACGGAAAACGATAACTCAAGCTAAGCTTAAGGCAGCTGAATTCCAAGCAAGCTATGAAATCGCCCTCAAACGTTTCTTTGACGAGAAAATTGCAAAAACCGTTTCTTTCGTAAATGGGTGATCGCACGCCTGTTTACGAAGAAACGGTTTTTTGTTTTTCAGAATAACCTAACCCCAATTGTTATCATCCTGTTCCTTCTGGAGGATCATTACTACCGCCATTCGGGGAATCAGCATGAATTTGATCAGCATTAATTGTTGCGAAAGTGGTTCCAACTAAAAATGCTACAGCGATCATAATAACAGCAACTGCTTTTTTCATCGTGATCACCTCCCCCTGTAGTGTTTACAGGAAGAATATATCACGTAAGGCATTCCCATTTGTAGGGTAATACCCGGGAAGTTTTCGGGAAGTTTTTCGGGAAGGAACTGCTGCCTGAGCGAAGAGCTATTTTTTACCAACAGATTTATTAAAGTGGGTTTATAATGAAAACAGACGGTTATAACTTAATCAACGAGTTGAAGGGAAAGCAAAATGAAAAAAATATTATTGAAGTATATGACCAGATTTACAACACTTCGCGAAGAAGAACAACAGGCAATCGCTGAACAGATACTTATTGAAGAATATAAAAAAGGAACCATGATCCTTAGACAAGGAGAGATTCCGGATAAATGTTATTTCGTATTGAAGGGATGTGTTAGGCAGTATTCTATAGATGAAACGGGAAAAGAAGTCACATCCAATTTCTACACAGAAGAACAAGCCATATCGAATTTTAATCATCATAAACAGGATAAGTCATCCGCGTACTCTTTAACTTGTCTAGAAGACTGTATATTGGTTGTTGGCGACCTTGATTCCGAAAAGGACCTGTATAACAAATACTCACAATTGGAAGCCATGACACGCATGATGATCGAGCAAAATTTTGGCGAGGTACAAGATGAATTGGCTTCATTTATCGCATCGGCACCAGAAGAACGCTATAAAGCACTATTACGGAAACGGCCTCATTTAGTCGACCGTGTGCCCCAGCATCAACTGGCGAGTTATCTTGGTTTTACCCCAGAGTCATTAAGCAGAATCAAGAAGCGGATCAATAAAGATCATTTTTAGGATAAGCTGTCATATCCTTTTACGGACTTTTCCCCCTCTGAAAAGCAACCATATACCAAAGCCCAATTCTCCTGCAATCATTGGCACCATAAATACAATGTTAAGTATTGAAATGACCCCATCATATTGAGGAAGAAACGTTTGACATAGGTGAATCACAATATAGCCTATTGAAGCAAGCAACAACAAGATGCCAATGACTTTGGGTATGCTGTCTGATTTGAAAGCTATATAGCCCACAATCATTAGATGCCCGCCAAAAATGATCAAACCAATAGACCAAATCGATTCAAATGCTTCAAAAAACAGCATCGTAAGTGCTTGAAGCTGATCGATTTTAAATGATGATAAATAGTCCGTACCTTTCGAGAGAAGCAGCACAAATACCAAATTCATTATTGCAATTCCCAAAATAGCCGAATAGGTAAGACGGAGCCATGCACCGAGCAATGAAAGGCTTTTATTAATCGGCTCCAGGAAGATATAGAAAGCCCAGGCGACCACAATGTCAAGTATCAGGATAATGATCCACCCAAAGATTTCAGCTTTGAAAAGCATATTTGATGACATGATGTTGTTAAATGTGGCACTGGCATCGCCTTGCACCACAAGGCTTCCATGGACAAAGCCAAAGGAAAAAAAGGCGGCAAGCGCCATGATGATAAGTGATGTGCCGGCAGCCAGAGCCGATTTTCGCTGATACGATAGTTCTTGTACTAAGTTAGTCATAAGATATCCTCCTAATAGCATTGTTGATTTTCATTGTAATAGGAAGATTATGACTGGTCATTGACTTAAATCAAGAGTGCAAATATTTATTAGAGCACCGCTGTTCGTGTCCCTTACCGCTGATCTTGCTGTCGAAGAATAATCGCCGGCGGCACCACCGTTCCGCAATGGGCATATGTTGTGGTATCTCAAGTTTTCCAGAAAGGATAGGATATCATGAAGCCCACTTTTGGAAGTTATACCGAGTGTGAAACGATTCCGATTTACTATCCGCCGCAGTATCAGCCGCAGCAGCCCGGTATCGAATCCATCATGATTCCAAGACCCGTTTCCGAAAATCCCGCATATGCTGGAAGCGGAAAGCTGCGCGATAAAGTTGCGATTATAACGGGCGGAGACAGCGGGATCGGAAGAGCTGTGGCGTACGCGTTCGCCAAAGAAGGAGCGGACATCGTCGTCGTCTATTTCAATGAACACGGGGATGCCAAGGAGACGTGGACAAGGATCAATCAGTTGGGCCGAAGATGCCTCACTCTCGCCGGAGATATCGGAGATGAATCGTTTTGTGGGCATGTGGTGGAAATGACGATCCGCACTTTCGGCCGAATCGACTGCCTGATCAACAATGCTGCGGTGCAGTTTTATCAGGAGAGCATCGAAAGCATTACTCGTGAGCAGCTGGAACGGACCTTTCGAACGAATATTTTTGCGATGTTCTATCTCACCAAAGCGGCCCTCCCTTACTTGAAACCGGGAAGTACGATCATCAATACCTCTTCCGAAACCGCACATGTCGGATTTAAAGGGTTGATCGACTATTCGGCGACCAAAGGTGCGATTAACACGTTTACGCGTTCCTTGAGCATGTCGCTGGTCGACCGCGGAATCCGTGTAAATGCAGTTGCTCCTGGAAGAACGTGGACGCCTCTTCAACCGGCATCGCTGCCTCCGAAGCTTTATATGTCGGCCGGTTTTGAACATCCGCTGAGACGGGACGCTCAACCGTGGGAGATTGCGCCCGCATTCGTCTACCTGGCATCCGACGATTCCACTTATGTGATAGGGCAGGTGATCCAGGTGAACGGGGGGTCGTATTTCGGTCAATAACCGTTCAACTATAACTTTTGCATCGGTACTGCTTGGTTGATACCAATAAATAACTAAAACATTTTTATTCTCATAAATGTCATGAATTACTTTTTCGTTTCTTTCTTTTTGTTTATCAAAATCCTTACGCCCATCTTTAAGTGCTTCCTCCGAATCAAAGATGTAAATAAAAATTTGGTCGGGTGGTTCATTATTTGTTATTAGGTATCGATTTGCTTTAACTTTTCTTATCTTCCAATCGTCAGTAATTTGTTTAGGATCTAGTCTTATACCTTCTGTACGAAAGGCATGTTCAACTTGATCTAAATTTAACAATATAACTGAATCAGTCCCTTGAATTGAACATCCTGTTAGTATTAAAAATACTGCAATGAAGAACAATCTATATTTTAATTTCATCTAATCTCCTCCGTATAAGTCAATCTTTAAGTGGGACCTCATTCATAATTTGTAGAAGTTCAGGTGAGTTAAATTCTTCACCAAAATTAAGTACACCGACACCTTTATTTAGAGATCCCACTGAAAGAGTGAAAAACTGTTGATTGGTTTCGGGAATCATAATAAATCCAATAGTTATGTTGTCATCCTCATTTTGTTTGTTTTTTACGACAGCATCAATAAAAAGTATTACCATTATTTAGGTTTTTTAAGAATCCATCCGAAGTGCAAATTCATGGTGTACCCGGTCTCTATGTAGCGGATAACAGCATTTTTCCGGTTATGGGCGCAGCAAATCCAACGCTCGCGATGGTGGCTCTAGCCATACGCACGGCGGATCATATCATCCGGCAGCGATAGTAAGACCCAATAAATCGGGTATGATTGAATATTTTGCAGCAATTGAGCATCCTTGAGGTGCTTTTCTATTTGTACAAGAAAAAGCAGTCCACTCGTTAGAGGGCGGGCTGCTTTTGCTCTATTTACCTATTCGTTTAGAGAATCGCCGTTCGTTGCACAGTGTTGCAAATCATATCACTAAAATCCGCTGTACAAACCAAAACAGACCTATCGCGATCACACCTACGGAGCTGACAGAGACAACGCTGGGATAATAAGTCGGATAACGCCGCAGAAGTGCAAGCAGCGGGAAAATCGCGCAAAGGATGATGATTTGTCCGAGCTCCACCCCGGCATTAAAAAATAGCAGGGAAGATAACAAGCTTTCGCGGGAAAGCTCCATCTCTTGCAAAATGCCCGCAAACCCGAATCCGTGCACGAGACCGAAAAGCAGCGTCACGATCGTACGGTGCTTCGGATCTTTATTGAATAAATTTTGTGCTGCCACAAAGACGATGCTTGCGGCAATGGCCGACTCTACCCATCGCCCGGGCAATTGAACCAATCCAAAGGTAGCCAGTCCCAGCGTTATGCTATGCCCAACCGTGAACGCTGTAACCACTTCCACGACGCTACTTAACCTTTTGGCAGCAGGCAGCAGGCACAGTACGAACAGAATGTGATCGTACCCGGTAAAGATGTGCTCTGCACCAAGGACAATAAATTGCCACGCTTGACGCAGCCAATTGCGTTCGCCTACCACCAGTTCCTGGTTCGTAATGGTGAAGATGAACTCCTGGTCCCCTTGAGGTCCGCTAATTTGAGCGATATTCGAATGGGACTTGTTAACGTCCTTAATAAATACATCATAATGGATACGAGTGGAATCTCCATCTCCGGAATAAACCAATTGAAATCTGGCCAACCCCATCTCGCCAACCCTCTCGATGCTTGTGCCGATCAGTTCAGGCATGACGGGCACCTCGTCACGGTATATCTTAACCCCGGATGCTACATAATCAAACACCGCCTCCGTCTTGGCGTCAAGCGCTTGTTGAAGTTCTTCAACGGAAGGTGAAGACAACATATCAACGGGCATCGGAACTATACCCGTTAGATCGTGGAAGTCCAGGAGCAGTTCTACATATACCTTATTCGACTCAATTTGCACATCCATGTACCCGTTTTCCATGGCATGCGCGCTTGCGGGCCCGGGGAACAGCACGAAAATCGGCACCGTCAGCGCAAGAGCCGTAAACAAAGCGGCAATTAACATTATGATCCGTTTCATAGTCGACCCTTCCTTGTATATATTCTCGATGCTTTACGAAAAGCAATAGAGATGGAGAATGCATCTCCATCTCTATTATTTTAGTATAGAAGAGTAGAACTTATTTCATCGTTTCAGTCATCTGCTTCTTTCCGTTAGGAAGCTTCTTGATCTCGAACGCGTCGAACGGTTTGCCTGTTGCCGTACGTGCATCGTATCGGAGAACATCTCCATCGACATGAATAAGCTGGTACAGCTGGGTATTTGCGACTGCTTTGTCCACCTGCGCACCGTTCTTATCCCAGACTGCTGAGGAGGATTCATACATTTTCGGACCGGAAACCGAGTTCACGAATACCGTGGTGCTGTCGTTATCTACTACCTTCTGCCCGGAGTTTTGGTTCACAACTTGGCCGCGCGCATACGTGTGATCATGTCCTTGGAGCACCAAATCAACATTATATTTCTGAACGATTGGAAGCAGCTTGTTCCGCACTTCCGCGTTGTCGCGACCCTCTGCGCTGGAGAAGATCGGGTGGTGGAACATGAGAACCGTCCATTTATTCGGATTGTTCGCCAACGTTTGATCGAGCCACGTTACTTGCTTGTCAAGGTTTTCGCCCCGAAGGTTCGTGTCGAGCGAGACAATGCGCATACCTTGGTAGTCAGTGTAATATACATTCTCCTTGAATAAGGCTTCATCCGGGCCGTTCTGTGGGAGGGCAAACGTCGGGCGCCAGTAAGGCGTAAGGCCGGCAGGAGTATCTTTCGAGATTCTAGCATACTCGTGGTTGCCGGGAGTCGGAATGCTCGGCACCATGCCGTTCAGCCATCCGCCTGCTTTGAACCACTCGCCCCATTGATCGTCGGCGTCGCCATGATTGATCAGGTCGCCGGCATGCAGGATAAAGCGCGCTTCCGGCAGGTCGGAGTAAGCGTTGCGGATGACGCGGGACCAGTGTTCTAAAATATCGTTTTGAGCGTCGCCAACGTATAGGAACGAGAACGGTTTGGCTTGGGCGGAAGCCGTGGTAAACTCAAACCACTCGCTCCAGTTGGCCCCGTCGCCTACGCGATACAGGTATTTTGTTTCCGGCGTGAGGTTTTGGAAGTTAACCGAATGATATTTCTGGGAGTAGTTCAAGTATGTAGCCACTTCGGAAGTACTCTCAGCTGGAACCGTCACTGCACTATCCTCAAAATCGGAGTTGTCAGTTGCCAATGCGATTTGGGCTTGAGGCGTGAAAACGTTAACATCCGTGCGCCAGGTAACGGCTTGAGTAGTCGCCGTATCGCCCTCCCACGTCAGGACAATCCTGTCGGGCTGCAGGGACGGTTTGTAGATTTCTGCGGTCGGCATCTTCGTCGCTATTTGCTCTGCCACAACATTGACAGCAGGAACAGCCAGAATTGCGGCGGACAGCAGAAGGGTTGTACGAACCCAACGCTTGTCAGTCCATTTTTTAAACATTAGTATCTTCCTCTCCGTAACTAGGATTTGGATTACGAGATTCATCATACTTTAAGAGTGTAAAATGAAGGTCAACTTAATGATATGATATTATTAAGATCAACTATTCGCAGAGCCAAAATCGGATTAAATAAGGGATATTAATGAGAGGGGCAATCAAATTGAAACCAACCTCGTATCCGGATATAAATAGGTTGCTCCAGTCGCTATTTACAGAAATACAAGAAGTACTAGGAGATAAGCTGGTCGGTTTTTATATATATGGTTCTTTGGCATGGGGGGATTTCGATGATGATATCAGTGATATTGATTTACTGGCGGCGGTCTCCTCAGGAATTAATGAAGACGAACTCCAATCACTAGAGAAAATGCATGCAGGTTTTGCAGAGCGCAATAAGGAGTGGGACAACAGGATTGAAGTGCAGTATTATTCGACTGAAGCTTTAAAGACTTTTAAAATAAAATCTAGTAAAATGGCAGTTATTAGCCCCGGAGAACCGCTTCATATCGTGGAGGCGGGTATACAGTGGTTACCGAATTGGTATTTTGTACAGGAGTACGGTATTACTCTATTCGGACCTGCTCCAAATACGTTCATTGCACCTATTTCTAAAGAAGAATTTGTAAAGGCCATCAAAGAACAAGCATTGGGATGGAGAGAATACGTTAAAAAAACCATTCATTCCAGACCCTATCAAGGATACGCCATTCTTACGATGTGCAGGGCAATATACACGCTAAAACATGGCGAACAGGTTTCTAAAATAAAGGCGGCACAGTGGTTCAAGAAAGAAATTCCCGAATATGCTTGGTTAATAGACAACGCTTTAAAATGGCGTGAAGATTACCGGAACGAGAACATTAAACATGAAGAAACGTATATAGAGACAGCCAAATTTGTCCACTTTGTAGTAGATAGAATATCCAACCGTCCATATTGAACACTTCACTTAAAATATGAGAGAACTTCCCAGACGAGGGAGGTTCTATTTTTATTTCCAAATAAATGAACCTTTACGGATAGTTATACGTCTTACCTATAGACTAAACTCTAAGGAGGCTATTATGAGAAAAAGAAGATCTTGGATGCTGGCACTGGTGCTTGCGCTAACGCTGCTTGTCCCGACGGGAGCGATGGCTGCAGGCCAGAGCAATGAGCTTGCCTACGATGCTACCCGGAAGGCCGCGGCGGAGAAAGCCCTGCTGCTCACAGAAAGTTACGGTACGACAAGCGTTCAATATGCACTTATCGATCATGGCAGCATTGTCGTATCCGGTCAATCCGGTCGAAACGATGAGAATGGGAAAAAGCCGCTGACGGCTGAAACGATGTACGGTATCGGGTCGACGAGCAAGATGATCGTTACCGCGGCCGTGATGAAGCTGGTAGATGAGGGGAAAGTCGATCTGGATTCGCCTGTCGTCAAGTACATCCCCTACTTTACGATGAAAGACGAACGATACAAGCAGATTACGCCGCGCATGCTGCTCAACCATTCCTCCGGTATTAACGGATCGACGTTGACCAACTCTTTTTTGTTTGAAGATAACGATACCTATGCCCATGATAGATTGATAGAACAATTGGCCCAGCAAAAATTGAAGGCTGATCCGGGCGCTTTTTCGGTTTATTGCAACGACGGGTTTACGTTAGCCGAAATTATGGTGGAGGAAGTCAGCGGTATGGACTATACCTCTTATATCCATCAACATTTTACGAATCCTTTGAAAATGTCCAATACGAAGACACCGCTGGATAAGCTGGACGCATCCAAAATGGCGGGACTCTACTACCCTACATATGAGGGACAATTGCCAAACGAGTCGGTCAACGTCATTGGAACAGGCGGCGTATATTCCACGGCGGAGGATTTGGCCCGATTCTCGCAAATCTTCACAGGACAAGTTGATGGAATACTCTCTGACAAAACGGTAGAAGCGATGGAACAAGAAGAGTATAAGAAAGGCTTTTGGCCCGATGAGGCGGACACGTCTGTCGGCTACGGACTCGGCTGGGACAGCGTCAACCTGTTCCCGTTCGATGAATACGGCATTAAGGCGCTTACGAAAGGCGGAGACACGATTCTTTATCATGCAGCATTCGTTGTGCTTCCTGAGCATGACATGGCTGTTGCCGTTCTCTCTTCCGGCGGCTCCAGTACGACAAATCAACTATTGGCGAATGAAATGCTGCTTCAGGCGCTGAAAGAGAGAGGGACGATTGCCGAATTTAAGCCTGAGAAGTCGTACGGAACACCCGTAAAGGCGGAAATGCCGGAGACATTGCTGAAGCATGCGGGGATGTACGGAATGTCGAATCAATTGATCCAAGCAGATATCAGCAAAGCTGGTGAAATGTCATTATCTATGGTGCAAATGCCGGACATTCCGGCTGAGAAATATATGTATACGGCGGATGGTTCATTCATGAGTGCGGATGGGAATACGAAGGTCAGCTTCGTGGAAGAGAATGGACGTACCTACTTGTGGACCAGACTTTATGCCTCGATACCTGGGCTTGGACAGACGGCTTTGTCTCATTATTCCGGTGAGAAGCTCGCGGCCCATGAAATATCTGAAGAAGCGGCTGCCGCCTGGAAGGAACGTGACGGCAAGAAATATTACCTGATCAATGAAAAATATACATCGGTAGCGTACTTGATTATGTCCACTATTAATCTGGATTTGGTTGAAGAATTCCCCGGTTATGTGATGGACAAAAAAATAATAGGCCCAAACACAGCTGTCAGCGAATTGCAAATCCCGACCGTGGTTGGAAGAGACATTACGAGCTATAACTTTTATACGGAGGATGGAACCGAGTACCTCGAAGCCGCGGGCAGTATATATGTACGCGAAGATGCAGTGAAGCCGATCTATCATGGCAAAAAGTCGTCGGCAACCATCCCGGCGAACGGTCATGCCAAGTGGTACACGATACCGGATAAGGCCGCAGGCAAGACCATGCAGGTGAAGATGCCTGCAAACGGCTCATTTGTCGTATACGACGAGAAAGGCACATGTGTGAACTTCACCGTGATCAGCGGCGATCATAAGGTTGTGCTGCCTGCGAAAGGTACCATTGTTTTCGCTGGTGAAGCTGGGTCTAAGTATGAGATTTCTATAAAATAATACAGCGATAGTGCAGTCAAGCTAGCTAGCAACCATACCGCCACCCTCTCGGCAAGGGTGGCTTTTCTCTTTCAAGAACACCAATCCTGCAGGCAGACCCTATCAGCGATTTCACAAAGCTAAGATAAATACGAATGATATTTTGGCGCTTGCATAGTTCACGGATTTATATTGTCAGGTTTCATGACACAATCATTCTAACGACGCCGGCCTATTCTTAAAATATGTAATATAATCTTGTGATCTCGGAAATACGATGTTATAATACCTGACGTAAACAATGCATGTTGTGTAAAGTATATTGTGTACAGATTATAGCCGTTCATTGAAACGGGGTTCGGCAATGAGAGACGATATTGGGATAGGGAGAGATGACAAGTGAAGAAGAAGAAGATGATGCTGCTGCTTATGGTGGTCATGGCTGTCTTATCGGCCTGCGGCCAGAAAGAACAGACAAACGCTCCGGCGGAAACCGGCGCTAACGGGGGCAATTCCGCCCAAGAAAAAACGAAGCTCGTGCTTGGTACGAGCGCCGACTATGCACCTTATGAATTTCATAAATCGATTGATGGCCAGGACACAATTGTCGGTTTCGATATCGAAATCGCCAAAGAGATCGCCAAAGACATGAACGCCGAGCTGGAAATCCAGGACATGGATTTCGATGGCTTGCTGCTTGCGCTTAATACGGGTAAAGTCGACATGGTCATCTCGGGTTTGACGCCGACGGAAGAACGTAAGAAGAACGTCGACTTCTCCGAAATTTATTACTTGGCGGAACAGGGCGTGCTTACGAAGAAGGAGCAGGCCGGCGAATTCAAAACGCTGGACGATTTGAAAGGCAAAAAAATCGGCGTGCAAAAAGGTTCGATTCAAGAAGGTATCGCACAGGAAATTGAAGGCGCTAAGCTGACGTCACTCGCCAAAATTCCGGAGATTGTGATGGAGCTGACCAGCGGCCGCGTAGACGCGATCATCGTCGAGAAGCCCGTTGCGGATCAATATGTGCTGACGCAAACGGACATTGTCCTCTCAGATGTGGAAATCGAACAGTCGGAAGAGGAAGCGGGCTCTGCCATCGCGGTGAAGAAAGGCAATCAGAAGCTTCTTGACAGTATCGACAGTACGATCAAACGCCTGAAAGAAAGCAAAGACATCGAACGCTTCGTCGTCGAAGCGAACGAGCTTGTCGGTCAATAACGGAAGGACGGAGTCGTTGCACATGAGTTTTGACTTTACGTTTCTTGAGCAGCATTGGCAGACCTATCTGCAGGGAGCGTGGCTTACGCTGCAGCTGTCCTTCTTCGGCGTCATCCTCGGCACCGTGCTGGGCGTTTTTATGGCCTTGATGCGCATTTCGCGCATCTGGGCGCTGAAGGCGCTGGCCTCAACCTATATCGAACTGATCCGGGGGACTCCGATGCTGGTGCAGGTGTTTATCATTCATTACGGCTTGACAGGTTTCGGAATCAATTTGCCTGCATTCATTTCCGGCGTCGTCGCGTTGACGATCAACAGCGCCGCCTACATGGCCGAGGTGTTTCGGGCAGGCATCGAGGCAATCGACAAGGGGCAAGCCGAAGCGGCCCGGTCGCTCGGTATGACGCAGGGCATGACCATGCGACTCATCATCCTGCCACAGGCATTTCGCAATATGCTGCCGGCCATCGGCAACGAATTTATTATCATCATTAAAGACTCCTCGCTGATCTCGGCCGTTGGTATCGCGGAGCTGATGTTCAACGCTCGGACGGTGCAAGGGATTACGTTCCGGCCGATGGAGCCGCTGCTCGCGGCCGCCGCTTTATACTTCGTCATGACGTTTACGCTATCGAAGCTGCTGGGCGCACTGGAAAAGAGGCTGAGAAGCCGATGATCTAAGTTCGAGTGCGCAAATCGTTCGCTCCTAGAACATCGAAATGGGGGAACAAAAAAGCAGGGGCCTAAGGCCTCCTGCTTTTTTGTTCTAGACATTAATCCTGTATTCCTTGCCTTCTTTACGTTTTTTTGCATATTCAGCTGTTGCTGTAAAAAGTACGTCGGAGGATGAATTAAGTGCCGTTTCAAAAGAGTCCTGTAAAACACCTATGATGAACCCTACACCAACGACCTGAATCGCAATATCATTCGGAATGCCGAATATGCTGCACGCCAGCGGAATGAGTAAGAGCGACCCGCCGGCAACACCGGAGGCACCAGCAGCAGCTACAGCGGATAGAAGGCTAAGCATAAGCGCTGTACCAAAATCGACTTCAATGCCAAGCGTATGAACAGTTGCAAGAGTTAAGACAGAAATCGTAACCGCTGCGCCCGCCATATTAATCGTAGCACCTAATGGAATGGATACCGCATACGTATCCTTATCCAGCTTCAATTTTTCACATAATCTCATGTTGACTGGAATGTTTGCAGCTGAACTTCGAGTAAAGAATGCGGTAATCCCACTTTCCTTCAGGCAGCTAAAAACGAGTGGATATGGATTTCTGCGAATATTCAGGTAGACGATCAGCGGATTGACAACAAGCGCCATAAATAGCATACACCCAATAAGAACGAGAAGTAATATTCCGTAATCGAGCAAGGAAGAAAGCCCGTTTTTTGTAATAGAATCAAAAACAAGTCCCATAATTCCTAACGGTGCCCAATTGATTACCCATTTGACGATTTGTGATACGGCATCTGAAAAATTTGCAAGCATGGTTTTCGTATTGTCATGGGCGTTTCTTAATGCAATGCCAAGAAGGATAGCCCAACCCAGGATACCGATATAGTTGGCGTTCATTAGGGCGTTTACCGGGTTATCAACAACCTGAAACAGTAATGTCTTAAGTACTTCTACAATCCCATCAGGTGGAGTAAGATTTTTGTCACCCGCTACAAGTGACAAGCTTACCGGGAATATAAAACTTGCAATAACGGCTATCAGCCCCGCCAGAAAAGTACTTACACCATAGAGGGCAAGAATCGCTTTCATATTCGTTTGATGGCCTTTTTTATGTTTAGAAATGGCGGACATCACTAGCAGCAAGACCAATACGGGCGCTACCGCCTTTAATGCGAATACAAATAAGGAACCGAAAATGGTGATCCCTGTTGCATTAGGAACCGATAAAGCCAAGATAATACCAACTATAATCCCCATTAGTATTCGTTTTACCAGGCTCAATTGATTCCACTTAAGTATTAATGTTTTCATTAATTTCCTCCGGTTATTAATATGGAAATATAACTAAGCCCAGACACAAGGTTGTATTTTGGCAAGTTTATATTTGAACGTTTAGTTTATCACGAAAATTGTCGATTGTGTACGAGCGCAAAAGTTTGTGTATAATTACCAAACACTATGGTGCTACCCCTATAATAACAAATCCGAAAGTTCGGTTGAAAAGAGCCGAAGGGAAAGCATCCCGTGGCTCTTTTTTTAATTCCAATTCTTAAGAATACTGACTTTATTCTTAAAAAAACAGCATATGAATTGCTTCCTCACATTGATACTATGAAGTTTATCGAGGTTGGTGAACACAGAAGCCATGGGCGGACTGTGCTCGCCTGAAAACGATGCATTTGTTGCTTAAATAAACGGATGGAAAGGAGATTGTCGGACAGCACTTTGCAGGCAGGCGGAACGAGGGGATTGGGAAATAGTATTGCCTCATTTAAGAAAGGAGAGCGATTATGAAAAAGCATTTGAAACAGACTTTATCGTTATTGTTAGGTGTACCAATAATATGTATGCCTTTATGTACGCTTGTCCCGGGGTCAACAGCGAATCTTGCTGTCGCGGCTGAGAACGACACTCTGGGTGATCCTATCGTGCCTACCGGTTTCAAAGGCTTTACTACAAGGATAGAGGCGGAAGATTTTTATAAGCATACAGGCAATATCTATATAAGGGACAACGGAGATACGGTGCCGGGGTCTGCCGCCGCGGATGAAGTTGTCTTAACAGGAGCCTCGAGCGGTAAATTTGTGGATTTCAGCGACCCTGTCGCCAACTATAAAACGGGCAGCGGCTCTAATAATAACACCATTCCATCGGGGCAGGACAAGGCCAGCTGGAAGGTGATTGTTCCGGCGGCGGGCTTTTATGAATTAGCTTTCAAATATAACAACCCAGCCACAAAGGTGGAAGGTTACCGAAATGTCCGCGACGAGAGGAACAGCCGCATTATTATCAACAATGATGAACCGGATTTTACGAATACCATGGATCCGCATTGGGCGGGCTGGATGATTTTCAATATGTCCGGATACATAGACAGTTATAATCCGGAGACCAACACATCCCTGACTCCGCAAATGGACAATGGCTTTGCAAACGTAAAAGGCAATACCGCTTGGAATAACAACTATATGAACGTCTGGTTGGAGAAGGGTAAAAATACTATTACTCTGGGAATGGAGGCGCCTCCGGGACAGGCGGTTTACGACGGACCCAATTTGGACTATTTCGATGTGACCTATATAGGCGATCAGTATGTCAGCGAGGACGAGATCCCCTATCTGGGCGACGATTTCGTCTTCCAGCATCCGGGCGTCTATTTCACACTGGAGGACCTTGAAAACATCAAGGCAAATAAAGACAATCTGGATACGGTATATGGAAAGGGATATCAGGAACTCGTAAGCGCCACTACCTGGTTCGATAACAATACGGTTAATCCGGCGCCTGTGCTCGATGTGGGTCCTTACAACAGCCCCAATATCGGAGGTACCGAATATACCCGCGGCGGCAGCAAGGCACTCTATTACGCTTTACGGTACTATTTGGACGGAGACGCAGCCTACGGAAAAAAAGCTAGAGATGTCCTGAACGGCTGGGCCAACACACTGAAGACCCTCGGGCTCGGAAACGACTTGAAGCTGCGAATCTCCATCGTGGGGACGGATTTCGTGAACGCCGCCGAGATCATAAGGCATGTCTACAATAACGATCCCGGCGTTGCGCCGGCGGACAAATGGCAGGAGGCAAGCATCGCCGAATTTGAGACTTACCTGCATTTGCTGCTGACCAAGACCTACGATTTCTATCCCCAGGCCAATGGCAACTGGGATGCTATTATCGGCGGCTTCAACATGGCCGCAGCGGTATATTTGGAGGAT
This sequence comes from Paenibacillus prosopidis, assembly GCF_003337375.1. Taxonomy (GTDB): domain Bacteria; phylum Bacillota; class Bacilli; order Paenibacillales; family Paenibacillaceae; genus Pristimantibacillus; species Pristimantibacillus prosopidis. Next base: position 444,948 of record NZ_QPJD01000001.1, read on the forward strand.
GTTGGCTTATTTAACGACGCGCTGAAGCAGCGGTATCTCGGCACTTACAGGGAAGGCAACGCTGTGTCTATGGGAAGCCTGCCCAGCTATATTTACCCGTCCGGCGAGCAGCAGGAAAGCAGCCGTGATCAGCCGCACGCCAGGATGGGCATTACGGGACTTGCCTCTCAGGCGGATATCGCCTGGAACCAGGGTATCGATCTTTACGGGGCCTATGACAATCGCCTGCTCACAGGCACGTTGTACAACGCGAGATATGCAGTCGGCGAGGAAGTGGAATCGGCGACGTTCATTTCCGACAGGAACAGAACGCAAAGCGGTATATGGGCCGCCGGATACGAGATCGTCGGCAACCACTACCTCAACGAGGTCGCGGACGCGGCCGCTGAGGGAGAAACGGATTTAATTTATGAAGCGGCGGAGATGCGTCTGCGTACGGGCTCAATAAATAACGAAGCCGGCCGGAAGGCTAACTATTTCAGTGCGATGATTTTCACAGATAAGCCTTACGATGTTGCAATGACTTTGAGCGCCAATAAAAACAAGTTGAGCTCCGTAGGCGATGAAATCGTCCTAACGGCCAACGTGCAGACAAATTCCGGCATCAAGCGCGTCAACTGGGATATTCCGGAATCGCTGAAGCCATACATCGATTACGAGATCATCAGCGACACGATGCTGAAGCTGAAATTGAGGGAGATGCCTGACCTTTATGAGATCGAGGGCGTCATCAAGGCAACATCCGTCAAAAAGGCCACCGTCAGCGATACCATCTCCATCTCCATTGAATATGAAAGACGGGATTGACAAGACGGAGCTAAACGAGCTGATTGCCGAAGCGGACCAGTTAATTAAGGCCGAGTGATAAGGTACCGTTGTTTTCGCTCCATAAAATAAGGAAAAGACGTGAGTCTAGTAAAACTCAGCTCTATAACGGGCTGAGTTTTTTTCTTTATGTACGAAGGCTCACCGCGCAGCTAGTAATTCACCCCATTGAAGAGGCGCTAGCATGAATGATTCACGCTTGAGTGACGATATGATCCGCCGTTCGAATGGCAAGTGCAACTGTAGTCAACGTTGGATTTCCGGACCCGATGAATGGTAAAACACTGTTGTCGGCCACATACAGTCCTGAAATACCGTGAACTTGACCGTACAGATCAGTGACTGAGGTCGAAGGATCATCACCCATACGGCATGTACCCGAAGTGTGATGCAAATCTCCGGTAGGTACAAGACAAATTTCACCCAAGGTCATATCGGCAACGGAAGAAATCCGCTTTACAGACTCTACCATCTTTTGAATTTCGGATCGTTCTTCTTCACTAAATTCAAAGTGTACTTCTATTTCAGGTACTCCGTATGCATCTATTCTGTCTGTGTTTAGTACGACCCTGTTTTCATACCGAGGAGTGATCCTGCCAAAACATTGGAGAAGAATGTCCAGCTCCTCTAAGAACGGTTTTTCTTGAGATGATGGATACCAATCATAACCGTTTGGTCCCACCAGACGAATCTGATAGGGCCTATCCGGCGTTCCGAAAATTAAAATTCCGAGATTTCCCGGAATATCCGTGAAATCGCTGCGGTTCACTTTTCCGGGAGCCAGCATATAAACCTGATTTGTTAGATAATGGCCGACCGCTTCTCCCCGGATGCCCGAATGAAGCAGCAAACGCGGGGTTTCATACGTACTCGTCGACAATACGATCGTTTTTGCTTTAAGAATATAAGAACTCATATCCGGAGACATAACCTTAACGCCGGCTGCTTTCCCCTGCTCGAACAGCACTTGAACGGCACGGGCATTTATAGCTAAATCGAAAGGTCTGAGAAATGAAGCTTTAGCAAGGAGAGAAAAAGAACTGAAAAATACATCCCCATGAACTTCCCCGAACTTGGTCGGATGAATATCGGCGGCTATCGGCATATAGATCGATTCGGGAAAACCGCCTTGCTGCAGACGATCCAGCAATATCTCCGTTAACGTAGACCCTCTGACATATTCGTCGGTGACATTCATGACCCGCTCGGCAATATTATAAAAGGTATCCATTTCATAGACCGAAATCGGCCAATCCGGAAGCAGAGGCAAATTCAAGCGAGAAGCAACAACATCCCAGAATACCGTTCTTCCCCCAAGGCAAATAACCTCTCTTGCCCCTATAAACTCCGGATACGAGCCTTGCAATGGTTTTGATATGTATCGGTAATATTGTTCAAGACGTGTACGATTCATCATTGGAAGGTTGCGGCCATGCGTTGGCATTACAATGTTTCCTCTTTCAATAATGCCAATCCGCTTACCGTTGTTCCGCCACTGTTCGCACAGCCTCCAGAGCATGGTTCCTCCTCCGGCACCTGTACCTACAATCAGTACATCGTATTCGGTATCCGCCATGGTTTCCAATGAAGTCAAAGGAATCCAATTTTCGATATAGTCTGTTGGTATGTGACAAGTCGGAGGAATCGCGACTTGCCTCATGTCCGATTCAGTGAAGAAAGGAAGATTTACCAGCCTACCAGCGATGTTCTGATCGGGGTGTTCGATGGATGGATTAAGCTTTATGAGATCATCAATCGATATACACTTTTGATCCGCGATGATTCGGAGTGTATCGTTGTTTCGAGCAACCCATATTTTTAATGCCATGACTTCACCCCTTTGCATCTAAATCCTAATTAGTTTATGTAAGGGAGACTGAGAATTAGTCCGAAGCGTTTTTTCACATGCCTATCAAGCTAAGAAATACCTACACCCCCAAAACGAAAAAAAATGCTCATGAAATATTTCAAGGACGCTTTTTTCCTTTTTGGGGGTAACGTGGCAATGCGGAGAAGTTGATTCCCTTCCTCAATTCACCCCATTGAAGAGGCGCTAGCATGAATTATTCACGCTTGTGCGGCGATCTGATCGGCCGTTCGAATGGCAAGCGCAACTGTAGTCAACGTTGGATTTCCAGACCCGATGAATGGCAAAACACTGTTGTCGGCCACATAAAGCCCGGAAATGCCGTGAACTTGACCGTATTGATCCGTGACCGAGGTCGAAGGATCATCACCCATACGGCACGTCCCCGATGTGTGATGCAAATCTCCGGTAGGCACAAGGCAGAATTCACCCAAGGTGATATCGGCGACGGAAGAAATCCGCTTAACAGCTTCCACCATCTTTTGAATTTCAGCTTGTTCTGCTTCACTAAAAGAAAAGTATACTTCTATTTCCGGAACCCCATATTCATCTTTTCTGTTAGGGTTGAGACTGACCCTGTTTTCATACCGAGGATTAATCTTACCAAAACATTGGATAAGAATGTCAAGCTCCTCCAAGAACGGTTTTTCTTCAGAGGATGGATACCAATCATAACCGCTTGGTCCTATCAGACGGATTTGATAGGGCTTTTCTGGTGTTGCAGTGATTAAAATGGCGAGAGTTCCTGGAATGTCAGTGAAATCCTTACGGTTCACTTTCCCAGGAGCCAGCATAAAAACTTGATTGGTCATATAATGGCCGACCGCCCCTCCCTGGATGCCCGAATGAAGCAACAAACGCGGAGTTTCATACGTACTCGTTGACAATACGATCGTTTTTGCTTTGAGAATATAAGAACTCATATCCGGAGACATGACCTTAACGCCGGTTGCTTTCCCCTGATCGACCAGCATTTGAACCGCACGGGCGTTTATAGCCATATCGAAAGGTCTGAGAAATGAAGCTTTAGCAAGGAGAGAAAACGAACTGAAAAAAACATCCGCGTGAACTTCCCCGAACTTGGTCGGATGAAGATCAGCGGCTATCGGCATATATCTCGATTCGGGAAAACCGCCTAGCTGCAGACGATCCAGCAATTTCTCCGTTAACGTAGACCCTTTAGCATATTCGTCGGTGACATTCATGACCCGTTCGGCAATATCATAATAGGTTTCCATATCACGAATCGGGACTGGCCAATCCGGAAGCAGGGACAAAACCAAGCGTGAAGCAACTAAATCCCAGAATACGGTCCTTCCCCCAAGGCAAATAACTTCTCTTGCCCCTATAAACTCCGGAAGGGAGCCTTGCAAAGGTTTTGATATGTATTGGTAATATTGTGCAAGACGTGTACGATTCATCATTGGAAGGTTGCGGCCATGCGTTGGCATTACAATGTTTCCTCTTTCAATAATGCCAATCCGCTTACCGTTGTTCCGCCACTGTTCA
>NZ_QPJD01000001.1:449247-513298 GCF_003337375.1 Paenibacillus prosopidis
CGATTCATCATTGGAAGGTTGCGGCCATGCGTTGGCATTACAATGTTTCCTCTTTCAATAATGCCAATCCGCTTACCGTTGTTCCGCCACTGTTCACACAGTCTCCAGAGCATGGTTCCTCCTCCGGCACCTGTTCCTACAATTAAAACATCGTATTCGTTATCCGCCATAGCTTCCAATGGAGTCAGAGGAATCCAATTTTCGATATATTCTGATGGTGTGTGACAAATCGGAGGAATCGCTACTGGCCTCGTGTCCGATTCGGTGAAGACAGGAAGATATACCAGTTTTCCAGCAATGTACTGATCGGGATGTTCGATGAATGGATTATGTGTTAGGAGATTTTCTATCGGTATACGCTGTTGATCAGCAATGATTCGGAGTGTATCGTTGTTGCGAGCAACCCATATTTTCAATGCCATGACTTCACCCCTTTGCATCTAAATCCTAATTTAGTTTATGTAAGGGAGACTGAGAATTAGTCCGACAATTCATGTTAAAGCGGCGGGACGGTTCCCTGCCATCTGAAATTATGCAATGTTTGGAACACCTTTTAAGCGGCAGACTGCCGGCGAATAAATACCTTAACGTATAGTTATCGATGTTTAGTCTTCGTTATATAATCCGTCATCCTGAATCTGTATATTTGTATTGAAAGCGCATACAAAAAAGTTTATTCGGGAGGGTTAAGTATGAAAATGTTCAGAAAACGCTGGCTGGGCCAGGGATTAAGTATCGTGCTTGCTGCAACGATGCTGGCAGCATGCTCGAACGGCGGCGGGCAAACAAGCAATACGGCAGCGGGCAAAGAGAACACGCAGACAGATAAAGTGAATAACGCCGCGCCGGCCGCAAAACCGTTTGAAGGCAAGAGCATCACGTTAGTAACCGCGAACCACCCTTGGGGAGATGCGATTAAACCGTTCATTCCCGAGTTTGAGGCTGAGACGGGGATGAAAGTAAAAGTGGAAAGTTATTTTGAAGACCAGTTGACACAGAAGCTTACAGTCCAGTTCACCACGGGCTCCAATACGCCTGACGTGTTCATGTATCGTCCGCTCCAGGAGGGCAAGCTGTTTTTCAAAAACGGCTGGGTACATCCTTTGGATGAATACGTGAATAAAGATCCCGAATACGATTTCGCCGACTTGTCCAAATCTGCTGTCGGATCGGCGACCGTTGACGGAAAGGTGGCCGGCATTCCAATCATTACAGAGCAGGAAATCTTATACTACCGCAAGGATCTGCTGGAAGCGGCAGGGATAGCAGTACCGAAAACGATTGATGAATTGGTTGCGGCGGTTAAACAGCTTCATGACCCCGCTAAAGAAATGTACGGTTTCGTAGCCAGAGGACAGCGCTCGCCGCTTGTCACGCAAGTCTCCTCATTCTTATTTTCCGAAGGCGGAGATTTCACGAATGGAGACAAGGCGGCGATCAATACGCCGGAAGCGATTAAAGCTTTTACAACCTACGGTACCTTATTAAAGGATTACGGCCCTCCAGGCGTACTTAACATGTCATGGCCGCAAGCGATCGGCATTTTCGCGCAAGGCAAGGTAGCTTTCTACACGGACGCGAACTCGATTTATAAGAACGCAACGGACCCATCAAAGTCGCAAATTGCCGATAAAATAGGCTTTGCACCTTTCCCGGCCGGTTCGGCCGGCTCCAAACCGTATAACATTACCTCATGGGGACTGGCTATGAATGCAAATGCAGTCAACAAGGAAGCGGCATGGGCCTTCATAGAGTGGGCGACTGGCAAGGAGATGGTCTTGAAAACCCAGCAAGCAGGCAATCCCGGAGCCCGTTCTTCGGTATGGGATAACCCTGAGGGTACAACCGGATTTCCGGCCGAGCTGGTAGATGTCATCAAAGAAAGCGTGAAGGGCGGTGTCGACCATGACCGTCCGACCGTCATTAGCGTCGGTGAAGCACGCGATGCGGTAGGCGAGATCGTTCAGCAGATCATGACTGGAGAGAAGAACATTCAACCGGTTGCCGATAAAGCGAATGAAGCCTTGCAAGTGATCATCGATAACGAAAAAACAAAATAAAGGCGAGGACGGCCTTACCATCAAAAGGGTCATTCCGTGACCCTTTTGATGAATGATTTTGAACTGGGGGAAAAGGGGAGTTCCATATGCAGTACAACTGGTTTGACCGAAATTTGAAATGGATCTATACGATGCCTGCAGTGATATTCGTGCTCGTCATGATGGTATTCCCGATCCTGTATACCGTACGGATCAGTTTCTTTGAGTGGAGTATGTCAGCTATTACGCCTCCAAAGTGGGTGGGGCTCGACAACTACATGACGCTTTTGAAGGATACCCGGTTCTGGGGAGCGGTACGCTCCACGATGTTTTTTACGGTTGCGGCGCTTGCTGTTGAAGTCGTGTTAGGGGTTGCCATTGCCTTACTGCTTACCCGGGATTTTCGGGGCAAAAATGTGATGAAAACCATCTTCCTTCTGCCAATGGTGTCAACTCCGGTTGCGATGGGGCTCGTGTGGCAGTTGATTTATGAGCCGACAATCGGCGCGGCCAACATGCTATTGAAAGCGGTCGGACTGAAGCCGCAGCTGTGGCTCGCTTCCCCCGATCAGGCCATTTCATCGCTAATTATCGTTGATGTCTGGCAGTGGACGCCGATGATCGCTCTTATTGTCATGGCGGGGCTGGCTACAATTCCGACCGACCCCTATGAAGCGGCTGACGTCGACGGGGCCGGCAGATGGAGAAAGTTCATTTCGATTACGCTTCCGCTATTAAAGCCAACGATCATGGTTGCTGCGATGCTGCGCTTGATCGATGTGTTAAAAACATTTGATATTATTTATGCGACAACGCAGGGCGGTCCTAATCTAGCTACCGAGACGTTGAACATTTACGGTTATGTATTAGGTTTTCAATATTTTAAGCTGGGTATGGCTTCCTCGCTACTTGTCCTCTTCTTCGCGTTGGTCATGGGCCTGACGATCGTAATGATCTGGATGCGCAAAAGAATGGAGGGGCGCTATGAATAAGCATAAGAAGGCAGCAAATCTGATATTCGGCGGTTTAACCATTATGGTGCTGCTTTTATTCGCTTTTCCTTTCTTCTGGATGCTTCTGGCTTCCTTCAAAACGCAGGGGCAAATCATGTCGACGGATCAGTTGTTTATATTTAAGCCGACGATGGACAATTATACGGATGTATTCAAGGAATATGATTTTCTGAAATACATCTTCAATAGTTTCGTGGTCGCGCTAGGATCGACGCTGTTCGCCCTGCTGCTGGGGCTGCCGGCTGCTTACGCAATCGCCAGACATAACCTTCAAAAGCTGGGGCTTGTCATTCTCGTAGCCCGGATAATTCCGGGGATCACCTTCTTGATTCCCTGGTTTATTCTATTTTCAAAGCTTGAGCTGATAGACACATTCCCGTCTTTGATTCTCAGTCATATGCTCGTTGGACTGCCATTCATTATTTGGATCATGATTTCCTTCTTCGAAGCGCTTCCTACCGAAATCGAGGAATCGGGTCTGATTGACGGTTGTACGCGTCATCAAGTTTTTATGCGAATCATTTTACCGATTTCCGGCCCCGGTATCATTACGTCGTCCCTGCTTTCGTTCATTTTCTCATGGAATAACTTTATGTTTTCCATCATTCTTGCCGGTGATCAAACGAAGCCGCTTCCGGTGGCGGTGTTCAACTTCATGTCATATTCGGAAATCAACTGGGGCGGGCTAATGGCTGCTGCGTGTATCATCACCCTTCCCGTACTCATAATCGCGCTGCTTGCACAGCGTTATGTCGTCAGCGGTTTGGCGGCCGGCGCCGTGAAGGGCTAAAACGTCCTTTGAATTAAATAAGGTTGTCCCATTGGCATATTATTCCGCTGAAGGGACAACCTTCTTTTAGTTGCTTTACGAATGGTTATTGATGTTAAGTATTAGTTATGGCAGAACGACAAGGGTTCGGGTAATCTTATTATTATCGTTTTGCGACGCGGGCAAGGAGGACATCTATGAAGCGATTTCGCAAACTGTGTATGCTTACGGGAATCTGGACTCTATTGGTTTCCGTCTTGGCGACGGGGTGTACAGGCATTTCCTATTCCGGAGATAAAAATGGGGAGTTAGCGCAGCCATTTCTAGGTAAAACCATTACGCTGGTAACGGCCAATCATCCTTGGGCGGATGCGATCAGGCCGCTCCTTCCCGAATTTGAAGCCGCAACGGGCATGAACGTGATCATTCAAGGATTTTTCGAGGACCAGCTGACCCAGAAGCTTACGCTGCAGCTGACAACGGGATCCGCAACGCCCGATGTATTTATGTACCGCCCCTTGCAGGAAGGGAAGCTTTTTTATAAAAACGGTTGGCTCGAGCCGCTCGATGACTATGCTAGAGAGGACGCTGAGTACGCGTACGCCGATTTTTCAGGCGAAGCCATTCGCTCCGCAACCGTGGATGGAAAGCTTGCCGGTATTCCGGTCATTATGGAGCAGGAAATCTTATACTACCGGAAAGATCTTTTGAAGAAGGCTGGAATCCCGGTGCCGGATACGATCGAGGAGCTTATATCCGCTGTACGGAAGCTGCATGATCCGGACAACGGCGTTTACGGTTTTATCGCAAGGGGCCAGCGTTCCCCATTGGTCACTCAGGTTTCGTCTTTTCTGTATTCCGAGGGCGGCGATTTCACGAACGGACAGAAAGCGACCATTAATACACCGGAAGCGATGAGAGCTTTCAGCATATATGGAGGCCTTCTAAGAGATTACGGGCCTCCGGGCGTAATCAACATGTCCTGGCCGCAAGCGAGCGCATTTTTTGCCGAAGGCAAAGCCGCCTTTTATACGGATGCAAATTCAATCTATAAAAGCGCAATCGATCCGGCGCGTTCCAATATCTCCGAGCATATCGGATTTGCTTCCTTCCCTGCCGGTAGAAGCGGCACGAGGTTCTACAATATCACATCCTGGGGACTGGCCATGAATCCTAGAGCCGTCGACAAGGAAGCAGCGTGGGCTTTTATCCGGTGGGCGACTAGTAAGGAAATCGTACTTGAAACGCAGCGCAAAGGAAATCCCGGTGCCCGTTATTCCGTTTGGAACATGCCAGGGGGTACGGAAGGGTTCCCGAAAGAGATGGTCGAGGTTATCAAACAAGAAGGCGCAGGCGGTGTCGACCATGACCGTCCTACCGTCGTCAACGTGGCGGAGGCCCGGGAAACAGTCGGAGAAATCGTTCAACGGGTGATAACGGGTGATCCCGATCTTCAACAGGCGGCGGACAAAGCAAATGCCGCGCTGCAGGCGATATTGGATAAAGAAGCGGAATGAGAAGGTGATCGTCATACGTTACAGGATATCGATATTCGGCAAGATCATCATTACGATCATTCTGCTGCTTATTCCCGTTCTGTTCTTGTACAGCTACTCCAACCGGATTGCGGGCAGTGTAGTGGAGGAGCAGCTCCGCTCTTCCAATTTGAATGAATTATCGTTTTTCTTGAACCGGATGGATTCGAATATTGAAAATTTATCCCTATTTCCGGTTATCTTAAGCTACGACCCGCACATCCGGGATTTTATCGGAGGAACCGGCGAGGCGGCCGGCAATCTGTTAAAGGCACAATCCCGCATAACGGAGAAGTTGAGCCTTCAAAGCGTATCCAGCAGCTGGACCAATGATTTGACGATCGCAATGCCGGAAGGCAAGAAGGTGCTGTCCTCTAATATTTATGTTAACGGTATCGGGGCGTGGGATTGGGACGGTCCCATCCGGAAGACCTGGCTCTACGGTGAGGATTATTCCCGAGGCTCAACGGTCGGCACCTTTATCCGGGAGACTAGCGAACCCGCCAATGCGGCAACCGTAGGACAAGCTGATGCGGTATTTCAGGTCCGTTTCCCGGTGGAGACCATTACTGACCTGCTGGATATTTACCGGAAGGACAAGCTCAGTGATCCGTTCCTGTATCATCCGGATTACCGGCCTATTCGGAATAGCACGCCTGACTTGCTGATCGAAGAACAGATTATCCGGAATGTGTTGAACGGGTCCTTGACGGATGCAGGTCAGGAAACGACTGCAATCAACAATCAATCGTATTTGGTGAGCTATGTCAAATCACGCCAACTGGGCTGGTATTTGGTGGATTATGTTCCGGTCCAAAGGATCCTGTCTCCCATTACAACGGCACGCAATTGGTTCTACGGTTCAATCGCCTTTCTGCTTATGATCGGTGTAATGGCTTCGTTTCTGCTTTACCGTAACGTCCAGATTCCGATTCAAAAAATGATCAGAGGCGTGAAGCGGATGAGCCGGGGGGATTTATCCTCGCGCATTGAATATGAAGCAAAGAACGAATTTGATGATTTAATCAGGCCTTACAATGAAATGGCTGGCCGCATTCAGGTCTTGATCGAGGATGTTTATACGGAGAAGCTGCGGTCCCGCGAGGCAACGCTCAAGCAGCTGCAGTCTCAGATAAACCCGCATTTTCTGTATAATTCACTGTTCTTTGTTATCAATTCCGCCATGCTGGAGGATCGCGATGCGGTAATCGCAATGGCCGAAAACTTGGCTGAGTATTACCGGTACACTTCAAGGGTGGAGAATCAGCAGGTTACCCTTCGGGATGAGCTCGATTTGGTGCGTCACTACCTGAATATCCATCATTTGAGGATGCAGCGTCTGGCATTCACCATAACCGTCCCGGAAGAAATGATGGATGAGCCTGTACCGCGCCTCCTTCTTCAGCCATTGGTGGAGAATGCCATCGTTCACGGTATCGAGCATCAGGTGGAGGGCGGCATTATTACGATAACAGGCGAGCAGAATGACAGGTGGAACCGGATTACTATAGCCGATAATGGAGCGGGGCTGTCTGAGTCCAGGCTGCGCCAGCTGATGATTCAACTTAATGAACCGATGACCGATGAACTCGGATGCGGGACGTGGAACGTACACCGGCGTTTACAATATCAATTTGGCGAAGGCTCGGGATTATCATTCAGACATGCGCCAGGCGGAGGGCTGTCAGCCGTTCTGACATGGAACCGGACGAGCAGCTTTGCGAATACCAGGCTAGAGGAGGGAGACCATGACTCAACTATTGATCGTGGATGACGAGGCTCATGTCGTTGACCGGTTCTCCACCACAATCGACTGGAAGGCTATTGGCGTAGAGCAGGTTTTTAAGGCCTATTCCGGACTTGAGGCCCTCACGTTCCTCAGGCAATTTTCCATCGATATCGTTATCACCGATATTAAAATGCCAGGCATGTCGGGCTTGCAATTAATCGCGGAGATTCGCCGGCTCTGGCCCAAAACAAAATGTATATTATTGTCCGGGTACTCGGATTTCAATTACGCCAAAGAGGCGATTCTGTACCAGACCGAGGATTACTTGTTGAAACCGGTAAAGGAAGAGGATTTGCTGGCCACAGTCGAGCGGGTACTTGCAAAGCTGGAATTGGAATGGGAGGAAGTCATCTCTAATCAGAGGCTGACTTATACCTTTAAAGAAAATCTCCCTTTGCTGAGGACGAATTTGCTCCTTGAGCTGCTTCAGGGCCGAAGATTGGAGACAGCAGCCCTACATGACAAAATGAAGATGCTGGAGCTTTCCGATCACGAATGGCAATCTTTTTCGCTGATGGTAGTACGTTTGGACGAACTGTTTCTCCAGTCTGATCATCAAGATCTATCCTGGAAGGAATATGCAATCGGTAATATGGTCGAAGAACTGTTCGGCGGGCGTTATGTGATTTGGTATGCCAAGGATGCTCATGATTATCTCGTTTTTGCGATGACGGCGAAACGAAAGGCAGCCGAGGATAACGACACGGTTTGGTTCGAGCGTACTGCGGCTGCCCTGCAAACGGCGGTGGGCACGTATCTAAAGGGTAAAATCTCCGTCATGGTCTGTCATGACGGGCGTTTCCCTTATGATTTGGCAACGCTGTACAGCCGTTCGATTGGAGCATTCCGCAAACGGATCGGAAGTGAGCAGGGGCTGTTTATGCGGCTGGAAGACGATCGTTCGGAAGAGGGGATCGGGTCTCTGAAAAGCCTCTACGAACCGCCTTTATTGATTCATTTGCTCGAGGCAGCCAGGTGGAGAGACATCGACGAGAAGCTTCGGATGATCTTTGACGACATGGAGGATATGGAGCCCGGTTCGCAGGAGCATCTCCTTGAGATTTACTTCACGATCGCTTCCGCCTATTCGTATATAGCGCATAAAAACGGGAGGCATTTATCGGAATTGCTCGGGGCTGAGTACGGAAAAATGACCGAGGGTCTTCCGTTTCGTTCCGTGAATCAGCTTCGCGAATGGTCGCTCAGGACGCTGCACAGGATCCGCGAGGACATGGACCGCGAGACGAAGGATTCAAGGACGAGCCTGATCCAGGAAATCCATGCTTTTATTGAACAAAACGTTCAGCAGGATGTTTCATTGCAATCGATCGCCGGTCATGTGTATCTTCATCCGGTATATGTTTCGAAGGTGTATAAGCTGGAAACCGGAGAAAATTTAAGCGAATATGTCCAGCGTGTGCGCATGGACCAGGCGGAGTATCTTTTGAAGCATAGCACAGACAAAATTTTTGAAATCGCTGCAAGCCTTGGCTATCAGCGGCCGCATTCCTTTAACTATGCTTTCAAAAAGAAATTCGGCATGACCCCTCAGGAATACAGAGACCGATTCTCTTAAGACCATTTTGTATTGGCGGTATGCGGCTGTAATGGCCTGTACCTGTAAATAAATCATACTATATTGGGAGGTTTACTTGTGTTATTATTTATCGTTCTAGCAGCCATTACGGTGCTGCTGCTTCTTATCACGGTTGTTAAGCTGAATCCTTTTGTCGCCCTCATCGTCACGGCGATCGGTACCGGGCTTGCCGCCGGTATGCCTTTGTTCACTACCGAAGATCATACGGGTATCATTGATTCAATCAAAACGGGTATGGGCAATACGCTCGGTTTCCTAGCCGTCGTGCTTGCACTTGGCACCATGCTGGGTAAAATGATGGCGGAATCCGGAGGCGCTGAACGCATCGCCCGGACGCTAATCCGTCTCTTCGGCGAAAAAAATGTCCATTGGGCCATGATGTTCGTCGCATTTCTCGTCGGCATTCCGGTGTTTTTCCAAGTCGGCTTCGTTCTGCTCATTCCGCTTGTATTTACGATTGCCAGACAAACCGGCGTATCGCTTGTCAAAATCGGTGTGCCGCTAGTCGCGGGCTTATCGGTTGTGCATGGACTTGTTCCTCCTCATCCGGCTGCGATGGCAGCGGTGGGTATTTTCGACGCCGATGTTGGAAGAACCATTTTGTATGCCCTAATTGTCGGGCTTCCGACTGCTATTCTCGCAGGTCCGTTGTATGGGAATTGGATCGGCAACCGGATCCATAAGTCCGTCCCTAAGGAAATGGGTGATCAGCTTACGGAGAACGGTGATACGAATAAGCTGCCTGGTTTCTTCAATACGTTATTCACGATTCTGGTTCCTGTATTTCTCATGCTCATCGCCTCGATCGCGGATTTGGCTCTGGAGAAAGGCACAATCCTGTTTCAGGCATGCAAATTTGTCGGCGACCCGATCGTCGCGCTGCTTATCGCTACTATCTATTCCTTCTTCAGTCTTGGCTTCTTCCGCGGCATGAGCCGTGACCGTATTCTCAAATTTACGAATGATTGCTTGGCGCCTACGGCTACGATCCTGCTCGTTATCGGTGCCGGCGGCGCATTTAACCGGGTGCTGCTCGATTCGGGCATCGGTGATTATATCGCGGAGATTGCCACTGCCTCGAACCTATCGCCGATTCTTCTCGGCTGGGGAATCGCGGCCATGATCCGTGTCGCTACAGGCTCGGCCACCGTCTCGATGATGACGGCAGCAGGTATTGTCGCTCCAATCGCGGCCATTGTTCCGGGTGTAAATGTCGAGCTGCTTGTTCTAGCTACCGGCGCTGGTTCACTCATTTTATCCCATGTCAATGACTCCGGGTTTTGGCTTATTAAGGAATACTTCGGCATGACGGTCAAGGAAACGCTTATGACATGGACTGCCTTAGAGACGATTATTTCCGTTGCAGCGCTTGCGTTTATCCTTACGTTGGACTTATTTGTTTAATATCATTGCGGAGGCAGAAAGGATAGGATGCATGGTGGCTGGTAAATCCGCTCTCCAAATGCATCACTTGGGCGGATAATCGCAGTGCGGCCTGGATGGAGTGCATTAGAAACTAGATGAACGGACATCAGATTTACCTGCGTACCGGCACGCCGCTTCATCCGATGTCTCCGCTATCCAAAGATAAATAAAAAGAAGCGCCTTATATTAAAAATATAAGGGGCTTCTTTTACTTTCTTTTCACCTGTTTGCTTACTTCAAAGGCATCTTTAATGTACTTCTTCAATTCTTTAGAGCCTTTTCGAGGGCTTTTGAGGGAAGCGACTATTTTTTGAGAAGCTTTTACCCCCAATTTCCGTCCGTTCAGTTCTATCATGATCACCGCCCGATAATTGGGTTTACGCTTTAACTCAACGTAATTAGGTTTCAACCAACAAATTAAGAATGGAACGGACCGATATCTTTTATAATGACAAACTCCGGCTTCAGCAAATAATCAATGGGATAAATATCATTTCTAGAGGAAATTAAAGCTTTGAACAAAGCAATAGGCTTTCTATCTTCCTTATCGGTGTAGTGGTAACCAAGCTTCTCGGGCTCTTCAAGTTGAACAATAACGAAGGCGTCTTCTTGATTATTCAATTTATAAATGACATTATTCGATTGAAACACATTCTCCCAATGGTCTAATGTGATCAAATGAAACTCCGTACTTCGCCACTCTGTTCGAATAACCTTGAAAGCTTGATTTTTCATAAGATCAACAAATCGGTCAAGTTGGAGATTTAATTCAATTCCAGTAATATAACCGTCATCATCCATATCATTGCCATACTCTGTATCATATCCATTCTCATAATCAGCTTCGAATGTATGCGCAGCAACCGACATTTTATCAAGAGATGATGCAATATTTGGGTCTGTGAGATAAGGAATGCTAATTTGATGAATATTTATATGCTGTGCAAGCTCGTTTTCTGATTCTAAATTTTTTGTGGAAAATTCTGAAGGCTTTAAATAAATGTAGCCCATATCTGGATAAGAACCGTAGAAACAAGTTATTTTCATTTTGATCTCCCCCATAAAATGTAATATGTATAAGACGCAGCAACTGCCAAAAGGTTTCCTGTTGTAAAATGTAAACTCAGCTCTATTACGGGCTGAGTTTTTTCTTTGTATGCAAACAACCATTCCCTAACACGGATGCGTCTAACGATTTTTAGTTTTTTATTAATCCAATTGTATAGGTCTTCACCATCATTCCTCCTCAAAAAAGCCCATTTAAGCAGGACTCTTCACCTAATTTGTCGAATTATACCAAAACAATTCAAAAAATTATTTACAAGAAGGTGCCCTAGTGATCGTATATAGCAGTTCTGTTGCTGAATTTAAAGAGGCAGTCGATGATAATAAAATAGCAATTAATATTGAATCAGCGTTTAAAGAGAAACTAGGGAAGCGTCCGTCCGTATCGGAATGGCGTTCATGGAATAATTCTATGCAGTTTATGGAGCGTATTATTCGTAATTCGAAGGTTGCTGACGACTGTGGGGTTATGATTGAATATAATATTCCAGCTACAAGTAAACGAATAGACTTCATCATCGCTGGACAAGACGAGCAGCATAATAGAAATTTTATTATTGTAGAGCTAAAGCAGTGGGAAGAAGCATGGACCACCGATAAAGAGGATATTGTCAAAACCTCTATAAACGGTGCAATTAGAGAAACAACTCATCCATCCTATCAAGCATGGTCTTATAGACAGTTTATTGTTGATATGAATTCGGCTGTATATGATACAGATGTCACTGCACATTCTGTGGCATTCCTTCATAATTACCGCGAGAAAACACCGGAGCCGCTTAAAGCAGAGCAGTACGAGAAGACGATAATGGAAGCACCGTTATTCTTACAGCATGAGACAAGAAAACTACAAGAATTTATCTATAAATATGTGGGTAAAGGCAAAGGGCTGCAGCTCCTTTATGACATAGAGAATGGAAAAATTACACCATCTAAATCTCTAGTTGATCATATTAATGCTCTGTTTGAAGGTAACTCCGAATTTGTATTGCTTGATGAGCAAAAGATTGCCTATGAAACAATCGTATCGCTGGCAAAGAAACAGGACAAGAAGCGAACTATTATTATAAAAGGTGGTCCTGGTACAGGGAAGTCCGTTATATCTATGAATGCACTTGGAGGGCTATTGCGTAATAGCTTGAATACCAAATTTGTAGCACCTAACTCATCATTTCGTAACGTTATGATTGAGATGCTTACGAAGCAAAGTTCAAGGTCAAAGATGCGAACTAAAAGTTTGTTTATGGGTTCAGGAAGTTTTGTGGAAACGGAAGAGAATCAATTTGACGTACTTATTGTAGATGAAGCACACCGGCTTAAAGGAAAAGGCAGTTATATGTATATGGGTATTAATCAAGTTGAGGATATCGTAAAAAGCGCAAGGACCAGTGTGTTCTTTATTGATGATCATCAAAGAATTCGTCCAGATGATATAGGTACAATTGCAGAAATTAAACGAATAGCTAACAATCAAAATTGTGAAATTCATGAGTATACATTGCATGCACAATTCAGATGTGCAGGTGCAGAAGGGTATTTAAACTGGGTTGATGATTTATTGGGAATTCAGGAAACCGGTAATTATAACGGATGGGATAAGGACTCATTTGATTTTCGTGTGGTTGATTCACCACATCGGTTGTATGAGCTCATTAAGGATAAGCAAAGTAAAGGCCATAAAGCACGGATATTGGCGGGATATGCATGGGATTGGACTGCACCTAAGCAAGGAAATTCAAATGGACAGATCGAGGATGTTATCTTAGATGAGCATCAATTTAAAATGCCTTGGAACGGTTATGCAATCCGTGAATCATGGGCCATTCATCCCGATGGAATTGATCAGGTAGGCTGTGTTCATACAACACAAGGACTTGAATTCGACTATGTCGGCATTATTGTTGGAGACGATCTAAAGTACAATGCCGAAAGAGGAGAATTGTATTCAAATTATAATGACTATAAGGATAAAACCGGGAAAAAGGGGCTTAAGAATAGCCCTGACAAGCTCAATGCCCTTGTTAAAAACATTTATAAAATACTAATGTCCCGAGGAATGAAAGGCTGCTACATTTTCTGTAGGGACCAATCGCTTCAAAATTACGTAATGGAAAGACTCTCTCGAACGATGAAGAGTGAGAACACTCAATAGGAGGAGAAAAATATGCCTATATACAACAAACTTGTCCGCGATCGGATACCGGAAATTATAACGAAGCAAGGTTTGACTTTGACAACTAGAATCCTCGAAACTGACGAATATTTAACGGAGCTGCGGACTAAGCTGCAGGAGGAAACAAGCGAATTTCTGGCTGCTGAATCGAGTAGCGAAGCCATCGAAGAGCTAGCCGATATGCTGGAGGTTATTCATGCTCTTGCTGATGCGCACGGGGCGTCCGTCCAAGAGCTGGAGCGAATACGCGCAGAGAAAGCGGACAAGCGGGGAGGCTTTAAAGACGGGATCTATCTGATCGAGGTGGAAGATGCCTGATATTAAGCTTATTACAGAAAACCTTGCAGATGAACTAATCCCCAGCATTAAGAAGGCCTCGGGGATATACATATTAACGTCTTTCGTCATGGAATCCGGGGTCATACTGCTTGCTCCGCACCTGAAGGAAGCCTTGAATAGAGGAGCAGAGGTCAAGCTGCTTGCTGGCGATTATCTATTCGTATCTCAGCCGGAGGCGCTGCGCGCTTTACTTAACATTCATCCAAACATTGAAGCGAGATTATGGCGCAGCCGGGGCACATCCTTTCATCCAAAAGCCTACTTATTCGATTACAGCGACGGACAAGGGCTGTTCATAGTGGGCTCGTCCAATCTGTCTTTGTCTGCTTTTCGGATGGGTGTGGAATGGAATCTGGCCGTAAACGCTCAGGCTGAGCCTTTTACGTTCCAGCATGCGCTGGTGAATTTCATGAGGAATTTTTATCATGAATTTACCCAGCCGCTAAATGAAACGACCATTGCTTATTACGAAACGGCCTACAAAGCCTATCATCAGAAATATCCAGAACTTGTCCAGTCAATTACCGAGATGGAGGAATCGGAGCTTATGCTCCCTCAGAAGGAGTACAAGCAGGAGGATGCTTCACCTAATGAGAAGTCGGCCTTAAGAAAGGCCCAGCAAGGAGCGCTTGAAGCGCTCGATATCACGTATGCGGAAGGCTATGACAAGGCGATGGTCGTTATGGCGACAGGGCTCGGAAAGACGTACCTGGCCGGCTTTTTCGCCAAAGAAAGGTTTCAGCGTGTTCTGTTTGTTGCTCATAGGGAAGAAATTCTGAATCAAGCGATGCGCTCCTTCTTTCACATTATGCCGGACAAAACGGCTGGACTATATAATGGCTCTGACAAAGAAACCGGAACGGATTTCGTGTTCGCGTCCATTTACACCTTGAGCACGAAAATGCACCGTGAACGATTTGATCCAGAGGCCTTTGATCTTATCGTAATCGATGAATTTCACCATGCCGCAGCAAAATCGTACCAGACGGTATTGTCTTATTTTCATCCTAAATTTCTGCTAGGCATAACGGCTACGCCAGATCGTATGGACGGGAAAGATGTTTTTGCAATTTGCGATGGGAACGTAGCGTATCAGCTGCATTTTATCGAGGCGATCCAAAAGGGTTGGCTTTCTCCATTTCATTACTACGGCGTATATGACGAAACGGATTATACCCAGCTTACCTGGCTAGGGACGAAATATGATGAAGACGAACTTCTCGCGGTTCAGTTGCGTGAAGAGGTAGCCTTCAACATTTATGAAGCTTGGAATCGCCATAAGCAGACGCGAACAATTGGATTTTGCTCATCGATTATACAGGCAAATTTCCTGTCTGACTATTTTTCAAAGCAGGGCGTAGCAAGCCTGAGCTTGCACTCGGATACTCGTTCGATGACGAGACAGGAAGCGATTAGAAGGTTGGAAAGTGAAGAGCTTCAGATTATTTTCACAGTAGATCTATTCAATGAAGGCGTCGATATTCCAGCTGTCGATACGCTGCTGTTTGTAAGGCCGACTCAATCTCTTACGGTCTTTACGCAGCAGGTGGGGAGGGGGCTCCGGCTTCATGCTGGGAAACAGGCTTGCACGCTTATCGATCTGATTGGCAACTACCGAAATGCGGATATAAAGCTGAGTCTATTTGACACGGGAGCAAGAGATGAAGCCGCTGGAAAAAGAGAAAGCGTAACGCCAATCCCGCCGGCCGGCTGCATAATCGAGCTGGACATGAGCGTTATTGATATGCTCGAGGAGCTTGCCCGCAAGAAGCAACCGCGTAAGGATAAGCTGCGCAGCGTTTATTTAGAGGTAAAAGAAGAGCTCGGCCGCCGACCTCATTATTTGGAGCTCTATTTGCTAGGAAAAATGAGCAGCAAGGAGATCGTCAGGAATTCGGCTCATATGTCGGGTTTCTGTATTGGTGTAAGGAGCTGAACGAGTGTGAGGAAGCGGCTTATCTGCAATATGAGCGGTGGTTCAAAGAAGTGGAAAGCACGCTGATGGCCAAGAGCTATAAAATGGTTCTTTTGCTAGCAATGCTCGAAAGAGGAACTTCTAGATGGCATGCTCCTATTACTCCGCAAGAAGCAGCTCCTTTCTTCCATCGCTTCTTGACAGAGAAGGAATATCGGAGAAGGATCGATTTTTCGGATAAGAAGACGCTTCGATTAAAAGAGTATGACGAGCAGAAGGTGACAGCGTTAATTACGGATATGCCCATGAGTATGTGGAGCGGGAGCTCGAAGGGGCAGATTACGTTCGACAATGGGGAGTTTAAGCCTCAGTTAGAGATTCAGTCGGAACATGCCGAGCTTGTGCATGTATGGACGAGAGAGATTTGCGAGTATCGGCTGCATGGTTATTTTGAGAAGAAGGCTGAGATGTAGATAAAACATGGAGGGTCATATGAGCCAAAAGCAAATATCAACGACTGCTTTAGCGAGAGAATTAGGAATACAGCCGAAGCAACTTTTCCAAACTTTAACGGATGCTGGATGTATTCAAAGAGAAGATGAGGCTTGGGTGTTAACTAATAAAGGAACTGAATTGGGTGGAACAACGAAGAGCCATCCTCAACACGGAACCTATATAGCATGGGATGACAATATAAAAAAATTTCTGTCTGAGCAAGGAGGGGCCGAAAAGCTAATAAGTGCAGTTGCACTTGGTAAGCATTTTAATATTTCCAAATTCAGAGTTAATCCCATTCTTTCTGAGCTTGGTATGGTTCAAAAAAGCGTTAAAGGTTGGATTGTGACGAAGCTGGGAGAAAGCTTGGGTGGCAAACAATTTGAATTTGAGCAAACCGGCATCCCTTACGTATCCTGGGAATCAAGCATACTTACAAATAAAAGACTACTCGAAACCTTTCAGTCCGTTCAAGGAGTACCGGCAGAGGAAGCTAAAGAGGAAGAAAAACAACAACCTTCAATGATCAATTTTCGTGATAAATTTGAAGCCAAGCATCGTGCAGCTGATGGGCACTATGTTCGTTCTCGTGCAGAAATGTTAATTGATAATTGGCTATACATGTCGGAGATCGTCCATGCATATGAAAGGAGACTACCTGTGGAGGAAGAGGTCTATTGTGATTTTTATCTTCCTGTTGGAAAGGTTTATATTGAGTTTTGGGGCTTGGAGAACGATGGAAAATATGTTGAACGGAAAAAAGAAAAACTAAAGGTTTACACAAAATACGGCTTTAACCTAATTGAACTTGTTGATAGTGATATCCAAAATCTTGACGATCTTCTACCAAAGAAGCTGTTGAAATTCGGGATTCAAGCCTATTAAGAACAAGCTTAAACGGTAATACTTTTGAAATAGCCAATCTAATAGAGGCAGAAGTGCTTCAGCCGAAATTGCCTAGTCCGTACCAGGGTGCTTCCCTTACGTAAAAAATGCTTTCGACATTTGCTGGCAAAAGATCATCTCCTCTTGATAATTAGATTGAGCTACAAGATACGGTAAGCAATAGAGTTTGCCTAAAGATCTATTATGGTTATCAAAGGTATAATATAGATTTCATGTTTGATAGTTTACGTATAAATTAGGTTCTTGAAATCAAAAGATTGTGAAAACAGAAATGCAAATAGGTCTAAATCAGGATTTATACAAAAAAATAAAGAATAACTAATAATCAATAAATAAGGACTATAAATCTTGGACTATAAGGAAAAACAAGGTTAACTCGATGTTGATCTATTTAATGAGGGGTAGAACGTACTTTCGGTGACAGCTACTTGTCATAATGATAGGCTATAATGGTGAGAGCACATCAATCAGAAATTGTACAGGTAGACAAAGGTGGGACACATCGTTGAGTAATAAAATTAAACGTTTACAATCCGAAATTTCGAGTATTCGGAATAAGAGATATAAATTACTATTTCTAATTTCAGAAGAATCAAATCAGTCAAGTATAATAAATGATCTGAAGAGAGATGGTATGTCGATTATTAATATTAACCTATATTTATCAGATCGATTAAGATTAATCTCTTCAGACAAACGTCCGTATGAGGTGGTAAAATGGCTAAGGAAGGCAATCAACGATCAAAAAAATGACGTTGTCTTTCTACACAATATTGAGTATTTATTTGATCCTGAGCTAAAACAAAATCCAGTTAAGTTACTGGAAGCACTGAGTGGGAATACTGTATTAATGGTCTTATGGCCAGGTAAAGAGGAGCATGGAGTGCTTAATTATGCAACTCCTGAACACCCCGAATATTATCGAAATGATGAATATAGTAATTGTATATTTACCTATTAAACATGGAGGGATCTACAAATGAAATATAAAGATTTAATTCAATTTGAACCAATTAAGTCTGTCGTCGTATTGAAGGACACAGCTGAAGATCAATTAGCCCAGAAGCTTGTCGATACATATGTCATTTCTGACCGGATGGCAGAAGTTATTGATGAGGTGATCATCGAACAACTTCAATTTCAAAGACCAATTGATCACAAAGGGATCATGGTTGTTGGTAACTACGGTACCGGTAAATCCCACTTAATGAGCGTAATTGCTGCTATTGCTGAATTCGATGGAACATCTAATTTTATACACAATGAATATATTGCTGAAAAGGCAGCTAGAGAAATTGAAGGAAAATTTAAGGTGTTACGTGTGGAGTTCGATGGGATTCAGGTTCCGCTCAGCGAAGTTTTGTATCAAGAGATGACGAATTATCTTCAAGAACTCGGCGTTGACTATATAATGCCCAATATTTCCACATTAATCAGCAATAAAGACGAAATGAAACGAATGATGGCTGCCTTCCACGAGGTATATCCAGATCATGGCTTCTTACTTGTTATTGATGAGCTTCTTGATTATTTACGTACCCGTAAAGAGCAAGAATTAATTCTTGATTTGGGTTTTCTTCGTGCGATGGGGGAAATATGCCAAACTACACGTTTCCGTTTTATGACGGGAGTACAGGAAATGCTATTCGATAATCCGAAATTCCAATTTGTCGCGGCGGAACTTCGTCGAGTCAAGGAACGAACTGTGCAGGCAATCATAGTTCGTGAGGACATTGAGTTTGTTGTATCCCAGAGGTTGTTACGGAAAGATGATCGTCAAAAAGCACTTATACGTGAACATTTGCTGAAATTCGCCCCTTTATTCGATAAACTTGGAGAACAAATAGAGAAATATGCTGCATTATTTCCCATTCATCCTGCTTATCTGTCGGCCTTCGAAAATGTCCGAGTTGTTGAGAAGCGTGTGGCTTTAACAACAATCAGTGAAGAAATAGAGAAGTTACTTGATACTGATGTTCCAGATAATAGTCCTGGAGTCGTTTCTTTCGATAACTATTGGCTCTATATCCAGGGAGATCGCACTTTACGTACTGATAGAGATGTGCGAGAAGTGTTGGAAAAGTCAGATGTACTCATGGATCGTGTTGAAAATTCTTTCCCTAAAGCGAAGGCTTCGTATAAGCCGATGGCTAAGCGTATAGTACGTGCTCTCTCCGTGTTTAGGTTAACTACAGATGATATCAAAGTGAAAATTGGGGTCACATCTTCTGAGCTAAGGGATCAGCTGTTCTTATACATTGATTTCCCAGACCTGGATTCTGATTTCTTGAATGCTACCATAGATACTGTCTTGAACGAAATTATGAAATCGGTAAGCTATCAATTTATTTCGTTTAATCGAGATAATGGACAATATTATCTTGATCTTGAAAAAGTCACAGATGTGGATTCATTAATAGAAGAAAAGGCAGAAATGTTAGTAGGCAATCAATTAGACCGTTATTATTTTGAATTGCTCGAAAAGCTCACGGATGATGGTTCACTTAGTTATGTGTCCGGCTTTAGAATTTGGCAACACGAACTAAGCTGGCATGCCAGAAGGGTTACGAGACCAGGGTATTTGTTCTTCGGGGCACCGAATGAGCGATCTACCGCCCAACCGGAACGAGATTTCTACATTTATATGTTGCAACCGTATGATCTGCCTAAATTTAAGGATGAAGCAAAACCAGATGAAGTATTCTTTAAGTTGGACACAAAAGATGAGGTATTCCATAAATCGCTGCGACTATACGCAGGTGCTAGAGAGATGTCCGTAACAGCTTCAAGTGCTACTAAAAAATTGTATGATGATAAAGCAACTGAATTTTTACGGATGTTAATGAAATGGCTTGTTGAGAATATGCCATCCGCGTATAAGATGACTTATAAAGGTGTTACAAAGAAATTGGCCGATTGGAGTCTATCTGCTCCTGCAATGGCGACGGTGCGTGAGATTATCGACGCCGCAGCAGATGATTGTTTAACCACTTGGTTTGAGGAAAAATATGTGGACTATCCAACGTTTAGTCTGGTGAGCGTTAGCATAGCACGAGAGGCAATGTTAAAAACTTATATTCCAGAGACCTTAACTCAAATCTCTAATCCAAAAACCAAAACAGCAAGAACCATATTAGATGGCCTTCTATTATTAGATGGTGAAAAAGTAAGTGGCTACAAATCGGGATATGCAAAATGGGTATTGGAATTGTTGAATAACAAAGGTAATGGACAGGTGCTAAATGCTTCTGAGTTGTTTGAAGTTCTTCAATCCCAGGGAGATTGGGAAGTCAAGAAAACAAAAGAATTTCAATTAGAACCTGAACTCTTTAGTGTAATATTAGCTGCGCTTGTTCACACTGGCGATATTGTTATAACGATCAATGGTGAAACTTATGACTCCATGAAATTTAATCAATTGATTGGACTGAAAGCGGAAGGTATTGCAGAGTTTAGTCACATTAAGAAGCCAAGTGATCTACCTTTGGCTGAATTAAGAGCGTTGTTTGATCTATTTCACATCACTCATGGTTTGCTCCGACTTGATTCTCAAACTAATGGTGTTCAAACACTTCAGACAAAAGTACAAGATCTGCTAACGCAAGTCGTTAAGCTTCAACATGAACTCAAGGATAAAATTCCGACATGGGAATTGCCCTTATTATCGGATGAGGATTTGAATGAGTATCAAGGCAAACTTCAAAATCTCAATCAATTCTTACAAGGTCTTCAAGTGTTTGATACACCCGCTAAATTAAAAAACTTTAAAAAAGGTATCGAGGAAATTCAGAGCCAGCAAGAATTTATTACAGTAGTTAATCAACTTATTCAATGGCGTGAGCGTGCTTCTCAGATCACGAAAAAAGCCAATTATATTGTAAGTGCAAGGAATCATGTTCCGATTACAGATGATTGGTATGCAAGAGTGGAGGGGATGCTCGAGGATCTATATCTTGCCTTGAAGGCTGATAGAGACTGTACTGCTGAGCTTAAGGTTATTGATCAACTGAAGGAGCAGTATATCACCACCTACTATGCTCAGCACTCCCACTCGCGTTTAGGTGCAACGGAGGAAAACAAGCTTAATCAACTTAAACGTGATGGACGAATTGATGCATTACAGAGAATATCGTCTATTCCCATTCTACCAGTACAACAATTGCAAACATGGAAGGCTAAGTCAGATGACTTAAAAATATGCTGGAAATTACAAAAGAGCGAGTTGGAGCATTCTTCAGTTTGTCCACATTGTAAATACCGTCCGAAAGATGAGAAATATGCACAACAGGTAACCCTAAGACAACTTGAGAACGAGCTTGAAGAGTTACTTGAATCTTGGACAAATACATTGTTGACCAATCTGAATGATAGAGAATTGAAAGAAAATATTCAACTGCTTAATGAAGAGCAAAAACAAATGATTAATCAATTCATGGAAACTAAATCATTTGGAATTCCTGTCGATGTGCGCTTAGTACAGACGATTAAAGAAGTTCTGGAAGGAATCCAGAAAATTGAATTGCCACTATCCCGTTTATTAGAGATGGCAGGGGACGGGAACCCATTAACAATTGAAGAACTTCGTCTTCGATTTGAGCGGTTGGTTAAGGAACAGATAGGTTCCGAATCATCCAGTCGATTACGCATTATGTTAAAAAAGGAGTAATACAAATATGAGTGATAAAGTTCAGCAAGGGACTCTTTTTGAGATGAAAAATGACAGCCAAACAGGTCCTGTGACTTGTTTGGGTATGACATTTGAGAATGATGAGTCACGTCGCGCTTATTTTACAGAGGAGTTACGTAAAAAATTGCCGGAACTAAAAAATATAGATGGGTTTCCCATTGGTGAAGATAGGTCAATATTAGCACTTTCTGATCCACCATATTACACTGCATGCCCAAATCCTTGGATTCTGGACATCATTAATGATTGGGTAACTCAAAAACCACCTAAACCAGAAGGATACCATTATCACCGTGAACCTTTTGCTGCTGATGTAAGTGAGGGTAAGAATGATCCAATTTACAATGCACATAGTTACCACACTAAGGTGCCACATAAGGCTATCATGCGCTATATTCTTCATTATACCGATCCGGGTGATATTGTTTATGATGGGTTTTGTGGCACTGGAATGACAGGTGTGGCAGCACAATTGTGTGGTGACCGCAATGTGGTTATGGGGTTAGGGTATCAAGTAAAACCAGACGGTACAATTTTGAAAGAAGAGACAAATGAAGAAGGGAAAACTGTTTGGTTACCTTTCTCAAAATTGGGTGAACGCCGAGCTGTATTAAACGACCTATCTCCCGCGGCAACTTTTATTGCAAACAATTACAATACACCAATTAATAAGGAATTGTTTGAGCAAGAAACAAAGCGAATTTTATTTGAAGTTGAGAAAGAGTGTAGTTGGATGTACGAGACAAGGCATTCAGATGGGCATTTAGGAGTAATTAATTATACAGTCTGGTCTGATGTCTTTGTTTGTCCTGAGTGTACCCACGAAGTGATTTTTTGGGATGTAGCGGTTGATAAAGAGGTTGGTTCAGTCAGAGATAAGTTTCCTTGTCCTAACTGCGATGTAATATTAACCAAGCGGGGAATGGAGCGCGCTTGGGTATCGAAGTATGATATTGTACTAAAAGATACTGTACGCCAGGCGAAACAAGTACCTGTACTTATCAATTATACAATAAACAGGAAACGAGTTGAGAAGGCACCTGATGCTTCTGATTTAGAATTAATTGAGAGGATTGAAAAGATCACTATTCCGTATTGGATCCCAAACGACCGTCTAATATTTGGACAAGAAACTCGAAGAAATGATCCTATAGGCATTACTCATGTTCATCAATTCTATTCAATCCGAAACTTATATACTTTTAGCGTATTTTATGCGAAGAGCCCGGCGTGGCTTAAGTGGATTTTAACTGGATCAATTCAAAGAGGGTCAAAACAGCATCAAATAGCAATTACGCGTATTGGTGGAAGTAAAGAAAAAGAAGGCGGTGCTACTGCTGGACATAGGAGGGGGACGCTTTATATCCCATCCAATCAAATTGAAATGAATGCCTTTAATTTGATGTCTGATCGCTCTAAGTCAATTAAGAAAGCACTTTTTTCGACTGTAAATAAGAATATCTTAATTTCAACCTCTTCAAGTACTATTTATAATGAAAATATGTCAGAAGTATATGATTATTTGTTTTTTGATCCGCCTTTTGGATCAAATATCGCATATTCTGAGCTGAATTCAATACAAGAAAGTTGGTTAGGGGTTACAACTAACCAAAAGAATGAAGCAATTGAAGATAAATCTCAGAAAAAATCACTTCAGGACTACCATGCCCTGATGAGAGAATGTTTTATGTCAGCTAATTCAATGCTTAAACCAGGCAGATGGATGACTGTGGAGTTTTCGAATACAAGTGCAGCAGTTTGGAATGTGATACAGTCGGCATTACAAGAGGCAGGATTTATAGTAGCTAATGTTTCAGCACTTGATAAAAAGCGAGGTGGTCTAAATGCGATCATTGGGACAACTGCTGTTAAACAGGACTTAGCAATTTCCGCATACAAACCAAACGGCGGATTTGAGGAACGATTTTCAAAAGAGGCAGAAACCCATGAAGGTGTCTGGGATTTTGTTCGTACTCACCTAAAATATCTTCCAATAATAAAGCTCGAAACTGGAACTGCAAAATTTCTAACCATTATTGAACGAGATCCCCGTATTTTATATGACCAAGTAGTGGCCTATTATGTACGTAAAGGGTATCCAGTACCGATTTCTAGCCAGGAGTTTCAAGCTGGATTAAGTCAACGCTTTCCCGTTCGCGATGGTATGTACTTTTTACCAGAGCAGGTTGTAGAATATGACCGGAAGAAAATGGTCTCTGGCGAGTTAGTACTTTCTTCTCTATTTGTTTGTGATGAGAACTCTGCTATACAATGGTTACGGCAACAGCTATTGAAGAAGCCTCAAACCCGTCAAGATTTACATCTTGAATATATGAGAGAAATTCAGCATATATCCAAGCATGAACTTCTTCCTGAGTTGGATGTATTATTAGAGCAGAACTTTTTACAATATGAAGTTAATAGTCCTGTTCCAAGCCAAATTCACACATACTTAAGTTCCGATTTTAAAGATCTACGTAAGCTTACTAAGGATGACTTCACATTAAAGATAAAAGCTAAAGACCGATGGTATGTTCCAGATCCAAACAAGCAGGCAGATTTGGAAAAATTACGCGAAAAATCGTTATTACGTGAATTTGAAGCATATCGTGATGGAATGGTTAGTAACCGTAAAAAACTCAAGCAATTTCGTACTGAAGCTATTCGAGCTGGATTCAAAAAAGCATGGAGCGAAAAAGATTATCAAACGATCGTTACCATAGGTGAACGTCTTCCCGAAAACGTACTACAAGAAGATGATAAATTGCTAATGTACTACGATAACGCGCAGATCAGACTCGGTTTGTAGTTAAGGAAGTGAAATACATTTGAGTAAAAATTGGCGTCAAAAGGTGCTTGAACATTTTCAAGCACCTTTCTACCATATTACGATGGTTAGTGATCCTAACTCTTTATTACAGGATGAGGTTATTGTCAGTGAGTTACATAAATTAGGGATAGAAATCGTGGAATTTCATGACCGAGCTACCTTTAGGTATTGGTACGAGAGCCAGTATCGACATAAATCATTGAATAAATTTTTATTGATACGACCTAAATCAGATTCCATTAATGATATTCCTTACGATGTATGGGTTCAAGGGCATCAAATCTCATTAAGTAAGAGTGAGTTGTTCCCTAATCTATCTGCATCAATTGTACGAGAATTGGATTCAAGAACGTTAGATGCATTATCTTTTATTGATGATTTCCCGAGCAATAAATCAGATAGCTGTACTATTGATTTTTTGCTTAGACGTATTTTTAAATTATCATATGACTCTATTGATACGGCTGCAGAATGTATATTGCTGTGTATTAATCGGCATCTGCTCCATTATTCAATGCCTGAAGTTATTGAGGAGTACTTAAAGAGTGCATTAATAAATAAAGAGTTCATTAATCCTCAGGTTGCTGTCTCAGAAATATTTTCTTCTTCAGAGACGCTGTTTTCCTTCCTACAACGGGAGTGGAACTCTTTTTTAGAAGATGGAGCGTCTAAAAATCATGCATTCAGTGATCCAATGCTACAAAATACACTAGCAGGTTTATTTCGTATTGGGATATTAACACCCTCCATCATAAATAATGAGAATTTGTCCGAATCCTTATACTTTGGTGTAAAACGCGACGAAGTAAACTCTCGAATCTCATCAATAATCGAACATATTTCCCAGATAGAAAAATTGTTAGAATTTGAGGTAGATCGCCGCGGCTGGATCGAGCTTATTCAACTGTACAGTTCTGCAAAATCAATTACATTTCAGTTAGAGTCTACGGACAACACCACAAAAAAATTAAGAAAACTTGAGCAAGTAATAGAAGAGAGATTTATGGTATGGCTCAATTCTCATTATGGTGCCCTAGCTTCTCTGACAGATCTGCATGCGCCGGTTATGCTCCACAAGGTCGCAGAATACGTGCAACTACAAGGATCATCTAAAATAGCTATAATAGTGATGGACGGTATGAGCTTTGTGCAGTGGAGTCAAATTCGTACGGATCTACAACATTATTTTAACTTTATAGAAAATGGAACTTTTGCTTGGATTCCGACGATAACTTCAGTATCTAGACAAGCTATATTTTCGGGCGAAATACCAAGGACCTACTATGCATCGATTCATACAACAGCTAATGAGGAAAAAGAGTGGAAAACTTGCTGGACTCGGTATGGAGTATCTCCGATACATATCTCGTATGAGAAGTCTCTAGGAAAAGTTGAATATAATCACTCGGAGATAAAAGCTTTATCTAAATCAAGTACCAAAGTTGCGGGGCTTGTTGTGGATATAATTGATAAGTTGACGCATAACACTATTCAAGGCCAAATTGGTATGCATAGTCAGATTTCCATTTGGCTAAGAACGGGTTACTTGCGCTCATTACTTCGTGATTTATTAGATGCTGGATTTGATGTATATATAACATCTGATCATGGGAACAAAGAAAGCGTTGGAATCGGTGCTATTCGAGAAGGTGTTCTTGCAAATACTAAAGGGGAACGAGTTCGGATATACAATACAGAAGTACTGAGAGATCGAGCTGCTGAAAAGTATTCATCTCAAAAGTGGAAAAAAAGTGGATTGCCCGATGAATTCCATGTGCTACTGGCGAAATCTGGAGAAGCTTATGTCAAAGAAGGCGAAGTTGTAGTCAGTCATGGTGGCGCAAGCATTGAAGAAGTAATAGTACCTTTCGTACGAGTGAAGAAAAGAATGGGATGAAGGTGTAGGATATGAAGAAAGCAGTTGGGTTTGATCAAAAGTTACAACTACATCAACTGGATTTTATTGCTCGAGAATTAACAAGGACGGATAGCAGACAACAAATGTATGATTTAGTCGATCAGTATTTGATGTCAGACATAGCAGGCTCAAAGGCAAGGGTAAATGCACGAACAATCTTGTTTAAAATCTGGGTTTTGGTTGGTGAAGAAAACGAGGAATTAAGAGATCGTGCCATTCAAATGTTCGGAAATGCATCTAAAGATGAAAGGCTGCTCCTTCACTGGGGGTTAATGATACTTGCATACCCATTTTTGAAAGATATGGCTGAGCAAATCGGACGATTAATTCAACTCCACGGTGAATTTTCAAGCTTGCAGCTGGGAAGAAAGATATTCTCCTTATATGGTGAACGTAGAAGAGTAAGTGTTTCTATAACAGCAGTATTAGGAACATTTAAATCATTAGAAGTTATTACTGAGCAGAAAAGAATATATCAGAGTGCTGATAAAAAACAAATCCAAAAGTCGGATTTAAAACTGTGGATGACAGAGGTGCTTCTGAAAGCCACTGAAAGATCAGCGATAGAATTAAAACAAATCGCAAATGAACCTTGCATATTTCCATTTGCATTAGACGTGACGGAAAGTGAAATGAGACAAAGTCATTTACAAGTTACACGCCAAGGAATTGACATGGCTATGGTTGGACTGAAATGAAGCGGGTGATACGATGATCAAAGTTGGTGAGATTGTTCAAGGAGCCCAGTTCCCAGAATCGGTTGAGATAAAAAAAGTAGAAGCCTTCGATGAAGGCTTTTACTCTATTGCAGCACTTGGGCGGGATTCTAATCGATACTATGAGTTGATGTTGGATGGGGTTGAGCTAGCAACTTTACAGAGATTAAGTGAGCAAAGTAGTACTAGCCATCAAATGACTTCAAGCGATCTTCAACATTACTTACGTTATCATGCATTGTTAGTAAATGGGAAGTATTCTGCTAAGCAGGCCCTTGGCAATAAGAATTTAATTCCGTTGCCACATCAGATTGAGGCGGTTTATAGTCGGATGTTACAGATGCCCCAGGTGCGTTTTTTACTCGCGGATGATCCAGGTGCTGGTAAAACAATCATGTCGGGAATGCTTATTAAAGAGCTTAAGGCACGCGAAAGTGTGGAAAGGATCTTAATTCTGGTTCCGCCTTTAGTTCTTAAACAATGGCAGGAAGAGCTTCAAGAGAAATTTCATGAGGATTTCTTCATCATTAATAGATCTGTAACGAAACAATACGGGTCTAAGAATCCATTCATAGAACATGATTTTTGTCTTGCATCCGTCTATTGGGCAGCTCGCGATGATGTGAAGAGCTTGGTAAATGAAGCGCATTTTGATCTTGTCATAGTGGATGAAGCCCACAAAATGGCGGCTTACACTCATGGTGTAACCAAAAAGAAAACATCGAAGACAAGACTGTACCATCTAGGTGAAGCGGTGCTTCGACAAGCCGAGCATTGTGTCTTATTAACCGCAACTCCTCATAAAGGTGATATGGAAAATTTTAGGCATCTTATGCGCCTAGTAGATGATGATATTTTCTCTAATCTGTCGGTCACGGAATCGCTTCGTGAAAAGGCGAATCCTTTTATCATTCGTAGATTAAAAGAAAGCCTCAAAAAATTTGATGGTACACCACTTTTTCCTAAGCGAACTACTAGAACCATTCAATACACTTTGTCAGAAGACGAGCTTGATCTTTATGAGGCTGTTACGGATTATGTTCGGCTGTACTTTAATCGCGCCATGAATGCTGGAAGTAACAGCACAGCATTTGCAATGATGTTACTTCAGAGAAGGTTAAGTTCTTCTGTTAATGCCATAGATTTATCTCTCAAACGCCGAAGAGATCGGTTGATCAAATTGTTAGATGAAACGATGGCAAGTAAGAAAAAACAAACTAAAAATAAAGAAGAATTCGACTGGGAAGAGTATGATGACGAATCTTTAGAAACGCAAGAGTTACTAGAAGGTGAACTTGAAAGTGCCACCAATAACCTTGATCCAGAGGAATTACGAATCGAGATAAACGAATTAGAGCGACTTGTAAGGAAAACGTCATACCTAAAGGAAAATGCGGTAGAACGAAAGTATGACGAGTTGGAACAAACATTATTTGGTTGGAATGGGTTGCTGAATCAAGGGGAAAAGATCCTAATATTTACGGAATCAGCAGATACACTTGATTTTTTGGAGAAGCGATTAATAACTCGTGTTCCTCAAATAGCTAAGATTGTTGGGCGATTTTCTATGGATGAACGTAGAAGACAGGTCGAACTGTTTCGAAATGATTGTCAGATTATGCTAGCTACAGATGCCGGTGGAGAGTCAATAAACCTTCAATTCTGTAACCAGATGATCAATTATGATATTCCTTGGAACCCCAACAAACTTGAACAAAGAATGGGTCGTATTCATCGTATTGGTCAAAAAAACGAAGTAGCCGTGTTTAACTTAGTTGCCTCCAATACTCGAGAAGGCGATGTCATGATTCGTCTGCTTGAAAAAATGGAACGAATGAGAGAAGATTTAGGTGCGGATCTTGTTTATGATTTCATCGGGGAAATTGTTGATGGGGATTTCAACGATCTAGCTTCTTTGATGCAGGCTGCCGTCATCCATCGTGAGAAGTTAGATGACATAATCGCGTCCATGGAGAGAAAACTATCGGAAGAACACAAAAAGTTACTTGAAGAAGTTGAAAAGGAAAGGCTCTCTGAGGATGTATTTGATTTACCTAAAATGCGAAGAGAACAGCATGATTTGGTAGTCAAAAAGTTACCAGAACGTAATTATGGCCCTTTTACAGAGCATATCCTGAAAAAATGCAATGTTCGCATTCACCAGACTCAGAATGAGAAGGTTAAACGAATTGAGCGACTGCCTAAATACATTCGGGATATATCAAAGACCAACCGCCTTCCATTATATCAATTAGAAGAAGCGATACGATTTACTTTTTATAAGGACTATGTTAAGGACGGAATAGATATCATATCTGAAGATCATCCATTGTGTAAATTAGGGATGATCCTTACGCGTAAAGAAAACGAAAAAATGGCAATAGACCGCTTCATGGTTTATTTTTCGGTAAGTGAGCCATTGTCAGTTGAAGTTTATCTAAACAGTGTTACGGACGGTACAGGGAATGAGTTGGCTGATGAACTAATCTTTCTGGCTAAACGTCAAGATGGTTCATTACTTAGGTTAGATCAATATTGGTTGTTTCAACAAGACTTTGTTGGAGAACTTACTGCATTAAGTGAGTTAATGGATAGTTCTATACATACCGCCGCTGTAAAAACTGCAATGGAATTACGGGATGAGGTTCGTAGTAAGCGTGAAGCGCAATTAAATCGAGTAATGAGCTACTTAGACAAAACATTTAAAAAACAAATTGACGATCTGATTGAGCGGCGTACAAAGTACGAGCACGAAAACGAAGAAAATCGGAATAGTGCCCTAATTAATCAAGTTGACGCCAATTTGATCGATGTTGAAATGCGTAAAGAACGAAGATTAGCTTTAGTTCAAAGACAGAAGAATATAGGAATGAAGCCACCTAAAAGAATTGCTCAACTTGAAATTGTCCCTAGAGGAAAGGCGCAAAGGGTCATCGCTGTTGATTACAGGGATATTATTGAGGAGCATGAACGAAAAAACGGGCGCGGAAATATAAAAATGTTTAACACCTTCTCATTAGTGGATTTCTATAGCGAGAGGTTTAACGGAGAACCACGATATATTATT
Organism: Paenibacillus prosopidis; assembly: GCF_003337375.1. GTDB lineage: Bacteria > Bacillota > Bacilli > Paenibacillales > Paenibacillaceae > Pristimantibacillus > Pristimantibacillus prosopidis. The sequence continues at coordinate 479,526 of NZ_QPJD01000001.1, forward strand.
GTTACTAATGATGAATTATATATGCCATCGGAGAATTACATTGAAGATTTAAAAGAAGTTGCAGGTCAGACATACATTTACGTGGTAAAAGAAAAGAAAATTATTGAAGAGAAGTCGTTGGCAGAATTTATTCCTACTATTGGCACTTTGTTTTAAATAATTATACTTATTTAGCTGTCCTATATTAAGGACGGCTTCTTTAATTTTTTTCTGTGATTCTAGATGTTTCTTGAAGCATGGGACGTTTGAAAGGCAAAGAAATTATTGACGTTCATAACCTAGAAGACAGAAAGTATTGGCATCGAGTCCAGTTAATTTGTTTATGCAATAGAAGGATTTTTGGAAAAATATTACGAATACGAATATTGACTGAAAAGAAACTTGATGATGGAGTGGTGAATACTATGGGCAAACAAATTTTGGGATAATGGGGAGCTGGTTAAGGAATGAAGAATTTATTATCTAGTCATGCCCTACAACCACGAACAGGCACAAAGAGAAGGGATCGAGTCCAAAACCTTCTTGAACGAGTGCAGCTAAGCCGTCGATCGACTTTCGAAGATCGGTGCTGCCGCATGCCAAATACACACGGTCGATGTTTGACAGCGTTAGCATGGGAGCTCCAGCACACGTATAATTTCACGGAGCAACTCGGGATGAAGCATGCTCTGACTTCAATTTCGGCATGTCCGACCCGAACAACGGAGGATGATGGCGAGGATGGATCCGCTGAATGGCTGGCAATGGCAAGAGGAAGCCAAGTCGCAGATGAGGATGCAGAGGAAGAGGAGGGGTTGCTTTGACGGTTTAATTGATGAATGGTGTGTCCATGCGCCTCGCACTAGGCAGACATGGTCAAATCGCTGGTTTTCAAGTCTTCGATTCTAGCGGTCCATTCTTGCAAGCGTTGGTGTTTGTCCATGAGATAGCCGCCTTGATTTAGGATACGCTCATTTTTTCATGAATGGAGTGGATGTTAAAGGTGGGCTGGGTTTGACGCTTACTACTGAATGGTTGGTTTTTTTTGTTTTTGTGTTAAATAAACAACTGTTCTAGTAAATAAGTAAATACTTTTATGGAAGGATGAAAAGATATAAAACTTAAAAAGGAATATATTGCAATCATCAAATATCTCAATTAACATGGAGTGAGTTGGTAGAAGTTTACGGGATGGCTTACATAATGGAGGAAAGCATGAAAAATCTTATTTATAGCCAATGGCACCGAACTTTTGTTCTTCTTTTTTTGCTATGGATGTTGATTATATTTTTTTAAAGCATGTGTTGTTTCAGTCTTTACCACCTTCCCCTCACGCTCACTTAATTTGGTTAAACGGTCACGCCAAACACAGCGATTAATTTCACTACACCTTTGTAAATTACTTTTAACCACCATTTTTGGCTTTCCACTTAAAATAATGGTTTTTGGGGTTGGGTTTAAGGTATGGAAAAACGGCAAAGAAACTTGGTTAACAGACTTAATAAAATATACTGAGTTAGTAAGAAAAGATAGTTCGATTTTTTCTAGTTATAGTACAAATTTAGTTTCACTCCAGATTATACCTGGTTGGATGACTAAAATATCTATGTTACCTCCTGTACTTTTTAATCTTTCTTGGAAATGAATTGCTTGAATGGTTGTTCTGATGCTAAATACTGCGAAATCAATCAAATCCTGTATTCTAAAGAGAGCCCAAGGGATACTAGAAGGATGTTGAAACAATAAATCTAAAATATCGACGCTTCCTCCGTATGTTATTCCAAAGAAATCTATATTATCTCGATCTTTAATTTTTTTTATCTCATTGTTATTTACCATAATCTCATATATGCTTTGTGTTTTATTGTCATTGTAACCTGCTAGGAATAAACTCAAGTTGGGGATGGTTGGTAACTTAGTGAAGTATTCTAAAATACGCCCTGCAGTTTCACTTACAGTTCTAGGAGAGATGGCTGACTCTAGTTGGATAAACTGCTCAATATGCGGTGTAATGGAAACTCCATTTATGGATAATTCCCCTCGAAGGCATATCCCCATTCCATGAGAAGGAATGGGGTAAACCTTCCTACAGTTATCAGAAAGAAATGTTTCAATTTCCACCCAGTGACCAGTACTTCTATTTTTTGAATTTATTACTAGTCTGGTATCGCTGGCCAAAACAATCCCGTCTGCACCAAAGACAACCACGTTTAAGGTCATATTATCCCCCCAGCTACATCGTATCTAAACTAGTCTATGCTCCTCAAAACATAAAAATGAAAATGGTAAAAAATATAATAGAAATTTAATAAAAAACAATGGATAACTGACAGAGGGGTGTGTATATTTCTATGAAGTTAAATGTTTTTAAACCAGAATCTGAAACACAGAATGAAATTTTAGTAGTTCTTATTCATGGTCTAAGCGCACCCAATACTTTTGTAGAACAGGGACGGGACTGGAAGTCACAATTATTAATTGATCCTAATTTGAAAAAGAGAGCCGATATTGGAGTAGTTAATTATGATACACGGAAATTGAATGGAATTTTTAGTGAACTAAAACCAATTGATGAGATTGCTCAGGAACTAAAGAGCGAGTTGGAACTAAGCGAATATAATTGTTATAAAAGAATTATCATTGTCGGTCATAGTATGGGAGGATTAGTAGGTATACGATATTTGACCAATGAAGCCTCAAGACAAAAAATACATAAAGTGGTTCAATACGTGAGCCTTTGTACTCCTTTTAATGGTTCAGATATGGCAAAATTGAATGATTTGATCTCATTAATTAATAAAAACGAACATATAAAATCATTAAAGCCCAATAGTACATTTATTAAACAAATGATACGTGAATGGATTGGCTTACGCAGTCAAATGCAAAATATTAAATTTTCCTTTTGTTATGGGACACATGATAGAGTGGTGGATAAGGATAGTGCTATCCCATATGTGGAATCAGATTTGTGGGAAGGGCACGGATTAGATGGTGGCCATACTACAATACTTAATTTAGGAGATCCTCTTCCACGCTCTTATAGATTTGTTCGAGACCGAATAATTGAGGTAATTGAACAAGAAGATCCTCCACATAATACAGGTAGCCCTAGTCATGGTAGTGGAGACACGTTACAAAGTGGTGGGAGCCACAGTCAAGGTAATGAGAACCATAATGGGCAAGTTTCATATGGAAAGGGCAATTTATCAAATACGGTAGGCAGTTCTATAGGAAATGGCCGATTTTCTAACAAGCTATCTGCTCTACAACCGAAAATAGCAATGTTCAATCAACGGTTTCCAAGTTTGCAACCATTCTTATCACAATTGTCCCAAGATGCTTATCAAAAGCTCATTACAATATCTGATGAAGAGTTCGAAGCTTTTCTTAAATCATACCAATTTTCATATTTTGAACAACCATTGACTGAAGATGGGATACGACAATTGTGGGAGTTACTTTCGCTATTACAAAGTAGTTATCCTGATTGGGTATTCGATACTAGCATTGCTACTTCCAACATAAAACTCGAACATAAACAATGGAGAAAAGTTATTTTTTCTCTAGATCAAAATACTCCTTTTGAGATTGTGCTGGAGCTAGCTAGACGGCATAAGAGTAGCTCGGTAGGGAGATTTATGGATAGAGGAGCGATTTCAGTATTTCCTGAACCATTAATAATCGAAAATGCACGAGACATTCCTAATCTGCGATTGTGTAAGCATTGTCGTAAAAAGAATGCACCATCTTTCGGGTTGATTTTACAAGAATTCACAACATCGGAAAGCAAAGGGGTTATGACCGGTATAGAAGAGAATAATTACAGTTTTTTAGAAGAAGTTGAGGTTTGCTGCACAAACTGTATTCAAGAAAAAGCGTATGTAGCCAGTAACCCTCGAGAACTGGAAGAGTCAATTAGGGAGGTTGTTTGATGATAAATAGTTTACTGGCGTTTTTTGAAAAGCAAACCGATTTGAATCTTGAGTCCAAACTTGAATACGGGAGAAGAAAAGCGGTTTATATTTCCGATGAGCAAATGTACGCTGTATGTATATACAAAAATCTATCAGAACTTACGTCTTATTGGAAGGAAGATGCAAATCATATAGCGATTGATGTCCAGGGGAGGCTTCGTGGTAATCTTCACGATTTAAGGTGGGATATGTACATGATTTTGTTACTGGAAACTGATCAAATTGATGCACGTGAGAAGAAAAAAATAGAGAACGATCGGAGTTACTTTAGAAAAATTGTAATTACATCTCGTGACGAACGCCCGGAAAAGAAACTTCCTATTTATTTGGAGCTTGGTGTGCAAGATACACTTTTATTTGAAGAAAAGGACTTTCTAATGGAGTTAAAGGGGATACTAAAGAATGAGACCGTTGAGATCCTCGGATCCAACTTTTTTGAATCCTCCAAAATGCAGAATAGTATACTTCTTCTCGAGGCCCTATTGAGCAAGGGGAAGGGTGAACAACATTGAGAATTAAGTGGATAGAGGTAATTGGCTTTAGAGGCTATCGTGAGAGGATAAGATTCAACTTAGAAGGAATTAAAATTTTGCTTGTGTATGGACCAAACGGGCACGGGAAGACATCATTTTTTGATGCCTTAGAATGGGCCTTAACCGGACAAATATCACGCTATGAAAATAACATTGCTGAAAGAAATCACTCAAAGTTTTTGAATAATTTATTTGCTGAAGAGCGTGCAGAGGTAAAGTTGTGTTTATACGACGATCATGAAAATATTTTAATTAAACGGGCTTGCCAAAAGAAAAAGGGGTTAACTGATTACGGCCACTCAGATCTAACAATTAATTATAGGGGAGAGGTATTTGAAGGTGAAACTGCTCAAAATACTCTTCGAAAACTTATAGTGAATCTTGAATGGGTGGATAAAGTTAAAATAGAAAAAACACTTTCTCTTACTCATGTCTTAGGTCAAGAACAATTGAACTCACTTTTACGTAACAACAGCAGCAAAGAACGTTATAATATGGTTTCTTCATTAATAGGAACTGAGCAATTTTATTTATTTAGAGAACAGTTTACAGACAGTTTAAAGAAAATTAAAAATGAAATGTTAGAAAAAAGTGCTTTAGTAGTAGAGATGAAGAATCGTATTAATCATCAGAATCATCTAATAGAGGAATTAAAAAAAAAAGGAGTTCTCACGACATCCTATAATAACATCTCGATTCAACAGAAAATAAAAGAAGCATCTGATGTTTTGAATATTCCTAATGAAGTGATTAGTTCATCAGATACTAATCTAGCTCAAACTTTTATACATAAATTATTAATGTCTAGTAAACAAAGTCGAGTTAAGTTAGATAATGAGCTTGGCACACCACTTTCCTTTCTAAATGAAAATTATAATCAGTGGGTGTTTAATGAAAACGAGATGAGTCGACTCAAAATTGAAAAGAGTAGGTTTGAGAGAGCCAAGCAATTGATAGAAGAATTAAATGATATAAAGTATTTACAAGAAATGTTTTATAATTACGTCAAATATACTGATCTGCAAGAGCAGACAAGATTACAAGAAAGAAATGCTTTTCAAGAAGCGGAAGAATATGTAACAAAACGAGAACGCTTGTATGAACTTGCTACATCATTAACTAAAGTTATAAATAGAATACCTGATTACGAAAAGTTTGAGGTACTAATTTTTTATACTCTGGAACTTATTTCGAAGATTGAGATTGATAATAGCACAAAGTTTGGTCTAGAGGCAGATAGACAAGTTCGAATTATTACTGACCTAAATAGAGTTTGTATTATAGAAGAGCGTACGTTGAAGGAAAGTAAAGGCAAAATTAATAAATTAGAAATGTTACTCGATGAAATGAAGGTAAGGGATCAGAAGTATCGTCAACTACTAACGATGATTCAGGATTTTGTTGTGAGTAAAGATGATATAGAAACTTGCCCAGCTTGCGGAATACTCAAAAGCCCCAATGAAATTCTGAATCATATTCACATACAACAAAATGACATGGACCCAAGCTTACCATTATTAGAAAGTGAATTACTGGAAGAAAAAACGAAATTTGAACATCAAAAAAGGGTACTTAGTAACACTGAATATCGCTTAAGAGATGCTATTCAACTATTAGAAGAAATGGTCACCGAAATAAATGCCCAGGTGAAATATAATAATGATATGCATAGTCAGGCTTTATTAAAGCTGGAACAGGTCCAAATTGAGAGCAAAGATTTAACTATTTCAACTCGAAGGTTTGAGGAGACGGCACGTAAAATTGGTTTTCATAGTTATCAAGTAGAAATGTCTACTCTGCAAGATAAACAAAAAGAAATAATTCAAGAATATAACTCTCTATTAGGCCAGGCAGCTCAGGATGAGTATTTTAATATAGATGTGGTTTTATCGAATATTATTAGACAAATGGGGGAAAGGCGGAATTTCTCCGAACGATATTATCATAACTTACATCAAATAGGATACGATCCATTACAAACTGAAGATAGATATAATACTAATAACGTAACTGTGCACATTGAAAAACAGTCGAAAGAACTCTCAACAACATTAAAGAAGCTTGACGATAAGGAGAGTCTTGCTTCTGCTTTATTGGAAGAGTTAGCTCTGTTTGAGAAATACGCTCAGATGGATGTTTTGAAAATGGAACAAGAACAAGACAAAGAAACACTTAATCGGTGGAATCATGAATTACTCATTCTACAGCGTCACTATGAAATTCTAGACGATTTGGTCAAAAACGTACCCAATGCTATTGATCTGTTAAGTCAGAAAGCAATTAAAGGGTTATTTGATACCATTCAGCTTATTTATGAGAAAATAAATTCTCATCCGAAATTTGATAAAATTGATTTTAAAAGTGATCAGTGGTGGGGATCAAATAATTTAATGTTACAAGTATCTAGTGGGGCGGATAATTTAAACGGGAACCCTAACTTTATTTATAGCTCAGCACAAATTAATGCAGTCGCTATTTCCCTTTTTCTAGCGATGGCTCTACAGCAAAAATGGTCTCCTTTAAATTTTATCGCAATGGATGATCCGATACAAAGTATGGACGATCTAAATGTTCTGGCACTGGTAGACTTGATTAGGGTAATTAGTGATGGAAGAGTATCTGACAAACAAATCATAATTTCAACTCATGACTCAAAATTCTTTGATTTAATGTTAAAAAAATTTCGTTATCAGAAAGTTGGGGTAGTTGAATTTGATGGATATAGTGAATGGGGACCATCAACCACAAATAGAGATAAGGAATCAGCAGTCATAAGATATGAGCCGAAGTGTGACAAAAAAGATAAATTATATGAAAAAATATTCGAAAAGGAAGAAAATTTTATTCGAGAAGAAACGCTCAAATCAGATTCTAGGTTTCCCGAAGAGTTTAGGGATTAATTCGATAAAGTAAATTGGTAATCACGAATTACCATCGGTTTTATGTGGATATTTTTTCTAATAATGTGGTGTTATACTTATGATAGATATTCTAACGGGGGGACAATACATTGGCTCAAAACAACCTGAAATCACTCTTTGAAATATTTGAAAACCGAATATATAGAATTCCTGATTACCAAAGAGGGTACGCGTGGGGAAGCAGCCAACTAGGGGACTTTTGGGAGGATATTTGTAATTTGCAAAACGACAGACCCCATTATACTGGAGTACTAACTTTAGAAGAGGTAGATGCAGAAAGAGCAAAAAAGTGGGAAGAGGAATACTGGATAATCCAGAAGGGCTACAAGGCGTACTACGTAGTTGATGGTCAACAACGGCTAACTACTGCCGTCATTTTGATGCAGGTTATATTAGAAAAAATGGCGGATGATGAGACATTACTTCATGACGAAAAAGAGGAAATAAGGAAAAAGTATATCTGCCAGTATAAATCAGGGGGGATACTGAAAGCATATTTATTCGGTTACGAAAAAGACAATCCAAGCTATGAATATCTCAAAACTAGAATATTCAATGAAGGCTCCAATACAAATCACGATGTAGAAACTCTCTATACAAAAAAACTTCAAGATGCAAAAGAATTTTTTGTGAGAAAAATAAAAAACTTGGATCTTGGAAATCTTGAGGAACTTTACCGGAAAGTTACCATGCAACTCAAATTCAATATATTTGAAATCGCTGAACAGGTCGATGTGTTTATTGCATTCGAAACGATGAATAATCGGGGTAAAAGACTATCAACCTTAGAGTTATTAAAAAATAGACTTATATATTTAACGACTTGTTTTACGGATGAGGATGATAGGGACAGTACCTACAATTTACGTAATAACATAAACGAATGTTGGAAGACGGTCTATGAATATCTTGGTAAGAATAAAAACGATCCACTTGATGATGACACTTTCTTGCTGAATCACTGGATTATGTACTTTGAGTACACTAGGGAAAAGGCAAATGCATATGCCGACTTCCTCTTAAATGAGCATTTTACTTCAAAGAGAGTGATGTTAGGTCTTTTAGGCACTAACGATATACAGCAATACGTTTCAAGCCTCCAGGATACAGTGAAGCAGTGGTTTTTTATAAATAATCCGGACTTTAACACTGAGGATGCTAACGGCAATCACAAGTATTGGTTGAGAAAACTTAAGCGATTACACTTCGGAGCATTTTCCCCGCTTATAATGGCGGCTCTTCAACGGAGTGATTCGGATCAAGTGATAAAATTGTTGATAGAGATGGAACGTTATATATTTGTTGTGTTTCGATTGTCACAAAAAAGATCGAATACCGGAGATACGAATTTTTATAAGCAGGCTTTAAATTTGTATCATGGTAAAACCAACGTAAGAACAATTATTAAAGAAATGCGGAGCAACACAAATTTCCACATGGATGTTTCTTCTTTCAAAAAATACATTGAGGATAGATATAAGTTCGATCACAACGGATTTTATGGGTGGTCCTCATTGAAGTATTTTTTGTATGAGTATGAATTATCCCTACAGAATCAAGCCCAAGGGGATCAAAAACTCAGGTGGTATAGTTTTAATAAAAATCCTGACACAATCGAACATATATACCCACATGTTGCATCAGGCGACTGCTGGCAATCTTCATTTGGAGACTACAGTTATGATCAACAGAGATACCTACTGCACTCTCTTGGTAATCTACTAGCTCTCTCACGGAGCAAAAATTCATCATTAAAAAACAGTTGTTTCACTGACAAAAAGGTTCAATCAGACGGGAATAAAGGATATTTTAATGGATCATATAGTGAGATTGAAGTGGCACAAAATGAAGATTGGGGACCAGAAGAGATTTACAAACGTGGTCAAAAAATGCTAGCCTTCATGTCTCAGCGTTGGAACTTGAATTTGAATGAAAATATAATGAAAGGATTACTGTTCTTGGACTTTCTTAATGAGGACAGTGACACGTCTTCATCGCAGGCTATTTGAGATGATCGTGGGTACACTCAATCATGGATATGATGAAATATTATGAGTCTATCTCAGCAGAGTTCACCAGCATGCAATCACGGATTAGATATTTAATGGAAGATCCTCATTGGGTAACGGATGGTGAGTGGAAAGAATCAGTGTTACGTAACGTGTTGCGAAGATATGTACCTGAAACAATAAAAGTCGGTAGGGGCTTTATTTATACTCGGGATCGTTGTTCGACTCAAATTGACGTGTTGCTATATGATGTTTCCTACCCAATCTTATTTAAAGATGGAGATCTTGTTTTCGTTACGCCGGATGCGGTAAGAGGGATCATTGAAGTAAAGTCAAATACAGACAATAATATAGTTTCTACCGCATTTGACAAATTAGCAGATAACGCCGCAATGATAAACCATATTACGAATCCGATTCCTTGTTTTACTGGTTTATTTTCCTATGATACAGATGTAAGAAACCATCAAAGATTGTTACACCTGCTCAAAGAAAAAAGCAATGGGGATATTAAGAGGGTTATAACTCATGTTGCACTCGGGACAACGATATTCTCAAGGTTTTGGTCTTATAGTCCGGAGGGTCGCCCAAATCGCTGGCATACTTATTCACTTCAGAATAATCTTGCACCAGCGTATTTCATAACAAATGTGCTTGAATGGTTGTCACCTCACTCTGTAAACGCAAATGAAAAAATTTGGTTTCCATTGGAAACAAAGGAAACTAGAAAAATTGACGAAATTGGGTTACTGGATTAGAAATAAGCGAACAAATATGAGCAGGGGAATCCCTGTTCTTTTGTTCGTTTTGATGTTGACTATTTACTGACCAACCATAACATAAACCACCAAACTACAACAAAAACGTAGCATAGAGAAAACCCTTATAAAGGCTTTGTTAAACAAGAACAAAAAAGTGTCATATACCTTAAGTTCAAGCATATGGTGCATGTCTAGGACCTTGCCTTGAAAAAGTAGACACGTAGAAAGCCTCAGTAACACCAATTAGCCTAATACTTACATCTCTTCTCCGACCAGGAATGGCGGGACATAATCGTTGGAGGAATGTGTTCTCCGGCGATTGTAAAAGAGCTCGATGTATTCAAATACAGCCTTTTTAGCCTCAGCTCTTGTCTTGATTGTGTAAACATTGAGCCATTCCATTTTCAGCTTTCCCCAAAAGGATTCTATGGGAGAATTGTCATAACAGTTGCCTTTGCGACTCATGCTGCAGATAAACCCGTTCTTCTTAAGGAGTTTCTGGTAGCCTTTACTAGCGTATTGAACGCCGCGATCAGAATGTACGATAAGTTTGGATGCACTTGTTCGGCTTCAAAGCAGCACAGACAAGCTCCGTTTTCATACGACTATCCATGGCCCAACCTACGAGCTTTCTGCCGTGTAAATCCAGTACACCAACAAGATAAAGCCAGCCTTCAGCAGTCGCTATGTAGGTAATGTCGCTCAACCATTTCTCATTGGGTTACTCGTTGTAAAATTTTGGTTCAAAATGTTATCTGCGACAGGCAGATTGTGACTTGAATTTGTTGTTGCTTTATATTTCTTTACCACTTTCGATCGGATTCCATTAGCTCGCATTAACCGCGCCACACGGCCACGACTGGCTTTCTTCTCGGGTGGTAAATTCTTAGTAATCGGCGGAGATCCATAGATTCAGCGACTGTTTGTGTGGATGTCTTTTATCGTATCAAGCAACTCGCGGTTCGCTTTGCTGCGTTTGCTTTCTGGACGCTTGATATGAGCATAATAGCCGCTTCTTGAGACACTAAGGGCCTGGCACATCTTCGCAATCCGAAACTCGAAGCGGTGTTCAAAGATAAACTTGAACCTCATTATTTCTGATTTTTCGCGAAGTAGGCCGCCGCCTTTTTTAGGATATCATTCTCCTCTTTCAGGTCCGCCAACTGCTTTCGCAGTTTACGTATCTCATCATCCTCAGCCTTAAGATGGCCACTGCCTGGATACGCACTGTCTCCGTCACGTTTATAAAATTTCACCCAGTCTCGGACTGTAGTGTAATGAACATCCAGTTCCTTAGCCGCATCTGTAACCGTTGATTCCCCGGCTAAAATTCGCAATACAACCTGTTCTTTATATGCTTTATCAAACTTCTTCCGTTGCCCCATAGTAAATCCCTCCACTTTTATTATAGAGGTTTTCTATGTGTCTATCTATTCGGGGTAGGGTCACAGAATGCGGATACGAAACCACCAATTACGGAGGAGGAAAAAGTGAATGCTAACAATAATGAAATTGAAGAAAAAGTAACACTGCCGGACATAAGTGTCATCATCGGTGAGAGTATAGAACGACCGTTGCTTGTTGAAGCATTTTATAATATTCAGCCAGCCCATTGTGGTTGAGCGATTTACAAAATTTATTGAGGAAAATGATCTCCAGCGACTATACCCAATTCAAGTGCTTTTTAAAGAAGATGATCAAGGTAATATACTTTCAGAGATTTTATTGAACCATGAGAAAGGCAACTCAAAAGATATAATAAAGGACGATTCTATCGGGATTAATCTAATTAATCACTTATTAGTCAATAATCTATATAGGTCAACTCACCACGTATGTGTATTATGATCTAAGTAAATATATTGAACTTGTGCGTAGTATGGGTAGCAATCCAGTAGTGATTTGGTTTGTGGAAAGAGAAGCATTAATGTCGGTGGGGGTAACTGTCCAACTAAATAGTAACACTATGCTTTATTATAGGGACGGTGAAGAATGGCGGTTCATAAATGAATTCTTCGGACTACCATATGAAAAAAGAAAAATAAGCTGATTAAGCTCCTGTTGACTATTGCAGTTTTTTTTAGATCGTCTCAATACCCTTCCTTTTTGATACCCCATTTGAGCGATATTGAGACAGTCGAAGAGACCTCAAGTACATGCTATATATTTATTGAGGTCATTAGTGTACCTGAATCCAGGAAAATATGGCGCTCAACTTCCATAACTGGTATATTTATTAGCAAACAAACACTATAGGAGATGTAGAAATTGTCCCAAACGTTTAGAGATAGAGCTGCCAGAAATATACCAAACTATATTGGTATTTACGCATTATGTGATTTAGATAATGTACCTATATATGTTGGTCAATCCGAGGATGGAGTGAGAACAAGAGTTAGACGGCACATTACAAGTGCACGTAGTGATATAATTGCTAATCGTCAAGTTGATGTATGGGAAATTGCATATGTAAGGTGTTGGGAAGTAGATGATATTAGTGAATTAGATGACCTAGAAGAAAAATTATATCATCATTATAATGATATCAGTCCTCTAATGAATGGTACAATTCCCAGTAGGCCTGTAGATCTTGAATCATTTATTGTTCCAGAGTTTCAAATGATTGCAATTATGCCAGATGAAGAAAGAGAAAACAGAAAAAGTCCGGAGCTAAGATTACCTAGACAGGCTCAACATTTCACCGCATTATTAGATTACTATCTTGTTGTTAAAAGCAATCCTCAAATAAAGCTGTCCTTGAATGCTCATTTTTCAAGGCTAAATAAATATTTTGAGGAGTTAGAGTGACTATTGTTCATGATGAAACATGAAAGAAAACACGATCCTCAGGGGATCGTGTTTTGTTCAAATTTTTAAAGCTAAAGGATGAAGAATGTGATCACTTATCCACTCTATTACAGGTACGCAAACAGCATCTCCAAATCCAAACCGGGCATGGTTTTCACTAACCCCGCTTAAATCAAATTTATCTTCAACACCCTGTAATCGCCCATATTCTCTTCCTGTAAGTACTCTGGCCCTACAGTTACCCTTCCCGGCAATTATTACAAATTGTCGACTACTTCCGCCTCTAGGAGTTCGTAACGCCCCTGCTATGCCATCGGTCCGAAGTTCTGCTCTAACTTGTCCATTTCTCATACGCCTATATACTGTCCCGCAAGTGGTTTCATCAGCATTTATCATCTCTTCGATGATCAATCTATGTTTATCGCTCATTTGATCGAGAAGCTTAGAAAGCTCATCGCCTTTCCACCATAGTTCAGATTGTTCCGGAATATCTTCTAAGACATTAATAAGAGAATTTCTGGGTAATCTTGTAGGAAGCTCGGGGAGCGGGAACTCCCCCCAGTTCATATCATTATCACTGATTAACTTCTCTAATACCTTTGGACGTAATCTGGTCGAACGGATCGATGAATTATTCATTTCTGGAATGAGATTTGCTAAGGCACCGATAACAAAAACTCGTTGCCGACTTTGTGGAACGAAGTATGAAGCATCAACTTGAAATGCATCGCATCTGTACCCTAACTCGTTGAGAGAATGAATTACATCCAAAAAATCTTTACCTTTATTTGAAGTGAGAAATCCCGGTACATTTTCCAGCATTACTATCGGAGGCAAGCGATGCTTCATTCCTTTGAGAATCTTAATGAAGCCCCAGAACGCACTTGATTCTGCACCCTCAAGACCTTTTCTTGCTCCAGCGAGTGAAAGGTCAGTGCAGGGGAAACTTGCTGTAGCCAATGTTGCAAAAGGGACGGTAGATGGATCGACATCATATATGTCTTTTAATAAGAAATGATCTGATCCATGATTCATCTCATAAATAATCTGTTTCTTTACATCAATATCATTAGCTAATACAGGTTTCCAACCGCTTTTTTTCAAACCCTCATATACAAGTCCAATACCAGCAAAATACTCAGCAAATGTTAACATTCTTATCTCCTTATTGAAGATCTAGCTAAACTAAACTTATAATATTTAGCTTAGAGATGGGTATAATTGAATACAGACATCTCTACAGAACGTCAGTTCTCTGTTGATATCATAACATAGTTTTGAGTTTTGAGCGATGTGAAATTAACTTGTATAAGGAAGTTGACGAATATGGCTGATAACGTGTCCAAAGAAATCCGCTCTAAGACCATGGCAAAAATAAAATCTAAACGAACAGGTTTTGAAGATCAAGTTACCAAAGAATTATGGAGGCGAGGAGTTCGTTTTAGAAGAAATGTTGATGATCTGTTTGGATCTCCGGATATTTCAAATAAGAGGAAGAAAACCATTGTTTTTTTAGATTCATGCTTTTGGCATGGATGTGTCGAGCATTGTAGGATACCAAAGACCAACACGGAATATTGGCAACGAAAGATAATGAAAAACGTCACTAGAGATGCGCAAGTTACAGAATATTATAATCGAAAAGGATGGAACATAATTAGGATCTGGGAACATGATGTTAAAAATCATTATTTGGAGGTCATAGATAGATTGGAGAAGTTGCTTTGAGATATTTGAATACTTTCGATTTCAGTTCGAAATCCTTCGTTTATGGGTCACCAATAGAATCGTCCACTATTGATGTAGAATTGATATGTAAACTGTTGCTAAAGTCGTCGCAAATTCAACAGTTCGAAATCGTACGATTTTGAATTATAACAGGTAGTTCATTATAGCAACAGGAGAACTTTTAGCTATGTGGATTCAAAAGTGACTGATATTTTTTTCTTAACTCTTCAAGATTATTAATTGCTTTCATTTGAAGCTATTTTACGTCTTCATCAAGTGCATGTATATGAATTTTTCTATGACAATTTGGGCAAAGAGCATTTGTATTTTCTAAGATGTCTGGCCCCTCCATTGAACGCCAAACAATATGATGGGATTCAAGAAACGGATTAACCGTATTTATCAGTAAATGGAGCTTTGTGCTCACACAGTGAATGTACGAGGAAGAAAACATATACCTTTTTTGGGATAATTCAAACATACACTTTGTAGGTCGAAACAATGTTCTACTTGGTCGAGAGCCTGAAGTCGATCCTTAATTATTTAGAACTTACTTCAGAAACTTATTGAATGTTGTGCGTGCTTTTAAACATCGGAAAATTAGAAAAGTTTATATGATTGGCAGTATCCCGCCAAAAGATGATGTTCTTTGGGTACATATTCAATCACTTAATTCTACGGAAGTTAATAAAAAAGTATTCAGACTGATACAACAGATATAAGGAAAGGGCCTATGGGATTAATGAAAAAGCTTTCAATTTCTATCCTTGCAACATACATGGATGGACAAAAAAAGGCAAATGCTTAGGAGGGTTGTGTTACTGTGGGCGGAAAAGCAAAATCTAATCACCCGGATTACCTGACGAGGATTGATGCAGCTAGGGCAATTTCCTTTGAAATGACTAACGATCCCGATCCAGAACATGAAAAAGTGCATATCGCATATCGCAGAATCGGGACAGCAATCACGGAAGGTACGTTGATTGCACATCCCGTTGCTGGAGGTAGAACTAAGCAGTTTTATAAACCTGATCTACACAGTTTTGCTAAAGAAACTTTCGGATGTGAATGATAGTACTTACGAATTCCGATCAAATGAGAGAGTATTTACGAGGAGTTCTTGCGCGTGCTGGGCATCATGCTCAGAATGTGGAAGCTTGTATCATGGCACTTTTTGGAGGAGTGATAGCTTACAAAGATAAAGGAACTCACTTAGAAGTTAAAGAACATGATGGAGATATGAAAAACGTCCTTAGGGCTCAAATTAAAGGGAAACGATATGCATTTACCTATAATCACGATGGACAATGCATTGAAATGCGAGAAGACAGCACACGTGGATCAGTAAAAGTTAGCTTTGATGATAATTGGACTCTGAGCCGGATAAGGACATTGTTTGCATCATTATAAAGGTTTTCTTCCTACTTGGTAAAAGGATGAAAGGAGGATGGGACTTGTTCTCTTAGGCCACCTCCCCAAATAACCTCAGTAACACAACGCGGCAAATTGTGGTTTTACACAGCCACGGTTCGCTTTTCTGAACCCTAGTCCCGTTAAAACAACAATATTTAAGAGGGAACAGGGTTCAATTTAATACCATGAAGAACTTTTCAATCGTCTCTAATCTTTACATAACTTGGCAATATTGATTGAAATTGTCGATTTCTTTGCGGATTCTCTAAACATAAGCAAGATTTTATCTTTATTTGTAATTTGTTTTTCAAGGAAATTTAGAAATTCAACATTTGTAGTAAGTTGATTTCGTTTAGTGTCACTGACATTGATTGCTAAGAAAACTCCTTTTTGATAATGATATCTGCTAATAAATTGATCGATTTTTAAAAGATCATTTTGCATTTCTTCGCGTGTAACCTTGGGATTTGCCTTAACTTCGATAATCAAGTCCTGATGATCAAATGTACCGGGTTCATGTATCAAGAAATCTGGATAATATATTCCATCGGTCCTTTGTACTGCAAATAGTTGTTCAATCTCCTTTCCAACTTGAGATTTTCGTAGCTCTGCTTGAAGTATTACAGTATCATTTAGATTATTATTCTCCATAATCTTCCGAAACTGATGATAAAGTTCATAGCAAAAGACACGCTCATGGTGTCGCGTCAAATAAGGTATCAACTGTTCTCGTCTTGGATCCTCAGCACCAACATTATGAGCATTTAGCATGGAGTTAATCCAATCTTGAGAGCCATAATAAACTTCTTTCACATTATTAATAGCTTTACGTAGAAATTCAATATAATTCGGTATGTTCATGTGTATCATAGAGTTCCTTTCTTTTTTTGGGATATTAAAATATTCTGCAATTTCATAGTTAATTCCTTTACCTGGTAAATGATAATGAGAAATGAGGAGCACAAACGAATGGTAAACCAAATTCCAAAATGCTCTACCAACATTTTGGAGAGATGGTGATCAATCGCTCAGAAATTAAGAACAATATTGCAATTTGTAATTCAGGAAAACATTGGAGAAAATAAGTAGTAACTTCCCCAAACAACGTAAGCATCACACGGCGGTGGATTATGGATTTACCAAGCCAGCGTTCGGAAAACTTAACGTATGTCTATCTAGCTTTTTTAATAGATCTACTTGATTCGAGCAGCCTAATCCTTGCTTCTTGTTTTGCAATGACCTCATCTTTCGATAGTTCCCGCTGCAAAGGACGCCCAGAGGCTTCTTTTCGGGAGTCTGATAGTCCGACAATACCCCCTTCGTCATAGGCTTTCTTCAACGGTTGGCAGACTGTTCTACTTGCTTCATTCCAATGACGGTAACATCAAATCCCTGAGTTTCAAAGATCACTCATGGGTTTTTACCTGTCATGTATTGGTCTATGAATAACGCTTAAATTTATCGGCATAGGTTATCGCCTTGTCACTTACTCTAAGCACGTACCTGTTCTTAGACATTTTTTCTCGTTCTTCTTCCGTAAAGCGCTTCTTGCTCATCTAATCCCCTCCGTTGCAACTCCAGCATATAGCTTAAACACCTTTTTTCAAGTGTCCAGACTATGGGTACCAGTGTACATAGAGGGTTTCTCTTTTATTATGATATAAACGTTCGAGTATTCTATTAACATCCTAAACAACTTATTTGTATAAGAAAAGCACCAAATCGGAGATGCGTATTGCACTAATAACCAGTTAAGCTTAAGTAAGGATGTAAGTATTCACAATTTCTACCTTAACCTTTTTCAATCTTGTATTCTACGCTTCTATTTGTATATAGTGTCTCCTAAGGGTACTAAAATGATATTTTGTAGGAGGCGAACCAGCATGTTTAAAAAATACCGCATCGACTACCTTCTGTTCGGCGGTTCAGCAGCATTCATCGTAACGCTTCTTACCATTGTCATTTGGATCGCCTATTCCTACTCCGCACAGCAGATGGTGCAGAATACGTCCTATTACCAGCAAGGTCTGCTTAATGAGCTTTATAATAAAGTTGATATCCAAATGAAATCGATCGAACAAATTTCCTTGACGGCCACCCGGAACACGAATCTGCTGGATTATGTCAACGTGGCGGAGAATCCCTATACCAATTACAAGAAGCGTAAGGAAATGGAGTCGTTCCTTGCGCAGCTTGCTTTTTCGACACCCGATATTGAGTCCGTTCATTTCTATGTTAAGCAAACGCTTCAATTTGAGCCTCAGGGCCCTGTGAAATTTATCGAGCATGATTTAATTAAAGAAGAAGACTGGTACAACCCGGCTATCGAAAATAACGACTTCGGTTGGATCGGAGAGCACGAGATCCGAACCGCTCAAGGCGAGAAGCAGGTCATCAGCTTTGTCCGCAAGGTGTATTCGGCTGCAGGTGATTACCGCGGGCTGCTGCTGTTGAATATTAAAGCGTCTTCGATTAAGAAGCTGATAGAAGGTCATAATCCTGCGGCAAACCGGATTCTGCTCGATTCCGGGGGACGGCTTATTACGATGATCGGCGGCGGCACCATGTCGCAGGACCAGATCAAGGCCTACTTGGAAAACATAAACGGCGAGTCCGGTTATATGAAAACGAAAGCTGTGAGCAGCGGCCTTACGGATTCAAGCGAATATCTGATGGTATGGGCCAAACACTTCAATAGGGATTGGACGCTGATCGAATCGACTCCATGGGAGGAAATTACGGGAGGAAGCGTTCGGCTTGCTATGGTATTACTGCTGGCAGGAGGCTCGGCTATGCTTATCGCCCTATGTTTCAATTTGTTTTTCTCCCGGAAGTTTGTGAAGCCGATCGGGCTGCTGCTGCATGAAATGAGCCGAAATTCAGTCAATGTCAACAAAATTAGTTTGCCGAAGGGGTACCGTAATGAATTCGGAGCGTTATTTGCAGGCTATCGCAAGCTCATTGAGCGTATTCAGGAGCTGTATGCATCGCTAGAGGATCAGTACCGGAGGCAGAAGGAAGCGGAAATCAAAGCGCTGCAGGCGATGATCAATCCGCATTTTTTGTATAACACCTTGGATCAGCTGAATTGGATGGCGATTGCGGGCGGGCAGGAGAAGATGAGCCGCATCCTGGAGTTAATGGGCAAAATGTTCCGCATCGGCCTCTCGAACGGTGAAAGCGTAATCAGTATCCGTGACGAATTGCTGCACATGGAATGCTATATGGAGATTCAGCAGATCCGGCTGGGTGAGCAGTTCATTTTACGAGTAGATGTACCTGAAACCATCAAGGACTTATCTATTCCGAAGCTGACGCTGCAGCCTTTTATCGAGAATGCGATTATGCACGGGTTTCACGGGAAAAAAGAGGGTTTGATCGAGGTATGTGCGGAAATCACCAAGGATGCTGTAGTCGTCTTTCGCATAACCGATAACGGCATCGGTCTAAGGAATGATTGGCAGGAGCCAAAAAAAAGAAAAACCGGGGGATACGGGATCCGGAATGTCCGTGAACGCATTGACATTTATTTTGGCAGCAGCTACGGTCTAGAGCTGAAGTCGAATACGGATGGCCCCGGGACAACGGTCCTCATACGCATTCCGGCGTTAAACAATAAAGAAGAACAGGGTGATGCGGCATGTGGAAAATTGTAATTATAGATGATGACCGGAGCGTGTTGGAAGGAATGAAAAACGTCATCCCCTGGACAGAGCTTGACGCGGAGTGGGTCGGGGAGGCGATGGACGGAGAAGAAGGACTGCGGGTCGTTCTAGCGTGTCAGCCCGATATTGTAATCACCGATATTTATATGCCCGTGCTCAGCGGCCTGGATATGGTAGAGCAGCTGAATAAGGCGAATTTTCACGGGAAAATTATTGTTTTAAGCGGCTACGCGGATTTTGAATATGCAAGACAAGCGCTTCGGCTTGGGATCGCCGATTATTTAAACAAGCCCATCAGCGTGCAGACGATTCAGGATGTACTGGAGAGAACGATCGCGACACTCGAAGAAGAGCTGGAGCAAAGACATCGGAATGAAGAGCTGGAGGAGAAGTTGAAGCTATATGAACCGTTTGTTGAGAAGGAATGGATCAAATCGATCTCCACAGGACCGGATCATACAAAGCTTCCGGTTACCCGGATGATCCCTGATGCGTACCGGTATTGGAAAGAACGCCGCCATGCCGTGATTGGCATTGAAATGATCCGTACGGATCGTGTGACTAGGGCCTCAACGAAGGATTTGAGCTTGTTCAGGTTCGCCCTCGCTAACATTATTCAGGAGCTCTCCCGCGAAGAGTGGCCGGATTCTCATTATGTTGAATTATTCAGCAGCCACTCGGCGATTATCCTTCATGCTCCGAATGAAGAATGGAGCGACCTTACGATGAAGCAAGCTTACCGCTTTGGGGAAAGAATCATTCAAAGCGTTCGCTCCTTCCTAGATATTACGCTTCACGTTGGAATCGGAACGTTTAAGACGAGTTGGATGGAAATTGCCGATTCGACCGAGGAGGCTTTCCAGGCTCTTTATTTTAAAAACACCACGCCCTTGGAAGGCGTTCACTTATACGAATATGTCTCTGGCGGGCAAAAAGAGCAGCAAGCTTATCCGATCTCCCTCCGTCCGGTTAAGTTTTATCAGCAAATGGCAGAGGCTATGAAGCTGTTTCAAGAAGATAAGGCGAAGCAGATTGTGGATGAATACTTCGGCCAGTGGAGCAAGGGCGGGGATGTATCGGCCCGCAACCTTGAAATGCTGGGTACGGAGCTTTGGACTATTTTTGCTTATACACTATTTGAAGTCGGCGTTCAATTGGAAGACATCGTCCCGATGAACGAGGTTACCCGGGGGGAGCTGCGTACCGTAACGACACTGGAGCAGCTGAAGGAGTGGCTATACGGCAAAATTCATATGATTTGCGGCTCCCGCAGCGGCAATGAAAACATCAAGCATCGGCAGGCCGTTGATTTTATCGTCCAGTTTATCCATGAGCATTATGCCGAGCCGATTACGATATCCGATCTGGCGGATCGTATTCATATTTCGAGAAACTACTTAAGCCTTCTCTTTAAGAAGGCGATGGGAGAGTCCTTCAACAGCTACTTGACGCGGATTCGGATGGAGAAAGCGAAGGAAATGATTTTGGAAGGGAAGCACTTGATCTACGAGGTGGCGGACCGGGTCGGTTATAAGTATGTGCCGTATTTCAGTACGTTATTTAAAAAGTATACCGGCTGCAATCCGACAGATTTGTATAAAAATAAGTAGATATCTTACTGAGGACTGGGGTTCGAGCCAACGAATTTTGCAGTCTTCATTTTTTGTTAATATGTATAACAAAGTGTACATCGTTCCTATTTTTCATTGTCTGCTGGTCTTATATGATTAACTCATAATAAACCAGACAGAGGTGATGCTACTATGAATCGGAGCTCTTCTACAGCCCTTAATGCGGCGAAAGCGGGACCGATCCTGAAAAAGAAGTCGATGCTGAGCCGTTTTCTGAGCAGATGGGAATCACCGGTTGCCGGATATTTATTTTTAGCTCCATGGCTGATTGGACTTTTCTTATTGACGTTCTGGCCGATGCTGCAATCGCTGTATTTCTCTTTCACAAAATATTCCCTGTTGGAGCAGCCGGAATGGACCGGATTCGGGAACTATGAACGGATTTTTACTTCCGATGCCGTGTTTCTCCAATCCCTTAAGGTCACGTTCTTATTTGTTTTATTCTCGGTTCCGCTCAAGCTGTTCGCTGCTCTGCTGATCGCGATGCTGCTTAAGCAAAATATTCGCGGCATGTCCTTTTATCGAACGATGATTTATCTCCCTTCCTTGATCGGGACCAGCATTGCGGTATCTATTCTTTGGAGAAATATCTTTGACTCGGACGGGTTGTTCAATCAGCTGCTGGCCTTGTTCGGAATAAAAGGCGTCAGCTGGATCACCAATCCGCAAACCGCGCTTGGAACGCTGATTTTATTGGTGGTTTGGCAGTTCGGCTCCTCGATGGTTATTTTTTTGGCCGGACTCAAGCAAATATCGACGGAGCTTTACGAAGCCTCTTCGGTGGACGGAGCCACCAGGATCAGACAGTTTTTCAGCATTACACTTCCGATGCTTTCGCCGGTCATTTTGTTTAATTTAGTGCTTCAAACGATCGGCTCCTTCCAAATGTTCACGCAGGCATTCATCATTACGGAGGGCGGACCGATCAACTCTACGTATATGTACGCTCTATATTTGTATGACCGCGCATTCGGACGGCTGCAGATGGGATACGCCTCGGCTTTGGCTTGGATCATGCTCATTATCATTGCCGTTTGCACAGCCTTGATCTTCATGAGCTCGAAGTACTGGGTATTCTACGAGAATGACGGGAGGAAAAAAGGATGATGCGGAGCTCTAAACGAAGCTTATTTCAAAAAAATGTGATGCTCAGCCTATTAAGCCTTATCATGATGTATCCCGTCTTTTGGTGGATTGGTGCTTCGTTAAAGACGAATGAGGAAATGTCGAGGCCCGGTCTCTTTCCCGAGCAGCCGATGTGGAGCAACTTCATCGACGGATGGACGGCGATACCTGGGTTTACGTTTACCCACTTCTATTTGAACACCTTTCAATTAATTATAGGCGTGCTTCTTACAAGTATTGTTGCCTGCAGTCTGACCGCTTTTGCGTTTGCCCGGCTCGATTTCCCGCTGCGCGGCTTATGGTTCTCGATCCTATTGCTGACGCTCATGCTGCCCCATCAGGTCACGATGGTACCGCAGTATGTGATGTTTAACGGCTGGGGCTGGGTCGATACGTTTTTGCCTTTTATCGTTCCTCACACGCTGGCAGGCGGAATCGGCGGTTCCTTCTTCGTCTATCTGTTGGTGCAGTTTATTAGAGGCATTCCGAAGGAGCTGGATGAATCGGCCAAAATGGACGGCTGCAGCTGGTTCGGCATCTACTGGCGAATCGTGCTGCCTTTGACGAAGCCAGCATTGGTGACAGTAGCGATCTACTGTTTTCTGTGGAACTGGGATGATTTTCTCGGCCATTTGATTTATATTAACTCGGTCGATAAATACACGGTCGGGTTGGCGCTCCGCATGTTCGTCGATTCCCAGTCATCCGTCCCTTGGGGGCAGCTGCTCGCGATGTCCCTTCTTTCGATCGTACCTTCCGTCCTGATCTTTTTCCTGGCGCAGCGCCATTTCGTTGAAGGGATAACGGCCGGATCGGTAAAAGGCTAGAAAGGATGCATTTCTATAAGAAATTGTGCATTCCTCGTATACCAAGGTCACCGGGTTGGTTGCTAATATATGAAATGTAAACGGTTTATCCATTCCTAAGGGGGATTTCCACTATGAAAATCAATGTAAAGAAATCAATCACCGTTCTATTAACGGGAATCATGCTTCTGACAGCAGCTGCTTGCAGCGGCAATGCGAAGAACACGACGGGGGCGGGGGAAAGCACGGAGCAAGCGGCGGAAGCAGGCCAGGTAAAGCTGCGCATTTTATGGTGGGGCTCCCAGTCCAGACACGATGCAACTTTAAAAGCGCTAGATTTGTATACGCAAAAAAATCCGAATGTGACGTTCGAGCCTGAGTTTTCCGGCTGGGAAGGGTATTGGGATAAGCTGGCCACTCAATCTGCGGCGAAAAATGCACCGGACATTATTCAAATGGATGCATCCTATTTGGCGGAATATGCGGGCCGTAATCAATTGGCCGATTTATCTGCGGGCATATCGACGGCAGATATCGATGCCTCTCTTCTGGACACAGGGAAATATCAGGGTAAGCTGTACGCCATTCCTCTGGGCAATAATGCAATCGGGATGATCTTTAATAAAGAGGCTGTAGAAAAGCTGGGCATTACGAAGCCGGAGAACGGCTGGACCTGGGATGAGTATTTCGCCTTCGGCAAAGAAGCGAAAGCCAAGCTGGGCTCCGATCATTACGCGTTAACTGATCTTTCCGCCGCTTTCGGGCAATACGCCAATTATCAGCTGAGCAAAGGCTTAGGTCAAGTGTTTACGGATGACGGCAAGCTGAATTTGGATAAGGATACTTACCTCGAATATCAACATAAATTTGCCGAGCTGCGCAAGGAGGGGATTGTGCCTCCGGGCGAGGTGAGCGTGACGGATAAGGAACTGGACCCTCAGCTTGATCTCATGGTAAACGGCACTACCCTGCTGCGTATCGCCCACGCTGCACAAGCCAACGGTTTTGATAGCTTGAAGCCAGGGGTATTCGATTTCGTGACGATCCCGAAAAATGAGCAGGCCGGCGGCTGGCTCAAGCCGTCGATGTTCTGGAGCGCAAGCGCTAATTCCGAGCATGTGGAGGAAGCGAAGAAGTTTATCGACTGGTTTATTAATGATCCGGAGGTGGCTGTGATTTTGGGTACATCCCGCGGCGTTCCTGTCTCCAATAAGGTCGTCGAGCAGCTGACGCCGAAATTTACCGCTTCCGATAAAATGGGCATATCGTTAATTTCAAATACGTCGCCGGATGCTCAGTTGTATGTACCGGAGCCTAAGGGCTGGAGCAACTTCGCGCAGAAAGACTTCAGAGCGGTCGGAGAAAAAATGATGTTCGGTGAAATTACGCCGGAGCAAGCCTATGAGGAGCTCATGGAATTGGCGAAGGATTATGAGTAATAAAGGGCAGTAAAAATAGGCATTAGCGTCAAATAGCCCTCATCTTGATGACAAGATGGGGGCTATTTGACGCTCTGCCCGTAGGTATAAATACATTTTAGTAGTTGTCGGTAGATTTAACTTAAATTTTTGAATATGCTGAAGGGTTCCATTTATTGTAAGGGTGGTGTGTTGCAGCATGCTAATAAGGAAGTCAGTCCCGTATTATACGAACAATTATTTGTCGAATGAGGGCAACCCGAGCATCAATCGGGACCGCAGCCGTCACCGCCAAAGAGACGAAATAATAAAACGAGACAGAAGCCCGAGAGACGAAATAATAAAACGAGATAGAAGCCCGAGAGACGAAATAATAAAACGAGACAGAAGCCCGAAAGACGAAATAATAAAACGAGACATAAGCCCGGTCCCGAACCTAAAAATAAATGGTGCCGAACATCGTAAATCGAACAGTCGTACTATCAAAAGAGGCTACGAATATCGAAATCCCGCTGCAAAGCAGAAAAGAAGCAGTCCGGTTCCTCAAGAGATGAATGAGAATGGCGAACGGTTGGACAGCGAACTCAATGAATTGGATTGGCTGGATCAGATGTAGAAGATAAAAGTGACCCGCAGGTTTTATTAACTGCAATAACATGTTGTTGAATTGTGCTGCCGGTTGCGGTAGTAATGCTTACGAGAAATAAATGTTGGAAGAAAGAATATCGTCCCATTAAAGCCGCTTAAAGAGCGGCTTTTTTCATTGTATTTACTTTAAAGATTGCGCGGACGAGAATAAGCCATTATCCTAAAATAGGAATGAGATTGTTTTCGCTTTTATATGAAAGGGCTTTCAAATGGCGGGAGGGGTGCTTGTGGAACAGCTCACGCTTGTTTTGTTTGAGCGAATAGGGATGCTCTTGATCCTTATGTTTATACTGACCCGCATCCCGCTGTTCCGAAATATATTGGACCGGGATATCAATCTTCGAACGGGAATCGTATTTGCCGTATTGTTCGGCCTGATCGGTATTGTAGGGACGTACGCGGGCGTCGCCGTGAGCTCGGAGGAGACAGGTTCCGCGTTCTGGGTGACCTCGCTTGCCCCTGATGAGATGATGGCGCATTCCGCGCTCATCGGTATTGTAATGGCCGGGCTGCTCGGAGGCGTTTATGTCGGTGCCGGTGCAGGATTGCTGACAGGCCTGCATGCTTACGTTCTAGGAGGGCTTGCCGGCGCATCCTATGCCATTTCTTCTCCGCTCATCGGCCTTCTGGCGGGATTCGTCGCTCGTTTCTTCTATGAAGAACGGATTATCGCCCCGGTCAAAGCGATGTTCATCGGGGTGTTTGCCCCTATCCTTCAGATGGGAGTCCTATTGATTGTCACCACCTCCTCGGAGACGGCTATCGAGCTCGTCAATCGGGTTGGTGTTCCTATGGTCATTACGAACAGCATCGGTATCGCCCTATTCGTCGCGATGATTCAGGTTGCTCTGAGGGAAGAGGAGCGGGCGGCGGCGCACGAAACCCAAAGGGCGTTTACCATTACCGAAATGGTGCTTCCTCACCTCAAGCAGGGACTGTCCTATGAGACGGCACGGGAGACGGCAGCCATTCTGCTGCGGGAATTGCATGCCGACGCCGTGGGCGTGACGGACACGGAACGGATTCTTGCGCATGCCGGTATCGGCACTTCCCGGCACGTCCCCGGGGAATCCATTGTGACGGAATTGTCGAGAACGGCGATCCGTACCGGAATGATTCAGATTGCGGCTAACCGGGAACAAATCCAGCCTCATCATCCCGATTTGGGAGCAGCCATCATTGTGCCGTTCAACCAATCGGGCCGGACGGCGGGATTAATCAAGCTTTATTTTCGCAGTCCCAAACAGATCCGCAAGGTGGAGGTTGAGTTTGCATACGGTTTGAGAAAGCTGATCTCCAGCCAGTTAACGAGCGCGATGGGCGAGAAGCTGGAAGCGCTGATGAAGGATGCGGAGCTCCGGGTACTGCAAGCGCAGATTAATCCGCATTTTCTGTTTAATACGTTAAATTCCATCGTGACATTAATCCGGATCGATCCGGACCATGCGCGCCATATGACGGTACAGCTGGGGCATTTCATGAGGATGAACTTGACGATGACCCAGTCGCCGCTTGTTCCCCTTTACCGGGAGATGGAGCATCTGAACACCTATTTGGAGATCATCCGGATTCGGTTCGCCGATCAATTGAAGGTGGAATGCGTCTCGGAGCCGAATCTTGAGATGGTTCTGATCCCGCCATCAACGCTGCAGCCCCTCGTTGAGAACAGCATCCAGCACGGGCTTAAGAAAAAAACGAACGGGGGATGGGTTCGAATTGAATTGAAGCGGGAAGGGAACGCGGTGCGGATCATCGTAGAGGACAACGGTGAAGGAATTCCGGGCGGCCTCTTGGACAAGCTTGGCACGGTCCCGATGAGCGGAAGCGGGAGCACCGGCCTGGGCGTTCACAATGTCAATCAGCGATTAATCAGTTTACTTGGCCCGGAAGCATCGCTTACGTACGGGAACCGTCCCGAGAGCGGGGCGCGGGTAACGTTTGCCGTCCCCTACGGCAACGGGGAATGGAGGGGGAAAGTCAATGAAGCTTAGAATCATGATCGCGGAGGATGAGCGGCTGGCCAGGGAAGAACTCATCTACCTGCTGTCGAAGGAGACGGACGTTGAGCTGGTACCATCGGCCGCCAGCGGGGTTGAAGCATTGGAGCTGGCGCGGAAGCATAAGCCTGAAGTTGTCTTTCTTGATATCGAAATGCCTGAGATGGACGGTATTCAGGCGGCTCACCGGCTGGTTGAGATGGATCCCCGGCCTTTCCTGGTCTTTACGACGGCCTACGATCAGTACGCGCTCGAAGCTTTTCAATTGGAAGCGGTCGATTATCTGCTTAAGCCTTACTATGAAGAGCGGCTTAGGAGGACACTGGAGCGCATCCGCGGGAGAAAGACTGAAGCCGGAATCGATGTGAGGACGAAAACGACGCCGGGCCCCCTCTTCAAGAGCGGCAAGCTTCTTGTGGATGACGGCGCCCGTATGGTCGTGCTGGAGGCGGAGCTGTTCCTCTATGCAGTTAAAGAAGATAAGGTAACCCGCATTCATATGGCGGACGGCCGGTCTTATGCGGCAAAACAGACGCTGCAGGAGCTCGAGGAGAGACTTGGCCCATCGTTCTTCCGCCCGCATCGAAGCTATCTGGTCAATCTGAACTATATCTATGAGCTTGAGCCTTGGTTTAACGGCGCCTACAATGCTATTTTAAGAGATCCGAATCGCACTCAAATACCGGTTTCCCGTGTGGCGGCCAAGGAAATGTTCCGGCTGCTGCAGGGGCATTAATCTTTATTGGTGTAGCG
This sequence comes from Paenibacillus prosopidis, assembly GCF_003337375.1. Classification (GTDB taxonomy): domain Bacteria; phylum Bacillota; class Bacilli; order Paenibacillales; family Paenibacillaceae; genus Pristimantibacillus; species Pristimantibacillus prosopidis. The sequence continues at coordinate 507,698 of NZ_QPJD01000001.1, forward strand.
AGAAAATAAAAAAAGACCCCTCTGCAATTCGCATAAGGGTCCTGCCAGCTTCAACAGATTAATGCGCTATCGCATAGTGCATCTGAACGACGCCACCGCCGAGGGGCATGAAATTCAGCAGCTGCACATCCTTGTATTGGTAATTTTCTTTATCAATTAGAAGATTATACCCTTTACCCTCAAGCACCGGTGCTACATTGAAGATCAGTTCATCTACAAGCCCTTGACCTAAAAATGCATTGTGCAGATCCGCGCCGGCACCTATGAGAGCGGTTTGATGCCCTTTTTGCTGAAGATAGTTCAGAGCCTCCTGCGGTGATCTCGCGACCGTTACCCCCGGAAACTCTTCGGCGTTCTTGGAAACCACTACGATATCTAGACCGGTAAAAGGACCCCCAACGACTCCGCCGCTTCCCAACATGCCCTCGAATGTTCGGCGTCCAACAATCAAATTCCCTGCAGCTCTGGCATGTTTCACAAAATCATCAAATGCTTCCTTTTTCGGCGGGTTCTCGGGGCTGGACTGTGCATAATTGCCGTTAGCGCTTAATGTTGCCCATAAAATAGTTTTCATATGATTCCTCCTGGCATCTTTTCTTCAATTATTTTCCTTCCTCATTCACAATAGTAGCGACCTGTGATACATTTGAAAAGTAGTTACATTAAAGTGCAATAGTTTCAAAAAATGAACTATGGAGGGAATACCGATGATCAGTCCGACATGTCCTGGGGCAATTGAACCGATCTTGAATATTTTAGACGGCAAGTGGAACCTGCTTCTATTGCGTGAATTGTTTAACGGCACCAAGCGTTTCGGGGAATTGAGGCGTTCGCTGCATCCGATCAGCCCGAAAACGTTGACCGATCGACTGCGCATGTTGGAGGAAAATGAAATCGTGACACGTACTCTATATCCTGGGGTGCCTTTGCATGTCGAATACGAGCTTACCGAACGCGGGCAGCGTCTGCAGCCTATTTTTGCCGCTATGTGGGCATGGGTTCAGGAGTATGGCGCATGTCCCCGGAAAGAGACGGACGATTGGGGTCAAGAAGCGGAAGCGATGACCTAAATATCTTAGAAAAAACAGCGGTGTCTAAGACTTTATTTTCACGTCTTCATTCACCGCTGTTTTCATTTATTGGCTCAGTCTTTTATTTTTACTGTACAATATCTGTACGTTCAGGACGGATTTTGTGTATGTAAGGAGCGATTTCCGACGTTTCGCACCGAAATCGTTCAATGGCGCAAAATATTAACTATAATATATGAAGCGCTTACAACATGGTATATACCGAAACCGTTTACCTTGCGCAATTCATCAAATGGAGGGAATCGCGTTGAGAAAGAATCAGTTAACGTACAGCGATATTGCCCGTTCGGAGCTTTTCCGCAAGCTGATGGCGAAGAAGAAACGTTTTATCATTCCGATGACCCTGTTCTTCCTGGCGTTTTACTTTACCCTTCCGCTCCTGACGTCTTTCTCCGAGGTCTTGAATAATAAGGCTGTCGGCTCGATTTCTTGGGCGTGGATCTTCGCGTTCTCCCAGTTTATTATGACATGGACTTTATGCTCCTTCTATTCCAGGAAATCCGAAACCTTCGACGCGCTTTGCGAAGAGATCAAAGATCAGGTGCAAGCCGCCGAAAGAAAGGCGGGTTGACCGATGAATACGGCGTTTCTGCTGTTTCTCATTATCGTGCTGGGCACACTTGTCATTACCTATTACGCAGCCAAAAAAACAAAAACGGTGAACGAATTTTACACCGCCGGCGGAGGGTTGACCGGCTGGCAGAATGGGCTTGCCATTGCCGGAGATTACATGTCCGCGGCTTCTTTCCTCGGGATTGCGGGAATGATCGCGTTATTCGGCTTTGACGGATTTTTCTACAGCATCGGGTTCCTTGTTGCTTATCTGGTTGTGTTGTATCTCGTAGCTGAGCCGCTGCGGAATCTGGGCAAGTATACGATGGCGGATATGATCGCGGCACGTTTCGATAACAAAAAAATTCGCGGCGTCGCAGCGCTCAATTCGATCGTCATCTCCATCTTCTATATGATCGCCCAGTTGGTCGGCGCCGGAGCGCTCATCTCGCTTCTTATCCCCGGCCTCGATTACACGGCCTCCGTTCTCATCGTCGGAGTGCTTATGACCGTCTACGTTGTGTTCGGCGGCATGACGGCGACGAGTTGGGTGCAAATCATCAAATGCGTGCTGCTTATAGCCGGCACGTTCATTATTTCGCTTATTGTTTTCGCTAAATTCAATTTCAATATCGGGCACATGTTCGACCAAATGCGAACTGCAACTCCTCTGAAGGAGGCGTTCCTCAATCCGGGCAATAAATTTGCGAACGGACTCGATACTCTTTCTCTTAACCTGGCGCTCGTGCTGGGGACGGCAGGTCTGCCGCATATTCTGATCCGTTTCTTCACCGTAAAAGACGCGCCTACCGCAAGAAAATCCGTTGTCGTCGCTACTTGGATCATCGGGTTGTTCTATGTCATGACGCTATTTCTCGGTTTCGGTGCGGCGGCTTTCGTCGGCAAGGACGTGATTGTGCAAGCGAACGCCGCGGGCAATATGGCTGCTCCTCTTCTTGCCAGAGCTCTTGGCGGAGAATTCTTGTTCGCCTTTGTGTCGGCTGTGGCGTTCGCAACGATTCTGGCTGTTGTCGCCGGTCTTGTGCTTTCCGCAGCTTCCGCCTTCGCTCACGATTTCTATGGCCATATTATCCGGAAAGGGAACGTACGGGAGAAGGAGCAGGTAAGGGCAGCCCGGCTGGCTTCCGTGGGCGTTGCCGTTATTTCCATCCTGCTTGCCCTGTTTGCGCAGAAGCTGAATGTCGCATTCCTTGTAGCCCTTGCTTTTGCCGTGGCTGCCAGCGCCAACCTGCCCGTTCTCGTATTTACGGTATTCTGGAAACGGTTTAACACAACGGGAGCGGTTACGGGCATGCTGATCGGATTAATCAGCGCTCTCGTTCTTGTAGCGGTCAGTCCTAACGTTTGGGATCCGGCCGCAGGCAAGGCGATCTTCGTCGGCACCCCGCTCATTAGCCTGACCAACCCGGGGATCATATCGATTCCATTAGGGTTCTTGGGGGCGTTTATCGGAACTTACTGCTCCTCCAAGCGGGATGATGCAAAGTATGACGAGATATTAGTGAGAGCGAACACGGGTATTCGGGAATTGACATGAGGCGGACCTTGTTATGCAGAACGTGAGAAAGCACCCGCTAATTAGGACCGGTATGGTCTTAATTAGCGGGTGTTTTTTTTTATTTCCTGAAGCAACTTTAATATCCATCTATCGAACACCATATTCCTACAAATCACCTGACAGCGTCATAACACCTCCAATTTTCACATAGTTCTTACAGTTAACTTGTGAAATTTTGGATTTAAGGAGGACGTTATGCCTCGGACACAACTAGCCCGATTTTTGAGAGATGCCTATTCAGTCGTTGGAGAGGCCTTAGAGAGAAGTGTATCGATTGATCAGGTCATGCAAGAGCGGATCGTGAAACGACAGTCTCATCAAAAGCGCGAAATAAAGCTTTCCTCTTCCTCAACTACCACCATTAAACCTTCCGCAAAGTCCGCCAAGAAAGCAGCATCAACTCCGCGTATCGTGATTGTAGGTGCGGGCCTGGCCGGTCTCACCTGTGCCTATCGTCTGAAGCAAGCGGGGCTTATCGCCAAAGTGTACGAGGCATCCGATCGAGTCGGCGGCCGATGCTGGACCCGCCGCGGCGATTTTGAAGAGGGACAAATCGTCGAACGGGGGGGCGAGCTGATAGACACGGAGCATCTGGAAATTCGTCAGTTGGCTGAAGAGTTAGGTCTTACCTTGGATGACCTTATTGAGGCTGAGAAGAAAGGAACGGACCCTTGTTATTTCTTTGATAACACCCCGTATTCATACGAGGAGGCGACTCGCGATTTTCAGAAGATATTTAATATACTTCAAAGAGATCTTAATGCTGCTCCTCATCCAACGACGTTTAACAACTTTACACAACGGGGATTCGAGCTGGATCACATGTCGATTATCGACTGGATCAACGAGAATGTTCCCGGCGGCATCAAGTCGAAGTTCGGGCAGTTATTAGACGTGGCATACAACATCGAGTTCGGCGCAGAATCAAGCGATCAGAGCTCACTCAATCTGATTTATCTTCTCGGATTTTCAGAAAGCAGGAGACCATTTAGAATCTTCGGTTCTTCTGATGAGCGATTCCATATACGTGGCGGAAACGATCAAATTCCTGAGATACTGGAAAAAAAGCTTAAGAAAAGTCAGATCATCCGCAACACAGCATTGATTGCAATCAAAGAGAACAGCAATGGAAGCTACACACTGACCTTTAAGAACATGTTGAAAGTTTTTAACGTCATTGCTGACAAGGTTGTACTGACACTGCCTTTTTCCATCCTGCGTACCTCTGTCGATTTTAGCAAGGCAGGATTTAGATCCCTGAAGATAACCGCGATCGAAGAGCTTGGCATGGGAGCGAACACGAAGCTTCATGCTCAGTTCACCGGTCGTCATTGGAATGACCTCGGCTGCAATGGAGAAACCTTTTCCGATAGAGGCTATCAGAACACTTATGAGGTGAGCAGGGCACAACCTGGAAAAGCGGGAATCTTGGTGGATTACACGGGAGGAGAAATCGCAACAGGATTTAACAGAGGCACTCCAACAGAACGTACAGAAATATTTCTAACGCAACTGGAGCCCGTATTACCTGGCATCTCTGGGAAATGGAACGGTAGGTCGACACGTGATTACTGGCCGGGAAATCCTTTTACCAAAGGCTCTTATTCCTTTTGGAAGGTCGGTCAATATACGAAATTTGCAGGTATCGAAGGAGAGAGAGAGGGGAGAATGGGGAACTGCTACTTTGCCGGTGAACACACCTCTGTTGATTGGCAGGGATTCCTGAACGGAGGCGTTGAGAGCGGTGAGCGAGCCGCAAGTGAAATTATCGAAGATTTAGAAGAAGATGAAGAGTAACGCTCCAGTCGCCAATCACTTCCGTTGACGGAAGTGGTTGGCGATTATTTATGTACGTTGAGGGTGGTACGAAATACCTTGAGGTATTGTTATCGATGTTTAGTCTTCGTTATTATAATCGGTCATTTAAAATCTGTATACCTTGTGTTGAAAGCGCATACAAAAAACTTGGAGGGTTAAGCATGAAAATGTTTAGAAAACGCTGGCTGGGCCAGGGATTAAGCATCATCCTTGCTGCAAGGACGCTGGCAGCGTACTCGGTGTATGTTTCGAAGGTGTATAAGCTGGAACCGGCGAAAATTTCCTTGTTTTTTAATGGAATTCCTCCAGTTAAACACCCAATGAGGTCATGAGACATGCAGCTAACCGGAAAAGCTCCATCTAAATCGGCGCTTATCTTGAATATTGACCGAATCGATTAAAATAACGGGAGGTTTTCCGTCTATAGCTTTCATTATCGATCAAATAGAACAATTAGCGGGATGTTTGATGCTAGCATGGAAAGTGGACACCTCATTGGAAGCACTAGATAATAAACAATAAGGAACAGAAGAGGTGTCCGACATGAGTGAGAACAGACAA
>NZ_QPJD01000002.1 GCF_003337375.1 Paenibacillus prosopidis
CTTAAAGCTCCAAGACTCGCTATTGGTGACCTGGCTAGAGTCTTCCCAAGCAGGATTTCCACCTGCTAAATGACATGACTTAACTTGACGCACTTGAACTAACCTGCCCGTAAGTTCAATCCCGAGTCAAGTTAATCAAGAACGGCATAGACAAAACATTAATTTAAATTTTTAGATCGGTTTCGTATTAGCGTACAAATCACTTCGTACCGGGCATCCGCATACAATACACCAGCCACGCAGATAAACGTTCGCCCTCATTATCATGAGTACATGGTTACAACCATTATAAGGAGTGAATCGATATGTCATTATTACCTCCGTTTGGACCGCCGGGATCGCAAGGCGGCGGACTTCCGCCGTTTGGACCGCCGGGATCACAGGGCGGCGGGCTTCCGCCGTTCGGACCGCCGGGATCCCAGGGCGGCGGACTTCCGCCGTTTGGACCGCCGGGATCACAGGGCGGCGGACTTCCGCCGTTCGGACCGCCGGGATCACAGGGCGGCGGGCTTCCACCGTTCGGACCACAACCAGGCCCGCCCGGCCCGCCAATGCCGCCAGGACCTTCCGGCTTTCAAGCGCCTACCTCGGCGCCGCCGCAGTTCGTTCCGCCGCGGCCGCAGTTTACCGCGTTCGCCGTCGATCCGGGGGGTATCCGCAGATGCTTGTTCCGCAATACGTACATTTGGCTTAGAAATGGCAATCAGTTCTGGTATTTCCCTATCTTCGTAGGCAGAACTTCCGTTGCTGGCTTTCAATGGAACGGCTTTTTCTGGATGTATGCGGGGTACGACCTGAATCTCGTCGAATCGTTTACTTGCTTCTAACAAAAGAAGGGCAGCGCATAATGGCATCGGCCGATATGCACTGCCCTTATTTAGTTTCGACTCCTAACGCCTTCAAGAATAAGTTGTTCCATATATAAACCCGACTCTACATCACGAACATCATCGCCAACCTCTTCTTTAGAAAATCCTTTTAACACTTCCCAAAACTTTCACTTTTTCAGCTCCTGGATTCAATCTTGTACTTTCGTCTCTTTCGTTTGTGCAATCTACCACAACAGTAAATGCAAGGAGTAAGACAATCATTCGAAAATTCACTTCACATCCCCTCTTTTTTCTTAGATGCTTCATAACAGATTTAAAACTTTTCGCGGTAGCCTATTCTTGGGTTATTGAGCTATCGTTCCTCGTTAGGTTAAGGAACAAATATCAGTAATCTGGCACAAAGGATGCGTCTCCTGTCGGAATGCCATTAAATCCGCATTGTGTCGGGGCGCCAGTTCATAATTGCCGAACGGATGGCTGTAGGGCTCATTCCTTCCGTCCCCGCCCGTTCACACAGGGCTGGAAATTCATCATCGCCTGCGTAACGTAAGGCGATAATCTGGGATATCGAAATGCGCGGGTCCAGCATTCGCCCAGTCAGCCGGTAATGACGGAAGTTCTCCTCTATCCGGATCATTCGGTCTTGCGTTTTCGTCGCGTATCGCCGGATGCACGCAACTGCGAAGACAAGACATACCGCTAGAATGAAAAGCAGCCAGTCGAGGCTCGACATCTCCCTCTGACCCAGACCACGGAAAAGCTCTACGGTCGAGAATATAAGCACGACAATGGCCAGCGGAGCCGCAATAAAGTGGTAGGACCAGTCCAATCGCCGAAATCCGCTTCTTTTCTCTTTGTGCACTTGTGTTGCCAAGCTCGGAGCAACAACATTTTTTACGTCCTCAATCATAGCTAATCCTCTCCCTTGTTAGATATTCCATCACTTGTTTATATGCCACGTTGTCCCCATAACTTGTCATCAATTGTACAATTGGTCACAGTTTTATTTTGAAATCGTTGCCTCGGTGACTAGTTCAACCCGCTCGTCTTGTCGCTATTCCCGCCTGAGAAGCCGACCGCCTGTCCCTTACCCGGCTCCGGCACTCGAATAAGAATGACGATACCTACGATGAACAGGATGACGAGGCTGAATACGCCCATGCTCGTGTGGCCGGTGAGTTGGGCGGTTACGCCGACGAGAAGTGGGCCCAGAATCGAAGCGAACTTGTCGAAAATATTATAAAACCCGAAAAACCGGTTAGCGTTAACCTTCGGCACCATCCGCGCGAAGTAAGCCCGGCTAAGTGCCTGGATGCCGCCTTGCGAGGTGGCGACCAGCATCGCAAGCACCCAGAAGTCGAACGCCGATTTCATGAAATACGCGTAGATACATACGATGATATAGACACAGATGCCGACGTACAGCATGATCTTACCCGAAAATCGATCCGCCAGACGCCCGTACAACATCGCGAACGGAGCAGCGACGACTTGCGTCACAAACAATATGATGAGCAGGTCCGTCGATTCTATGCCCAGATCGGTCCCATAGGCGGTGGACATCGTAATGATCGTCCCGACACCATCGATGTAGAAAAAATAAGCGAGCAAAAAAAGGAAAATCGCGCGATGCTGCTTGATTTGCTTTAAGGTCTCGTAGAGGCGCTTGAAGCTGTTCGCGACGATGCGAGGCTCGCGGTTCAAGTAATGCTTCTGGCGTACGTTGCGGAGCATGGGCAGGGTGAAGACGCCCCACCAGAGGGCCGTAATGAAGAACGCGATTTGGCTCGCCGCCGTGATGGAGATCGGCAGAACCTCTTGCCCAGCAAGTAGAATGATCGCGATGCTGATGATAAAAGGAATCGTGCTCCCTATATACCCAATCGCAAATCCGCGGGCAGACACCTTGTTCATCCGTTCGTCGTCGGTGACGTCCACAAGGAAGGCGTCGTAGAACACATTGGAGCCCGCCGAGCCGATCGCGATGAACATATAACAGACGAGCAGCAGCTCCCAACTATCGTTCGGAATAAACGTAAGCAGCGCGGTAGCGACGATGCCGAGCAAGCTGAAGCCGGCGAAAAACGTTTTTTTGAACCCTTTGTAATCGGCAATCGTGCCCAAGATCGGCCCTAGCAGGGCGAGGATAAACGTCGAAATCGCAATCGCATATCCCAGGTAAGCCGTAGAATTCGCCGCGCTAACGCCAGCGTCCTCGGCCGCCGCTTTGTAGAAGAGCGGGAAGACGGCCGTCGAAATGATGATGGAGTAGGCGGAATGGCCCCAGTCATACCACATCCAGCTTTTTTCTTCCTTCGAAAATGACCTCATAAGCTTGGCCTCCTGAATGCATCGAATGCTCTTATTGTATAGGAAATGTGGACTTCCGGGCACAAAGAACAAAAATTTTACAAAACGCCGGGTTCCCCAAGCGCGACTATTGCCATTTTCGCTCGACAGATTTTGACTAGTAGAAGAGGCAGTATAAGTCTTAAAAAAGCTAAAATAACACTGCTTATTGGAATGTATCTTGTTCGCAAAGCTACACTACCCTGACCGTTTAGCTTAACGTCCGCCGCCTCGGGCATAATATGAAAAATATTTCGGTTAATTTTGCACTTTTTACAAGCTCACTATAGACCTATAATGGTATTAATTCATTTTGGTCAATCGAGGTGTCCCTTGGACGAAAATTTTACGTCGTGGACGGAATATTTCATCGTAAACAAACAGAGCTTGCAGCCGATCTACTGGGATGATCCCTATCGGTTGGACCCTCAGGAGTACGCTACCATCGCCCGTTCCATACAGCAGTTCCAAATCGGGGAAAGCTCGGAAGGTAAGTTTTTGATTGAATCCACCAAGCGGTACTTGACTGGCAATCCGGACAAGAGCTATTTGCAAGCACTAATCCAATTCGTACACGAGGAGCAGCGGCATGCGCAGGATTTGGCCCTGTTTATGGACAAGCAGTCCATTCCGACGATCCGTAAGCATTGGGTGGATCAGACGTTCCGAAAGTTACGGCGTTTTGCCACTTTGGAGCAATCCATCACGGTACTGCTGACAGCCGAAATCATTGCGGCGGTCTACTACGACGCATTGAAAAAGACCACGAAATCCCGCACCCTGATCGAACTTTGCGAACAAATCCTCCGTGATGAGTCGATGCATATCGAATTCCAATCCGACGCTTTACGGCAGTTTGCTAGGAAACGCCCGAAAAGTATCAACCGCTTCACCCGCTTCAGCCGTCTCTTTCTGCTATCCGGAACGTTGACCGTCGTTTGGTTCTATCACGGGAAGGTGTTCCGGGCGGGGGGGTACAGCCTGAAGGCGTTTTTAAAAGGGACCTTGGCGGAGCATGCACGCTCAGAGCGAATTATAGAGCGACGTATGCACTTTCCGGCAATACCTTAAGAGCTCCTGCCAACTGGTCTACAAAAAACAATCGGTCTTCGTTGAATTGGTTTTGTATCATTTTCGATTTCGCGGTTTAGATCTATTACATCGTTTAGTTTAGCTGAATAGCGGAACACTTCATTTAGAATTGTTATTTTTCTTTTATCACGCTTTTTACAAAGTCCGTTTTTGCTTTTGTATAAGATTCTCGGTCATTAATATATTCATGAGCTAACTTATTCTTAAGATTTGCGTATTCTAAAGCAAGTGAGGGGTCCATTCTTAATCGGTCACGAAATAAAAGTTGTTTTTCCCAACGCTCCTCTCCCTTTAACATGAGATGAAGATGTGCTATCCGCTTATCATTCTTAACTCTAACAAAGAATCTTCTCCATGGTTGTTTATCTAATTCGGGCGGCACATAATGCCACTCATGAGTGGCTAATATAATCGCAATTTCGTTTAATTCTTTAAATGAAGGAATACTTGCCATTAAGTCGATGATTGGTTTAGCTGGTAAATTAGGAATTGATGTACTGCCTATATGCTCAACTTGATTTACACCAATTTATTTCTACTGTTTCTACCGCCCAAACAGGATAGCTATTCTGATTGTTATCATTAGTCATACAATTAATCATCTCCTAACAAAGGCATAATAAAATGAGCAGGTTACCGTAGCACCTGCTCATCAATGTGTATCATTCAATATCGTACTCCGTTACTGTAATAACATATTCTTCCCCTTATCTTTCCTCTAAAGCTGCTTCAAATGCCGAAGAAACTTTTTCAAATTCCTCATCATTTTCGATCACCGAAAGCTCATCATTCTCGTTGACTTGCAGAAAGAAAATATCTAGATCTTCTTTTTCCTTCTCCCCATCCTCAAGCTCGTCCAAGTATGCAACTGCTATGTATTGTTGGTTCTCCAAATCGAGAGAACCCAACACCTCGATCTCTTGTTCAGTTCCCTCATCGTCCACCATCATGAGAACTTCACCGTTTTCAATTACCATATTTAGCCCTCCCTTATATTATTCTAATATATTTTTCCACAAGGCTTAAAAAAAATTCATTAAATGTAATTCAAGAAAACGATAACCATTTTGGAATGAGATGTTATGCATATCAAGCCTTTGAGGAAAATTTCGACTCAGCTACAAGAATCACTGGATAAAGTATGATTATGATTCCGGTTATAAAAATCGATTGATTAAATATATTCAAAAACAAATCATGTGACCAACCATCTTCACCTATTATCCAATAAGCTATCTGGTTAGATATCGCTATCCCATCGTTAGCCTCAGGAATTAAACTCTGAGTGTAGTTTTGGGCAAGACAAGCAACAGCTAACAAGGATATACCAGCTGCCAATGCGACTCCCTTAGAGAAAGAGTATAGCACACCAGCTTTTCTTAAAACGACGATCGATACAGCAACGAATATTATGCAAACAAACAAAAATATCATCTTACACCTCCGTACTCATTTTTCTTTAGACGTTTCCGATAATTATTTAACAAAATGCGATGATATATCTTATCCTAGCAGGATCTTCTCGTTCCAATCGATCTTGTAATCGTACATCCAAGTGAGAGAGTTCTTGTTGGCTGATTTTAAGAACATAGGTAACATTAAATCTCGGAAAAATACTTGAATAGGGTTGGTCGCATGCTTTCGTTGGCCGATCCTTCGGGAATACTGCACGATTCGTTCTACCCGTTCGCGGCGTAATTGGTGATAACGGGAAAATGCCTGCTCCGCATCCTGGAGATCCCGCATGCACTTCGCCAGCACCTTCGCGTCTTCAAGCGCAAGAGAAGCTCCTTGCCCGGCGTTGGGCGATGTCGCGTGGATGGCGTCACCTACCAGCACGACGGATCGGTCATGCCAATGGTGAACCGGCGGCATATCATAGATCGGGTAGATGCCGATCTCTCCCGCCGTCGATCCCACGATATCCGGAAGCGGTGCAATATCATCGGCATATAAATCATTGACGATCTTGCGCCATTCCGCTTGCGGAATCATTAGCAGCTCCCGGCGAATCGGATTCCCGGGATAGTTCATGTTACCGAACCAGTAAGTCTCTTCCGCGTTACGGATGTGACCGAAGAAGGCACGTTTGCCAAATACCATCGTTTGGGTCCCCTTCTCGTGCGGAATCAAATCACCGCGCAGAAACCCGCCAAAGCTTAACAGTCCCGTATAGGCTGGGGCGGGTGCATTCGGCAGGATCAACTTGCGTACCCGGGAGTTGATACCATCGCATCCGATCAGATAATTTCCGGACGCCTTTGTTCCGTCCTCGAACGAAACGCTCACCCGGTGTTCCTCATTCTTTTCGATGTCCTTCAGCTTTTTGCCGTATTCGATCGAAATCCCTTGGCGCAGCGCTTCCTCTCGCAATATTTTCTGCAGAATCCCCCTCTTGATCGTGTAGCCTTGCGGCTCTCCCGATGATTGGCCGACGGTGCCGAGAAGCCTGCCCTTCCCATTAACCATCTTCATCATCTGCAGGGGAATGCCATTCTGCCGGATGGCTTCGTCCAGCCCCAATTCGTTCAGCACTTGCAATCCGTTGCGCGCCACATTGAGAAACAATCCTGCGTAGTCATCGGCTTGTTCCTCCGCCTCATAAAGGACCGAATCGATCCCCGCCTTCTTCAGAAAAAGAGCCGTTGCTGGTCCCGCAATTCCGCAACCGATAATCAATGCGATGCCGGCCCGATTATTAAAGTTTGCCATCCGCCATCATCCTCTCTTCACTTTTATCTATATAGTTTAATTAAACTATAATATTTAAACTAATAAAAATCAACTAATGATTTTCAAACTAATCAACAATGGGTTATAATAAGTCCAGTATTGACTCTGAAAGAGGTTGAAGTGGAATGCCTAAACCAAAACGAAGTAATTTGCTCGCATTAGCGATTTTGTCTCTGCTGAACGAGCGGCCGATGCACCCTTATGAAATCGGGGTTACGATGCGCCAGCGTGGCCTTTCCGATAGCATTAAATTGAACACAGGTTCCCTTTATGCAGTCATCGATGCTTTATTGAAGAACAAGCAGATTCAACCGGTTGAAACGCTGAGGGAAGGCAAACATCCGGAACGGACGATTTACGAGCCTACCGAAGAAGGCCGGTCAGAGTTTTTCGATTGGTTGCGTACCTTACTGCGCATCCCCGTGAAAGAGTATCCGCAGTTTGCGGCCGGCCTTTCTTTTTTGGCTCATTTGACTCCTGCAGAAGCGCTGGATCTGTTGAAGGAACGATCAGGCACGCTGGCCATTCAGATTCAAGATGTACGTCATTCGATGGAGATGACTCGAGCCTTGGGAATCGACCGGCTGTTCGTCATCGAACAGGAGTATTCGCTGGCATTGCTCGAATCCGAGTGCAACTGGCTGCAGCAATTGATGAACGACATCGAGAATGGAGTCCTGGCTGAGCGTACGGAGGACCAGTGGAACTGGATTGTTTATTTCGGCCAGCCATCCCAAGATCATGTATAATCGAAAAGGCCCATGCAAAAAGCATGGGCCTTTTCGACAAACAATGGTTCTGCCTGTACTTCAGTAAAATTTTGGTTTATAACCGGTCTGCTCGTTTATTCAGACAAAAAAGATATATGCCACTCGGATTAGAGCAGCTGAAGAAGCTCGGATAACTCAGCAATTTCATAGGTAGGCTTTATCGATGTTTCATTCGGTTTTCGTTTTGGATTATACCAGCACGTATCGATGCTATAATTAATGCCGCCTTGGATATCCGAGCTTAATGAATCCCCAACTATCAGCACTTTACTCTTATCCGTGATTCTCAACTTATTAAAAGCGAAATCAAATATGCCCGTATGCGGCTTCTGGAAGCCAGTATCCTCAGAAACGATAATATGCTCGAACGAATTGGACAGCAAGGACCTGCCAATTCTGCTGAGCTGAACCTTCTTGATTCCATTCGTGATGATAGCAATTCGATGGCCGTGGCCAAGAACCTGCTGAATAAGCGCTTCTGAACCTTCAATTAGATACGAGCCCTCACCCAAATACTGCACATATTGCTCGCTAAAATAAACGGCATCCATCTTAACTTTAAGCTCTGTGAAAAGTCGACTAAACCGTTCATGACGGAGGAAGTCGAGCGTAACCGCCCCTTTCTCAAAATCATTCCAGAGCTGCTGGTTTACATTCCGATAGGTATCCACATGAGATTGGAGAAGCTCAATACCATGCTCCTGAAATACACGCTTAAGGGCATGTGCCTCAGCCAAAGAGTAGTCAAACAATGTATCATCCGCATCAAAAAGAATAACCTCGTACTTCAAATGAAAGTCCTCCTGTCTACTTCACCTACATACACGGCAGTACCGCTTATATAAATATCCATTTTGTTCGGGTTTCGTTTCATCGCTTTCACAACTACTCTTCCATCTATCGGCTTGAAGAACTACTCCTGCCGGATTGCCCCTATTCGGTATAGTTGAGAAACCATCATAATGAAATACTTGTATATTCTCCATCATGGATCTCCTTCGAAAACTAACGTTTGCCATTTAAGATATTCGGATTATAGATTTCAACAAACCCGCATTGCATACAAGACACATATAAAAAATGATGATATTCTATATCGAATATTTTACTTAAACCCGTCCCATTCATCGCTACTTCATTAATATCGCATTCATCATGACCGCATTTGGAACATTTAAACTGATTTGCAATTCTGTCTTCTAGGGAAAGATCATTTTTGTCAACTTCATATTCGAGTTGATCGGAATCTTGGCTGGTTATCGATGTGTCCAAATGTTCGGGCAGAACCTCATGCTTACATTCCGGACATACTTGATTATCTAAAACTACTTGACTGCTGCACCATGGACATTCAATCATAGGTCTCTTCCTTTCTGGTAATAAAGAGAAGCTCTTTCGGCTAAATGTTAATAGATTTCCCCTTCATCACCGATAACACTTGCGTTAAGCTTCTCAGCTATTTCTTTCATCTTATTAATAATTTGATCATTTGGATTTTTTACAACAATGCGACCATCTCTATAATCAAAATAAACCGGATACTCCTCGTCCTCGTCTTCCATAATGCACACGGCAATTCCTTGATTTTCATATCGCAAAGTCATACCGTTTGGCGATTTCATTTCTGCTGCTTTCTCAAGCCTCAGCTGAGGATCTCCATTAATAATCTCCTGCCATTCTGACAATGAAATAGGATGATCCTCGCTTTCGCCCCACCATTCCGCTCTCGTAATGTGTATATCGTATCCCAAAGCAATCACTCCTCTTCTTCAGAATCAGATTTCTACGATTTGAGATGATTGTACCACAGGATTAGAAAAAAAAGACAAAACACCATTTAGGCGTTTTGTCTTTAATTTGGCCCGGGTCATCCATCTGCCCAGTCTTCTAGATGCGTTAAGAATCTTTCGATCTGTTGGCCATATCGATGATCATTACGATAAGCACGAGTAGTTGAATGAGCAGTTCCACACTCATTACAATCCCTCCCAGCTGCAAGTAATGCTCCTTCGCTCCGGCCTCTCCTCTCGAATAACTGCTATACATCTCCCACTAACATATCTATGGTCGAAAATTGAATTTTATGACGAACTGATGACTACCAAGGCAGATCTCCAATATTACGCATAACCTCATCGATTTCCGTTAATTCCTCAGCCGACAAAGGCGCTTGCTCAAGTGCCTTAACGTTCTCTTCGATCTGACTGACGCGGCTCACGCCGATAAGCGCTGAAGTGACTCCGCCCTCGCGAAGCGCCCACGAAAGTGACATTTGGGACAAGCTTTGTGCGCGCCGCGCCGCGATAGCTTCAAGCTTGCGGAATTTTTGCACCCGCTCCACCGTAATCGCTTCCGGCTTCATTGTGCTGGATGCTGACTTTGATTCCGCATCGATTTTATCTACATACTTGTTCGTAAGCTGTCCTCTGCCTAGCGGACAATAAGCGATTGAACCAACGCCATTCGTATCCAGCACCTCCTGCAAGCCATCCTCAATCCAGCGGTTCAACATCGAATAGGCCGGTTGGTGGATGAGGCAAGGCGTTCCGAGCCGCTTCAAAATGTTGATCGCTTGACTCGTTTGCTCCATATTATAATTCGATAATCCTACATATAAGGCTTTGCCTTGTCTGACGGCATGATCGAGTGCACCCATCGTTTCTTCAAGCGGGGTTTCCGGATCCGGGCGATGCGAATAAAAAATATCGACATAATCAAGTCCCATCCGCTTTAAGCTCTGGTCTAAGCTCGAAAGCAAATTTTTGCGTGAGCCCCATTCACCGTATGGACCCTCCCACATGTAGTATCCGGCTTTTGTTGAGATTAGAAGCTCGTCCCGGTACGAAAGCAGATCCTTTTTGAACACTTGTCCGAATGTTTCTTCTGCTGAGCCGGCTGGCGGCCCGTAATTGTTAGCTAAGTCGAAATGCGTTATTCCGAGATCGAACGCTTTTAAAATCATCTCACGCGAATTTTCCAGCGGCTGATTGCCTCCAAAATTTTGCCACAATCCGAGCGAAATGGCCGGCAGCTTAATGCCGCTCTTTCCGCAACGGTTATATTTCATATCGGTATATCGGTTTTGCTCTGCAACGTAAGGCACTTGTAATACTCCCTTTCTTCATTAATTTCATGTATCGGTACTAGTAGCATGCTATAATGATAACTGCTAAGCACGATTACCTACAGAGTATATCTTACCGTTACAAGTAAAAGGAATGTCTACAAGCAAGTTTTACATGGCATAATGTAATATATCGATAAAAGTGTATTGGAGTTGAATAGACATGCAGGAGCTCTATGATTTGGTTTATTTTTATCACGGGAAACAATATTGTGACTATTGGGGGCCAGGGGTTAAAGACCACTATAAAATACTGTTTATCCACGAAGGAAGAGGCACCTATCAAATAAACGGCTGTACCTACGAGTTAAAGCAAGGACAAGGCTTTATGGTGTTTCCGGATACCATTTGCTCTATGAAGGCCAATGAAGAAGATCCTTGGACCTACTCTTGGATCGCATTTCAAGGCAAATGCGTCGATCGTTTGTTAGAGCAAGTTCAGTTAAGCAAATTAAATCCACATTTCCATTTCGCGCCTGCAGAATGGTTTGATGTTTGGCTGGACGAGTTGACTCATGCGAATTCTCTCGAGAGAAATGGGGGATTAGTCGTTCATAGCCTACTCTACCGTCTTTTTGCAGACTGGATAGCGATGTTGACCGCACCGGATCAAGCAGGCTATATTCCTAAAGCTAAGGAAGTCTATGTACGCAAAGCGATCGATTATATAAAAGCAAACTATTACAACAAAGTAAGCATAACTGAGCTTTCGAAGCTGATTGGCATTGACCGGATTTACTTATCTTCTCTGTTCAAAGAAACGGTTCATCTCTCGCCGCAAATGTATTTACTTCAGTATCGAATGGATAAAGCAGTTGATCTTATGAACAATCCGATGCTGACGGTTTCCGATATTTCACACTCGGTTGGTTATAATGATCCGCTGCTCTTCTCGAAAATGTTCAAAAAAATAAAAGGCGTCTCACCGTCGCACTACCGACGGGATAAATCTTTAACCATCTTAACATGAGGAATATTTTCCTCCATGAAAACGTCTGAGGCTGTTTCATAGCCTAGTTTTTCATAAAAGGGGGCTGCTTGCACTTGACCGTGCAGCTTTGCTTTCGCCAGCCCTTTTTCAATGGCAATAGCTTCGAGCTCGTTCATTATGGCTTTGCCCAGATTATGCTTGCGATGAGAGGCTAATACGCAAATACGCTCCAGTTTGGCTGTATCTTCAACGATGCGAACTCGGCCTGTCCCTACTGGCTTGTTCTCGTCATAAATAACAACATGGTCCGCGCTATCTTCGTATTCATCGAGTTCAACTTCTTCTGCTACACCTTGCTCCTTTACGAATACCGTTTTACGGACGCTGAACGCATCTTCTAACTGTTCTTCTGTAGTAACACGTTTGATTTGCATCATTTATCTATCCTTCCATACGTTGATCTTCACTTGCTAATTATAATTAATGTTCTTCCGGAATCAAACAACGATGACCAACCAGCGGAGTAATACGCCAAATTCGACTCCTTTTTTAATTAAAATCTAATGCTATGCTATTAATAAGCTTGACCAATTTAAAATAAGGCGGGATGAATTTGTCATACTTATCTGTTAGCACATGGAGCTTACATCGATTGCTCGGTCCCCTTCGCTGGACGGCTTGGGATGCCGAAGCAGGCAGCCACCGTACAATAGAACAAGAGCAACCAGAAATAATCACGCTGCTTGATTTGCCTGCAGAAGCAGCATCACGGGGATATGAAGCGATAGAAGTATGTCATTTTCATTTTCCTTCTACTGATTCGGCTTATTTGAAGCAGCTTCGCAGCGCTTTCGAGGTTTCGGGAGTTTCCTTTGATACGCTGCTTCTTGACTACGGTAATCTGACAGCACCAGATGAACGACAAAGAAAAGCTGATTTTGCTTTTATCTGCGACTGGATCGATATTGCTTCCCAATGCGGAGCCAAACAAATTCGAGTTATTGCTGGTGAAGCTCCCCCTACGGACGAAGAAGCCATAAGTCTTTCCGCAGCATCGTTAATAGACTTAGCCCATTTTGCTTCACCTAAAGGAGTTCGCATTATCACTGAAAACTTCAAACCGCTAACCTCAACAGCCGAAAGCTGTCATAAGCTGCTCGCTCAAACCGGTAACCAAGTCGGTTTTATAACCGATTTTGGTAATTTCCATGGGGCTGAAAAAGTAAAGGAAATAGCGTCGACGTTACCGTTCAGCGTATCGGTTCATGCCAAAGCGACCTATGATGAAGCGGGCTTTCCGGATGAGGCGGAATATTTGACCTATCTCAATCGGGTTCATGCTGCCGGTTATAACGGCGCCTATGTCCTTATCTATGATGGCCCCGGTGACATGTGGGAAGGTCTTGAACGAATTAAAGCGATCGTGAAGCCTTTCCTATTGCCAGTACGCTAACACCTTCCAAAGCATTTTTTATTAGCTAAAAAAGCTGACTACGGATATTTACATTCGTCGTCAGCTTTAATTACTGTATAAAGTTTGCATTATTATAATTATGTTATTATTAGTCGATATACGTTAAATTTGCGTCGTTTGCCCCTTGCCTTGATTCCATGTGTCTTAATCACCGATTAATGGCTCTTTTTAGCCCCCATGTCAGTTATATTCAGTTTGACTTTATAGGTAATTGGAGCTTCACTAAATACGTTGTCCCAATCCTGTTTTATCTTCTGCCATTGCTTCGGATGCTCAATATTTAATCGTGTACCGAAACCGACAACATCCGTTTTGTAATTCTTTTGGATTTTGTATAGTCCAAGCTGTATTAATCTCGTAATCTCCTTTTCAGCTGCACGTTCTGCTCTTTCTATAAATTCATCATCGATCGGAGCGCTGGAAGTCGTCCAGTCCTCGATTAATCGACCTTCCGATTCGATGTCAACGTCGAAAGAGACATCATCTCCATCAATATGGGAACGAATTTTACTCTTCATTGTTTTCACTTCGTACGTTATAATTTGTTTCGTTTTTTCATCATAACTTTTCACTAACCCCCCTTTTCCTTTGCCGGTTAACCAAGTTACGCCGAGCAGCTCCTCTTCGGATAAAAGTCCCCTGAATTTTTGTGTATTTCCTTTAATGACCGCTGCGCCTGAAAACTTCACTTCGCCTTCTGCGGCGATCACATTTTGCAGCAAATAACTTGATTTTGCATGCATTTTCCCTTGCAGCGTAGATAATGTCATCGGCGGTATGATTTTAAGAGTCCGGTAACGATTATCGATCATTCCCATTAAACGAAAGGAAGGAATAATCGAATTCCCTTTTGCCTCCAATGTTTTTCTCGCCGGTCCGCTGCTCATTAAGACCATGGTGCTTGGTCTAATATCATTATCCCTAAGAAAGAAATCAAGAAGCTGATGCATACTGAAATGACCTGCAAGCTGCTCATTTATAACGATTACTTTCAAGTGATGGCCTATAACAGGGCGTTCCATTTGGGAGGTAAATTCCCTGATCAGTTGAAACAATGAATCACCAGTTTCAGAAACATTTATATACGGCTTAGAGTTTTGGTCGCTTCCGGCTTTCCCGCCTTTAGCTTCGGACTGTTTTTCAACAATTTGCAGAGTGAAAGTAATTAAGTTTTTTTTGATTTCGTGTGTTCCCAGCTTGTCCAGTTTGGTTTCCAGCTCGGTTTTTTTCGCTTCATCAAGTCCCATACCCACATAGATACTGAGGTCTTCAATCTCATCTTTACTCCGACAGCCTGTCTGAAGCATTAGAGTAAGGATACACATACCGATTAATAAGCAGCGTGCCAGGTTAAGATTCAGCTTCATCCGTTTCCTCCGTGCTTCCTTTCTTCCACTTCGATAACAGCAATAAAACGATCGGCACTATTCCAAATAAATACAAGGATATATTTCCGATAAAATCGCCAAAGGCGGATAATTCGTTTATATTTTTGGGAATTGCCCAAATGATGAAAACAATTGGCAATAATGCATACATACATTTTTGTATTTTCACATTGAAAAGCTGTGACAATCCAAGAGACGCTGCATAAATTGCAATCGTAAAAGTAGAATAGATTTGCATGATCCAAATGACCAGCAATAATGATTCAAAGCGTTCAAAGATCAGACCCGTCAACTCAAAGCTCCGTACAAGATCGAGCGTAGGCCACGTCCTTGTGACAACTCCGTCCACGGACAAGACGCCTATAGCCATAACGGCCGTTATTAAATAAATACCCATCGGCATGACTATACCGTAAACAACGGCTTTTACGGATTTATTAGGATGCTTCATAAAAGCTGTCAAGATTAAAATAACTTCTAAACCGGTGAAGGAAAACACTGTTGCTTTAAGACCGGCTAGAACAGGCATAATCCCTTGTCCCAGTACTGGACGCAAGTTGTTAGGATCAAGAATTCTTAATCCCATTAAAGTAACTAACAAATAAATGATGATCGTCACCGGAAGAATGAGCTCAAATAACCGTGCGATCGGATTAATACCTCCAACCATTAAGTAAAGGCTAACCCACATAAACACCATTACGCTTGCCCACGGCGGTGTGCCTTCTAGTAAAAATAAACCCGTTACTTCAGTTAATGTTCGCACTTGATAAGCAGCAGTCATACAAAAATAACAAACAAATAACAAACCGATAAAACCGCCAAACCACCTTCCTACAATGATCCGGTTATATTGGTAAACCGTCTGTTCAGGATACGATTTGTTCAAAGTTGCCATGACTACACCAGCAGCAATTGCGATCAATCCCCCTATTAAGACTGAAATCCAAACATCAGGCGTCCCCGCCTTCTCGGCTGTCGCTCTCGACAAAGTAAGGATTCCAGAACCAAGAATAAAATTCGAGACAATCACAGCAGCTTGTATCGTGTTTATCCGATCCTTAGGATTAATATTCATGGCAGCCTTCTCCCAGATCCAAAGTTAAAGCCTTTTTCTCTTTTTATTTTTCGTATGCAACATCTCAGGCCTGCTTTTCATCATAAAAAGCGGCATGCGAACGAAAAAATCTTTCCAGTCGTTTAAGCGGTACGGAACAGCCGGGCTTGCATAAGGAACGCCGAAGCTCTTCAATTTCACAATATGGGCGCATAGCATTAAGATAAATAAAACAACCCCGTACAATCCAAAAGCGGCAGCGCAAAACATCGCCACAAAACGCAGCATTCGTAAAGATATCCCCGCGTTGTATTGCGGTATAGCGAAGGAAGAGATGGCCGTAACCGCAACGACAATAACTAGAATTGGACTAACAATCCCGGCTTGTACGGCAGCTTCGCCGATAATTAAACCGCCCACAATGCCCATTGCCGGTCCAATTGGTTTTGGAAGTCTAAGTCCCGCTTCCCTTAATATTTCAATCGCTACTTCCATTATTAAAGCTTCCACGAGCGAGGAGAAAGGGACGCCAACTCTCGATCCGATAATGGAGAGAGCTAACTTGGTTGGTATTAATCCAGGATGAAACGAAATAAAGGAAATGTACATGGCGGGTGTCAGCAGCGCTACTAATGCTGCGAAAAATCTCAGCAATCGAAGCAGTGTGCCTGCCATCCACCGCTCATAATAATCCTCCGGGGATTGCAGGAGCATGCTGAATGTAACCGGAGCGATTAGCGCAAATGGCGTACCGTCGAGTAAAATAGCGACTCGTCCTTCCATTAATGCGCTAATGACTCTATCCGGCCTTTCCGTGCTTTGTACTTGAGGAAACGGACTCAAATAATTGTCTTCTATTAATTGTTCAATATATCCGGACTCCGGCACATTATCCATTTCGATTTTACCGATTCTTTTACGAACCTCATCGACTAAATTCGGATCCGCGATATCTTTCATATAGGCAATAACTAGTTCTTTCTTTGCGCGTGAACCGATATGCATACTCACAAGCGCCAAGCTGGCGTTCTCGCCATGTCTGCGTAAGATAGCTGCGTTATCAGTTAACGATTCATTAAAACCGACTCTTGGCCCTCTCACTAGCGCCTCTGAAATGGGTTCCTCTATATTTCGTGTCTTATTTTTAATCGTTCCAATTATGATGGCTTCGGTGAATCCATCAATAATTAGCGCTGTAGATCCTGATAACACCTTTGGCATCATCTCTTCTACGGATACTACTTCTGTTATTTGACTTACGGATAGCACTTGATTTGTTACAAACGATTTCGTTATTGGAGTACCATCCCCTTGGACGGACATCAATGCCTTTAAAATATGCAGGTCAATCAGCTCACGGTCCGCTAAACAATTCGCAAACACAATAGCGGCAGCTACGCCTGAATTGCCTATTAAAAATTCCCTGATCGTTACATCAGAGTGGTACACCATTTGCTCACGGATTAAGGTTAAGTTAACCATTAAGTTATTATTCACTTCGATCACTCTTCCTCTGCTTTACGGAACCTGTTGAAAACGTATGTGACCAAAATGGGAACCGCGAGGGTAACCAATGCCTGCACGAACACTTTCCAATCCGGGATGTTCATTAGTACTGTACGAATCAACTATTAACCACTCCCAGCAGCACTATCGAATACTCCCTATTTTTTCCGTAAAGTGTCGGTTATAAACAAGTGAAGAAGGTATGGTGGGAAATAAAAAAAGAAGAAGGGAATCCCCTCCTCCTTAAACATACTATTTCATATACCCTACAAACTCTCAAGCGTTACGCCTTCCGGAATAACCCGTTCAACCTGCTCACGTACATGCCCGTCATTCAGCTTATTGCCGAATATTACGATCGTGCCGCGGTCTTCCCGCGAACGAATTAATCGTCCAATCCCCTGTCTCAAGCGCAGCAGCATGTACGGCATATCCACTTGCTCGAAAGGCTGGCTTGCATCGCTGCGTCTGGCTGCAAACAACGGATCGTTCGGAGGAAACGGAAGCTCCCAAACAATAACCTGCGATAACGACGGACCTGGAACATCAAGTCCTTCCCATAAGGTGACCGCACATAAATTGCTCGTTTCATCCGTTTGGAACTGTTCAATCAGATGGCTGATCTCTGCTGAGCCTTCATACAGGAAGCGGAAATCCGGGTTTTCGGGAAGCAACTCAGCTTCACCCTTGAACTGTTCTAATTGCTCCATTGACGGGAACAACAGCAGCGTCCTTCCGCCCGATTGCTTCAGCAACCGATACGTCTCCCGGACTTTATCTTGTAATCCAATTACCTCTCCAGCCTTTGGCGCCAATACGCGCATATGCTGCCTATACTCGTACGGCGACGGTACAGAAAATGACAAGGCGCTATCCATTCCCAATATGTCCATCATATAGTCAAAGGAACCATTTACCGAAAGCGTTGCTGATGAAAATACGATTGGCATTTTGCGGGAGAACACCTGCTCCTTCAGCACTTCCTTCACCCATTTCGGCATAATGACGAGTGAAATATCGTCCTTATCCTGCGTCACCCAGCTAATGGGCTTGTCCGGCCGCTTGAACAAGGATAGAGCAAATTGAATCATCTCCAGATGCTCTTCGACAATTTTCAGCTGGTACGTATCGATCGTATACAAGCCGCTCTCGAATACGAGCTCCTCTTCAATAACGGCTAACGTGTCCTGCAATCGGTTGACTTCACGAAGCAGCTCTTCGCTCCATTCGATTTCTTTGCGATCCGAAGCCGGAACCTTCACGCTGCGCTTTTTCACAAGCTTGAAGAGATATTCACTCTGTGTGATGGCTTCTTCTACCGCTACCGCGAGCGATTCCCGAATTTCCTCTTGCAGCAGGCGAGTAACAATGCCTTCAAATACAGCGTGATTCAGCTTGTACGTTAACGCTTGCTGTGCTGCTGTTTCCAGCAAATGACCTTCATCAAACACAACAGAGCTGTGCTCCGGCAGCAGCGGCAGCTGTCCTTCGCGTTTTCTCGCCTCATATGTCCAAACATGCTCCATATAGAAATCATGCGAACAAATAATGACATCGGCAGCCTTTCGGTAATGGTCGCGCGACAACGTCTGACCGCAGCGATGCCTTCTTTCGCATACCAAACAGTCCTGGAAGACGTCCCAGCCAAGCTGGTTCCATTGCTCGTCGTTCAGGCTTGGATATTCCTTGCGGTTGCCGTAAGGATAGAAGCTTTGCATCGTTTCCGGCTTCAGAACGAAGCTTGGCAATTCTCTGTAAATGCTGTCAAACAGCTCCGCATCATCTTGTCCGGACCGGGCATCATCAAGCTTGTTCAAGCAAATATATTGATCGGCGGATTTGCCTAATCTCGCATCGATCGTCAAATCCAAGTAACGGGCAAGCTTGGCGATGTCACCTTCAGGCTTTACCAGCTGCTCAATTAATGATTCATCGGCACATGCGATGATAGCTGGCTTACGCATATATCGCGCATAGCTGATCGCATATAATAAATAGACGAACGTTTTGCCCGTTCCCACTCCCGCTTCCGCGAAAATCGTTTGTTTGTCGGCATATGCCCGCTCCAATTGAAAAGCCATATAAATTTGTTCGTCTCTTATTTCAAATCCAGCCTCTGGCAGCTTCTCATAAAAGACATCGGCGATCCAATCGCTCGCTTGCTGAATGAAAGACTGTTTCGGGTCAAAATCAAACGGATAATTGTTCACGGGTAGCTTTCCTCCAAATTGTAGGCACAAACGGCTGCGTGCAAGCACGCAGCCGTTTGTATGATCCCTGCACTAAACATACATTCAAATATACCATTTGCGAATATGATTAGTCAATTTATCGCAGGCCATGTATAATAACTAGTAAGTATTAAGCTTTAATTTACGTGTTTCATTGGGAAAATAAAGGAGTAAATATCGAATGGCAGCAGCAAGAGCTACACCTTTCGTTTTAGTGAGCTTTTTACTCAAATGGATCCTAATCGCTAGTATTGTAGGCGTTTTAACGGGCTCCGTCACTGCTTTATTCCTTGCTAGTCTCGACTGGGTTACTGCAACAAGGATAAACAATGGCTGGCTGCTATGGCTGCTTCCTGCCGGAGGAGCTATGGTAAGCTATCTATATATGAAGGCAGGGAAAGAGACCGGCAAAGGCAATAACCTCATTATTGAACAAATTCACTCAGGCGATGGAGCTGTTCCGCTGCGAATGGCTCCGCTAGTTTTGTTCGGAACGTTGACTACACATCTATTCGGCGGATCTGCCGGACGGGAAGGCACCGCCGTACAAATGGGCGGAAGCCTCTCTGCGTGGGTTGGCAAGCTTCTGAAATTAAGCACATTTGATCGTAAAATCATTTTAATGTGCGGCATCAGCAGCGGCTTTGGCGCGGTATTCGGCACGCCGCTTGCCGGAACGATTTTCGCTTTAGAGGTGCTCGCTATTGGAGCTGTCAGCTATGAAGCGCTGCTGCCTTGCTTTATAGCCAGCTATGTCGGACATTTAATCACAACAGTTTGGGGCATTGAGCATATTCCTTATTCGATGGGAGCTGTTCCTCCGCTCGGGATGCTGCTTATCATTAAACTTGTCGGCGCCTCTATCCTATTCGGCCTAGCTGCTTACCTCTTCACCCAATTGACACGCAAGCTAAAGCTGTTATTTGGCAAATGGTTTATCAATCCCGTATTAAAAAGCTTTATAGGCGGGCTAATCCTTATTGTCCTTGTTTATTTAATAGGTACACGTGACTATTTAGGGCTCGGCATACCGCTCATTCAACAGTCGTTTCAAGAAGCCGTCTCTCCTCTTGCCTTTCTGCTGAAAACCTTTTTTACCGCCATTACACTGGGCACTGGATTTCAAGGCGGTGAAGTGACGCCGTTATTTGTAATCGGCTCTACACTCGGCAGCGCATTAGCGGGGCTGCTCGTTGTGTCTGTACCGTTTCTCGCTGCTGTCGGCTTCGTATCCGTATTTAGCGGCGCAGCGAAAACGCCGATTGCCTGCTTTATCATGGGCATCGAATTATTCGGTTCGGAAGGTGCCATTTATTTATTTATCGGCTGCGTCATCAGTTATCTCTTCTCAGGACGAACCGGGATATACGAAGGCCAAAAATACGGTAGACAATAAGACATTCTCTGCATATGCTACGATAGGCAAATGACAGAGAGGATGAACGACTAAGGTGTTAACACCAGGTCCAGGCTCCATGCCTTCGGTTAATCCAATCGTACAGAAGGCAATGTATAATATCGGCCGTCCAGTAGGGGTATCGTTACGCAATGGTCAAGGCGTATCCGGAGTATTGTGTAACGTTCAAAACGATCAAATCTTTTTGCTCCAATATTTATACGCCAGCCAGTTTGCTACATTCCATTACAGGATTAATGAAATTGCCGACATTCTCCCTTACCCTTCGTGTCAATAATGAAAACAAAAATGGCCTGCTTCCTCTAGTTGGGAAGCAGGCCATTCGTGTTATTTAGAAGTAAACGATATAAATGACAACAGCCAGCACAATACGATAAATCGCGAATGGGACCAGCTTAATTTTGTTAATGAGCTTTAAGAAGAAACGGATGGAAATGAGTGCGAAAACGAATGCGCTGATAAAACCTGCAATGAAGAACGGCAGGTACTCAAGCGTAATGTATTGCCAGTTTTTCGCTAAGGAAATTGCACTTGCACCGGCCATTATCGGTACCGCCATAATGAAGGTGAAATCAGACGCGGCGCGGTGGCTCAGTCCAAGCAATACTCCTCCGGATATGGTCGAGCCTGAACGTGAAAAGCCCGGCCAGAGCGATAGGCATTGAATGAGTCCAACGGTGAGCGCTTGCTTGTATGTAATTTGATCGACCGTCTCCGCCTTAAGCTTTGAAGGTCTAAATTTGTCGGCAATGATCATGAACACCGCTCCAATGACTAGACCAAACAACACCGTCCTGATCGAAAATAAATGCTCATCGATGTAATCTTCAAACAGCAGGCCGAGTACACCGGCAGGAATGAGGCCTACGATAACATGCGTAAGCTTTAGCTTGCCCTTTTGACCAGCTTCTCCTTGACCCGTTTCTTGCTTGCCGCGGCGCAAGCCGAGCATTTCAATGAAGCGGTCCCGGAAAATAATGACCACCGCTAAAATCGATCCAAGCTGAATGACAATTTTGAACGTATTCGCAACATACTTTGTCAAAAACTGCTCCGATTGAAGCCACATGCCATCAACGATGATCATATGTCCCGTCGATGATACAGGAGCAAACTCTGTTATGCCTTCCACAATTCCCAAAATAATCGCTTTTAAAATGGTTAAAAAGTCCATGTGTCCTCGAATCTCCTAACTGTGCGAATGATAGAAAAAATGATATAAACAGCCCGACTCAAATAATACCATAAAATGGCCTCTCCTACAAAACGAGAATTAACCGAAACGTTGGCGGTAGCCGCATTTCCTGCATAATTCCTCGACCGCTTCCCTTCGGGAGAAGCCTTCATACAGCTTCGTTGCCCGCTCGTTCTCTATAATTTCCGAGAATTGCGTTTCATGAATATTGCCTAGGTTTATAACGCCTTCCCCATCTAAGCAGCAAGGAATAACCGTTCCATCTATTAGAATGCCTGCCTGATTGCGAAGCGCATGGCAGAACCCTTTGCCGTCATCCTCCGGCTCTTTCAAATCCGGCCATTTGAATTCCGGATCCTGGTTCAAATAGATTCGCTCCGCAATTTTCACGCCGGTTCCCGGGATAAACTTTTCTTCAATTTTATAGTCAAGATCGAAAGCCTTCTCAATCATTCCGAGCAGCTCCCGGTTTTTGTTCCTCTGCTGATTCGTTTCATTGTCCATATCGAGATTCCATAATCGAAAGGAAATAATGATGCTGCTGCTTTCGACCGCTTCCTTCACAAACGATAATATTTCCGCAAGATAGCCTTCTTTGTTCGTAGAGCCTGCGTGCCCGTCAAAGCTGTGCAACGAGAAATTAATTTGCCGCAATGCAGGCTTACCAAGCAGCTTTGCTTTATTTTTTGTGATGAGCGTGCCGTTTGACGTAATGTTCACTTTAAAGCCCTTATCATGGCTAATGTCCAGCAGTTCATCGATTTTCGGATGGAGCATCGGTTCGCCCTTCACATGAAAATAAATGTAGTCCGTGTGAGGTTTGATTTGATCGAGCGTCTTCTTAAAATCATCAACTGAAATAAACCCCTTCGCCCGCTGCGTCGGCGGACAGAAGCTGCACGAGAGATTGCAAATACTGGTCGTTTCTATATAAAATTTCTTAAACTTTTTCATTCGCCACATACTCCATTCGCCAAGTCTATCGCTATTATACAACGCTGAACCAGCAACTTACAAAGGAATAAACGGCAGCAGCCGCCTATTCCCGTTTCTCTTCCCGCAAAGGTTGTATGCCGACAGGTATTGCTTCTGGATCCGCTGCAATGAAAGCTGCTTGAAAGGAGCCCTCATAACGAAAAATTTGCCCGAAAATCGGATTGCGCACGTCTACTGTAATTTTGTAGCACGCTTCATCATCATCATACCACTCGCATACTTCGGCGCAGCCGGTAAATAAACGCGGGAACCGGAATTGAAGCCGTCCTTCATAAAATCGCTGCTCGCCCGAGCGGATTCGAATTCCGCCGTTTGGTGTTGCGGATATATCCAAATCAACCGCCAGATGCTGTTTGTTTCCTAAATAGTCGACGATGACCTCTCGCTCCCCGCTGTACACCATCGTAGCATCAAAATGCCGAATTGTTCGCGGAAATTTGAACTTACGAATCCAAGTAACGGTCTCACGGCCAAATCGATCGGTATAGGCAAAGTTTTCAATGGAAAAAGGGATGTTCTTACCGCCTTGCGGAAACATGATATGCCGGAATGTCCCAATAAATAAAGGCAATGTTACGATCTTGTTATACCAAATTCGCTTCATTACACCATGTCCGATTGAGGCCGACCTGTCTTGACTGCTGAAGCCAAAACGCTGCTGTATGCGAGGATGCAGTTTATTGAAATCCGCTCCTAATACTTGCTCATAGATTGATCTCATTGTGAATTCCCCCTCAATTCTTCTGAACTTGTGCAAGCTTGCGTTTGCAGCGGCTGGCTTTAGGCAAATGACGCCGCGACCAATGAGCAGCCAAGCATAGTCCAATCATAGGCAGCGTTAAAGTGAGCGGATTAAAAGGCGACCTCAACAGTTCGGGAAGGTATACTAATGCAGGCAAATTCAGCAAAAGCAGTACCACGATTTGGACGATGGACGTCCATTTCTTTCGATGCCAGTAAGCAGCAAGTAAACCGAAACCAGTCTCGCTTATTCCAAGCAGCTGCACCATTTGCAGCTCCATACCTTCAAACATGCCCAATTGCTTCATGATGGACAGCTCACCCGCTTCCGGATATAACAGCTTCGGTACGATTCCCTCATAACACCAAAGCAGCATCATGATAAGTACGCTCGCGTAATGGATTAGCGCTCTCTCGGCTACGACTGCAGGAGGAATTCGTTCCTCAAGCCAAATACGCAATCGATCAAAGCTCCATCCGGTCGCATAACCGAATAACGGACGAAATAAATAACGGTCGAGCAAGCGCCCGGCTATTCCAAAGCGCGTTTTGTAGTCATATAAAGTGATAAACGTGACACCTTTGCCGTTTTGCTTATACTTCCAATAACCGCCCCCTTGACGAATCAACGAAACGGGTTGATCTGAGCCAAAGGTTAACGTTGACAGCCTTTCATTGGCATTGTGATGAAGCTTGCTGCTCGTTTTCCCGGTTCCGGCTATATTTAGACCGAAGCCGATCCGCGTCTTATAAAGAAAACTCTGCTTGTCTGCTTCACTTGCACGCGGCAAGTAACGAATTTCGGTAAACCGGAGATCCCACTGCTCATGCAGCTCCGGCGTTTGCGTATGTTCCAAAAGCTCTTCCAGCGACGTATGAATATCAAGCTCGACATATATGGGTTCATTTTTCATCAGACATTCCCCCGCTTTCGGCCGGTTCAATTCCATTTTCCAAAAAACGTCCCCTCACATCTGCAGTCGGCAGCAAACAAGCATCTGCCTTTCCGAACCATTTGAAACGGTTGCGTGCTATTCGGTCATAAACCGCGTTTCTCCAGGCAAGCGGAACGAAAATAAACATGTACAAGACCGGCCAGAATCCGTCCAGCTTGCGGAACACTCGCAGCGCAGCTTCCGACTTCGTAAAATACTGCCCGTCCTTCACCATAACGAATGTGTTTAAATCATCGATAGGTAAATGCCCCTCAATAAGCAGCTGTTGACCAGCTCGTGACTGAAGCGATGCGAAGTGAAAGACTTTTGCTTTATCCCGTTTTGCAACAAAACGCGTAATCCTATTGCAGAGCAAGCATTGTCCATCTATTAGCAATATGTCCTGCGACTTCTTCCTTTGCAGCGGTCCGTTCATGCTTCGATCCCTTCCTCTCGCTCTCATTGTAAGCTGTAAACCGGCCTTCAGGCAGTTCCAACTTTCGTAGAACAACACACAAAGGGGGTACTACGCAGCGTAGTACCCCTTTCGAAATTATGATTGTCCGTCCATTTACTCCTTCTCATCTCTCTGGAAAAGGCCTCTTCGTCTAACCTTCTCCACCGCTTCTTTACTGCTGCGCACACCGAACTTTTTCAGCATTTTGTTCACCTGATTTTTTAGCGTGCTCTCCGCCTTGAACAGCTTCTGCTCGATTTGCGACTGCGTATAACCCGCCTCGATAAGCTCAAACACCTCGCGCTCAGCGCCGGTCAAGTCCTTAAGCTGCTCCTCCCGTTTCAGTCTGGCCAGCTCCTTGAGCAGCGCCTCCATTGGAGCCGGATGATAATAGGCGCTTCGGATCGTTTGAGGCAGCTCCTGATAACGCGTTTTCTCTAAATAGTGTATGGCCCCCGCCGTAAAAGCTTGCGTCATCGACCGCTCATCATTTAACGACGTTAACATGATGATTTTGGCTGAAGAATGCTCATGCATTATCATTGCCGTATGTATGCCGTCAAGCTTGCTGCCTTCCAGCTGAATATCCATCAGCACAACGTCAAAAGCGATCGTCTGTGCCATTCTCAGCGCTTCGCCTGAGTTTGTCGCAGCTCCGACAACAAGCAAATCATCCTCCCGGTTCAGGAAAGCGGTGAGCGCTTTGATCCAATCCGCATCATCCTCGACGATAAACACTTTGATATGGCTCAAGTTGCTTCCCTCCAATGAAAACATTATAAAACCTTTTTATTCGGCCAAAAGAACGTAACGCTTGTTCCGCCGCCATCCCGGTTTGCCAGCTCCACTTTTCCGCCGCTCTTCTGCATGACATTATAGACGTATGACAAGCCGAGTCCAAAATTACGGCCGGTTTTCCCGCTGCTATAGAAGGGTTCAAACACGAGCCCAAGCTTGTCTGCAGCGATCCCCGTTCCGCGATCTTGAATCGAGAGCTCAATACCGCTTTTATTCGTATCTAGACGAACCTCTATAATGCCCCCGCCAGGCATCGCTTCACAGGCGTTCATAAACACGTTGCCAAGTGCCTCGCTCACATGAACGGCATCACATACGACGACCGGACGCATCGCATATGCAGCATGAATCGTCACGCCTTGCTCGTTCATTAGCCCTTCATGCTGCATGATACATTGATCCACCAGCTGATCTAGCCGGCAAGGCTCCTCATTGAGCGTAATATCCTTCGTTTGACTATGGATCCGGGTGACCATGGCAAGCATATGATTAGTGGCGTTTGCAATAATTTGCATATGCTGCTTTGATTGCTCATCCGTTTCGGGAAGCAAGCTTTTTAAATTATCGGTGCTAATCGAAATTTTACCGATTTCGTTCTTGATCGTATGGTTAAGCAGCGTGGTACCCGAACTGACCGCCTTCATGGCGCTCTCCAGCGAATCACGTTCAAATCGGAGCTTCACACCGAGTACGCCGTATACAAATGTACATAATAGGGCGAGCGTAAGCGAATAAATGATAAATACGGAGATATAATTAAAAAATTCAAAATCAGGAGAAAATACCTTTGCCACGTATATAAAAATAAGGACACCGAGCAGCGTCGGGACGATGATTATAGTCGTGATGAAGCGGTTCCTCTTGAGTCTAAGATCACTTTCCTTCCAGAACGAGACGATTAGCAGATAGCATGAAATCAAGTAATAAGGTGCCGTACATATTAGCAGCAGTGTAAAAAACAACTGCTTATTTGGATTAATTGCAGCTGCAACAGCTAATGCAGCCACAGGAAGCAGCAGCAGAAGCTTCAAATAGTGTCTCGTTTTTCTTTTTGGAAAAGCCCCTGCATATATGATGCTGAACAGCAGAACACCGTATGGCGTTAATGTATAGTTGAGAAACTGTAAGGCATCTGCCGCCGCTAACCATCCGCCATTGCGAATGAAATCAGTAAGCCCTCCTACCGATGCGCTGCATAAGAAAAATGTTGCCCAGCGATTCGATTCATTGTTTCGGTTGTTTAACATTACGATAATGGCTGCTGTGAACAATGCGACAAAATAAAAAAGCATATTGCAATACCGTCCTGTCATCTTTTTGTACATCTATCGTATCACATTCCTGCTTGAAAAAAACCCAATCCGGCTGTACACAGTGGATTGGGTTTTTCTTATGATCCTTTAGAAATCAGACTTCGGTTTACGGGGCTGGGGCTTCGGTTTGTTTTGAACGGCCGGTAAATGCCGCATGCTTCTGGACATCGGACCTTTACAGATCGGACAAGCCTGCTCGGTAGCCGCGAACTCATCCCTAACCCATGCTTTGCATTCCGGATTTTTGCATTTGAATATTTTTGTCGGCTTTAATTTTGGTTTTTCTTCTTCGCTGGTAGCCACGCTTCTGATTTCTCCTCTTCATTCCATTGCTTATACCATTAATTATTTACGGAGTTAAATAAATAGGTATTACACAAACCGGCTTCGATACGTTTACGCTATTGCCTGTAAATTGAAGTTTTCCGCTTTCCTGATCAACTCGGAACGTTACGATGTTATTCGTGTCGCGGTTCGCAGCAATTAAATATCGGCCATTCGGCGTAAGTGCAAAGTGACGCGGATGACCGCCTTGGACAGATACATGCTGAACAAGCTTCAGCAAGCCTGATTGTTCATCAACAGCAAAGACAACGATGCTGTCATGTCCGCGGTTCGAGCCGTATACGAATTTGCCGTCAGCCGATACCGTAATTTCCGCGCATGAATTTTCCTCTGTGAAGTCCGCCGGCAAAGTGCTCACTGTTTCCTTAACCGTCAGCTGGCCCTTCTCCGCATCGTATGTAAACGAAGTAATCGTGGAATCTACCTCATTAATTACATAGAGGAGCTTTCCATTTGGATGGAAAGCCAAATGGCGAGGACCCGCACCTGGATGCAGCACACCTTCCGAGTGTCGAACGAGCTTTCCATTCGCTTCATCTACGGAATACGTAATTATCCGATCAAGACCTAAATCCGGTACGAGAATAAACCGGCCATCAGGACTGTAAAACGATGAATGCGGATGTGGACGGTCTTGACGTTCTGGATGTTGGCTGCTTCCCTCATGCTGCTGAACATCCAGCATATTGCCAATTTTCCCGTCATCCGCAATGCTGAAGTATCCTATCATGCCGCCATGATAGCTGGTTACCGTCAAATATCGGCTGTTCATATCACGCTGAATATGACAGAGCGTCGAATCAACGGTAATCTCGCGATTGATAAGACGAATTTCGCCTTTTGCGGCATTTATGGCAAATACGGCCGCTTCGCCGACCTTTTTCCCACCCGGATTAACCGTCTCCGCAATGGAATACAATAGCTTGCGCTCTGCATCTACATTAAGGAACGTCGGATTTTTTAATCCGGCAAACTCGTCTGTCAACGTTAATGTACCCGATTCCTCATCAAAAGCATACACATAAACGCCGCTCTCCTCCGCTTCCGAATAAGAACCGGCGAATACAAGCAGTCGTTGTTGTTCGTTTGTCACAACTAATTCCCCCTAAACTTTTGCGCAGCTTAGCAAATTTTGCTTCGTAAGCATACAATTAACACACGTTCTCTATTATAAATCGTCATTCCGTCACAGACAAATATGTATTTGTATAAACCGTCCAAGGTGAATAAAACATTAGTTGATGCAGCTCCAACTGCAGCCAGTCCAGGAGACCTGATCTCCAGGACGTACATCGGCATCAACTTTTGCATTAGGTACTTCAATCATCTTCCCGTTACACAAAATAAGCACAAAATGCTCTTCCAAACGGACAACCTCGCCAATCCGTTGAATTTGGCAGCTGCTTTTAGCCGTCAGATCATCCATAAGACAGTCACCCTTAATCAGTTTATTAGGACTTAGGTTCGTTTATTGCGCAAGATCCGTCCGTGCATAATGAATCGTTATCACCTTCATTCACTTGAACGAACGCCTTGTATTTCTCTTCCCAAGCTTTGTTCAGTGTATCCAAAAACACCTCTGGTGATTGAGCGCCTGAAACCGCGTACTTACGATCGAATACATAGTATGGAACGCCTCGAATTCCAAGACGGTTGCCCTCCTCTTCTTGATTGCGCACATCGTCTTTATAGCTGCTCGTGGCAAGCATCTCGGAGACCTGATCTGCATCTAGACCAACTTCAGCAGCTAACTGAGCTAATGTGCTGCGATTTCCGACATTCTCGTTGTCAGTGAAATGGGCCTTAAACAATCTTTCAGACATTTCCTTAGCCTTGCCCTGCTCATTAGCATATTGTACAACCCGATGAGCGTCAAAAGTATTTGTTTCAACCATATTTTCAAAGTTGAACGTTAAACCTACTGCTGCAGCCTGTTCTGCTACATTTACTGTTGTTGCTTTCGCCTGCTCGATGCTCATCCCATATTTAGACGCCAGCATGCTGTACGTGCTTTTGTTGGCATTCGGATCTGCATTCGGATCGAGCTCAAAGCTGCGAAAGACCGTCTCTACCTTTTCTTTGTGTTCGAACCGCTCGAGCGCCATTTCAAACTTTCTTTTGCCAATATAACAGAACGGACAAGCATAATCCGACCAAATTTCCACTTTCATGTAAGGCACCTCCGGATAATAACTGATATGAATTTCTATTTAACCTATTCTAACACGTTTAGTTACGACTTTAAAAACAGATCTAGCAAGATCACCCTGCAAAAAAAACGCCCTCAACGCAAGTGTGCTATACACTGTACGTCAAGGGTCGTTTTTTTTAAAAAATATAAGAAAGTATAAATATGAACTTTGTACGATGCTTATATTTCACCGCGAAAGGAGCTTTTACTTCCAAGGACGGCGCCAGCCGTTTACGCTTGTTCAACTATACTGCAAAAATATGCCGGCCGATCTTACCTGTCTGCTTACGCGACCATATCCAGTCCGATGTTGCCGTTTCAGGGTTGAAATAATAGAGGGCCCCGTTCGTTGGGTCATAACCCCTTGCAGCATCAAGCGCGGCCTTATAAGCAGTTGCATCCGGCTTTAATTGGTACTGCCCATCGTCGACTGCGGTGAAAGCCTGCGGCTGTTCGATAACACCTTTAACCGTATTCGGGAAGCTGGAAGATGCCAATCGATTCATCACTACAGCTCCTACCGCGACCTGACCTTTATAAGGTTCGCCGCGGGACTCTGCGTAGATGATTCTTGCGAGTAAATCCAGCTCCTTTTGGTTAACTGAAACTTTTTGAAGCGTTGCCCATGTTTGCGAGCCTGCAATTCCGTCTGCTTCTATTCCGTAATCCTTTTGAAAACGCGTAAGCGACTCAAGCGTAGTGGTCCCGAAATAGGTTGTAATGTCAGATTTGAAATACCCTAACGTCTTCAACCTATACTGCAAATCGGGGACATCAACCCCAGTGCTGCCAACTTTTAGTGTTGCAGGTGAAGCTGCTTGCGCGGTTTGCAAAGGCAGCCCTAAAGCAAGCATGAAAACAAGAATAATCGCCATACTATGTTGTACAAATTTAATGTTCATTAATCGTAATGAACCTCCCTTTTCTTTTGCGCGTGCACGAATCATATCGCAAAATGGAATAAGTTTGGTACCCTGTCGACTGGTTTGTTCGAGTTTAGCACAGTTACTATAAAAATGTAACCGAAATACATAAATTACATACATTTACTAATTTACTTTTCCGCCAAAACGTGAAGCAAATTGTTGATTTTTTGTTAATTCTGTAACATAAAGGTTACATCGAAAACCGCAACTTCCAAATTACCAAAGGACAAGCTTCTGTTCAAGGAGCTTGTCCTTTTTTACCTTTTATCTATAACATCATTGTTCCGACCCATCGGACTTGCTACAATATAACAACAGGAGGTGACTTCATATCAATATTTTAAAACAGAAGGACCGCCAAGAGCTGGATAAGAAGCTTCCTTCCATGCCCTGGTATATCGAGAAGTTTATTAACTACAAGCTGCCGGATTTATCCCCTTCATCATTAGTGGAATATATTCGAGATTACGAGACGTTTCTGAAATGGCTGATGGCAGAAGGCTTGTCTGAAGCCCGTCAAGTGAAAGACGTAGCGCTGCTTGAGCTGGAGAAGCTGCATATGGACAGCATCGACGGCTTTCGTATGTATTTATCGACACATAAGGAAGAGAGAAACAGCAAGACGACGATATCACGCAAGCTCTCCTCCCTCCGTTCGCTGTTTCATTATTTAAGCCAAATTGCCGAAGACGATGACTTCTATCCGCTATTGAAGCGCAACGTCATGGCGAAGGTTACGATAAAACGCACGCATAAACCGAAGGATACGGCCGCCAAGCTCGAGGGCAAGCTGCTGCAGGAAGAAGAAATAGCTGAATTTTTGGCCTACATTAAACAGCATTATGGTGCCGATGTAGCTTCGAATAAACAAGCTTTGTACGCTTATGAATTAAATAGGCTGCGCGATGCTTGTATCATTAGCTTTATTTTGCATTCCGGGCTGCGGGTTTCAGAGCTTGTAAATTTAAATGTTGATGATATTGATCTTAAGAAGAAGCTTGCCTATGTGTACCGTAAAGGTAAAAACGATGATACATTCAAAACGCCTGTTTACTTCCGCCAAGAGGCGGTTGAAGATTTACAAGCTTATATAACATTACGAGATGTTCGTTACAAGGCTCCAAAACGCGAGAAGGCGTTGTTCCTCGCTATTGCCAACGGCAAGAACGAAGGCTCCCGCATGACGAAACGCGCTATTCAAGAAATGGTCATTAAATACGCGAAGCGGTTCGGCAAGCCATATTTATCCGTCCACAAATTAAGGCATTCATTCGCAACGGATTATTACTTGCGAAACGATATATACAAGACTCAGGAGCAGCTGGGACACGCATCGCCGGAAACGACTCAAATTTATGCTCACTTGACCGATAAGACGATGGCGCAAGCGATCGACCGCACGAAAAAAGAGGACGATTCACGCTAGCGTTCAAAAAACGCTTCGTGACTCGCCCTCTTATCTTATTTCCACTGTTATCAGCAGCGTAGTCATACTTCATCATAAATTTAGCTTATAATAATTTTTTGCTCTCCAGTCGGTTTTTAATTAGCATGCCCACCGCGTTTGGTGAAAAGTCGGTATGAATCGTAGTTTGGCCGTTTAATCCTATCCGCAGTGCCCATTCCCTGTCATTCACCAGTTTTTTCATATAATAAGCAGCATGACCGATATCCGGATTCGCCCATATTTGATGGGCTTTATACAATCCGTAATCTTGGCCTACCGTCTTAAGCTCATATTGAACCGGGCAGGAATTGTCGGCATTCATAAAATCCGTATTCCCGGACCAGCCGGTTCCGATCACCGGCTTACCCAGATACATCGCTTCCGCCAAACCGAGGCCAAACCCTTCTGACCGGTGAAGGGAAATAAAACAATCTACTGAATGGAGGAGCGCATTAACCTCTTCCCGCCCGATCACGCCCTCGATAAAGAAAATATTCGGATAATCCGCAGTACGCTGCTTCAGGATACGGATGCCTTCAGGATCGACTTCCGGATTGCTTATTTTAACCACCAGACCTGCAGCAGCGTCGTCGTTAGCGAATGCCGATTGAAAAGCCTCAACAGCTGCATAAGGGTTTTTACGCTGCGTCAAGCTGTTGGTATCGAACATGGATAAAAAAAGATAACGATCCTGCGGAAGTCCGAAGGACTGTCTGTTCAAATGAGGGTCGTAACCGACTTCGATGGCAAGAGGAATAACGCGTACAGGTACCTTTGCTTTTTTTTCGACGCTTTCCTTAATAAACTGTGTTGGAACCCATATTTCTTGTACCCATTTAAAACTTTTACACCATTCATCCGGAAATTCGGGAAGCTCCCAATGCCAGTATCCTATATTATAGCGTTTCTTAAACAACGCATTACCAAAATAATGGCGAGCCCCCAGCAGCGAATCCGGATTCATGATAAACAGATTGGTATTATGCGAGGGACGCTTGGATTCCATCTTTCTCCAGGAAAAATCAAGCATTCTTCCGGGGTTCCCCTTTGGGTAATTCAAAATACGGAAAGGGATGCCCGTTTTCTTTATCGCTTTAGCGATAGATCGGCACGCTTCCCCGATCCCCATCTCCGCACGGATATAACCAATCAGGTTTATGCCGCGTCGTTTAAGCCGCCGCTTTATGCTGCCTTTTTTTCTCTTTCCGGAATTCTTTTGTATTCTTGCCCTCGATGCTCCGATCTTTTTCATGCCTGACCCTCCTTTCCATCAGCGAGAGAAAGTGGAGGAAGCGTTTGGATTAAGACTTTCGGATGTGAAAAATGGGTTCGTATTGTATGGGCTCCTTGCAGGCCGATCATCTTGCGCCATTCCACGTCCACCAGTCTCTGCATATAGGCGGCGGCATGTTGAATGTCCGGCTCAGCCCAAATCTGGTGAGGTTCGTAAGGACCGATGGTCTTACCGATTGGAATCAATTGATAATTTATAGAGCAGGAATTCGTCTCGTTCATAAAGTCCGTATTCCCCAACCAGTTTGTTGCAATATTCCGAAATACATCGCTTCCGCCAATACCAGCCCGAATCCTTCCGCTCTATGCAGCGAAACAAAGCAATCCGTCGAATTGATCAGACAGTTTACCATATCAAGGTTAAAGTAATGTTCAATCAGATAAATATTCGTATATCCTTGAATAAGCTGTTGCAGCTTTGCATAGTTTTCTGGAAATGAATGCGGGTTGTTTACTTTTAAAATTAGACCGACCTTACTGTCATTCCTGTCATATGCAAGCTTGAACGCTTCGACGGCCGCCTGTGGATTTTTCCGTCCCTACACTGAGGGTATCGAACATCGACAAAAAAAAGAAAGCGGTCTTCCGGGAGAGAGAAGGCATAGCGGTCAACAGCAATCGGTTCATTCAATTCTATTCCATAAGGAATCCTTACCACCGGGACGGATGAACAGGCGGCAACGGAATTTTGGATAAAGGAGGTAGGAACCCAAACTTCATTAACGTAGTTAGAACCCTTGCTGTGGCTTTTGGGATATTCGGGCAATTCCCAAAGCCAGATCCCCAAATTTTTGGTATTTTAATAATAACCAAACAATTTAGTAAATGTCCGTCCTACTATGCCCCGTACTACTCTGAATCCAGGCTGACCGAATAGCCAAGCTTCCGCAAATCGACGACGCGACGGGTTTCCTCCAAATCTCCAGCAACCATCTCTTTCACCAAATCGGCCAGACTGCTTGCTGGCTTCCATCCGAGCTTCGATTGAGCTTTCGCCGAATCGCCAAGCAACAGGTCTACTTCGGTAGGCCGGTAAAACCGCGGGTTTACTTCTACAACCTTTTGGCCTGCAGACAACCAATAATCAGAATTGCTGCAGGAGACAACATAACCATATTCGTCCGGGCCCTCTCCGTCGAACGCCACTTCAATACCAACTTCCTTAAAGGCGAGCCGCACGAACTCCCGAACCTCGGTCGTTTGACCGGTCGCGATGACATAATCCTCCGGCTCGCTTTGCTGTAAAATCCGCCACATCGCATCGACATAATCGCGAGCATGACCCCAGTCCCGCTTGGCGGACAAATTACCAAGAACAAGCGTTTGCTGCAGGCTTGATGCAATCCTGGCGACAGCTCTCGTTATTTTCCGCGTCACGAACGTCTCTCCGCGAACCGGACTTTCATGGTTGAACAAAATGCCATTGCAAGCATACATGCCGTATGCTTCCCGGTAGTTAACCGTAATCCAATAGCCGTACAATTTCGCGACAGCATAAGGACTGCGAGGGTAGAACGGCGTCGTTTCGCTCTGCGGAACGACCTGCACAAGCCCGTACAATTCCGATGTGGACGCCTGGTACACCCGCGTTTTCTCCGTTAGACCGACCAGCCTAACCGCCTCCAACAACCGAAGCGTGCCGATTCCGTCCGCATTCGCTGTATACTCAGGAGTATCGAAGCTAACGTGCACATGGCTCATCGCCGCCAGATTATAAATTTCATCCGGCCGAATAATGTGAACTAACCGAACGAGATTCGTCGAATCAGTCAAATCACCGTAATGAAGAAACATTCGCTGCTCCCCGCGGTTCGCTTCCTCCACAATTCGGTCGATCCGTGCGGTATTGGCCAATGAGCTGCGACGTCTAAGTCCGTGGACTACATAGCCTTTGGAAAGGAGAAGTTCAGCTAGATACATGCCGTCCTGACCGGTAATACCCGTAATTAAGGCGACCTTGTTCATGGTTCCCTCCGTCGTTCATATTTAGTAGGAACGAATTCCATTGTCATTGTCGGATACCCCGTAGTACTGGTAATGCCCTTGCAGCTTTCTTCTTACTGCTTTTACGAATGCCTCTTCCTCTGCATGCCGGTTTTCTTGTAGAATTCCTTGATCCTCATTCGGAACTTTTTCGGGCTGGTTTTACGAAGCAGGCGGTATTTCCCGCTTTTCCCTTTTCCCCAATAATGCCGAAATCCGAGGAAATCAAATGTTTCCGGCTTACGCAGACTTTCCTGTTTGCACACCGCTTCTGATCCAATGGCCAAATCGGATGATCTTCGTTTTCTCTTCTGCTATCGACAGATGAAAACGTCCTAATCGTTCAACCAATTCCTCGTAGAACGCTTGCGCATCCTCTTCCTTTTCGAAACAGCATACGAAGTCGTCCGCGAATCGAACCATTCCTGCTGTTCCTTTACACAGACGCCTTTTGACGTAGTGTTCGAACCATAGATCCAAGACATTGTGGAGGTATACATTCGCAAGAATCGGCGATATGATGCCACCTTATCAGAAGAAAAATATTATCCAAAGTAATCGGCTAGAACGCACGGTTTCGCGTTGTCGACCGCCGTGTATGGAAGGCTATAGCCTATGGCCGACATAGAGCACTTTGATATTCCAGTTCCGGTCCGGCAGCGGTGGTATATGCCGGATGATAGCCTCGCAGCGTCCAAGATAATACCCGAAATGCCGTCCCAACGAAAATTCCTGCGCCTACCGTCTTACCCTATTCAAATCCGTTTTCGATCGGGCACCCAACCGGTTAAGTCTTCTCATCAGCAGTCCTCCGTTCTTGAGTGTGGCGGATTGCTGACTGCTCAGTCCGCACCTTCATATTGCGATCCCCTTGCCTTCATAGATCTCAACTCCTGTTCCTTGCTACGGATAATTGCCTTGTTTATTCTATGAAATTTGCGGAGTTGCGGGCGGGCTAACGTTGAGAAGGTGTGAGAACGGGCTTTGACTGTAGTTATTACTACTAAATATCTTCTTTAAAAAAACCAATCCAGTACCTAAGCGACTGGGCATAATTTTACAAATATTTAGGATGATTTTGCATGATTATGTTCAGTCTATCGCTTCTTTTTGTAAGAAACCCAATCGGGTCAATCTGTTTTTTATCATTTCGCCTACTATAGTAGGGCTAAATTGAGAGCGGATTGTATTCTGACCGGCTCTTGCGATAGTATCACGCCAATCAGGCACTGCTACCAGGTCCATCATATAATCGGCCGCATGATCAAGATCCGGCTCAGCCCAAGTTTGATATGCCTCATACGGTCCGTAGTTCTCGCCGACCTGTACTAAACGATAATTTACAGGACAAGAATTAGTATTGTTCATAAAATCTGTATTACCTGACCAGTTTGTTCCAATCACAGGCTTACCTAAATACATCGCTTCGGCAAGCCCAAGTCCGAAACCTTCGGAACGGTGTAATGAAATGAAGCAATCTGTGCATGCAATGAGGCCATTCACTTGGTTTCTAGGAAGCACTGCATCGATAATATGAATATTTCCATAACCGGAACTAAGATCTCCGAGAACCTGTATATCTTTAGGGCGAAGAGCGGAATTATTTACTTTGATCACCAGACCAACACTGGTGTCATCTGGAGCAAAGGCCTTTCGAAAAGCAAGGATCGCACCCTCAGGATTTTTCCGTTCCCTAAAGCTCGAGGTGTCGTACATCGTATAAAACAGAAATTTATCATGCGGTAAACCGAATGTATCCCTGTTGATTAGTGGATCTTGAGAGACTTCGATACCGTGTGGGATACGTACTACAGGTACTTTAGATTTTCGGGATATACTGTCGGCTACAAACATGGTAGGAGCCCATACTTCTTGAACAAATTGAAATGCTTCACAGAATATTTCTGGAAATTCTGGGAGCTCCCAGTGCCAGTAACCGATATTATAACGTTTTTTTGCCAATCCATTTCCATAATAATCCATGGCTATATCCATCCACTCTGCATTCATGTGGAACAGATTTACCATAAATCGAACATCTTGAGATTCTTTATGTGACCATGTGATGTCTCTTGATCGAACGACCGACAGGGGATAATTTAATATGCTAAACGGTATGCCGGTGTGATCCAAACACCTGGCTGCCAGTTGCCCTGACTCCCCTAAACCAATTTCAGAACGGATATATGCAATCAGGTTAACCCCCCTTTTTCCCACATACTGTTCCACGGGTTGGTCTCCTAATTCTGCCTCTGGTAATGCCTGTTGTAGTTGATTTTCTAATTCTTCCTCTGTTAATATCTGTTGGGATTGATCTCCTATTTCTTCCTCTGTTATTACCTGTTGGGATTGATCTCCTATTTCTTCCTCTGTTATTACCTGTTGGGATTGATCTCCTATTTCTTCCTCTGTTATTACCTGTTGGGGTTGATCTCCTAATTGTTCCTCTGTCCTTCGTAGACGTGGCTTGCTGCGTACTATTTCACGATGTTTACTTTTTTTTTGCTTTCGTTCCTTCTTGGTTCGAGTTCCACTTCTGCTGGCATGGGCGAGCTGGAGCATAGCCAGATACAGATATTTTCGCATCATAGCATCACCTCTTTTAGAAAGCACGATCTGTCCCTTGCGCTTCCCCGAAGTGCTTACGGCTAGTTTCCTAGCATTTATACCGCGCTTTCTAAGTTTCACTTTCTTATTCTGTTTAGGTTTCACCGCCACTGCCATAGTCAAGCAGCCTCCTTTTGCTTAAAGTTTAGCTCAGCTTATCATTTTTTCGTTTAACTTTTCTTCAGGATTTTTGTATTCGTCGGGGATTTTTTTCTAGAGTGTACCCATTTCCGCATTCCATTAGCTGCACGCTTGGCTCCATGCTTCCAACAGGAAAGCTTTAGGGAAAGGGACTAGTGCAGCCACGCTGAAATTATCCAACTGTTTCCAAACTGGTAAAGCCGGGTAAAAAAGATCGTAATTTTACTTCGGTTAGCCCAAGGAGGAGTATATGGTGATAACTGGACCCAATAAATCGGTCATTGCTGTCACTGAAATGCAACGTCATCTGCTGGAACAGTTGGTTCGACGTCATCGAACGCCTCAACCGGCTAAACGGGCTCGTGTCATTCTGGAATCTATGGATGGTCTTAGCAATAATACGATCAGCCGCCGCATTCCTTTGGAACGTCCCCAAGTCGGGGTGTGGCGCGAACGCTGGGTTAGTGCCTACGATCGGCTTTGCCTCATCGAAACCGAGCAGCCGGAGAAGCTGGAAG
The DNA here is from genome assembly GCF_003337375.1 of Paenibacillus prosopidis. Lineage (GTDB taxonomy): Bacteria > Bacillota > Bacilli > Paenibacillales > Paenibacillaceae > Pristimantibacillus > Pristimantibacillus prosopidis. The sequence continues at coordinate 38,789 of NZ_QPJD01000002.1, forward strand.
AAGCCATACTGGAGGTGCTTGCGGATGCGCCAAGACCAGGAGCGCCTGCTACCTTTACACCCGAACAGATCGTACATATTGTGGCGATCGCCTGCGAAGCGAACGAGGAATCGGAACGGCCCGTGAATCACTGGACACCTCGCGAAGTTCGGAATGAGGCAGTGAAACGCGGCATCGTGAACACCATTTCCTAGCGGCAAGTAGGGCGTTTTAAAAATCAGGCGGATCTTAAGCCACATCGCTGCCGTGGCTGGTTGAATGCTTGCCCCGAAGACCCGGAAGCCTTTACCGAACAAACTCGCACCGTCTGTCGGCTGTACCGGTATACACCGATCCTGCATGCCCTTGGCGTTCATGTGGTCTGTACCGATGAAATGACCGACATTCAAGCGCTAGAGCGCCTCTTTCCCACCTTACCCATGAAACCGGGACTTGTTGAGAGACGGGAGTTTGAATATATTTGCCACGGGACGCAAAGTCTGATCGCCAACTTCGAAGTGGCAACCGGTCATGTCATCGCCTCTACCATCGGTCCGACCCGGACGAAAGCCGATTTTGCCGCGCATTTGGAGCAGATGCTCGATCGGGATCCTGAAGGCGAGTGGATTATCGTAACCGATCAACTGAACACGCATAAATCCGAAGCAGTGGTCCGCGTCGTGGTGAAGTACTGCGGATTGGATGAAGAAGCGTTGGGTGAAAAAGGAAAAAGCGGCGTCTTGGCTTCCATGGAAAGCCGGGCAGCGTTTCTGACGGACGTTTCCCATCGTATTTGGTTTGTCTACACGCCGAAGCATTGTTCTTGGATCAATCAAGTCGAAATCTGGTTCAGCATCCTGGTTCGGCGTCTGCTACTCCGGGGAAACTTCACGTCCGTTGATGATTTGAAACAACAGATCCTGAATTTTATTGAGTATTTCAACAAGACAATGGCTAAGCCGTTTAAATGGACCTATGCCGGAAAAGTGCTTCTAGTATAACTGTAGGAAGATTTCAGCCAAGCTGCACTAGATCAATCCATTTCTGTTCAACAAAAAGTGTTGCATTATGATTAATCTTAGTTAGAGTATGTACTGTTTGGACATTAGGTTATAGGATATCCAACCATTAGTTGTAAAAATCAGCTACTGTTCTATTGAAAAATGCCTACTGCAAAAAGGCAACGTGCGAATCTCTGGAAGATTATGCGTATTAAGCGTCATTTTGATGATCCTGTCCGAGAAGCTCGGTGGTACAAAACTATGCCACATCTCTTTGCTAACTTTCAGCATATGCTAATCGAACCTAAGGCTTATACTAATGAAGAGTAGGAATAATATAGCTAACAATGAAAAAGGACGCCTAGTTTGAAAAAACTTAAGCGTCACAAGGATGGCGTAAAATAGTTTGTGTAAGGACGGGTTAAGTCTAGCATATGACAAAAAAGTAGGGTACCCTTGGGATTGTCGAAGTCACCAAGGAGGAACCCTACTCAATGACAACTATACAACAAAACCCGTTCAGTGATCTACTCGAAAATACAATGCAAAGTTTTTTGAAAGAAAAGATTGAAACCCTGCTGAAGGAGGAGATCAAGAATTACTTAGGTGTGGAGCACCCGGAGGAGGCAAACAGCCGCAACGGATATTACTGCATTTTCCAGGGGGATCCCCCATCCCCCCTGAACCTCGAAAGCCAATCATATCCATTGTCCCAATGGATATCCTACAACCCTAAAAACATAATTACACAAACATCTTGACACTACCGTCACAAGTTCATAAGCAACCTATTTAGGAAAATTGAAAACATAATAAGCCGTTTTCGATTAGACAAATACTATTACCCTCTTTCAAATTTAACTCATCTATTATTTTCGTCACATCAGGTACGAGGGAATTCCCATAATCGTGCCAACAAATAATCCCTCCTTTTCGTATTATTTGCCGGGCTAAACGAGTATCAAATAATACTCCCTCATAAGAATGATCACCATCGATTAAAATTAAATCTACTGCAGGAAGATCTTCCGGTGATAAATCCCTTGTACCGTTAGGTTTCAAAATAAGTTCAATTCGAGGGTCATCCTTAACATATTCTCCGGCTATCTGAGGTACTTCCACTTGCTGGATTGATACAGTAGTTTGAGTGCCAGGCAATAAATCTATTCCTATATATTTTTCGATCCAAGGACTATTGTCTAAGATACATTTTGCTGTTGCTCCACGCTGAATCCCAAATTCAATTACTGTTTTAGGATGGAAAGTCCGAGAGAATGCAACTAGTGGCTGTGCATCGAACCCCATAAAGAGAGGAAGTTCCCCCTCGATTTCGCCGCTCCCAAAAATTTGAAAAAAAAGTTCCCTTCCTATTATGCTCATAATATTTTACCTCCATTTGAACTATTTTTCCCTTTTAAAACGATATATAAATTTGCCGTCATCAAGACAGCCAACAATTTCTCCCCTTTTTGTACCACTATATGCGGAACATAGAGCAATTGAAATAATAACAAAGCCTAAATTAATAAGTAAGTTTCGAAACACAACCTTCAAAAACTTGCATAGAATATTCTGATTGCTTAAAAGAAATTATTTATAATAAGAAAGAATGCAGTGGGATAATGCGTATTTTATACGTATCTGTACATGAGGTATTAGAGTATGATGAATTGAAAATGTTTACTTAATTAGGATACAAATGTTTTTCACATGGTGCATATTGCCGTCCGCATTTAGGAAGTCCACTCCGCCCGCCTATTCCTGAAATGACCTATGATCCGCATTTCGCAAATTTGGTCGACCAAGCCCGTAAAGATAATCTACACCCTGACTTGATCCAGGATAAGGACATCATAATCATTATGCATGCACCTTCGATCGTTATTAATAACTGGGAAAAGATAAAGCACAAACGGGTGATTTGGCGGTCCATCGGACAATCGTTCGCTTCGGTCGAGCAAGTCCTCCAGCCATACCGAAATCAAGGCTTGGAAATCGTGTGGTATTCGCCTATAGAAAGAATGATTCCCGGTTACATTGGAGAAGATGCGGTGATCCGGTTTTACAAAGATCCCGCAGAATATCATGGATGGGTTGGGAATAAGAATCAGATCATGGCTTTAAATCAGTCGATGAGGGAAAGAGCGATAGATTGCAATGCAATTACGATTTGTTTCATAAAACATGCAGCGGATTTCCAGTTAAATTATTTGGCCGAGGGAACGAGGGTTTACCCGAGAGCGCAGGGGAATTGGACTATGAACAATTAAAGCAAGAGTTGCGAGAAAATCGCGTCTTTTTCTATACCGGTGTCACGAGTTATACACTTGGATTTATTGAGGCATTTATGACCGGTATTCCCATTGTTTCCATTGGGGAAAAGCTAGGCAATCATGAGTTTTATAAACAGCAGACATTTGAAATTCAGGAGATTATTGAAAACGGCAAGGAAGGAATCGTTTCCGACGATATTCAAGAGTTGCGTATTCCGGAAATGTTTAGCCACCCATTCCGAAAAATATTGGTCACCTGTTCCGAAAATATTTAGCCAGTCATTCCGAAAAATATTGGTTATTCATTCCGGAAATATTTAGCCACTTTTTCCTTCCAGTTCTCCTCTCAAAATGGTTATCCAATTCAAGCAAAGGTGTATGACTCCGCAGAGCGAATGTCTTACGGGACACAGACGAAAGGAGTAAACACAATGCCCAAACGAAGGAGGATAGCCTTGCCACGCGTTCTAGATTCTACGTACATGCCGAATCTGAGTTAAGTGAAAGAGCCATCGCCCGTAGTTTGTCACTTTCCCATGGTACGATCGGAAACATTCTTGTCCGCGCCGAGACGGCTGGTTTATCGTGGCCGTTGCCTGCTGATCTGGACGAACGAAAACTGGAGTCCATGCTTTTCCCTAAAGCACCTGGCAGGCCGAAGAAACGGACAGAACCCGACTGGAACCACATCTTCCAAGAGTCGAAGAAGAAAGGCGTCACCATGCAGCTCCTCTGGTTAGAATACAAGAGCCAGTATCCGGAGGGCTATCAGTACAGCCAGTTTTGTGAGCGGTTCAATCAGTGGAAGAAGTCGCTTCAGCTCTCATTAGGCCAAGAGCACAAGGCTGGTGAGAAGCTTTTCATTGATTATGCCGGGCCAACCATCCCCCGAAAATCCTTATTCGAACAATTGGACAAGCCGACCCTTCGGCCGCTTCCGCCGAAACCTTATGAATTTGCATTCTGGCGGGCTTCTCGAGTCAACATTGATTACCATATCACCGTTTAATACATCCACTACAGCGTGCCCTACACACTGGTTCAGCAAGAAGTAGATGTCCGGATCACGGAATCCGTTGTGGAGGTGTTCCATAAAGGCAAGAGAATCTAGTTTTTGCAAAAACTAGACAGCCACCTATAATTTGTTAAATTATTTTCTTTATAATACAAGCTCTACTTATAAACCTGAATTTCGAAAGTGAAGTCTCATAAAAATGTAAAAAAGTGCCCTGTTCTTTGGTAGAATGGTGTTTGACTAGAACACATCACCCAAAGAGAGGAGCACCTTTAAGGTGAAGTTTATCACAAAAATCGCAAATATAAAAACGGAATTTTCTATGAGAAATGCCACAAATATTGCAGGCAGCAAAATCATGCTCGCGTACCTCGAAAAAATCAAATTGGCGAAAGCTTTTCATGCACTAGGCTATGCTAAATCACCGAATTCCGTATTCCCAACCTACCGAATTCTGCTTTATTTCATCGTTGGCTGGATGCTCGGCTGTGAACGCGTCTTCCACTTTCAGAGGCTTCAGAAAGATACATTAATGCGGCGGTTTCTTGGCGGCCGCTGTCCACACCATAGTTTGCTTTACAAGGAACTTGAGCGTCTTGGTAAGCAACGCCCTACGCTAAGCATTGACTTAAAAAAACTAAACATGGAGATGGTCTCTCCTTGTTTACCACAAACGGTCATTCTCGACTTCGACTCCACCGTGGAGACTCTCTATGGCAATCAACAAGGCGCAGCTGTAGGTGTCAACAGCTACAAACCAGGTCGTAAAAGCTATCATCCCATCTTAGTTTATGAAGGACAATCACGGTTCCTGCTAAACGCTGAATTGCGCCCTGGCAATGTCCACAGTTCATCGGACGTACTGGCCTTCGCTGAGAAAACCTTGTCGCTGTTGTCCTCTCGTCCTGTAAGCTATGTTCGCTTTGACAAAGGCTTTGGCGGCGAGGCATTCTATAGCTTCTGGGAATCCAGAAAGATTGGTTACGTCGGCAAGATGAAATGGACAGAGCGATTACAAAAGTAGGTTCAAGCTTGCGAACACTGGTAACGTTTTGTCGATGAAGACTGGATTATTGAAGGCATTGTTTTGTGCTACAAGGCCACCTCTTGGGACAAAACACGTCGTGTGGCCGTTATTCGCAAAGTGCAACGATTTGAAACGGATCAATTACAGTTTGAACAAGACGGATTTCTCGATTTGCTTTGGCAATACGAGGCCATGGTAACCAGCGAAGCTTGGGAAGCCATTGATGTATGGCGATTCTACAACCAACGTTGCTGCATGGAGAACTACATCAAGGAAGCCAAACGCGGGTTCTCCATCCACCGCATTCCAACGGACGATTTCGCAGCCAACGAAATGGATTTGCTCATTAAACTGTTCGCCTACAATCTGTTTGAACGTTTCAAACAAGATTGCTGTGAACCGGTTCATCGCCCTTTTACCATTCAACGGTTCCGGCGTGAATTCTTCGAGTGTGCAGGCGTACTTGTTCGTCACGGGCGACAATTCATACTGAAAATGGCTGAACATTTTAGTAATCGATACATTTGGCTCCGAATCGAGCGGAAAATCATATTACTCGATTGACCGAAATAACCCAAAATAATACTTGGTAATGACGTTGCCCCTTTATGTGGGGAGGGGGATTGTACACGCTCAAATCCAACAAGCAGGACAAACTCACCGAAATCACTTACATAATTGGAAATATCGTCCTATAGGCTCTGCTTCAACCGCCCGCTAATATGGACTTTCGAAATTCAGGTTGAAATTCAAGAGATTATTGAAAACGGCAAGGAAGGATTCGTTTCCGACGATATTCTAGAGTTAAAAACATATTTGCATAATTTATTGTTAGACCATGGACTTGTCAAAACAATCAGTGAAAATGCAAGAAATAAAGCGATTCAATTGTTTGGAAAAGAAAACATAATACAACAATGGGAACACTATCTGAGTAAAAGGAGATAGTAAACATGGTACTTCCTTCAGGTGTTTTGTGGGCAGGACCCGTAAGCGATATCGAGGGGTATGGCAATGCATCTCGAAATTATATCAGAGCATTGCAACTTACCGGAATTGACCTGCAGATCAAGAACTTGGAGAAAATGATTTTCGCTTGATTTCCAATGCCCTAAATTCTAATGACCCGTTGGGCGATACCCCGGTTTTAGTCATTCATGCACAGCCCGAATTTTTTGACAGAATAAAAAGGGCAATTTTATAACAAATATTGGATATACAGTATTTGAAACAGACCGGATTCCTCAACATTGGGCAGATTTATGCAATGCGATAGATGAGATATGGGTGCCCACACATTTCAACTATGAAACGTTTACCAAATATGGTGTCCAGCCTTCAAAAGTAAAAATTCTGAATCATGCCATCGATTGTGCGCAGTATGATAACATTTTTCCGCCATATCCTTTTCCTTCGGAAGTAAAGTCCTTTAGATTTTTATATACCTTAGCATTTGATTACCGGAAAGGATTGGATTTACTCCTTCCCAGCTATTGCGAAGAGTTTTCAAATACGGAAGATGTCAGTCTCATACTAAAGATTTATGTCCCTAACTGGAATAGTGAAGATAATGTTGCCGACGTGTTCTCTTCTTATATTCCAGTCAAAAATAACAACCCCCATATCTACTTCATTATCGAAAAAAACACCTCGCGAAACTCTTTTATCGTTATATTCGAGCTGCACCTGCTATGTTACTACAGAAAGGGCGTTAGGCGGGGGATTGCCTCAGATGGAAATGATGTCTATGGGCAAACCGGTTATTTCCATAAACTGGGGTGGATGTACAGAATTTATGAATGACAGTAATTCCTTTCTGATAGCACCGGAACAGGAATTAGAACCGGTTCATTACAAGCTGCAAAAAACCAGACCCGGACTATATTTAGGGCATAAATGGGCAAAGGTAACCAAACAAAGTGTTAGGTAAATCATGCGTAAAGCATTTAAGAAACATAAAAAGAGAGAAGAAATTGCTTTCAAAGCAAAACTCGATATAAAAAAAATAGATTATCGATAGAAAGTATCGCCAAACAAATTATAGGATTGTTAGACTTACCCATTACACATGAAACTATTGTTACTAGGATAAACAGACCAGAAACTAATCCAGAATCTATTGTTACTACGATAAACAAGCTTCTTTATTTACCTGATAACCTTGAGTTCACCGTTCAAGTCTATAAGAACATTTTAGGACGGAACCTGATGAACAGGAGCTGCTACACAATTTATATGCTCTTCAGCGTGGAATAAGCCGGCTATATGTCATAATTCGAATTCTTAAATCAGAGGAATATCGCTCCATTTTATTCGAAAGTTTTACGGATATCACCTCGGAGATGATTATCCATGAAATATATAAGTTCAATTCTTTCCAGCCATTTGGGAAGGTTTCCAACAATCAAACGTCAAATAAGTAGGACCAATTTATAGACAGGTGATGGCGATGTTAGAAAAAAAGGTTTTGCGCTAAAATTATAAAAACAGGGAGGCTGCACGTTAGTGGATAATTTCAACCTATATGGCCTCCCATAAAAAAGGTTATAATGTACGATCCTAATTTTAGTTGGAACGAAACTTCATATTTCGAGGCTAGCTTAACATCATAATATGAACTTGGAACACTATTAGGTTATACATTATTAGGAACAGAAAAAATGGGAGTTAACGCATTTTTCCTTCGTAATGATTTAGTGGCTGGTTTCGGATTTGAGGAATTAACTCCTGAAGAAGCATACCACCCGTTAGCGTATGGTCCATACCCTCCATTTGATGGCCCCTATGTTGAAATATAATGCTATTGTTGGAAAAAGCTCTTAGGTTACCGAAGTACAGGGCATATGTTGATCGTGACTTTCCATTACCTCCCGCCTCTTCTTTCCGTTATTACTCGATCTGGTCATTGCCGGAATGGCGGCCATATTCGAATTCTGCTTGCTAAAGATCGTCATTCCCGCAACATCTTTTCTCCAGGAAATATGTTGCGGGAAATAAGTAGAAAGCAAGGCAGCCGCCGTACTTTTCTTCCCCTGTACATATGTATTTTAGTCCATATTGCCGACATAGTGGGATATATGGGCGATCTCTAGGATCATTGCACACTGCATGGGGAGGGCATATGGATTTTCTCGATGAACATAACAGCTATCCGATCCCTTGCAATTTGGTCCCTGTCACGCCCCTCAGTCATATTATTACGGATATCAGAGCGACCATTTGTGGGCTGAAGTGTCCGTCGATCGGCTGAAAGCCATTATGAGACATGTTTTTGAACATTACGAAGAGGCTCGGGCCAAAGGAACGGCTGCCCAGCAATCGGCCCAGCAATATGTTTCGCCTGCTCAAGCGGTTCAGGACATCGCTTCGGCTATTCATCGACTTATGGTTCGGTATACGAAACTTATGTACGTTTACGCTAGGAAACACGTCAAGGAGACGGCTTTACCCTCGCTCTGCTCCCCCATGACGTCTTTCCTCGCGTGACTCCTCTCTTCTTAACTTCTTTTCTTGATAATACAAGCTTTACTTATAAAAGTCATGAAGTCGATTTGTTTTTCTATTTTTATTATTTCCGGGTTGGTTGAGTTCTCGTAATTAAGAATAGCCTCCTGAAAAGTACCATAATCTCTTATAAGATTATTATAATCTATTCTGTTTTTTAAATATTCAATAAAGGGTTGACGATCTTGCCCTGAGAAATAAGGCATATAACTTGTGTGTAAATCTTCTACTATATAATATCCCCCGGGTGAAACGATCTGAAACAGTTCTTCAAAAGCAATTCTTTGATGATCCCATCGATGGCTGGCATCATCGATTATTATATTTATTTTCGGATATTTTATTTTAAAACTGTCTAGTAAATGTTTTGAACTTATGTCTCCAATCTCAACACTTATTCTATCATTTTCTAAATTCTTCACGTTAGGATCTATATCTATACAAATAATTTTGGCTTTTGGAAAAAACTCTTCCCACATCTTTAATGAGGCACCCCTGAATCCCCCGATTTCTAATAAAACAATGTCTTTTTCTTTAAAAGGGTTAAAGAAAAATTCATAAGTTGCAAGATAATTATGACATCGGGAATTTTTGTCGGTGCGATATTTAATACCAATTTCATCTAAGCTTTTTCCATTATTCATTTCATCTTCCTCCAATATACACTATGGTATTGACTCCCCGGGTCAATTCTTATTAGTGGTTCATCTATCCCAAATCCCCCCCTAAAATCCGTGACAGCAGCGGCACAATTAGGGAGAGCATAATCATCAACTATGATAAATCCTCCTTTCGTTGCAGAGATTTTTCATCCTTATCGGAATCCACCTTCATTTTAAAGTTTTTGTAAACACTCATGATTCCGAATGCCCGCCCCAAATTACTGAAATAACCGGTTTGCCCGAGGTCATCATTTCCATTTGTCAGCAGCTCCAATATAAAAATACCTGAAGGTAACACAATGTTTACTAACTCCTTTTACTTAGATACTGTCTCCATTGTTGTTTTATGTTATCTTTTCCAAACAATTGAATCGCTTTATTTCTGGCATTATTGCTGATTGTTTTTGCAAGTTCATAGTTAGTCAATAAACTATGCAAATAAGTCTTTAGCTCAAGCATATTATCGGAAACGAATCCTTCCTTACCGTTTTCAATAATCTCCTGAATTTCAAATGTCTGCTGTTTATAAAACTCATGATTACCTAGTTTTTCCCCTATGGAAACAATGGGAATACCGGTCATAAATGCCTCAATAAATCCAAGTGTATAACTCGTGACCTGAGTGCCCGTATAGAAAAAGACGCGGTTTTCCCGCAACTCTTGCTTTAATTGTTCATAGGTTATTTCCCCTGCGCTTTCGGGCAACCCCTCGTTCCCTGGACCAAACAATTTAACCGGATATCCGCTACATGTTTTATGGAATATATCGTAACTGCAATCTATCGCTCTTTGTATCATCCACCGATTCAAAGCCATGATTTGACTCTTGTCCCCAACCCATCCATTATATTCTGCTGGATCTTTATAAAACCGGATCACCGCATCTTCTCCAATGTAACCGGGGATCATTCTTTCTCTAGGCGAATACCGCACGATTTCCAAACCTTGATTACGGTAAGGCTGGAGGACTTGTTCAACCCAAGCGACTGATTGACCGATGGACCGCCATATCACCCGTTTATGCTTTATCTTCTCCCAGTTATTAATAACGATTGAGGGTATATGCATAATGATTATTATGTCTTTATCTTTGATCAAATCAGGATGCAGATCATCTTTGGGGGATTGGTCAACCAAACTCGCGAAATGCGGGTCATAGGACATTTCAGGAATAGGCGGCCGGTTTTCACTTCCTAAATGCGGACGGCAATATGAACCATGAGAAAAACATTCGTATCCTAATTCAGTAAAAATTTTCAACTCATCATACTCTAATACATCATGCACCGACACATATAAAATACGCATGATCCCATTGCCTTCTTTCTATCTGTTCTCTTTAAGCAGCAATACTCATACAAAAATGCATGACTTTAGAGGTTGTGTTTTCCAATATTACCCAAAAAATGGACTAAATTATTCTGGATGTTTATTTGTGTGGATTCTCAAATAGCTTCTATGATTCTTGGATTTATTTCTTTCATTTCAAACCTTGTATAAAATTTTGAAGAGCATTTGCTTCCTTGTCGAAATCCACCTTCGCTTTAAAGTTCGTGTATACATTTTGACATAAAGTTGTATAACGCTTTTCATCCGAATAGTAAAGGATTTTGTTTACTATCTCATGAGGGTTTAATCCGTCTATGGCAAGGCATGTTTCGCCGTCTATCATGAGCTCTTTTCCAAGCTTGTCATGGTAGTATTCCATCTTTACAATCATTGGTCGGGCGACCGCCGCTGTGTTATAGATAACATGGCCATATCCATCCCCTCCATACTTGGTATGCCAAATAAAGCGGGCTTCTCTCATTTGCGCGGCTAATTTATCGTGGCCATCCACTCGTCCGTCACGGCACAAAAAGCCAGTGCTCTTAAAAGTCCAAGCGGGCATCAGCTTTTCTACCGTCTCAAATAACTCCCAATCGGTGGCATAGCTCTCGACTAAGTTGAAACAATTTATAAAGGAATAAATGTTTTGGTTGGGGTACGAATAATCAGGGTAAAAAACAGAAAGATCAAATTCTTGATGGTAAGAAATAAAATGTATGTGCTCCGGCACGCCTTTTATGATCGCGCTTGCCATAACATTTCGCGTAAGTCCGGCTTCAATCGGCCAAGCATTGCCAATTTGATAGATTAACTTTGGTTTATTAGGGTGACTCTCACAAAGGTGAGAAAATGGTTCAATGTGCTGGGGAAGAGAAGCAATAACGATATCCACAGGCATTTGAAAGAAAACGTCCAGGGTAATGCCCTTATTAAGGAAGCCGCTATTATCTTGGAATAAAAAAACCTGATTATTAGTAGTCTTTAATCCATCAATACTGTAGTAACCAACAACCGAATTTAGATCCGGATCGCCAATGATCAGGTACTGTTTAACTTTGTCCGGATTGTCTAGTATCTTCCAAAAACCTTGTCTGTACCAATCGACGCCAATTGGTCGAAAAACACTGCCGCCAAGCCGCTTTTCAAATAACAAAATCAAACTATATAAAAGAGAAGCGTGATGAAAGTCGGTAAAAACAATAGGGGATTGGAAATTCATAACTAATTCAATCCTTTTATAAACTTTTGAAGAGTTTCTGCTTCCTTATCGAAATCGACCTTCGCCTTAAAGTTTTCGTATACATTTTTGCATAAAGTCGCATAGCGCTGGCTATCCGAATAGTAGAGGATTTTGTTTACCACCTCTTGAGGGCTTAATCCATCTATGGCAAGGCATGTTTGCCCGTCTATCATGAGCTCTCTTCCAAGTTTGTCTCGGTAGTATTCCATCTTAACAATCATCGGACGAGCCACAGCTGCAGAATTATAGAGAACATGACCGTACCCGTCCCCGCCTTTTTTGGTATGCCAAATAAAGCGGGCCCCCCTCATTTGTTTAGCTACTTCGTCGGTACCGCTCGCGCATCCGTCACGGCATAGGCCTCCATAACTTTTAAAATTCCAATCAGGCATAAGCTTTTCTACTGACTGAAATAATTTCCAATCGGAGGCAAAGGCATCGATTGTGTTTAAACAATGAATGAAGGAATAAATATTCTGCTCTGGATAAGATAAGTCAGGGTAAAAAACGCTTAAGTCAAATTCCTGATGATTCGAAATAAAATGGATGTCTTTTGGGATGTTGTGTATTAAAGCACTTGCCATAACGTTTGGCGCAAGTCCGGCTTCAGCAGTCCAGGCGTTTCCAATTTGGTAGATCAACTTTGGCTTATTGGGATGATTTTCGCAAAGACGGAGAAATGGTTCGATATGTGTCGGAATCGAAGCAATTACAATATCAACCGGCAATTGGTAGAAACCATCTAATGTAACAGCTTTGTTGGTGTGCCCCAATATATTCTTATTCTGGCATAAATAAACCGGGTTGCTAGTACTCTCCGCATTTTCATTGAATTTTGATGAACCGTCGGGAACTGCCCGATCAAAGTTTAAATACTGTTTAATAATTTCCGGACTGTCGGAAACTTTCCAAAAACCATGGGTATACCAATCTGTACCAATAGGCGTAAATATAGTACCGCCTAAACGCCCTTCAAACAACAAAATAAGGCTATACAGTAGTGCATTGTGATGAAAGTCGGTAAAAACAATTGGTTGTGAATACATTTCTCCACCTCAATATTTTTATATTGATCGAATACCCTCTTTTGTTACACCCCTTTTTACAATGTTATGCAGGCAACAATGTTTCGTTGAGTGTGACAATTATACACGTATCTGAGAATACCTTTCTTTTACATTCTTAATATTCTCTTCGCTTAAATCAAATTGTTTTATTAATTGCCTAATCGCTAAATTATAAGCATCCGCAAAATCATTTAACTTACCTGCTTCCCGATGTTCGTAAAAAGTTTTCCACCAATACACTTTATTTTCATAACGTTTCTTTTCTACTTCTCTAGACCAGTTTTTTGGTATTTTCGTGGCCGGTTTTGGTGGGTCTATCTTACGCCGGGTTAATGGGCGGCCGTTTTGATCTTGTAGTAAACTTGTGATACCTCCAGATAACCCATTTATATGTGTCCAGGGGGCGTCAATGGGAAGCTGGCGATCTTGATACGCTAAGATATCACCAACATGTTGATCAACATAAAATATTTTGCCGTGAAATTTTGCATAAAGTTGTAGTGAAGTATTAACAAAGGTATCACTAGCCTGATCAGTTTTGCACACGTAGTCTAACGGTTCTATCTTTTCACCGGCGCTCCATCTCCTACTACCAAAATTACGGTCAGTGGATAAAAGATGTTTTGTATAGGTAAATAAGAAATTCGGCCACAATCCGGGAAAGGTACACCCCCACTTCTTGCGGGCTTGCTCAACTATTTCTTGCGAACAAAAACCACGTAGGGAGCCTACTACTTCATATCCTTCTTCTTCAATTTTTTTAAAATAAGAATCAACTACCCCCGGTTTGAATATAATCGCGTCTTCTTCGATTAACATCACCATGTCTTCTTCTACTAACTCCAGAGCCAAATTTATAGCTTGACCTTGTTGCATTTGTCTTTTATGATGTTCTAGTTTAATCTTAGAATTTCGGCTACAAAGATCCACTATATACTGAATGACATCATCTTCAACAGTGGAATTTAAGCAGATATAAAGTCTGTCGATTTCATTACCCCATACTTTATTGAAGAACTTTAACCAATAATTCAACAAAAAAGGGTCGCCACAATATGGGAGTATTGCTGCCCGTGACCCCCTATTTAATGATTTTTTGTTCGAATTTTCCATAAACCGCGCACTCCTATCTCTTATATGAATTCAAATTATTTACCAGTAAAAACTCATTGAGACAAATATATAATTATCATCCTTACTAATAAACCCTGAACCCTTACTTTGCTGCACCTCCTTATCGGTTTGTTATATGTTATGAATCGCCTAGTCCTTCAAAATTCAATCCCCATAGCTCTGTTGCCCTGTCAAGGATTTCCTTGCTGCATGATTACCCGTTTACTTCCGACTACATCCACATGACCTTGCTCAAGCACTGAAAAGCACTTGTCTATTTGACCAGGCTTGAATACAAAGCAATCGTCTTCTATAAGCATCAGGTCCTCTGCCCGGAACTAGCAATCTCAATACATAGCATTATATCCACTTATAGTCAGATGGATGCGTTTTATAAAACCCTGCTAGACCACGAGGTGTTGCAAAATGGAATGGTCTTATTTCTTCGTATTTAACTAAACTAACTATTTCTCCTGGAATCTCCCCCCAAGGCCAATAGGGTTGATTGGGAATGCCTGGAACGTCTTTCACTTCTTGTCCTAGATGCCTGTGGAGGTCATGGATAAAAATAAATCCACCCTCTTCTAGGTAGTCGTAGAATTTAATAAACTCCGCAAAGCGTGTTTGTGGCTCTGTATCCAGCAAGATCAGCTTATATTTCTTCTCGCCTGGGTCAAAATCTTTGACATCTTTACAATATAAATTCACTTGATTTTGTAAGCCCATTCGATGAATTCGCTCAACTGCATGTTCATGAATAGGTCTCAAAAATTCAATGGTATCAAGTTTACCCTTACCATTGTCTTTGAGTGCCATGCCCATATAGGAGGCACCTGTTGCATAGTGGGTGCCTGTCTCAAGTACCCATTCAGGCTTTAAAAGCCGGACAAACCCATAGAGAAACTCACCTGTTTCACACTCAATACCACCAGAATTGAATGCGGAATACAGTTTTGCTTCCTCTACACCTACCCATTCAGACTCACTATGGAGCTTGAGGGTTGGATCGAGAGATAATAATAGGTCAGTTGTGTTCATTTACTTTTCTCCTTTTTAAGTTCCTTAATCATTAAATCAAGATCAGCTTTCATTTGTTCTGCATATTCGATAGCATCATCAGTTAGTCCTTGAGCATACTTGCTGTGTGAAAAAAGGCCGTTCTCAAACGAATGCACCGTTGCTGAAAATTTTAAAAAAAGTTCTGTGTCGATCTGCTCATAATAAATTCCACCATTCGATGAGCTCATATTAAAGTATGCGGCACAGAGAGCAAACGAAAAAATAATTAAGTCCAATTTTTGGCAATATTGGGAAAGACAACCTCTTAAGTCGTGCATTTTGTTTGGAATAGGAAAAGTCAGGGTAAAAGACGGAGAGATCAAATTCTTGATGGGCTGTACCAATCGACGCCAAATCGGTCGAAAAACGCTGCCGCCAAGCCGCTTTTACCTGCTTATTTTTTACATCTATCAACCAGAAATAAATATTGGCATGATGCCGTTCAACTCCCTTCGAGTTTTACTGGATAACATACACCTCGATGAACGCTTTTCATCAAAAATGAACACCCCACGCGTTGTATATCAGATAGGAGCAACCGAAAGCGCAAACAGGCGCTAAAATCCAAAGAAGCAGCATTTTCACTACAATTTTGGCCCCTAAAGTTGGCAAAACTCCATTGCGTGCAGCATCCATGCCCCAGATGCCGGCAACGGACAGATGTACAGTTGCTGACGGAATGCCAAGCAGGGACAGAACAGCATCAACGTGGCATTGATAAACAATATCCGTGAGGTTGAAACAATATCGGGCTGCGTATGCCTGACAACTTTTCTGATAATAGCAAGCGAGACGGTCAGTATTCCCGCACCGACGAGAGGGCCTATTGCATTAGCGGTATTATTCGCTCCTGTAGCATAAGCCAGGTACGCTGCAGTACCGATGGAGAGCCGTCATGGTCGTTCCAACGTAATATACCGGTGCTGCTTTAAATATTCAATAATTTTGGCTGCACTTTCAACTGGTTCTTCGATCTCAGTATCCAGGGCGATATCCGGGTTGTCGGGCTCTTCGAAGGGATCGGAAATGCCGGTAAAACCGGGGATTTCTCCATTCAAAGCTTTCTTATATAACCCCTTCACGTCCCTGCGTATGCATTCCGCCAAGGAACACTTTACAAACACTTCAATAAATGAACCGATCTCCTGACGACAGTAATCTCGCATTTGCCGATACGGAGATATAAAGGATGCCAATACAATAACATCGTTACGGGTAAGCAGTTTAGCTACAAATGCAACTCTTTCAATGTTTTTTTGCCGATCTTCTTTTGAAAAACCCAAATCTGCCGTAAGATTCCTACGGACAACATCGCCATCAAACGCCTCTACCCGTATTCCTGATTCGATTAGTTTTGTCTCTACCAAACGGCTGATTGTCGTTTTCCCGGCGCCGGACAGACCGGTAAACCAGACGGTAACACCTTTTTGCAAGTCGGATCACCTCGATTGAAATATGATGATTTCGCTGCTTCCATTATATGCAGTCATAAATCTTAGGTATGGGTAAACCTAGCATAATAAAAAAAGTTTTCATTCATCCGGTAAAATAATAGGGCGGCGATATTTGCTTAATTAACGCTCATATACAATATACTTCATGACACGGAAACGGTATCTTGTTTATTCCCAACATCCACCAGATACAAGCCGCGATCAATACAATCAGATACCAATAACGGCATGAAGCAATTCAACTCCCTTCGATATTGATCAAATTTTTTATCTTTTTCTTGAATAAATCGTAACGATATTGTTGTACCGCTCGCGCTCGAGCCTTCTTCCCCATACTTTTCAGTTTCGCCGGATCGTTTGCCAGCTGATCGATCACCTTGGCAAGCGATTTAGTATCCTCTTTGTTTATCAATACGCCGGTTTCCCTATCGATAATGATTTCTTGTAAACCGCCGGAGTTATAGGCGACAATGCATTTTCCAAATGCCATCGCCTCCAGCGCCCCATTAGCCAACGCTTCTTTAATGACACTGGTAACTGCAACCAAATCTACTGCAGGAAGCACTTCCGATATATTTTGAGAGCACACCCAGATATTTGGCCTGTCGGCAACGACAGGCCATTATTTCGACTATTCACTTATAAACTTTGTTTACGAACTTATTCAAGATTCGTATTGCCGCTATTATGGGCGTCCCGCCAATGAACCAGAGATGCTCTTTTGCCTTCTCTTTCTTCAGATTCTTTACAACCTCTCCGATGAACGTGTAATTGGTGAGACATAAGTAAACTTAACTTATCGTTGATTCATTGGTGTAAACCCAGAAGATCCACTACCTGATCCTAGTCAACTCTCCCGGTTTCGGAACTACCGATTAGGTACCAGTAGGGTTGATGAGTTGCTCTTGCACATTGTGCGCCAGTGCGTCGATAAAGGCTTGATTAAATCCAAGACGATTTCGGTGGATGCTGCACATACCGTTGCGGATGCACAAAAGAAGAAACCGCTTAAGGTACTGCAGGACAAACCGCTTGCGTAGAACCGTGCTTAAGCGGCATCCCAAATTACGAGGCAAGCTGCCGAAACCACCGCAATATGCCAAAGATAATCCCGAGGCTGCAAAGATGATGCACTATCACTTGGCTGATCTGGGGGAAACTGTGGAAGAACTCCTACCTGATCACGAAGGGGCGATTACAAACAGACTTCGAATCGCCTTTTTCCTTCGCAATGATTTAGTTGCTGGTTACGGATTTAAGGAATTAACTCCTGAAGAAGCATGCCACCCTTAGCGTATGGTCCATACCTTCCATTTGATTGGTCCTATGTTGAAATATAATGCTATTATGCAAAAATAATAATACCCATTAATGTGTGAAGTGCACCCCTTAGAATAGACATTGGAAAAACCTCTTAGGTTAATCGAAATACAGGCTTATGTTGATTGTGGCTTTCCATTTCCTGCCCCCTCGCCTTTCCGTTGCTACTCGTTCTGGTCATAGCCGGAATGGCGGCTATATTCGAATTCAGCTTGCAGAAGATCGTCATTCCTACAACATCTTTTCTCCAGGAAATATGTAGTGAGATCGGCCATCTTCATATGTAGAAGGCAGCCGCCGTTTCCTTATCTTCCCCAATACATATGTATATTTTATTAGTCCATATTGCCGACATAGGGGGGATTTATGAGCGCTCTCTATAACAACATCGGAACGATGCTGGAACCAACCGGTTATGCCCTCCATTTACAAGAGCAGTTTCCAAGTTTTATCTTGAAGTGCATAACTCATGTAAATACTGAATATTGTTAAAAATTGTTTCTTGTTTCAGCAAATAACTTGGTTGTAAGTTATTTTTCTATCATTCTCTTAATCTAGGAGGAAGTTGACCATAATCTTAATCATGTCGTCGTTAGTCTAAATTATAAAATCGGCGTACCATTTCAAAAATACTGAGTATACGGGAAAACATTTAATTATTGTGGGAGGAATATGAATATGCTAAATCCAAATGAATTAGTTGTTTTTGTACACATAATGAAGACGGGCGGGACTACTTTGAGGGTTAATTTTCTGGTTCAGCAATATGAATCGGATGTGGTGGGGTTAAACAGTCCAGAAGAAATCATTGAAAAAGCGATGAACGAAAGTACCAAATATATCAGTGGTCATTTTGGCTTTGGGCTTTATAAAGCTGGTTCCATTAATAAAATGTTCATTAAGAGTGATTTTCCGCGGCCTTTACACTACATTACGTTGCTTCGTGAACCTGTGGATCGCATTATTTCACTTTATTATGATATACAGCGTAGGTTTCCCGACCACCCTGCTGTTAGAAACAAGGACCTAAAAGAATTTGTAGAGACAAAAAATGCATTTTATGAACCCAATCTACAAACATTGTTTATAACCGGTGGTATTCTAGACTTCAAACTTGCAACAGAACGTATCACCAATGACTTTAAAGTGGTTGGAATCACGGAATTATTTAATGAATCAGTTTTTCTAATGAAAAAAGAGTTAGGATGGGATAAAATCACCAGCCTTCATCAAATTTCGGAACGATCCATGACGTATTTCCACACCACCAAACTCAACAATAATCCTAAACGTCAAAAACGAGATCAAATTTCCAGAGATTTAATCGAATTTATTGAAAGAAGCAATTCGCTAGATATTCAACTGTATCAGTTTGCCAAGGAATATTTGATTCAGAGGATTAATTCCTTAGATTTAAAAACCAAAGAAGAGATGGATTCGTTTTTGGGGAACAGTTAACTCAAGTCGGCGGCCAATATAGTTGATGGTCAAATCCGAACCGCTACTGTCCGTTTGTTGTGAATAAGCACTTTGTTTTCGCAGAAACAGGTGCTTATTTGTACATAGGAACGGATTGCCGATATTTTGATACCGCTTAAACTTTTAGCAAATTATAGCGAAGGGGTTACGGGTGATCTACTACCATGATTTTCAAATAAATTTGTTACGCAGCCTTGGGAAGAAGAATTTGTTCCCAAACTTAGACTATTGTCCGAATTGCCGGGCGAAAAACGGTTTACTGCGCCATGGTTTCTATGAGCGAAATGCGATTGAAGACGACATGATCGTGCGAATCCCGATTTGCCGCTTGTTGTGTCCCGACTGCGGGAAGACGATTTTTTTATTCTGCCGATGTTTCTTCCGCCAATTGCGAGGGTTTATGAGAAACGGGCGTACGGTAAGCAACGGAAATAGAACTGTTCTTTTGGGAAGCGGGCGAACGAGCGCGGGCGAACGAGCACTTTTGCCAAGGGAGCCAAAAGAAAAGGCCATAAAGATGCTGCAGATGATCCAAGCTTTTGGGAAAGCAACCTACATCAAAGGGTGGTGGCATCATCGCGTTAATAGCTTTATGGCAGCACCATTTTACCATGGTAGCGAAAACCGAATAACGTTTCCACATCCTTATTTCCTCGTCCCCGTCCCATTCGATAGGTTATGATTATTCATAACGGTTAGCCGGCTTAGCCTACTGATCACAAGGAGGCGATATAACCGATGGATGAAGGAATCAGAGAGAAAATTGCGTTGTTTCGTTACGGTATGATTGCACCGCTGTTAAACGGCAGGTGGATCGAAAGGCTTATTTGGCGGAGGTGTCGTCCAAAAAGCATGACGTACCTGTTTATGGGGAGAAAACCTAAGCGATTTGCAGAACCGGAGCTGCTGGCAAAAGCGTTCCTCCACTGCGAGGATCGGAAGTGGACAAGGCCGGTTGTTTCAGCTTCCATGGCAAGAAATACGAAGTGGTCCTCTTCATTGGGCGAACGGTTCAAGTCGTGTACGACCCGGCGGACATTACGGAAGTAACGATTGAGTATGAAGGGTATGCCCGTGGAAAGCCCGTGAATTGGTGATTGGGGAACGTATCTGCCGGCTGTGGCCCAGATGATTCGGTAATGATGCCTATATTATAGGAAATCAAGAAGTATACAAGATGTTGAATCCCGTTTTGATACACATTTCGAGAGTATGAAAATCCGCTCCGATCAGCTGGAGGTTACATCAGACCCTAAGAAGCCTTCCTTTTTCGAAAATATATACGATCCGGGAAACGGCTGACACTTATGACGAAAGGGGCTGTCTATAATAGAATGATATGCTCCCCTTACGGTAGACAGGTTAAATAATAAAACCTGCTATCGTAAGGGGAGCTTTTTCATGGCTAAAAGCAATCAATATAGTGCACTAGAGAAATTCGCTATCTTACAGGAGCTTGAAACGGGTCGTAGTCGACTTATAGATGTTGCACAGAAATATGGCATTAGCAAAACGACACTGGTCAAATGGAGACATCAATATCAATTGGATGGCTCAGAGGGTTTAGAGCCCCGAAAATTCCATAAAAGCTATCCAGAAGAGCTTAAATTACA
The DNA here is from genome assembly GCF_003337375.1 of Paenibacillus prosopidis. Lineage (GTDB taxonomy): Bacteria > Bacillota > Bacilli > Paenibacillales > Paenibacillaceae > Pristimantibacillus > Pristimantibacillus prosopidis. The sequence continues at coordinate 59,924 of NZ_QPJD01000002.1, forward strand.
AGCTGTCATGGATTACCTCTCAGGGAATGGCTCACAGTACGAAATTATCGATAAATATAAGATCGCCAGCCGAACACAACTCCAAAACGGATTACCAATTATAATGGTCATAGCAGCTTAAAGTCTCGTGAATCTGGAGGAACAAGGGCTATGACAAAAGGACGGTCTACAGATTGGAAAGAACGGATTGATATTGTCTTATATTGCTTATCCCAAAATCGTAATTATCAAGCTACATCGGAGAAGTATCAAGTTTCATACCAACAAGTTTACCAGTGGTTAAGAAGTATAAAGCTGGCGGTCAAGATGCTCTATAAGATGGTCGAGGGGAGTATGAAATTGAGCGGCTTAGAGCGGAGAATGCTTTCCTAAAAAAGTTACAGGAACTCGAAAGGAGAGGATATTAAGCCGGGTTAGGCATGAAAGGCGCTATCTTGCGATTCAGTCCGTACACCAGGAACAGCATTGTTGTATTCGCCTGCTTTGCCACATTGCCGGCGTGTCACATTCTGGCTACTATAAGTGGTTGAATCGCAAAGAGAGCGTTCACGAGCAGGGAAATCTGCAACTTACACAGGCTATGATTGTGTTATACGAGCAAGTGGACGGAATTTATGGCTATCGTCAGCTAACCCTGAATCTAAGAAAGCGCTTACCGGCGGCTTTGCTCATGCCTAAACGTTGGAACAATTTTTGCACAAAATCGCGGAACACGGATTCCAGAAAAGCGGGATCCATCTCGCGCCATTTCCGGGAGAGTTGGGATGTGCTGATGGTCGTCAAATTGATCGTTTCTTGTAGTTTCCCGTTCTGCTTCACATTTAAGCTAATGTCGGTGTACGACTGAATCTGCATCAATTGAGCGAAAACGAAAAGTTTAGCTGTGGTTACACTATCCAGTTTCTTCACGTACTTGTCCAGATCCAACTGTTCAATCTGTTCTAGCATCAATTTCGGATTTAACGGAATCAGGTATTCCGTTAACGTGGATTTTATGGTATTCTTGTCCATGCGATCTTGTTATTAGTGATTTGGACAGGACTACCTGTTCCCCTAATAATAAGGTTTTTTTATGGACAAAACCGACTTAAATATCACATCTTTAGCACAATTTACATCATGGTTTTCATGCAAAACTGCTTGACAAATTGAAATTATGTTTATCAAAGCTACTGATTATTTCTAAATAAAGTTACAATTTTTTTTTGCTTACCCAATGCATAATTAAAAGCAAAAATATTCTTAACATCATTTAGAACAATATTGAGATTTAACAGCGCATATTAACGGAACGGGTTCAAAACAATATATAGTTGCTGATGGTTCAATTTTCGCCAAGGGAATAGACATCAAACCAATATTTGCACCTGCATCAAGAACTTTGCTTCCTGGCGTTATAATAGAATTTAGATAATTCAACTCTTGAGACTTCGAATACTATTCCTTGTCTTAAAGTATGACTAGTTACTATATCTTCTTAATGTGTGTAAAACAGAAAAAATAATTCATTAAATACTATATTTGCTAAAAAAAGGATTCAATTAACTACATCTCATTACTATATGAGGATTATCTACCTTCCGTGCAAAACTGAAAACATAAAGTTCCATCTTCGATAAGACAAATTCGATCCCCTTCAATTCTATTCATCCCATCAATTACTGCCGTCACATCGGGCACAAACATATTTCCGTAGTCGTGCCAACAAATAATGCCTCCCCCTTTTCTTATCACTTGTCGTGCTAAATGTGTATCAAACAAAACACCCTCAGAAGAATGATCGCCGTCAATGAATATTAAATCAGCTACAGGGAGAGCTTCTGGGGATATATCCCTTGAACCATTTGGTCTTAAAATCAGCTCTACTCTTGTGTCATTCTTAATGCATTCTCCTGCTATTTGAGGTACTTCCGATTGTTGAATAGCTAATGGAGTTTGAGAACCGGGCGTTAAATCTATTCCTATATATCTTTCAATCCATGGACTATTGTCTAGAATAATTTTTGCCGTCTCTCCTCTTTGAATGCCGATTTCGATTACTGTTTTAGGGTGAAACTTCCGAGAGAATGCAACTAATGGCTCTACATCTTGCTGAGTGAAAAAAGGCCGTTCTCCAACGAATACACCGCTGCCGAAAATTTTAAAAAAAGTTTCTCTGTCGATTCTGCTCATAATAAATCCCCCCTTCGATGAGCATTCATATTAAACTATGCGGCACAGAGAGCAAATGAAACTATAATTTAGTCCAATTTTTTGGGCAATGTTGGGAAACACAACCTCTAAAGTCATGCATAAATTATTTTGTATGAGTATTGCTTCTTAAAGAGAACAGATAGAAAGAAGGGAATGGGATCATGCGTATTTTATATGTGTCGGTACATGAGGTATTAGAGTATGATGAGTTGAAAATGTTTACTGAATTAGGATACGAATGTTTTTCTCATGGTGCATATTGCCGTCCGCATTTAGGAAGTCGACTCCGCCCGCCTATTCCTGAAATGCCTTATGACCCGCATTTCGCGAGTTTGGTTGACCAATCCCCCAAAGATGATCTGCATCCAGATTTGATCAAAGATAAAGACATAATAATCATTATGCATACGCCCTCAATCGTTATTAATAACTGGGAGAAGATAAAGCATAAACGGGTAATTTGGCGGTCCATCGGTCAATCAGTCGCTGGGGTTGAACAAGTCCTCCAGCCTTACCGTAATCAAGGTTTGGAAATCGTGCGTTATTCGCCTAGAGAAAGAATGATCCCCGGTTACATTGGAGAAGATGCGGTGATCCGGTTTTACAAAGATCCAACAGAATATAATGGATGGATTGGAAACAAGAGTCAAATCATGGCTTTAAATCAGTCAATGAGAGAACGAGCGATCGATTGCAATTACGATGTTTTTCAAAAAACATGCAGCGGATATCCATTTAAACTGTTTGGCCGAGGGAACGAGGGGGTGCCCGAAAGCTCAGGGGAATTAACCTATGAACAATTAAAGCAAGAGTTGAGAGAAAATCGCGTCTTTTTTTATACCGGCACTCAGGTCACGAGTTATACACTTGGATTTATTGAGGCATTTATGACCGGTATTCCCATTGTTTCCATAGGGGAAAAGCTAGGCAATCATGAGTTTTATAAACAGCAGACATTTGAAATTCAGGAGATTATTGAAAACGGCAAGGAAGGATTCGTTTCCGACGATATTCTAGAGTTAAAAATATATTTGCATAATTTATTGTTAGACCATGGACTTGCCAAAACAATCAGTGAAAATGCAAGAAATAAAGCGATTCAATTATTCGGAAAAGATAACATAAAACAACAATGGAACAACTATCTAAGTAAGGGGAGATAGAAATCATGGTTTTACCTTCAGGTATATTGTGGGCAGGACCTGTACGCGATATCGGGGGGTATGGCAATGCATCGCGAAATTATATCAGAGCATTGCAACTTACCGGACTTCCTTTAAACGTTATTGATATTGGAGATGCAGATCAAGAACTTGGAGAAGATGATTTTCGCTTGATTTCCAATGCCCTAAATTCTAATGTTCCGTTGGGCGATACCCCGGTTTTACTCATTCATGGACAGCCCGAATATTTTGACAGAATAAAGAAGGGCAATTTTATAAAAAAAATTGGAGTAACAGTATTTGAAACAGACCGGATTCCTCAACATTGGGCAAATTTATGCAATACGATGGATGAGATATGGGTGTTTACCCATTTCAACTATGAGACATTTACCAAATATGGTGTCCAGCCTTCAAAAGTAAAAATTCTGAATCATACCATCGATTATGCGCAGTATGATAAAACTTTCCCTCCATATCCTTTTCCTCCGGAAGTAAAGTCCTTTAAATTTTTATACACCTTGGCATTTGATTACCGGAAAGGATTGGATTTACTCATACCTAGCTTTTGTGAAGAGTTTTCAATTACGGAAGATGTCAGTCTCATATTGAAGATTTATGTCCCTAACTGGACAAAAGAAGATAATGTTCTCGATGTGATCTCATCATATATTCCGGACAAAATTAACAACCCCCACATCCATTTCATTATGGGAAAAATCCCCCGCGAAAGTCTTTTATCGTTATATTCGAGCTGCACCTGTTATGTTTCTACAGAAAGGGCGTTGGGCTGGGGAATGCCGCAGATGGAAATGATGGCCATGGGCAAACCGGTTATTTCCGTAAATTGGGGCGGTTCTACTGAATTTATGAATGAAAGCAATTCCTTTCTAATGGAACCGGAAAAGAAATTGGAACCGGTTCATGATGAGCTGCAAAAGACCAGACCCGAACTCTATTTAGGGCATAAATGGGCAAAAGTAACCAAACAAACTGTAAAGAAAACCATGCGTGAAGCATTTGAAAATCACAAAAAGAGAGAAGAAATTGCTTTAAAGGCAAAACTGGATATAAAAAACGGATTCTCGTTAGAAAGTATCGCCAAACAATTCAAAGAATTGTTACACTTTACAATAGAAACTATTGTTATTATGATAAGCAATCTTCTTCACTTACCCAATAACCTTGATTTCTCCATTCAAGTCTATAGGAACCTTCTAGGGCGGGAACCTGATGAACAGGGTCTGCAATCCATTTTATTAGCTCTTAAGCGAGGAATAAGCCGGTTATATATCATTACACAAATTCTTAATTCAGAGGAATATCGTTTGATCTTATCCGAGAGCCACTCGGATCTAACCCCCGAAATGATTTTACTTGAAATAAAAGGATATATTGACCTTGCTCCGAATAGCTGGACACCGAGAAACCCTCTATAATAAAAAGTGGATGGATTTACGATTGGTAAACTGGACCCTTAGTCAAGGGCACTTTTAAAAAAGAGTGCTAGGCCACACTTAAGAGATGATTCCTGTACTGAACAGGAGTCATCTTTTTTAGTCCCCACTGATATTTGTGATTGTGTTTATAAACCCTTTCGAATTCCGCTGCTCCTTGGTAGTCGTCATGAATCATCGCATGCTTGATGCCACCGGCAGCATATTTGCCGTATTAACAAATTTTGGTGTACAGAGCGTTCCATGCTTTCCAAAAAACGAATACAGTAAAAATGGGTTTCCTTCTACGCAAGGAGGTAAGATCAAAGTGTGCCTTTCACTTTTGGCTATTGGCACGATATTTTTAGATTGTAAAGGTTTTGCCAAGCAAAACTATTAATGTGCTACAAATAATCCCGGAAACCTCCGGTTTGTGCATGGCAGCATAGGCAGGAATGTAGCGGAATTGATTCAACAGCGATGGAAAAAGACATTGCACCAAGACTCCGGAGATCAAGGGTGTACATCCAACATCTCATAAAGACTAATAGTCGGGGAATGGGCATATAGATGGCCATCCTGGATAAGGAGCTTGCCGGTTCCATTTCCCAAATGCCGGATCTTGCTCTCCTTAGGAGTTCATCGAACGGTATGGGAAAGAATGTTCAAGTCCAGCACTCATTTTGTCCTTTAACTTGATTTGAATGTCCCCATTGCCAGATTTTACTCAAAAGAGCATCGATCAAAAAATACATGCCCTGATTCAATTCGTTGACAAGCGGGAATGAGATCGATGGTGATCACGATGGGGGGAAATGGTTCAATTTATTACGACACCAGCACGAAAGAATCGGGCTATCAACCTTTCTTTCCAGCTAAGCTGTCAATTCCAGCGGCACAGGGGGATGCATTCTTTTCGGGTAAGGTCATGGGGCTAGCAAAGGGATTATCTATTAAAGAAGCGGTCATTAGGGGTACGAAAGTAGCGGGCTGGACCATAGAATCTACGAAAACCACCTAACTTGAACTGCATCAGAAGATAAAACATGACGACTTTTTCAAGCGAATAATTTCAAACAAAGAAGGCTCTTCCGAATAGGGAGCCTTCTTTCCCTGCTATTATCTTTTTTGATCGCTAATATATTACGACTGCTAACGCCAATAATTTAATAAATCTTCGAACGGAATTTCCGTTCTCAAGGTTCCTCGAACGTATCCTCCCCTATGAGACCGCTACCGATTTGAACCTCTATCAGTGTAAGCTCTTTTAAAGCCATTATACTGTGTTTCGTATTTTCCGGAATCTGCAGACAATCACCCGATTGAACCCGATGAAGTCTACCCTCCAAAATGGCCATCCCTGTACCTGACTGAATACACCATATTTCCTTTCTGCTCCGGTGGTAATGGGTCCGAATATGCTCACCAGCATGTATGACTATCTTCTTAATTAAGGTATCGTTTTCTTTCTCCCGTCTGGAGAAATCCAATATCCGATACCAGCCCCAACGAAGTTCCTCATACATCGGAATATCCTTGAAGAGCTCTGCCATATCTTTTATGCGGGGGCTTGCCGCTTTGTCAGACACCAGGATCCCGTCGGAGCTGACCGCCACGATGATGTTGGAAAGACCTAACAGTATGACGGGTATATCCAATTCATTTACGACATGGCTATTCGTGGAATCCGTGCTGACAATGCCCTTACCGGTCACTGGATTATTCATCTCTTCAGTCAGCGTATTCCAGGTGCCAAGATCCTTCCATTCCCTCTCGTAAACAATGACTTTCATTTGCTTGGCTTTTTCCAGGACTTCATAATCAAAGCTGGTTTTGGAGAGCGTATCATATTCTTTGGCGAGTTCAGGGTACGTGACAGGAAATCCTTTTTCACGCAGCAGGCCTAATAGGAATTGAAGCTTAAATGCGAAAATGCCGCAGTTCCAAAGCGCTCCGGATTCGATCAGATGCTCTGCCACCATTTGGTTAGGTTTTTCGATGAAGCTTTTTATAGGAATGGCCGTGTCAGAGGAATCACTTGAACGGCTGGCTGGTACGATGTACCCGTATTTTTCCGAAGGATACGTCGGTCTGGAGCCGATTAGAGCTACTTGGACATCCGAATGCTGCAGAACGTCTTCCAGCTCCTTTACTTTATCGTAAAATGCGTTCTCTACAAACGGATCCACCGGCAGGACACAGACTGCCTCATCCTCAGGTACATTCGCTTCGGAAAACAAGTATGCGGATACGAGGGCGACAGCCGGGAACGTATCCCTTCTCTCCGGTTCGATGATAAGCGGGATAGAATCCCCCAACTGGCTTCGGATGAGCTCCTCCTGGGATCCGTTCGTGGCAATGTACGTGGAGCCCGCCAATCCCGCCTCCTGCAATTGCCGCCAAACCCTTTGAACCATCGACTCAAGCTCGCCTTTTTCGTCTTTTAACACTTTTAGGAACTGTTTGGTTCTGGAACCATTGGAGAATGGCCACAGACGCTGTCCTGAGCCTCCGGACAGTAATACGATTTTCATCCAGATCTTCCCTTTCCGGCCTCTTGAATGTCATACATGACCATCTCTTTCACCAAAGCCTTCAGATCATATTTCGGCTCCCATTCAAGCACCCTTTTCGCTTTCGCGGGATCCCCCAATAATAAATCCACCTCTGAGGGACGATAATACCCCGGATCGACACGAACGACCTCTTGACCGATCGGAAGCTGGTAATCCGGATGATGGCAAGCTATGATGGAGCCTCGTTCTTCCGTCTTTTCCCCTGTAAATTCCAGCTCGATGCCGACCTCGGCAAAAGCCATACTTACGAACTCCCTTACTTTCGTCGTCACTCCGGTGGCGATCACATAATCATCCGGTTTTTCTTGCTGCAGGATTAACCACATAGCTTCTACATAATCTTTGGCATGCCCCCAATCTCTTTGAGCGTCAAGATTGCCTAAATACAACTTATCCTGCAGACCTAGCGCGATTCGCGCTATGGCTTTCGTGATTTTTCTCGAAACGAAAGTTTCACCCCGAAGCGGGCTTTCGTGATTGAAGAGTATGCCGTTTGAAGCGAACATTCCGTAGGCTTCCCTATAATTTACAGTGATCCAATACGCATAAAGTTTGGCAACGGCATAAGGACTGCGGGGGTAAAACGGAGTTTTCTCGCTCTGCGGAACTTCTTGAACCAAACCGTACAGCTCGGACGTCGACGCTTGATAAATCTTCGTCTTCTTTGTTAATCCTAGAATTCTTAAGGTTTCCAATATTCGCAGCGTTCCAATTCCGTCCGCGTTAGCCGTATATTCAGGCGTATCGAAGCTAACATGTACGTGACTCATTGCGGCCAGATTGTAGATTTCATCCGGTTGAATCTTCCCGATGATGCGGACAAGGCTCATCGAATCCGTGAGGTCACCGTAATGCAGGAAAAGCTTCTGGTCATGCAGGCTTGACTCCTCCACCAGATGATCGATTCGATTCGTATTGTGAAGAGAGGATCTTCGTTGCAAACCATGAACCGTATAACCTTTATTTAATAGCAATTCGGTCAGGTAGGCGCCGTCTTGTCCCGTAACCCCTGTAATAAGTGCCACTCTCATGCATGCTGACTCCTTTCAAGAAATTTCAACCATGTAACATAGTACGTTCGTGAGAGTCATCGGCATGGACGAATACTAGTGGATCATTCCCCATTTTTATAGATAGCAGAGACGAGCTTTTCAAAATGGTTTTTAAACTCTTTCGCGCCAGTAGTTCAATAGATCGGACAATGTTTGATCGAAAGGTATTTCCGGCCTCCAACCGGTTTGCGCATGAAGCTTGGAATAATCCCCCAGCCATATTTCCACATCGGAGGGACGTAAGCGAGCCGGATCTTCCTTAATTTCAATCTCTACTGTGCTTAAGGCAAGCAATTTGTCGAGCATTTCCTTTATTGACCATGACGTTCCTGAAGCGATATTATAGCATTCCCCCGGCTCTCCTTTCTCCAAAACAAGCCAGTATGCGCGAACAACATCTCGCACATCCGTGAAGTCCCTCTGGGCCTGAAGGTTTCCGACAGAAACAACCGGAGGTTGTTTACCTTTTTCAATCTGAGCAATTTGTTTGGCAAAGTTGGAGGTAACAAAGTGTTCCCCTCTTCTCGGTCCGGAATGATTGAAAGCCCGCGTGCGAATAACATTTAATCCGTAACTTTGGTGATATTGATATCCCAAATAATCCTGAGCCACTTTACTGACTGCATAAGGACTTAATGGACGTAATGGATTCGTTTCTTTAATTGGAATCTCATGCGGCTCCAGACGGCCGTATACCTCACTGGAGCATGCAATTTGAATCTTGCAATCGATACCGCACCGTCTTACGGCTTCAAAAATATTCAGTTGACAGTTGATGTTATTTTGAATCGTATCAATAGGCGAGTTCCATGAAGTGGGAACAAAACTTTGAGCGGCTAGATGAAAAATAAGGTCCGGCTTTACACGCTCAATTAAAGTCCTTACGGAAAAAGAATCTCTTAGTTCACAGTCATACAAATGAATGTCCTTTAATAAATGACGAATATGATCCATACGGCTCCTTTGACGAACCGTGCCGATGACCTCGACGTTTTTGGCAAGCAGAAACTCCGTCATATGACTTCCGGCAAATCCGGTGATCCCTGTGAGTAAAGCTTTCATTTCTTTCCTCCTCGTTTTCATGAATGCCGTCGGAATTGCCGGCAGGTCTCTTGATCGTTATTCATTCACGCAGCAATAGTCTAATCATTTCATCGTATGCATTTACGGAGCTACGGGTTGTTCATCAACCCATAGTTTCCTAAAACAAAAAAATACGGGCTATCCCGAGGCCACTGAAGAAGTCCCATTTTATCTATGAATCCCTAAAGCCAAGTTCCCGGCGAAGAATACAAGCGATGTGCTGAAAGACGAAATCGCCTACTGCCAGAAACTCATCAAGGTGCTTGAAGTAGAAGGTGGTGTTTGTACACTGCCCAAGTTAAAGAATCGCTTAATCTGCTCAAGAAACTGTCGCAGATGACCTTGAACAGCTTAGGATCTCGGAAGATCAGGATGCAAGGATCGAATAAAACAACATTGGATATAGCAGGAGCCCACAAGAAAAAGTAAAGGAACGTTACAAGATTGAAGCGAAGAATAGCGAGCAGAAACACAGGCACGGGTACGATGTAGCGTCAACCTTGGGTCTTGTTGGCATGGAGATACAAGAGGCGATGGCGATCTTCACGGTAAATTTAAAGAGGATACTGAAACTGATGAAGTAAGAACATATTGAAGCAAGCTTGTTATAAAGACGAAAAGACGACCACATTTCCACAAATATGGAAAGTGGTCGTCATTTGATTTGTTCCTTTAGCTCCGTTAAAAAAAGCTAATTTCTTCAGTGGCCTCGTTATCACTCAGGTCTTTTTCAGACCTTATGGGACAGCCCCTAGTTAGTTAACTTTACGACTGAACTTGCAAACGGTTCTTAAGTCGGTAATATATTCGTCATACAACTCGACAATGTATTGCAAGGCTGCAGGACTAATAGTGCCACCGGTCGTATAGTTAACTACTTCGAAGGATGCTACGAAGAAGTACGTTGGAAGAGCAAAATATAATGTTTCAGGCGATGCGGGAGCGTTATCGTTCCATACATACGCAGGATTGGGAGCACCCACAGAAGGATAAAACAGCAGTTCGGGCCAAGAAGACCCGACTCTCCCAATATCAAGTACTACTCCCCTTGTTGCGGAAGGGGTTCCAGTGATCGCCCCTGCTGTTGCATCTCCTCTACTCGAAGTAGAGAACCAAGTGTCGGTCGGATCACTTACCACAGTTGCTATTTTGGTAATCGGCATAGAAACTTGTACCTCTGTCAATAGAGTAGACACATAGAATCGAGAAAATTACACAGCAGGACGGTACACACGTTCGTATTGATTGGGCGTGAAATATCCGATGGAAGAATGGATCCTCTTTCTATTATAGAAGCATGTGATATATTCAAAAATGCACTTTCGAGCTTGCTCACGCGTCTTGAATTTATCCAAGTAGATGAGCTCCTTTTTCAGGACACTATGGAACGATTCGATGCAAGCATTATCGTAGCAATTCCCTTTTCGGCTCATACTACCTTTCATGCCATACTTTTTTAGCCTTGCTTGATAGTCATGAGAAGCATATTGGCTGCCTCGGTCAGAATGGTGTAAAACTTCACCGCGTGGTCGTTGCTGATTGTAAGCTGGTCTAGTGCTTGTTTGACCAGTTCTTATTTGTCATCAAGCCCACGATCTTACGGCTGTATAGGTCCATGACGTTTGCTAAATAGAGCCATCCTTTATCAGTGGCAACATAGGTGATAACTGTCACCCAGGCTTGATTTGGTTTCTCCACGTTAAACTGCCGATTTAACACATTCTCATGAACCGTGAGATTGTGCTTAGAGTTGATCGTAGCTTTATATTTCTTCACTGTACCAATGCATTCATAATGCTGCCACCGTCTTTTCTGATACCGTCGTGCCTTGTTTGCGTAATACCTTAGCGATTTGAGGGCTTCCGAACAATCGACGCGAGTCCAAGAAAATACGTCGTACGCGGTGAACCAGCTTCTTACTCCATTTCTCTCGTTTACTTGCCTTACGTTTAGTCCAATTGTAGTATCCGCTTCTGGAAACATGGAATGTAGCACACATCTTCGCGATACCGCACACGAAGCGATGATCGTTCGTCATGTCGATCATCTCGAATTTAGATATTATTATTATTCTTTCTCATTCTCGGTTCTCCATGTCTACTTTTCTGTCTAACAGCAACTTCACTCTCCTAATCTATTGTTATGAATCACTTTTTTTTGATTCAATTCATAATATTAAATTTACATGGGCGATTGCACATAGACTCTAGTATTTTTAAAGAATAGCAATTCAATAGTGATTTTAGTAGAGTCGCAACCCGAAAAGGGATTGAGCAGAATTGCCGCCCTGCTCAATCCCTTTTCATCCTATTCCTTTATAGCACAGATTGTTTGATAACCTATTTAATAAACGCATCCCGTTTGTTGTCTTTCACCGTTATGATTGCCAAGCCATTGTTAGAATGGGCGCGGTGTAATGAAAGAGGGAATGGGGTTTCTTTCAAAAAGTCCTCAATCGCCGTCAATACTCCGTTCCTATGACCATTTTCGTGAATGGCATGATGCGCAGTCGGGTTGAATCCCCCATGAGTCACTAAATGACTAACTCCATAAACGATACCTTTTTGAGCATAAAGCTTTCTAAACTATGTTGGTATAAGGGAAGGATTATGATACAAGTCACGCCGACCATAAGGCCACTCGGTATCGTGCAAAAATACAAGTGGAAATGCATCTGTTCTCTGCGCGAATTTCTCCACCTCTTTCAATTCATGATAAACGCTGTACCAATTATGGTCGCCGTCGATCAACACTGCATCTGGCTTCTACGTAATCTTTGGCGTGCCCCCAGTCTCTTTGAGCGTCAAGATTACCTAAATACACCTTATCCTGCAGTCCGAGAGCGATTCGCGCTACGGCTTTCGTGATTTTTCTCGAAACGAACGTTCCCCCCCCGTAACGGGCTTTCGTGATTGAAAAGAATGCCGTTCGAAGCGAATAATCCATAAGCTTCCCGATAGTTGACCGTAATCCAATATGCATAAAGCTTGGCAACGGCGTAGGGGCTGCGCGGGTAAAACGGGGTTTTCTCCGTCTGCGGAATTTCCTGCAAAATACCGTACAGCTCGGAAGTCGACGCTTGGTAAATCTTCGTCTTCTGAGTCAGTCCAAGAATTCGTACGGCCTCCAATATCCGAAGCGTTCCGATTCCGCCTGCGTTAGCCGTATATTCCGGCGTATCGAAGCTGACATGTACATGACTCATCGCGGCCAGATTATAGATTTCATCCGGTTGAATCTTCCCGATGAGGCGGACCAGGTTCATCGAATCCGTGAGGTCGCCGTAATGCAGGAAAAGCTTCCGATCCTGCAGGTCGGGATCCTCCACTAGATGATCGATCCGATTCGTATTGTGCAGAGAGGATCTTCGTTGCAAACCATGAACCGCATAACCTTTAAAAGCAATTCGGACAGGTAAGAGCCGTCTTATCCTGTGTTCAAAAGAGTCATTGGCATGGACGAATAGTAACCGGAATCTCCCCATTTTATGAGAAAACAAGGATTGGTCCACAAAAAAACGACAGCTGAATTCGTCGAATCAGCTTCTCTGTTAAATAAGAAGGATCGACCGGGAGAGCTTCCGCTTGCCCGATCGATCCTTACTTTTTTTTGTGAGGGGACAAAACTTACAAGTTATGGTGTTATTGAAAAATCGGAGTAAATATCTGCGATAAAGGCGAGTCCGGCTGGATTGTTGCCGGCATCAGGTTGGATATAGTTGGCGACAGTAAAAGAAAAGATTAATCTTACACTTGTAGGAACAGAAATAAGTCCAAGAGAGACAGGAATGGTGTAATAACGGACTCTTTGCCAGCTGAAAGGCGGGGGCTCCATTGTAAAAACATTCATAGGTCCGTCAAGCAAATCCACATCCAGTCCGGTAGGTTGAGGCACCAAAAATACACCCACATCATTCACAACTTGAATTCTGGATAAATGGGCATTATCGGCAAAAACGGCTAATGAAATGAGAAAATTGTTAATGATGCCGACGGATAACGGAATGACAACTGATTGAGCAGCGAAACCGCGGCTTTCGCCGGAAAGAGGAGAAGCTTGACTCCAGATGATTTGTGGGTCTGGTGTACCGGCGAAAGCGGTATTATTATCATTCGTATACTTGACGATCTCAGGCCAAGGCCCGCTATTCCCGACATTGACGACATTCGGCGGAGTGCCTGCCAACAAGTTGCTCACTGCCGTTGCTCTGTCGATAGCGGTTACCGTAGTCGTTGTACTGCTTACGACTCGTTGAATTGAAACAATAGGCATGTTCTAATTCACTCCTTTTATTTGATTTGTTGTCCTCTCACACTATACTATATTCTGGTAATTATAGAATTGAATAGTTATTCGAGCCGCTTACTTTGTGGAATTTCTTGGAAACTGATAGGTTCTTTGAAACTATTAAGAAAAGAAAAAAGAAGCTCCCGAACAATCGAGAGTTCCTGACACCTGTTTCTATAAAATCCCTTCAATGTTTTCCTCAAATTTCGAGTTCATACAGGGATGATGGATGTGGGAAGCCATTGTAGAGTAGCATAGTCGTAGTAATATGCTCCATTTTTGTAATGAGATAGATGCGGTTCATAAAAATGCGGGATATATTTTTTATTAGCGTGGGTAGTAAAATGAACAGAGTTCAACTTCATGAACTGGCCGTTGTCACTTCTTTTGCACTTTAATACGCCATTAATCAGGTATATTTTTTTCTTGTTATCAAGAGTTTCGAATCCGGGGGAGGAGAAATAGGGCAAGTAAAAATATATGCTTCTGTCAAATAAAGAATCTCCGAAAACCCCTTGAGTTGCATCGGTTCTATTCAAATATTTTTCATAATACAGCTTTTGAGTAACCATATCAGATATAGCCAACATTCCATGAAAATGTCCCGTTTCTTTGGTGTAGTATTTAAGATATTCAAACAAAGAGTCCTCTTTGAAATGAATTAGAGTAACCATGCAAAGTTCTTCCAATTCTTGCAATGTGATAAAAGTCGTCCAGGTCCATTCTCCAGAAAATCTTTTATATTCTGTAAGGTTCAGGTCAACATATAACATGACGTCAGTATCAAGCACCCAACATTCGGTAATATGATGTGCCCTCATGTAATCCCTTAAGATAAACCACCGCTGGAAGCAAAAACGATTATAGAAATATTCGTTAGGGGTCATGTGTTTATAAACCCTTTCGAATTCCGCTGCTCCTTGGTAGTAGTTATGAATCATCGCATGCTTGATGCCATCGGTAGCATATTTGCTGTTATTATGGTTTCCAATCAATATGACGTCAGATGCGGGACTCGCCATCTTGGCCTGCTTTAATACATGTTCTAAATAATAATCATCGCTCCAATGGAAAAATAAGATAGGGATGGGCACTACCGATTCCTCCAGTCATTTACCAATTCAAATCGGGGAATAACCCACTCCATTATAGCCCTGATTGTTGGATAACATGTTTAATAAACGCATCACGTTTCTCGTCTGTCAGTGATATGATCGCCAAGCCGTTGTTAGAATGGGCGCGGTGTAATGAAAGCGGGAATGTTGATTCCCTCAAAAAGTCCTCAATAGCCGTCATTACTCCGTTCCTAGGGCCGTTTTCGTGAATGGCATGAAACGAAGTTGAGTTGAATCCGTGATCCACCAACTGACTAACTCCTTGAACGATCCCTTTTTGAGCATAAGGCTGTCTAAAATGTATTGGGATAATGGAAGGATTATGGTACAAATCACGCCGACCATATGGCCACTCCGTATCGTGCAAAAATATAAGTGGAAATGCGCCTGTTCTTTGCGCGAATTTCTCCACCTCTTTCAATTCATGGTAAACGGTATACCAGTTATGGTCACCGTCAATCAAAATCGCATCATACCATTGGAGCCTGGGCAATACGTCCAAACTATATTCCCGGAGCAAAATCATGTGTTGCCGCAGCGTTTCTCCCCATTGCGACTCATGGAATGCAGGGAATGGATCTATGACGATAACAACCGCATTATTTTGGTGTGCATAATGTAACAATTTAACTGTATTTTCTCCATAGAGCGCTCCGATCTCTACCAAAGTTTTCGGTTGCTCTTGCTGTAGAATCGGACCTACAATTTTTTCCCAAAATCTTTGCATTTGATTTCCTCCCCGATCATAACTCTAATCTACCAGAGACATGTAACTCTTTATCTCTTTATAAGGATGTGGGAATCCATTGACAGGACGTATAATCGAAATAATATGAGCCATAATTGTAAGGGGACAGATTCGGACCGTAAAAATGCGGAATATATTTTTTATTGACAGATTGAGTGAAATGTATCGTAATCGCTTTGATGAATTGGCCATTGTCGCTTCTTCTGCACATTAAATTACCGTTAATCAGGTATATTTTTTTCTTGTTATCCAGTGTTTCGACCCCGGGGTGGGCTGAGAATAATTCGTTATCAAAGAAAGAATCCTCGAATACCCCGTACATTCGGTCTCTTAACAAATAGTTATCGTAATAAAGCGTTTGGGTGACCATATCGGATATGGCGTAGCCTTCATGTGTTCTGGAGTATGCGTCTTTTTGTTTAGTAAAGTATTTGAGGTATTCAAACAAATTGTCTTCTTGGAAGTGAATATGTGTGACCGTGCAGAGTTCTTCCAATTCTTTCAATGTTATATAGGTCGTCCAGGTCCATTCTCCGGAAAAACATTTATATTTAGGATTACTAAGATCGGTATATAACATGATATCTGTATCAAGTACCCAACATTCTGTAAAATGATGTGTCTTCATAAAATCCCTTAAAACAAACCAACGCTGAAAACAAAAACGGTTATAAACATATTCGTTAGGGGTTAAATGTTTATAGACTCGCTCGAATTCGGCCGCTCCATGATAGTAGTTATGCATCTGCACATGATGGATGCCATCGCCGCAATATTTATTGTTAATATCAGTTCCAATTAAAATGACATCGGATGCCGGACTCGAGATTTTGGCTTGCCGCAACGTATAAGCTAAGTAATCGTTATCGGTCCAATGTAAAAACATGATAGGGATTGACAAGATTTGATCCTCCATTCTTAGACTAGTAATCGGATCCAGTTAGCGATCCCGTTAGAGGTTTATCTGTGAATGCGTATAATGTCGTGCTCCAGGTGGAATTGCAACGATGCGTCATAGCTTCTTACAAGAGCTCTCAGCTCATCCAGTGTCGGATAATCATTCTGGCCGGTAAACATGCGCGCATCATCGATCAGAATGACATGCTCCTTAACGGGATGCTGGAAAATGTGGTGCAGCTCCTGCCGGATCGGAGTCTCCAATGCTCCCCTCGCTGTCTTCACATACCCTCCCGACCAGTGTCCGTCAAGCCAAAACAAACAGGGGTGCTTGATGTTGGCCAATATGCCCGGAAGCACCTCACCGCTATCGCCAAATACAATGGAAATGTGAGGCTCCGTAGAAAACTTCTTCCTGACGAGTTCATACAGAGAAGGTTCCAATTCCACAGAAATAATGCTTTGAAATGAATCCTTAACCGCGCTAATCATATCCCCCAGGAAAGTTCCTGTCTCAATGAGTGTTGGTAGAGAGTATTGCTTACCGTATGATCTTACCGTGAATTGTTTTACAACATCCGGAGGAGGGACCGGTTTCCCCTGCATCTCCCACTTGATCCATTCCAGTTCACTCATTTCTTTCCCCCCTCTTCTTTCATCTCTTTCACACGATTATTTATTTTTCTCCTTTAAATACCACTCAATCGTTCTTTTAATGCCCGTCTCCAGATCGGTGCTTGCTTCAAAGCCAAATCTTTCTTTGGCTCTGGACGTGTCCAATTTTCGCCGAGGTTGGCCGTCGGGTTTGCTTTGGTCCCATACGATTTCGCCTTCGTAACCCGTCAGCTTCTTGATCATTTCAGCCAAATCTCTGATCGTATATTCCTGGCCTGACCCAATGTTCACCGGCTCGGAACTATCATACTGTTCCGTCGCTTTGACGATCGCCTCTGCGGCGTCTTCGGCATAAATAAACTCCCTTGTTACATTGCCGCTTCCCCAAAGTGTGATATTCGGACTGCCCTGCTCCTTCGCTTCAAGACACTTTCGTATGATGGCCGGAATGACGTGAGACGTCTCCAGATCGAAATTGTCCCATGGACCATACAAGTTGACAGGAAGCAAAAAGATTGAATTAAAGTCATATTGCTCACGATAAGCCTGGGATTGAACGAGCATCATCTTTTTGGCTAAACCGTAAGGGGCATTGGTTTCCTCCGGATAGCCCTCCCAAATATCGCTCTCTTTGAAAGGTACAGGGGTGAATTTTGGGTAAGAGCAAATGGTGCCGATCGCTACAAATTTCTCTACCCCGAAGCATCTGGAATGCTCCATCAGCTGAGCTCCCATGATCAAGTTGTCATAAAAAAATTTTCCCGGATTTTTCTGGTTAGCTCCGATTCCTCCTACGACGGCAGCCAAATGGATGATAATATCGGGACGAAAAGTCTCCAGCACCCGTAAGATATCTTGTTCCTTTCTAAGATCGAAAGCTGCGCTTCTCGGTACAAATAATTGACTTACACCTGTTGATTGAAGCCTGTTCACCACATGGCGGCCCAAAAATCCCGAGCCGCCCGTTACAACAATCCGCTTATTTGATAATTCCATATTCCCGTTTGTCAGTCCTTTCAATCGATGGATTCACCGCCTAACTCCGTATTGCCGGAACCAATTTCCGACCTCCATCGGATTCGTCATTAAAATCTGGTATAATTTTTGCTCGGCGGCGGAATAAGCAACTACGTCATGAATGACACTGCTTAAAACGCGCCTGTCGGCATTTATTTTTGCTTTCCTCGGGACCAGCCTGGTTGACGATACGAGCTCGATAATGTTGTTACTTCTGTGCGTTTTAAAGGGGAGATCAATGACGAATGGGCCCTTCTTGAAAGATAGCCTCTTTACTTTTCTCCCATTGATGTATACCGTGATACGAAGTCGTTTAGATAGTTTTTTCATTAGATTCGGTATCATATGGCTTCCCTGAATCCGAACTCTCATGTTTGGATTTCCCTCGGAAGAAACCACATTGATTCGAAATCGGGGAGGTACCCAATGATCATAATACCTGTTCATTTCCGTAATTGTAGGCAGAGGACCTAAAATGTTATGGGCCTTAATTTGTTCGAACAACCATTTCATTGATTGCGGTCCATTCACCCGCAGGAATTCTCTTACCCAGCTTCCAGACACGGCGCCGTAATGCTTTAAGCTCGTAAGGACGATTTCGGGCAGCCCAATATCGCCCCAATGAGCGATGGTTTTGCATTCATCATGCAGGCGAGAAGTCGCAAGCACGTCATCAATATAGCCAAGTGGATGGTTTTTGGAGACTCGGATCCACAGATCATAGTCCATGCAAAATTTCAGGCTTTCGTCGACACCGTTCATGCTCCGAAAGACGTCCGCCCTGATAAACGCGGCAGGCTGGCATATGAAGCACGTCTCAAATAATCGCTCTTTTTTATACGGTTCAACAGCATATGGCCGAAGTACAACGTTATTTTCATCCGTATAATATGCTTTGCCGTAAACCATGCCAAACTGAGGATTGGCACGAAACATTTCTACCGCTTTACGGATCGCTCCGGGTAAATACGTGTCATCCGAATTAAGCCAGCCGATAATCTGTCCGTTAGCCATATGAAGTCCTTTATTCAACGCATGGGACTGGCCGTTATCGGGCTCCGAAATATAACGAAAACGATCTCCCAAATGCCCATAGCTCTGTAAAATCTCCAATGTGCCGTCTGACGATCCGCCATCAACCACGATATATTCTATATTGGGATAATCCTGTGACAGGACGCTTTCGATGGTTTGCCTGATATATCTAGCCTGATTAAATGAAGGAGTGATTACGCTGACTAATGGAAACTCTTCAGGACCCATTGTGATATCCTCCCGGAATAGATTTAGATCTGTGCTAGAATAGAAGCAGATCTTAACTTACTATATGTTTTGAATGGAGACGTAGATATAAACATATTCATCAACTTGAAGAAATTGGACATTCATCCTTGGGCAATTCGGACCGGTTGATTCGTGATGTCCTGGATCAACATAGCTGTTGCAAAGTCCGGACTTAAGTATTGCGTGGCATACTGAATCTGTCTGTTTCTAATCTCTGACCATCTGGAGCCGTTCTGATACAAATCAATAATTTCCGCCGCATATTGCTCAGGTGAGTCCGTGATAATGACAATTTCTCCAGCATTCATAATGCCTTCCGCACCTATGGAAGTAGTAATAACCGGGACTCCATGGGCAGTCGCTTCGATGATCTTTCCCTTGACCCCCGCTCCGAATCGAATGGGAGCGACAACAATTCTGGAGGAACTGTAATAACTGAGCAGCTCGTCATCGGATATAAATCCGGTCACGTTAAGATCTTCGCTTTTCAAATTCAGAATTCCCTGCGGTGGGTTTGATCCGATAATATGGAACTTCACATCGGGCAGGGATTTCTTAACAATCGGGAATATACTGTGTACAAACCATAGCACTCCGTCCAAATTCGGCAGATGGGAAAAACCACCGACAAAGGTAATATCTCTTCTGTCATCAAAGCCCATATTACCTCCCAATGGGAATGGTTGGTCGTAAAAATATGTCGGAATCACGACCACCCGTTTGTCCGGCATTTCAGCAGCAAGAATCGATCTCTCATATTCACTGACCGTATAGATGACATCACTTTTTGCGAAAATCTTAAATTCCTGAGCTTTGATTTGCTCCGCAAAGGCAAGAGTTTCCGGGTTCCGGTCAATTTCGTATTTTCTAAGCTCTCTAAGGTAATGGAAATCGACGCCGTTATAAATGACCTTTGCTTTCGTAAATTTACGCACCGCCTCCATGTAACGTCCCGCAATATACGGTCTAAGCAAATAGACATAGTCGATATTTCTGCCATTTTTCCTGAGCCAGGAAAGAACCTGATCATGATTATATTTCTTGCTCAGCACCACGATTCCGAGCTGTTCCAAGTCAGAAGTATACGGTTGGGGACTACTATAATTCGCGCCTATAAATTTAACTCGCAGCCCCATTCTTACAAATAGTTTCAAATACTGGTATATATTTCTCGATCCGGTATCCTGATCGTAAAGAGGTACGGAGTGATCTATTACCAGAATTGTGCGGTTCCTTATCCTTAGGAGTACCCTGCTCTTTTTGTGTTTATTTCTCCGGCCACGGGTCAAGCGTTTGCGTGCCAAAGAATTTCTTTTTAGTCTCAATTTCCTTTTTTTTCGTGAACGTATCAGATTGAATTTCTTAGGGCGAGATTTCCTTTTCCTTTTAGTTAACGTTTTTATTCTTGAGACCTTTCTTTTGGACACCAAAGACCTGGTAAGGTTCATCCGAACTTTATCTTTCTTTTGATTCAATAGACGCCCCCCTCTAATACTGATTTATAATTTTGCGAATTAGGATAGGTGAACTGATAACTTAATCTTATGCATTCGCGGAGTAGAGGTTTGTTCATTAACCTATAATTCGGAGAATAGGCATGATTATTCGCTTTAAGGCTTGTATCATAGAGTGACATGCCGTTACTCATCTGTATCTGAATCCGTATCATATATTAAATTTATTCGAAGGGGCTGACACATGCTTAATAATGAAATGTACAGAAGGCTTATGGAACCTGAGGTATTTCATCAAACTCGTATGGCTATCTTACGAAACTATGGTATTACTGTTTTTATAGACGGTGGAGCAAATAAGGGACAATTTGCACAAAATATAAGACTTTCCGGATACAATGGAAGAATCATCTCGTTTGAGCCTGCCTCTGCCGAATTTGTCCAATTGGCTCAGTTGGCTGCTCCGGATCCGCTTTGGGATTGCCATAAGATTGCTCTTGGAGCCGCGGAGGGGTACGTCAATATCAACCTTGCCGGGAATTCCTACAGCAGTTCACTCCTCCCTATGCTTGACCAACATTTAATTAGTGCGCCAGATTCGAAATATATAGGAGTGGAAACGGTAAGAATTGGATGTCTGGATAACGATTGCTCCGAACTTCTGCCAGAAACTGACCGGGTTTATCTGAAATTGGATCTTCAGGGGTATGAAATGGAAGCACTTAAGGGAGCGAACAACATTCTGAAAATGACATCGGCGATTGAAATGGAACTGGCTCTTGTACCACTGTACTCCGGTCAAACTCTTTTCACTGAAATGATTAATTTTTTGGCGCAATTCGGGTTTCAATTGCATTATTGTGAAATCAATTTCACCGATTCCGTGACAGGAAAAATACTTGAGTTAAACGGGATCTTTTTACAATAATTTGACAGAATGCAGTTAATGCAGTTAATGAAGCACAAAACCAAAGGCATATCTTCGATCTGTTCATGAACGCAAATATGCCTCTGATATATAAAGCTTAGCAGCACCTGACACCTTCCAATGTGATAGCCGCTTTACCAGCCTGATCGGTAGCTTTCCGCTCACCCTTTGCTCCATGGGGATTGTCCAGAATTCGCTAATTACCAGTAAGCCCGTATCCTTTTTGTTTTACCCCGTTTTACCCCACACAGGATGGGGATACCGGGAATGGATTAAATTAATTAATCTTGCCGTTTTGTTACATCGCCAGAATGGGACAACCCATTACTGTTACTTTGTCATGCGCATTATTCACAACTGAATAACAGGATGCGTTCGGATGCGGGAGACCGCATTGTTGGCGGACGCTTCTTTACAACTCAGGCCTGCCATTAGAACAATGGGGTCGACAAGCTTTTCTCAGGAGATCTCTTCCCCTCCTTGCGGACCGAGAGGTCCTGCTTTATAAACCTGTTACCTGTGACCCATCACTCATGTTCTACTTGGGGAATAGCACCCCCCATTGTCGGGCGCTTAAGGATGTGTGCTGATGAGGCTGAAGTCGGTGGTTTCCACGGGCACCCATGTCTGAGATTCGCTTGATTATTCTGCAACAGGAGGTGATTCTATGTCATCAATGCTGATTGGTACAGACGTAAGCTTACGCTCCCACCATGTACAGTTCATGGATGGAGTAAGAAGATCGCTGGCTTCCTTTGCGGTCTCTAACGATCAAACCGGGCGGATACCCTGATTCATAAGATGTAGGATACAGTGAGCAATTAGAGGTTAGACCATCTTCACATCGACTTTTCTATTGGGACCCTGCTTCATCGAGATGAAAGACTTGAACCTCGCACTAATGATCGCCTGCTAGCGGTGGATATGGATAGTGACATAAAGCACTTTGACATCCATACGGTCAGCAGCGGGTGCGAATTCCGGATCAGCTCGTTTAAGCGATCAGCTGTACGCTTCCATCCTGAAGTCCTTGGGCGAACCCAATGTTGAACCCTTCGTTATACCCCTGATTAAATCCGGCATTGTACGCCCTGTTTCTGACGGATACTCTCCGGTGTCTGCGGCCTTTTCTCCGGGCCAACTTCCGTTTTTTTACGCGGACAATCGATTTTTTTCGACCGGCGCGTTTTTTAGGACGAGCCATAATTTTACCTCCTTTGATCATTCAATTATCCAAAGACGACCTGCAACATTTGCGCCAGACGCTTCGGATACGTATGCTCCCGCAGCGTACGGTGCAATGCCCGAAGTGCAATTGCCTGCCGTTCGTCTTCGTGATGAAGATAGTACTCGATCTTTTCGATCATCTCCTGCGGCGAAGAATATGTCACGATCTCCTCTCCTGGCGTATAGAAGCGACCGAGATCCTCCCGAATATCGGTCAATTGCATCGTGCCGCACGCTGCAATTTCAAACACGCGGGGATTCGGCGACAGCGCGGGAATTTGTCTGCTGTTACTGTTTAACGTGATGTCATCATGTGCCCGGTGGAGATTGAGGGCAATAAGCGAAGCGTTGTACATCACGTTCGACTCTTCGGGCACCAGCCAGCGGTTCAGATCGATATTATTAGCTAATATTCGGTATTTTTTTAACCTTTTCCACCAAAAACCGCTAATATAGGTGTTTTTGCCCGCCAAATACGGGGCAACCTGGTCAAACAATTTCACCCGGTTCCAAAAAGCATTACCGAGAAAGCATACATCCCGCCGCCGGGAGAAATCGACGTGTAATGGGCGAAATATCCTGACATCAGCCGCAAAAGGCAGGTAATGCACTTGAGTACAACCGAGTTGGCGATAAAATTCCAGACAGCTTAATTCCAACGTGAAGATGTAATCGTAGTGGGGAACAATGGCAGCCGTAATGTCTGTATAGTACGGATCATCGGTCAACCAGATAGCTGTGCGGATTCCGGCTTCACGAATACGATCAATTTGGGCTACATCCATTGTGTGGCCTTCCAAGACGAGTACCAGATCCGGTTGCGCTGCAATAGCGAATTCGGCAAGATCGGGCTGCATGGGTACTCCAGGTTTCCAATTAAAGATTTCCACTTCTCGAACAATAGCACGTAATCCATCGATGATCGCATTGTCGATCGCTGTGTATGGAAGGACATAGCCTTTGGCGACATAGAGCACTTTGATATTCCAGTTTCGGTCAGGGAGCGGTGATATATTCCGGATGATAGCCTCACAGCGTCCAAGATAATACCCGAAACGCCGTCCCAACGAAAATCCATATTGCTTCGCCTGCCGTCTTACCCTATTCAAATCCGTTTTCGATCGGGTACCCAGCCGTTTAAGTCTTCTCATCAGCAGTCCTCCGTTCTTGATTGTGGCGGTAGGTATTCCCAAATATTCGCCATCGGTGACGTAA
This sequence comes from Paenibacillus prosopidis, assembly GCF_003337375.1. Taxonomy (GTDB): domain Bacteria; phylum Bacillota; class Bacilli; order Paenibacillales; family Paenibacillaceae; genus Pristimantibacillus; species Pristimantibacillus prosopidis. The sequence goes on from NZ_QPJD01000002.1 coordinate 84,214, forward strand.
CTTTGATTCCATCATTAGTTGGGTCATTCAACATATTTTACTAGAACACCACAATCCAGGCTCCCACCATTTCAGTAGTTCAATATATATGGAGAACAAGTGAGCCGGAACGTCATCTGTACCTGTGTGTCCGTCCAAAAAAATAATAGACCAGCAAATTAGGCCTTCGTGCATGCTGTTAGCGGTATGCGTCATATGGGTAGTTCATTTATTGTACGTAATAAAGTTGCGATTCTTTGGTGATAATCATGGTTCCGGACCGTATGGTCGAGACCACTTAGGGCGATTTGATTGCGCTCCTCCTCATTATGGAGATAATACTCAATCTTTGACACAAGCTCCTCAGGCGATGAATAGACGATTAGGTCCCGACCGGGTACGTACAGCCCCGTCAGATCCTCCCTGGCGTCCGTTAGCTGAAAGGTCCCGCTTGCGCATATTTCGAAGGTTCGCGGATTCGTCGTCCAGGCGGGAATGCGCGCGCTATTTTTGTTAAAAGTCTCATCATGCGGCGAGCGATGGAGATTGATGACGATTTTGGCGCCATTATAGTAGTTAGCCGTTTCCTCAGGCGTAAGCCACTTCGTTTGAATGGAGGACTTCAGACGAGAATAGCTCTTGAGCCTCTTCCACCAAATGCCGAAAATCCGGACGTTCTTCGTGGCTAAATAATCGGCGATTTGATCAAAAAATTCGACCCGGTGCCAATACGCGCTGCCCATAAAGCAAATATCGCTCATGTAGGACACTCTTACCGGCTTCGGGTGGAACCCCTTGAAATGAGCGGCCAGCGGCAGATGAAACACGTAGCGGCAGCCGTGCTGACGGTAAAATTCTATACAGCTTAGCTCATTGGTGAAGACGATATCGTAATGCCTAGCCGTGTTCCTTGTCATATCGGTGTAATAGGGATCGTCCGAATACCAGATGGCCGTCCGAATACCCATCGCTTTCAACCTGTTGACGGTCTCGGGCTCCACGCGCATGCCCAGCAACACCAACGCCAGATCCGGCTTGAAATCCCTCGCCGTCTTCACAATATCGTCTAATGCCGAAACGGCCCCGACTCTTGCAACCTGCATCTGCAGCGCCTCCAACACGGCCTTATCAATAGGTGCAAAGGGAACTCCTAAACCGGATGTAATACATAAAACGGACATCCCGTGTCGAATGTGCGACTCTTTCGTTATCGCACGGATGACGGTTTCGCAGCGTCCGAGCCTGCGGCCATTCTGAAACCCAAGAGTATACCCGTTATGGCTTCCGGCGGCCCGGGCACTGGCCATGATGTTGGCATATTTCCGTCTGGTTCGCATACTCTCCCCTCCAGTACTTGCAAGTTTCATGTTACCCGAATATTATGCTAAGTAATTCTTTAACCCTATGAACATACGTGTGCGATTGAAAAGTCTTATATAATCCGTTTAACGCAACGGTACTTCTCCTGTCTTCGTGCGACATATAGTAGATGATCTTATCGACTAGCTCCTCTGGGCTGCCGAACGTATCAATTTCGGATCCACGTTCGTAAAAACGGGGGAGCTCCTCGCGTACATCCGTGAGCTGCAGCGTTCCGCAAGCTGCGACTTCAAAAGTCCGCGGATTAGGCGATAATGCCTTGAGCCTCCGGGAATTCAGCTTCTCATCTTCAGAGCGGTGCAGGTTAATGACCAAACGGGAGCCCGAATAATGACGAATATTATGGTCGTACATGACCCCCCGCAGGTCTATGGATGATTTCAGCTTCTTCCAATCTTTCAGACGATCCCAACCACGGCCAGCTATAAACAGGCCCACCTTCCGTTTGACTAATGCGGGGGTCACCTTGTTAAAGAATTCGATCCGGTTCGCGAAAGCGGTGCCGATAAAGGTTACGTCAGCGCGATAGCCGGGCTCGACTAACTGCGGGCGCACCGTCTCGGGACAGGCGGCAGCCGGTAAGTAATAGGCGCGGCTGCAGCCGAGCTGCCGGTAGAAGTCGACGGTCCCTGCCTCATACGTAAAGATATAATCGTACAACGAAACAAAACCCGCCGTGATGTCGGTAAAATACGGATCGTCCATAAGCCAGACTGCGGTTCTATACCCTCTCTCCCGGATGTGCTGGATCTGTGACATACGGGCAGCCGAGATCCCGTTCAGGACGAGTACCAGATCCGGCCTCACCGACTCGGCAAGAGATATGGCATCTTCGTAATGCCGTACGATCACCACTTCGTCCGCAAGTATACTCAAAGCACGTTGAATCCCCAAATCAATCGTCGTAAATCCGAGGCTTCCCTCTTCCACATACAGGATTCGGACATGTCTTCGTTCTTCATGCAAGGAATGGAACGTGTTCAATACGCTTTGGCACCGTGCCAAATGATATCCGTAATCATAACCCGAAGCATAGCCGTCCCGGCCTCCGTGCACGCGCCCTCTGAGGACTGCATGAGAAATCCGTTTCACGTTCGTTCGATGAACCACAAGCATTCCTCCTTCTGACGATTACGGGACGACAGCAGGATTGGGCGCGGCCGAGAGCTGATCCGATGAAGCCGGCGGCTGATACGGTTCCTGAAGCCCTTGCGCGTATCCGGCCTGAAAGCCCTCTTCATATTTCATGTTGAATGCCATGTTGTACGCTCTGTTGTACGTTCTAGGATACAGCCGTTTGCGCGAATATTTGCGATGCCGTTTCCTTCCTCGCCTCAGGGTGGCATTACGACGGAACCGAGCGGGTTTGGCCTTGCCGGCAAACTTCCGCTTCCGGACCGGGCGACGCCCGAGTCTACTAACTCTCTTTCTTCTGCGAAGAACCGGTCGCAATCGTTTCATGAGTATATCCCTCCTCCAGCTGTAAAGCCGATCTTCGGGTCTTCGTAAGCAATGCGGTATTCATCCGGATTGCGCGGATCGTAAGCTGTGTTGGTGAAATACACGATATAAGCGGCCGTGTTTCCCAATACGCGGTAACCGTGCGCAACGCCCCGGGGAATGAACAGCAGGTATGGATTCTCTTCCCCCATTTAGTGGGTTTCCGTTATTTCATATGTGCTTGAATGGAGTCTCATATCGTGAAGCACAACTTGAGCGTTGCCGAAAGGAAAATACCAGATGTCATCCTGATGTTTGTGATAATGAAACGCTTAATGACGCTTAACAACATCTATCAAGGTAATTACCTCCGATAAACTCATCTTATGAAAGGGTATTGTACTAAGGTGACGGCACTTGTACGCATAATTAAAACATCTATCCAAGCGTCTCCGAACGTAAAAAAAGAACATCCTCATCATCACTTCGCAATGAAAACGTTCTCACCGTTGCCTCAAATATTTTCAAATAAGATTCTTCCGCCCTAGGGGTTACATAAATTGCTCAGGCTCTACTTGCCATTTCTCAATAGATTTCTGCCGATTGCGTCGAAGCAGCTGCTTGACAGAAGCTCTCGGAACCTTCTTGAAGCTCAAACTTTCGTGATGATAGACAAAATTAGTCCGGCCGCACAGTAGCTCACTGCTATTCATTCTCTCTCAATACGCGCGCTGCGGCTTCGACCAGCGATGCCGGCGTGCCGGCGTCCGTCCACCAGCCCTGCAGAACGTCATATTTCAGCGTTCCTTCCGCCGCGTATAAATTGTTAACGTCGGTAATCTCCAATTCGCCGCGCTTGGACGGTTCGAGGCTGCTTACCTTGTCAAATACGGAGCCGTCATACAAATAGATGCCCGTAACGCAATAGTCAGACTTAGGGTCGACAGGCTTCTCCTCGATTCGCTTGATTACCGTTCCGTCCAGCTCCGGCACGCCGTAACGGTGCGGATCGTTTACTTGTTTGAGCAATACCATGGCCCCCGCCGTCTGCCGCTCGAAAGCGGCTATATAGCCTGACAGCGAAGCTTCATAGATGTTATCCCCTAGGAGAAGGATGAATTTTTCTTGCGATTGTATAAAGCCTTCGGCCATTCCGAGCGCCTTGGCGCTGCCTCCCGCTTGGTCTTGAACCCGGTATGTGATCCGAACGTTCCACTCCGCTCCGCTTCCGAAATACTCGATGAACAACCCGCTCGAAAGCTTTGGGATGATGAGCAAAATATCCCTTACCCCTGCTTCGGACAGTTTCTGCACGGCGAAGTGCAGCATCGGAACGTTTCCGACAGGCAGCAGGTGCTTGTTAATCAGCTTCGTCATCGGGTGCAGCCGCGTGCCTGTACCCCCAGCAAGGATTACTCCTTTCACCGGAACGATCCCTCCTTGAAAATATTTGTTTTAACTATTGGTTAATGTATGCGTGGAATCGCAGGAGGACCGTACAGATCACCTAAATCTGGACAAAATAGACGCAGACCTAAACCCGATTGGCGGGTTTTTCCTATCAGTTTAACTAGGAGATCTTCATCAAAAAATGAATCTCCGCCCTTTACCCAAGCATGTCTTAAATCATGTGAATATAATGTACTAGAAAAGTCCCGTGTTGATTAAATGAACATCCAAGAGAAGGAGATGAACATCCTTTGCATTCCCCGGTATGTGTTATTGGTACGATATTTATAGATTGCAAGGGTTTCGCCGCCCAAAGCTATCATCCATATACTAGGAATTTAGGAAATATTCAATTTGTCCACGGCGGTGTTGGAAGAAATGTCGCAGAGAACTTAGCCAACCTTCATTTGCCTACGACATTCGTTACTTCCGTCGATGACACTGCGATAGGTAGAGAGGTTGTAGAAAGGCTTCAAAAATTAAAAGTAAATAATGAGTATCAAATCCGGTCGAAGCAGTGTGGAATGGGAATGTGGCTTGCCGTCTTAGATGAAAAGGGGGAATTAGCCGGTTCCATCTCCCAAATACCTGATTTTACTCTCCTGCAGCGTTTCATAACCAGTAAAGGAAAGACCGTCATCGGACAATCCTCCCATATTGCGCTTGAATTGGATTTGACGATTGAAATTGCTAATCATGTCATTAAGATGGCAAAAAAAGAAAAAAAGCCGATCTATGGTATCCCCGGCAACTTAGATGTAATTTTAAAGCATACCGAGATTCTAGGTGATTTAGATTGTTTTATATGCAATAATTTTGAAGCGGATCTATTTTTAAAGCTAGACTTTACGAATCTCACTGTAGATCAAAAAATTGACTCTCTTATTCAGTTTGTTGAACGTTCTGGGCTCGGCTCTATGGTGGTTACATTGGGGGATCAAGGATCCGTCTATTACGATTCCTATACTAAAGATTCTGGTTATCAACCTGTCTTTCCGGTAAAGCTTGTTGATACGAGCGGAGCTGGCGATGCCTTCTTTTCAGGGACCGTAATGGGGCTCATAAAAGGGCTGCCATTAAAAAAAGCTGTCATTTGCGGAACGAAGGTAGCGGGCTGGACCATTGAATCTCCGGAAAACACCTGCCTGGACTTGCCAGTGAAGATAAAACAAGATGAGTTTTTTAGAAAACTGCTATAGAAGAAGGCTCTTTCCATCGGAAAGAGCCTTCTGGTTTTAAAGCATTAATTACCGTTAATCTGATTCTTTAATATAGCTGCTTTATCCGTTTTCTCCCAAGGAACATCCAGATCATTACGGCCAAAATGCCCGTATGCTGCGGTTGACCGGTAAATCGGCCGCCTGAGATCCAACATCTTGATGATTCCTGCCGGGCGAAGATCAAAGTTATTCCGTATCAATTGAACCAGGAGCTCTTCATCAACTATTCCTGTCCCGTACGTATCCACACTGATTGAAACCGGATTAGCGACACCGATGGCATACGCTAATTGAACTTCACATTTATCAGCAAGCCCTGCTGCTACGATATTTTTTGCTACATACCGGGCAGCATAAGCAGCAGAACGGTCCACTTTCGTCGGGTCCTTCCCGGAAAAAGCGCCGCCACCGTGGCGGGCATAACCACCGTACGTATCGACTATGATTTTACGCCCAGTTAAACCTGCATCTCCATGTGGACCGCCAATAACAAAACGTCCGGTAGGATTAATATAATACTTTGTATTTTCATCGATTAAATCATTCGGAATCATCGGTTTTATCAAATGTTCAAGCAAATCCTTTTTAATTTGTTCAAGAGAAACTTCCGGATGGTGCTGAGTCGAAATGACAACCGTTTCAATACGAATAGGGGAACCGCCTTCATATTCCACCGTCACCTGTGTTTTCCCATCCGGCCGTAAATAAGGGAGGATTGCGTTTTTCCGCAGCTCCGCCAATCGACGTGCCAGACGGTGAGACATTGATATCGGTAAAGGCATTAATTCAGGCGTTTCATTGCAAGCAAAACCAAACATTAACCCCTGGTCACCCGCACCGATAGATTCCAATTCATCCTCTTCCATATTTCCTTCTCTAGCCTCTAACGCTTTGCTGACTCCAATAGAAATATCCGGAGATTGTTCATTGATTGCCGCCAAAACGGCACAGGTATTGCCATCGAATCCATATTCCGCATTATCATAGCCAATTTCTTTGATCGTACGGCGTACAATTTCAGGTATGTCTACATAAGCCGAGGTAGTAATTTCTCCTGTGACCAATACAAGTCCTGTAGAAACGGCTGTTTCGCAAGCGACTCTAGCCTGAGGATCCTGTGCAAATATGGCATCTAGAACGGCATCGGAAATTTGGTCGCACATCTTATCCGGATGGCCTTCGGTTACGGATTCGGAAGTAAATAAGCGTTTCCTCTTGTTCATCTCTCTCCCCCTAGTTCAGTCGGTCCAACTGGACAAATAATTTTCTTGCTCTTTTGTAAGCTGGTCTATATGAATCCCTAATGATTCTAAGCGCAGATAAGCTACATTGCGGTCAATTTCAATAGGTACAGAATGTACTTCAGCCTTTAGCAACCTGCCATTCTGGACAATATGTTTCAGGGAGAGAGCCTGCAGGGCAAAGGTAAGATCCATCACCTCTACAGGATGACCATCTCCGGCAGCAAGGTTCACCAACCGGCCTTCCGCTATCAAATATAACTTGCGTCCGTCTTTCATCTCGTACTCATCAATATTTTTGCGAACTTCGCGAATCTTCACAGCCCTTGCCGTCAAATCCGATTTATTGATTTCAATATCAAAATGCCCTGCGTTACACATCAACGCACCATTCTTCATCACATCAAAGTGCTCGTTTGCAATGACATCGCGATTCCCTGTTACAGTAACAAAGAAATCCCCCTGTTTGGCCGCTTCCGGCATGGTCATGACTTCAAAGCCGTCCATATAAGCCTCAATGGCTTTAATCGGATCAATCTCGGTAATGATGACTTTAGCGCCTAATCCTTTCGCCCGCATCGCCACTCCTTTTCCGCACCAACCATACCCGATGACAACAACCGTCTTGCCGGCGACGACCAGATTTGTAGTCCGATTGATCCCATCCCATACCGATTGCCCGGTTCCATATCGATTATCAAAAAGATATTTACAATAAGCGTCATTTACCGCCATCATAGGAAACCGGAGAAGGCCGCTTTTCTCCAAAGCCTTTAAACGAACAATTCCTGTTGTCGTTTCTTCACAGCCACCGATGATTTCCTTTAGCTGACCAGAACGCTCACCATGCAAGAGGCTGACCAAATCCCCGCCATCGTCAATGATCGCATTAGGACCAAAATCCAAAGCCCTATTCATGTGCAAATGATATTCTTCATCTGTTGCATTATGCCATGCATAAGCGGTAATCCCGCTTTCAACAAGCGCCGCCACCACATCATCCTGGGTTGATAGAGGATTGCTGCCGCAAACGGCTACTTCCCCTCCGCCAGCCTGTATAACTTGGGCAAGGTATCCGGTTTTAGCTTCCAGATGCAGGCAGATGGAAACTTTAAGACCTTTAAAGGGCAACTCGCTCCTAAATTGTTCCTCAATGTTATTGAGTAACGGCATATGAGATTTAACCCAGTCCAGTTTCACTTTACCCAGGGGCGCTAAAGTAAGATCCCGGATCATTGAATTGTTGTTAGCCATTGTTGCCTCCTATAAATTCTTTTTAAAAAACTCATCTTGTTTTATCTTCATCGGCAAGTCGAGACAGGTGTTTTTCAATGGTCCAGCCTGCTACCTTCGTTCCGCAAATGACAGCTTCTTTTAAAGGGAGCCATTTATCCTTTTTCCCCAATATAAACCACCATGGAGCCGAGCCCCGAACGTTCAACAAATTGAATAAGAGAGTCAAGTTTTTGATCCACAGTGAGATTCATAATATTTATCTTTAAAAATAGATCCGCTTCAAGATTATTGCATATAAAACAATCTAAATCGTTGCAGGAGAGTAAGATACGGTATTTGGGAGATGGAACAGGCTAAATCTCACATTTCATCTAACACGGCAAACCACATTCCAATTCCAGCTGCTTCGATCAGATTTGATAATCATTATTTATGATCGTGCTTTCTTTAATACCAAGATTATTGTGGCGCTGAATTACGAACTCTACGAGTTTAAGTGCGCACTTTTCCATCGAATTGTGTTCGGTATCAATCGTCAATTCAGCCTGTAAGGGAGGCTCGTAGATAGAATCAATCCCAGTGAAATCTAGTATTTCACCAGCTCTTGCTTTTTTGTAAAGTCCTTTTGGGTCGCGTCGTTCACAGGTTTCTAGCGAGCATTTCACATAAATCTCTGAATACTCCTCCGAATGAAATCGTTGCCTGATCATACCTCTAACCGCCACTGAAGGGGAGATCATTGTAACCAAGACTACAAATCCAGCATTTAAGAACATGGCTGCAATTTCAGCAGCGCGCCGCATATTTTCTTTTCGATCATGATCTGTATAGCCGAGGTCCCGATTTAGCCCTTGCCTCAGTTGATCACCATCAATCACAATGGATCTGATCCCTCGTTGGAACAACTCCCTTTCAGCTACTTGAGATAAAGTTGTCTTGCCTGAACCAGACAATCCTGTAAACCAAATAACACCGCCTTTATGGCCATTCAAACTCTCCCAATCACTCCTTTTCATGTTTAGAACTTCTCCTTTCCATGTGAACAGATTTAATGGAATGCAAGAACGCATGTTCTATTACGCGTCTGTTAAATCATCTTTACTCAAACATGAATCTGGTTCCCACAAATTTTAACGTCTAAAGGCTTTTGACAACAACGACTATAGATACTATGGGGACTTGTTTATTTACAGCCATCATTTTTAACAATTCTTTATCCTTGCTAATAAAGCCCATCCATTTACCCTTAGTGTTCTCCAAGACCTGGAATTAGGAATCCATATTCCGCATTATCATAACCAATTTCTTTCCTCTTGTTATTTCTCTCCCCCTCCTATAGATTAAGGTTTGAGTCCATTTTCCAAGTACGTTTGACGAAAGCCCTCTTCAAAAGCTTCTGCATACCCTATCCTGTAACCGCGTTGATACGCCATACGAAATCCCCGATGATACCCACTGCTTCGTGTTGCAGGTTTCCGTACACCGGATTTGTTTCTGGTCTTACGACGTTTCGGCAGTTTCCGGGGCATTGTGGTCCGTAACATGTCATATCCTCCTTTCCCCAAGGATATAATCGTTCACAGTTCCAGGGAATGAATCATCGGAGGCGAAACGATCGGAAGAAATTCCCCGAAGCCAGCTTTTTCCTCCCAAGATATTGGAACTTGAATCCGTTCTACCATGTGCCATGATTCCATAGTTTTCCAATTTGCCAAACGACGTAATCCTCGATTATGCACCTGGTACACCTGACCGTCCGGTGTTTGTACAAGAGTCCCCATCGAAGGCGACGCTCCAGGTTGATTCAGCAGGTCCAGCCGGTTCCTTACATCAGCACCACTGATGTCAGCTCCCTCCGTCCAACTACGAAGATCGACGACCGAAAGACGTACTCCGTCAAAGCCATCCGCCGTTTCAATTCGATGACGGATTTCATCTTCAATCCAGTAGATGCTGCCATCCGCTCCTTTTACCGTAACGTGCGAGGGGTATAGATTAGCTGTGGTAAGCGAAGTTCCTTGCGCAAGACGGGAGATTTCTTCCTTCAACATCGAATATCCCTCCCATTTCGCGGATAAATACCGCTTGTTTTCCGCGTATATGCCGGCAAAGATCTTCCCTATTGCACGGATGCTTACGCTGCCGTAATGATGCACGAATGTGTCACCGGCGATGACCAATTCCGATCCGAGCAGGCGTGCCCGCATCCCGTAATCAGTGTCCTCACAGTTTCCTATGTTGAAGCCTTCGTCGAAATAGCCGAGCTTGCGAAACATATCCCTTGTGAACAGCAAGCAGAATCCCATTACACGCTCGGCCCGTTTCCACCGCTCAGGAGAACGCCTATTGATCGAGCGGGCAAAAACTTTCATTTGCTGAATCGATCTATACGACGTTTTGATTCGCTGCTCACCGCCGATCCGGTTGCTGACAGGTCCCACCAATCCAAAATCGGGATTACTTCGCAAGCATGCGAGCAGGTTCTCGAGCCAATTCTTCGTAACTACCGTATCGTTATTGAGTAGAAGCAATGTCGTGCCTCGTGCCATCATCAAGCCTTGATTGACGGCTTTAGCAAACCCGAGGTTCTCCGTATTTCGCCTAATTCGTATTCCGTCAAACTTCGCCCGCAGCTTTTCTACTGTTCCATCGGTAGAACCGTTGTCGATGACGATCAATTCATAAGGTATCCGGGTATACTTGCGGATACTGCTTATACACTCCATTAGGTACTTTCGTTGGTTATATGTCGGAATGATGATGCTTGTTCCTTCAAAAGGCATATGAAATGCATTTTTGCCTGCCTGCCTTCCCGCTTCCAAGCTATCTGCAAAGCCTGCCGCATACCCGCGGCGGGAACCATCTCGAAATCCCAAACGGTAATAACGGGAAATTACTCTTGGCATTCCAACAGACCTCCCCCTCCTATAAATCTTAAATCTTGTATTTTTTAATTTATTCAAAAGAGTATTTATTGGTATAGTTCGTCACCTAAAAAAATTAATTTGTTTTCCCTTCAACACAACTCCTCCCCACAAAGAAACAAAAAAAAGACCTCAAGCCGCAATTGGCTCAAGATCTCCGTGTACATGGACAGTCCTGTTTCGTTCTTTATGCAAGAGGCCGATCAATATTTAAAACCTGTCAAACTCGTTTGACATCTCCAGATCGCTTGATGATATACCTTCCTCAACCGCAAACTCAAAATCCTCAATGTCATATATTTGAACCGGCACCTCAGCTTCAATCAGCTTATCCTGAAATTCGAACTGATCAGATAATAAAGGTAAATTCAGCTTCAAGCCGATTAGTAGCAGCTCCGTTTCAATCGGATCGAACAATTCACCGTAATGCGCATTATCAACGGCATGCACCACTGTAAATTGAATCGTATCATTCAGCAGCAGCGGTGAGCTTACCCGCCAAGGCACCTGCATAGCTTTTTCAATTTTTTTACGATTGAGCGAGTCCTCGAAAAAGGCTATTAGTTCATTGATTTTCGATTTTACGTGACCGTCATCATCCGGGTCATCCATGACAGGATCGGCACCGTCTCGCATTTCGTACAATTCTGCTATAGATGAATAAGGCACAACATAATCTATTGGACGACTCGGTACGAGAAGATGTCCATACGTTGCCACCAATACTGCCTCAATTACAAAACGCCGCCGCATGTGATCTCCCCCTCAGGTTTTTCTAATGCTTTGTTCCACATTATTATACAATATTCTAATGCCTGTACAAGAGAGTCAAACGCCAAATTTGCGCAACCTATGCGCCTGGCAGTAAAATGATCGTTAAGTCATTCTTTCGAAGCGAGCCATGCTTCAAATTTATTATCTGGAGGGAACAACGGATGCAAGCAGAAGAAGCTATCATTATTGGAGCCGGTCCTTGCGGATTAGCGGCAGCGATAGAACTCCAGCGGATTGGTCTGAACCCGCTCGTCATAGAGAAACGGAATATTGTCCATTCCATCTCGCAGTATCCGACTTATATGCATTTTTTCAGTACGCCCGAGCTGCTTGAGATCGGCGGCATACCGTTTACAACCGCAAATGACAAGCCATCAAGGCTTGAAGCTCTCAATTATTATCGTACAGCAGCCCAGCGCCATCAGGTCCGTATTCAAGCATATGAAGCTATTACAAGCATTACGCCGGAGAATGGATCTTTTGTGCTGCAAGGTGAAGACCGCTTCGGACAAAGCCGCACTTATAAGAGCCGATATGTCGTTATTGCGACCGGCTATTTCGATCATCCGAACGAACTAGGCATACCTGGTGAGCAAACGGCAAAAGTGAGCCATTTCTTCCGTGAATCCCATCCCTATGTCGGAATGAAGGTGGCTATTATCGGCGGAAGCAATTCGGCTATCGACGCGGCACTAGAGCTGGAGCGAGTCGGCGCTCATGTAACAGTTGTGTACCGTGGTGATCATTATTCCTCCAGCATTAAGCCTTGGGTTAAGCCTGGATTCGAGAGTAAAGTTGCCAAAGGCGCTATCACCATGCTCTTCCGTTCGACCGTAACAACTATCGAAAATAATGAAATAACCGTTAGAGGTCCCGAAGGTGACACCCGAATACCAAACGATTTCGTGCTTGCATTGACCGGCTTCCACCCCGACCGCAATTTCCTGACCTTAACCGGCATTACGATGGAGGAAGAAGGCTATCCTACTTTTCACGAAGACACGATGGAAACGAATGTTGCAGGTATTTATCTGGCTGGTGTCGTTGCATCGCGCCATGAGGCGAACGAAATTTTTATCGAATCCGGTCGTTACCATGGGCGAAAAATAGCAGAGCACATCCGGCAAACAAAAAGACATAGCGGCTAGATTAAGCCGTTATGTCTTCTTTTCACTATCAAACTTTTGCTTGTAAGCGGCCACCTGCTGATCATCCGGGATCCCTTCACCGTAACGAACCTTCTCGTAGATGTCTATAAAATCTATAAATCCGTTTCTTCCTTCAAGCTGCTGTCTCCCGCCCTTCCACTCCGCTAAATCCCGGGCGGTTTCGCGAGGCGTCAAATGGGTTTGATAGGGATAGCCTTGCTTAACGACAGCGCGAACGGTTCGGGCGTATAGGAATCTAATTTTTTCGGCATTCGTGTTGAGGTCATTCCAGTCCGCACCGTTCTTACGTTTCCTGGGAAGCAGCTTTTGCAGCTGATTTCCCATTTGCTTCCCTATACTTGTTAATGTCATTAAGTTTTCAACTTCATCCGTAAAGCCCGCTTCGCCTCTGTTTTTTTCGGCACCCCGCTCCAGAAGCTTCGCAGCTAACACTTTCGCCGCTTGATAAAGCTTCCTAAACACTATAAACAAAATGATGCCGATCACGATAATGACAAGAACGATCCCGATTACTTTCAAGATTTGTTCCAGCAGAACCATCCATTCGGAAGCCGGCTTTTCCTGAGCCGCCGGGAAGATATCAGGCGTCGGATTATTAACGGGCGCTTCTTCAACCGGTTGCTGCTCCTGTGGCCGGTTGAACCAGCTCATCAGCTTACCGGCTAAAGCATGAAAGAAACGCTCAATCGCTTGTTGTATTTGACGAAACAAAGCAAGAATACAAATAATAGTGACGATAATTGCCATCAAAATCCGGTTTTGGCGTTTAAAAGCTATTATAGCCGGCGACTTCCCCGTATCTGCCGTCTCGCTGTTCAAATGCCTTTCATTTGCAAGGAAGAAGAATAGAATAACAGCCGCGATGCCGCAAATTATTAAAACACCGTTATAATCAGCAAGCCTCTTGAACAAGAACAGCTTTAACGGCTGAACGGAAACGTAGCAGAGCACACCGACAAGCAAATATGAATTCGGGAAGGAGGCCGTCCACCCTTTCATTTTAGCCGAAATCCCTCTCGCAGCAGTGATCACCCCTACTAAACCACATATGGCGGTAGGTACGAGCTCGAGCTCCCCTAACCATGCGCCATTGAGAAGGCAGGAATGTAATCCCCCTAACATTGCAGTTAACAGGACCCTCACGAAAAGACGCGTTTGCGGGAACATACCGATTATCGTCGAGCCCGCCCAATAACAGAACGGGAGTGTTGCAATCCACAACCACATCGCTGATGCAGGAAGCAGATAAACAGCGACGATCAGCAGTAGTGGCAAATAGAAAAACAGCTCTACTGCGCCTTGTCCAAGAGCATGCAAGGAAACTGCACGCTTCATAGATGATTTCATGCGCTCACCTCTTCCCTACTCACTCCAGATGCTTTATCCGTGAGCAGCCAGACCGCAACCGCATTGCCGTTATATCGCAGCCTTTCCGCTTGCAGCTCCAGCGTATCGTTCCAATACGCGCTAATTATAAGGACATCCCGCTCGCTGAAGCCATTCTGTGCCTCTTGCTCCAGCAAGTGGTGGAACAGCTCGGAGCGTTCAATCTCGAGCTTAGCCATTAATTCAAACAGCGCCATCAAATGCTCATGTCCGCCACGCGGCTCCATTTTCACGCTATCCTTAGTTCCTGCTACAGGCATATTAGCAGCGAATCCAACGTCCATTCCTTGCTGAATAACCGCTTCGGCAGCACCAGCCGCCCATTCAATACCGTGTTCAATAAGCGCTTCATCGGTCACGCTGCGCCACATGCCTTCTGCATCATCCACATTCAGATAGATCATCAGCCGGCGGTCCGCCGTAAAATCATGCTGGTGCACCTGAAGGCGTCCCGTTTTCGCAGTTGCTTTCCAATTGATCTGCTTGTACGTATCGCCAGCTTGATAATCCCTCACGCCGGCAATAACAAATGGATCGTTTATAATCCAGCGGCGAACCGACTGATCGCCTTGCCAGCTGTGATAAGGAAGCTCGTGGATAGGCACCTGCGCTGGCTTTGGATACACGATTAGCTGTCCATTAAGCGCAATTTGTTGAGTGGCATTAGACAACCCAAGCAGGTCCCCGCCGGTTAACGTAACCGTTTGCAGCTGGTACCAGCCGCGTTTTGCGCATGTGATACGATGCTTTCGGGTTATTTTCGTATACGGAGGTAAGCTGAAGAAGCTCTTATGGTTTTGATATAGCTGTCCGCTGCTCACCGAGAGGTTGTCCAACCGCCCGAAATGCAAATGAGTCGACAGCTGCGATTCTACGCGAAGCCATGGCACTGGCAGCCACTTAGCGTTAGACATCTGCTCAATCAGCTCAACCTGATCGCCGCGAAAGCAAGCTTTTGTTTGAAAATGCCGCTGGTATCTGATTTTATGAAGCACGAAGCGCTGGTATAGGCGGCTCTGCACAAATAGAATGCCGACTGCAGCTACAATGAACCAAAACAAGATCATGGTGACGCCGCCTAACGGACCGATAAGCCGGCTTCCGCCGGCACGGCCGTTTGACGAATAATGTCTTCGATAACGGTATCCGCATAACCTGATGACCGCTGCATACCACGAATCGCAAGCCGGTGTGACAGGACAGGCTTTGCCATCGCCTTCACATCATCCGGCGTCACAAAATCGCGTCCACGAAGTATGGCATGTACCTGCGATGCGCGCAGCAGCGCTTGGCTGCCGCGCGGACTAACGCCAATAGACACCTCATCCCGCTTTCTCGTCTGCTCCACGATTTGCAGTAAATATTGAAGCACATCGTCTGTAACCGTTACACCGGTGTAGGCTTGCTGAGCCTTCTGAATTACGTCGATGTCGGCAACGGGCTCGAGTGCTTCGAGCGGATCATTGTCTTTAAATCGTTTTAACAGCTGTAAGCCTTCTTCCGTTGACGGATAACCCATCTTAATTTTAAACAAGAAACGATCAAGCTGCGCTTCCGGCAGCGGGAAGGTCCCCTGATGCTCCACCGGATTTTGCGTTGCAATGACCATGAACGGACGGCCAAGCCATTTCGTCTCGCCATCTATACTAATTTGCCGCTCCTCCATGCACTCGAGCAAGCTCGATTGCGTACGCGGCGTTGCCCGGTTAATTTCATCGGCGAGCAGCAAATTTGTAAATAAAGGACCTGCACGAAACTCAAATTCACTTAGCTTCTGATTATAAAAGTGAATGCCGCTTAGGTCGGACGGCAGTAAATCCGGTGTAAACTGAATGCGCTTGAATTGAAGCGTAAGCGACCTCGCGAGCGATTTCGCCAGCAAGGTTTTTCCTGTACCGGGGACATCCTCCAGCAGCACATGTCCGGAAGTGATTAGACCGATTAACAATAAATCGACAACTTCCTCTTTTCCGACGATAACGTGTCCGATATTCCGTTTTACTTGTTCGGCTAATTGCTTAACGGATTCAAATGACATAAGTGCAGCTCCTTTGTTTAACTCATATAGTTGCTGCGGTCACGCTGCAGCTTTTGCAGCTCGCGCCAGCGGATAATGCGGATTCCTTCCTCCTGCAGCGTCTTCTGGATGTCCGCATCCCTGAACAGTTCCAGCTCCATTCCCCGCTTTTCCGGCTGACCGTGAAAGGCTGTCAGCTCTTCTGTTACGAGAGACGGGTGTATGATAAGCTCCGTTACGCCAGGATGCAAGCCTTTCAATAACAGCTGCATGTTCGTTTTAAGAGATTCAAAAGTTTCGCCATCCTGCAGCTGAAATGGGAGTCCCACCAAATAATCAAGGATAACTACACCCTTCGCATCGGCCAGCTGTGCGACCTGCTTTGCTTGTTCAGCAAGCTCAGGCGGGGCAATTTGCCCGTTTTCCTGAAGCAAATAACGCGGCAAACGAAAAGGAAGTCCGTAGGAAGCGCATACATCTAATACAGCAGGCAAGAAGTTGCGTCCGGTCGCCAAGCCGTACAAGCTGCCCATGTGATTATCCGCATGGGTCGGCTTCATTCCCATTGCCAGTGCCATTTCAATTTGAGCAATCAATTCGTCTCTAACCTGATCAGCATCCGCTTGCTGTTCGAACGTTTTTGAATCCTTCGGGAAATAGCCTTCATTCGTGACGAGAGAAGCGGTGCTGCCCTTACGATTTACTGGGCCCCAGCGATAGAAATCCCATTCACTCGTAAAGGTCAAATGGATACCAACGTCAATTTGCGGATGCCTCGCGCTCCAAAGCGCTGCTTCTCTCGCCCAGCCGCAAGGCATCATCAAAGTCGCCGAACTAACTATGTTATCGAGAAGAAGCTGTTGGATGCCGCTATTAACGGAATGACATAATCCGAAATCGTCTGCATTTATAAGAAGAAGCCGTTCCTTTTCACCATAGCCTAGCGCCTTTGCCAAACTCATACCTTCACATCCTCCCAATGTTCGTTAAGCCATTTACAACCGAATGCCGACTGGTCGATAATACCGCAAAGCACATCCTCGCCGTCCAAGCCGTCTCTGAAGCGCGAAGCAAAATGAAGCGCAACGTCAAGCAGCCTTAGTTTCATTAATGACGGCAGCTTTTCAAGCTCCTGCTCGGTTAATTGAAACGATTGCCGGTAACCTTCGAGCAGCAGTTTCACATTTGCAATACATAAAGGATCATCAGACTTAATCAGATCAACGGCAATGACAGCCAGTTCCATTGCTCTCACATCGACCGTGCTGAACTCGAAATCAAGCACTCCGATAATCTTTTCACCCTGTGAGACCGTATTGTTAAAAACAAGATCGCCATGAATCCACTGCTGAGGCAAGCGGGCTATTGCATCATACTCTCCCTTCAGGTTTTGCCGCTCCTCCTGCAGCTCTATTAAGCTGCTTCGTCTTGCCGCAAGTGAAGGAGAACGCTCCGCCATTCCTAAGAATGTAGTTCCATCCATGGACATATACGTACCCTCAAGCGAGAAGTAAGGACTATACAAAGGCTTCTGAATCGGCTCTATTTCGCTTAAAGCAATGGTCAGCAATGCTGCTGTCTTGCCTAAGGCTGATATATGTGCCGCATTTGCAGCGCTTAGTCTGTCACCGTCAATATAATGGAATAAGGCGGATAAAGTGCCGTCATTCGCTATACATACTGTATCTCCTTGTTTATTGCGAACAGGGACGGGCACTTGAAACGGGAGCTCCTGCTTTTGCAGTTCCGCCAGCACCTCATGCTCCAGCCTCACAATATTAGCATCCTTATGATTATTATAAATACGAAGCACATACCGTTTCATACCTGAGGAAATCATACGAGTCGTATTATTCATGCCGCTTTCCCGATGCTCTACTTCGCAAGGCGCTTGAAATGCATATTGTTCCAAAAACGCTGTAAAATCTATGGTGTCATTCAATCCTATAAGCCCCCTTGCCCTTCCTGAAGCAGCTTCTTCAAGCGTCCGCCCAGCTGATCCTGCCAGCTCTTGGCAAGCTCCTGCACGGCAAGAAGCTCCCGTATGCCTTGAATGTCATCCTTATCGGTATACATGATGCGATTGGCTTCCATAATTGTCTTTCGTGCGGGATGCCTTTGTGTAACAGCGAACTCTAACCCCGCTCTCACGACGCCTTCCCGAAGCACCCGAAAATAAAACCCGGTATACCCCTGCTTCTGGACAAGTTCCGGCAATTCCGGCAGCTGATGCCGAAGACCGAGCTTATAGCAAGGCTGACGCGGCTGGCTTACTTGTAATCTAATTTCACCCGCTTCGACAATATCACCAATGCATAAGTCATTCTCCGACCAATCCGACAGTGTGAAATTTTCTCCGAATGCACCATATTCAAACGGTCTGTGAAACAACTCCCGCCAATGGGAATAGCGCTGTTCGAAATAGACGCAAACCGCTTTATCGGCACCTCCGTGATGAACGGTATCCCCTTGCCCGTCACCCTGCAGCCCGGTAAAGCTAAGCGAATGAGCATGCTGCGAGGATTTCTTAAAGATGCCTGAAAAAACTTCTTTAGAACCATGGGCGACGGCAACAGGTTCACCTACGTTCAATGAAACAAGTCGCGCCGCCCCTATGTTATGTGCCATTTGGATTTCTCCTTCTATTTTTATCCCTTATGTAAATATTATAATCTTGATAGGGAGAAGTTGGCAAAGAGATATAACTCCATTAAAGTTTAATGTAGTTAATTTAAATGGCCGTCCGATGTTTCAAGGCCCATAATTAGACACCAAGTTCCACGACTTGTCGAAAATATTTCTTTTGTGTAAGTTATTGCGTTTCCCCGGGAAATTTTTTCGGAATAGTTAGAATATTTCCTCATATTGAACGGGCTTCATTTCCCGCAGTGACGCTGCCCATTCCACCTCCGAGCCGAAAAAAAGCTTCACACCTTACGGTGCGAAGCTAATGCCTTATCTTCTATTTCGGCAGTACAGGACGCTGTTGGAGCACTTTTAGCACATCCTCTTTCAATTCATCAATATCAAACGGCTTAGTCAAAAACTTAGTTACACCGAGACGTACTGCCTCTTCCATCTTTGCCGGCTCTGCGTAAGCGGAAATGAGAATAACCGGCACCGCTTGCGATTTTTCCCGAATAGCCCGAAGCACCTCGATCCCGTCCATTTCGGGTAACTTCAAATCAAGAAGCACGCAATCAAAATCGTTATTCTTAAGATGCTCCAGAGCTGCATATCCATGCTCGGCCAGATATACGTCAGCGCCTTCCGCGCGAAACAATTCCGAGAGCAGCATCCGTATGGAAGGCTGGTCGTCCACTATTAATATTCCGGCGCTTATTCCGGTTTTTCTCGTCACTGTATTAGTGACTTGTTTGGTTTCTTGTTTCGTACGGGTGGATATTGAATTAAACGTTATTGGATTCGAAGATACAGAATGCGCCAACACGGTTGATGCTTTCAAGCGCTGTTGTTCTTTGTCAGATTTACGTTGATGGTACACGACGAACGACACGGCGGCAAGCAAAGCTACTGCAACGAGGATTAGATAATAAGTCATAGTGTCGTCTCCTTAAAGATTACGGCAGTAACGCCACATCGTGAAAATAAGCTTAGGAATAGTTCTAGTCGTTAACGATCATCGGTCCGAGCGGACCTTCATCATTAATAATATCTTGAAGCTCGTATACGGAAATCGGAAAATAGAGAAAACCGAACACATACGCTGCAAGTTCATAAAGCTGAAAATAAATGACGAGCGCCCGATCCGCTACATAATAGTCTTGATCGGGCCGGATCGCCTTAAACGGCTCGAGAGTATCAATCGCCCTCGCTTGAATTTGTGCGCTCACGATGGCGCTTATCCTTTTCACATAATCGCTTCCCGGCTTAAACAATTGCGCCAAGGTATAGGTTTGGCCCGTCGATTGTTTAAACGTAAGGGATTCCTGCAAGGTTAAACCATGAGCTCCGCCGGTATATGCATAATTAAACAACGATAAGCTAAGATAGTCCTTCTCGTTCGTCTTTAGCTCGTAATAACCTAACATCTGCGCTCTCGGATCGTCTAAGGAGCCCTGATTATTTACGAGCTTCTGAACCGTTTGGCGGATCGTCTCATTTATTTTCTTATCAGCGGCGTCGCTTTGTCCACCGCTCACGTGAGGCACCGCCAGTTCAGCTTTCGGAAATGCGGCCTTAGCAGTTTGAACAATTACAGGCGACTGAAATGACATGTTGAAGACACCTTCCTATTCGGTAAGATGCTTCATTGTATGCAGTGTGCGGCTCATCTCATACCAGACGATTCCACCGTGCGTCGATGCTGATACACCGAGCAGTTTGAATTGCTCCACTTCGTAGAAAGGAATGAGATGCCTCTCACACATTAAAATAATTGTTTCAATACCGTTAGCCTCACACGTCATTATTAGCTTGCGCAGCAATTGGGCTCCGACACCTTGCCGGCGATGCTTCTGATCAACCGCAACGGTAAGAACACAGAAATTGCTTCCGTCCTTACTGTCCGGCTGATCTCCCTTCATATCATCGCCGCATGCTTTCTGAGATGTCAGTACACCGTTCGTTATTCCAATCAGCTCTGAGCCCAGCCATGCAGACCAGAAAAATGGCCGATAATTCCTATAGCGAAAATAAAAGCCGCTAAGCGTTGCCGCAGCTTCCGGGGCATAGCATTTCTGCTCCAGCAGGATGGCCGACTCCAGCTCGGACTCTGTAATCAAGCGCAGCTCTATTCCGCTCACAGAAGCGACTTCTCCCGCTCCGTTAATCGCCTTCCCCTTACATCCAGCACTAACTTGCCATTATTCAGCCCAAGTATCCGATCTGCGAACCGTTCAGCCCAATCGCCTTGATGCATCACTGCGATTACGATAACGCCTTGATCGCGGCAGAGCGCTTTCAAATCGGTTAGCACTTGATCTGCCGTATGCGGATCAAGCCCGGATACCGGTTCGTCAGCCGCTATCACTTTTGCGCCATGCACGAGTGCTCTTGCAATCGCCATTCTCTGCCGCTCGCCGCCGCTTAGTGTGCTGGCCTTCTGATGCGCTTTATCTAGAAGACCCCGTTTTTCAATCATATCCATGGCGCCCATATAATCATCGCTCCGTACCATGCCTGTCCATCTGCGCCAAGCCGGAGTTTGGGTTACGGAACCGATAATGACGTTTTTTAAGCTGGTCTTGTTCGGGAACAGAAATGGCTTTTCTTCCACATAAGCAACCTCGCGTTTTACTTTCAGCTTTCCTGGCAGACCCTCCTTAAAAACGTCCTTTCCTTCGAATTGGTAGGTGCCTGAGCTCCATTTTTCCTGAAGAGCAATGCAGCGAAGCAGCATCGACTTCCCGCTTCCGCTGTCTCCTTTTATTGCGATAAAGTCACCGGGGTAGGCCTCAAAGCTAATATCGTCGAGCACCTTTGGTCCTCCGGGAATTCGTTTAGTAAGACCCTTTATTCTAATCATTTTCCGCGCTCCTTCTGTTAGCAGCAATCGCATCTATGAATCTAGTTTACGGTAAACAAAAAACAGTTTCCACACGAACAAATGTTTGGTATAATAAAAATAAGAACAAGTGTTCCATTGATCGACGAATTCAAAATTTTGAAGGAGGCCTGATCACCATGAAAAACATCTGCGAAAATTTCCGTTATGTAGAGAAAGTACGTCCTTATCGAGACTTAACCTTTAAGTTTTACGCCGATGGACGGCTTGTCATTATCGACAATGTTGCAGAGGAGGTGATCACCCCGAAGGATTTGAAGGGAGACAGCAAGGACTTTTACGTTCGTAGGAGAATCGCATTTATAAAAAACCAATTAGCCGCGTCGCAGCTTAAATATGCTTGACTTAACGTAACAGGAGGGGCAAAGAATCTGCCTCTCCTTTCCGTTAGCCTTTGATCTCAGCACTAAGGCAGTTGTTTATTAATCTTGTTTAAACTCGATGGGCGTCTGGCGAATTTGTCCATTTTCAGCGAAATCGACTTATCGCGGACACTGGAATGGTTTTGTTGGTTTTCCGTTTTATTGCTTTTGTTAAATGGCATACGAATATCACCTCCACTATCATTATGCGGATTTAATTGGATAAGTATGTAAAATACTCTTCATCTCCCGTTCGTTTAATTGACGGAGCACCTCCATTTGCGGTAGATTGATCATACAGTTTCAAGTTGCGCAAAGGAGACAGTTTAGATGAAGCAGCAGATCATGTTTGACTTAGACGATACACTAATCCACTGCAATAAATATTTTTACATGGTTATTGATCAGTTCATCGATGCCATGTCGACTTGGTTTGCCGGTTACAGTCTCGTTACGGTTCAAGCAATTCGGGATAAACAAATGGAGATCGATATTGCTGGCGTTGCTGTGTTCGGCTTTAAAAGCGAGCATTTCCCCCAATCATTCGTCGATACCTATATCCATTTCTCCCATTTAACCGGTCGCAAGCGTTCCGTTAATGAAGAAAACCTGTTATGGAAGCTTGGTTTGAGCGTTTACGAGCACGAAACTGAACCTTACCCGAATATGGAGCAAACGCTATTCACGCTTGCCGATGCTGGTCATGAGCTGCATTTATATACGGGCGGAGAACTGCTTATTCAACGTCGCAAGATCGAAAGTCTGCAATTAGAGCGTTATTTTGACTCCCGCATCTATATCCGGCGCTTGAAGAACAGCGACGCCTTGGAAAATATTTTAACAACCGGCGTTTTCGATCGCAGCAGCACGTGGATGATCGGTAATTCCATTCGTACCGATGTCGTACCTGCCTTAACGGCTGGTATCCACGCCATTCATATGCGCGCAGAGACCGAGTGGGAATATAATGTCGTTACTATTGAAGTAGAGCCGAAAGGCGCATTTCTTACATTAGATCACCTCAAGGATGTGCCGGATGCGATACATCGTTACGTGAATCAATAAGCTGCCCTTGACGATACAAATAGACCCGAGTCTGCCTCATTGGATATGAAGCATACTTGGGTCTATTTGTTTTATAACGAGCTAGCCATTACTGTTCAACGGCTAGCTCTCCTGTATCGATATTTTTAACGATTAGTCGGCCTTCTACTGGTGTCCCGTCTTCAAGCGCAAGCTTCAGCTTACTCGTCTTACCCTTTTCGATCAATGCCCTCACCTGAGCATCCGTTAAATTTCGTCCAAAGCATTGCTTCCAAATGACGAATTTACAGCCTTCCTTGTAATGGGAGCAGCCATATCCTTTGCGCCCCATGAAAATTGAACCCCCGCAGCCTGCTCGCGGACATGCAGCAATGATCGTCGGCCCGTCTGAAGCAGAACCATCAGCAGCTGCGGTCATTTTCTCAGCAGTCGTTGTAGACTTTGCTCTGGCCGCTCGACTGCGTGCAGCTGATCCGGCTTTTCCTTCCGTCCCTCTCCCTCGAGCGGGAGCTTCGCTCTCAAACGACGTTTTCGCGGCACGGGACTGAACTCGTACCTTGTCAACGATCATTGTAGCGAACTTCTTTACATTTTCCATAAATTGTCCGTCGGAGGCGGTTCCTCTTGAAATTTCATTCAAGCGCCGCTCCCAGAGACCTGTCATTTCGGGTGAAGTCAGCAGGTCAATACCTGCACCGCGTATCAATTCGATTGCGGTCCGGCCTTTTTGCGTAATTTGTATCTTCTTCCCCTGCATTTCTACATAACCAACATTTTTCAGCCGCTCGATCGTAGCGGCGCGTGTAGCTGGAGTGCCCAGGCCTGAATCCTTCATCGCATCGCGCAAGTCCTCGTCTTCGATCTGCTTGCCCGCGCTTTCCATCGCTTTAAGCAGCGTTCCTTCCGTGTAATGCTTTGGAGGCTGCGTATCCTTTTCTTTCACAATCGCATCTGCGCATATAACGCCTTCGTTTGCATTTATAGAGAATGGCTCACTGACTTCAATTTCTTCTTCCTCGGCGTCTTCCTTGTCTTTGCCCTTGGTTGTCTTCGCCTTTTCCTTCTTCTGATCGGCATAAATAACCTTCCAGCCTAAGCTGAGCAGCTCTTTAACCGTCGTTTTAAACATTTCGTTCTCCACTTCGGTCATAACCGTATGTACCTTGTACTCGGCAGCAGGATAAAACTGCGAAAGAAAACGTCTAACGATCAAATCATACAGCTTCTGTTCGTCCGGGCTTAGCCCGTTTGCTTTACGATTAGTAGGCAAAATGGCGTGATGGTCCTCAACCCTAGAAGGGTTACAAATAAACTTATTCCCTTTATGAACAAGACTCCGGTTTGCGCCTTTGACCAGGTCATCGTATACGGTACCCTGCAGTGCGGATAAGGTTTTATGCATCTCCGGAATGTTCTGCTCCGTCACATAGTTAGAGTTCGTTCTCGGATAGGAGATAACCTTATGCTTCTCGTAAAGCGCCTGTGCGGTATCCAATGTTTTTTTGGCAGAAAAAGCGTACTTGCCATTAGCTTCCCGCTGCAGCAGCGTCAAATCGTATAGCTTGAACGGATATTCCTTTGTTTCCTTTACTTCATAGGAGGCAATCCGTCCTGGCTTCCCCTTCACTTTGGCAGCCAGCGCATCTACTTTAGCTTGGTCGGTCATACGTTCGCCTTGCCACATTCCCCGGTACGTCATATCGTTTTGCGAGAAATGTCCTTCCAGTTCAAAAAACTTTAGAGAGGAGAAGGCTTCAATTTGCTTCTGCCGGTCATAAATGAGCGCAAGGACAGGCGTCTGCACTCTGCCGACCGACAGCAGTACATTATGCTTCGTTGTGAAAGCTCGCGATCCATTCATACCAATGAGCCAGTCAGCCTCACTGCGAGCTGTGGCCGCTCTTGTCAGGTTCTCATAATCGGCGCCTTCCTTCAGCTCCGCAAACCCTTTTCTAATCGTTTCAGGAGTAAGGTCGGAAATCCACAAACGCTTTACCGGTTGGCTTAGCTTGAGATGACGCTGGATGAGCGAGAAGATGTATTGCCCTTCCCTCCCGGCATCGCACGAATTGACGAGCAGATTGCTCCGTTTAGCTAAATCGCCTATCACTTTAAGTTGATCGATCGTTTTTTTATTAGGAACGAGCTTGAATTGCGTTGGAATAATCGGAAGATCATTTATATTCCACTTTTTATATCGGTCATCGTATGCATCCGGTTCCGCAAGTCCGATTAAATGTCCGATTGCCCACGTAATAATATACTGTTCGCCTTCTATGTAGGAACGGTGATTTTTTGCTTTAGGATCTATTGCGGCAGCTATGTTCCGTCCCATATCGGGTTTTTCCGCAATGATTAATGTCTTCAAAAGATTATCGCTCCTTCATTAGGCCTGTAAAACCCAACTGGACGCTCGTCCTTATCGGGTTCATTTATGAAATCTATTAAATAAATATAAGCTCATTCAGTCTCTATTGGTTTCGCTCTGCTTATCCATATAGTTCTTCATAGTTGCAAAAATAGAACGCACGCCGTCTGACCACTTCGGATCCTCCGCATATTCTCGATTAATCCACACATACGGGTCAACGTCAGACGGTCTGTCTTTACTTAAACGAACAATTGTTCTAGCAGCGATTTCAGCGGATTCATGAATATTCGTATTAAAATCCTGCCAGCTGTGAAAAACATTGAACGGGTTATTTGCGATTTGCTTATATTGTTTATTCGACTTGGGCACAAAGCCTTGCTCTTGGCCGGTAATGGAAAATAATAGGATTGGATGAATATCAAATGATTTCGCAGCTGCAAGAATAGCGTCAAAATAAGGCTGTTCCGCTAGAATAGAAGATTTTGTCTCCAAAAAGTCAATAAGCCGCGCCTGGTCGATTTCTTGATAACGAAGCTCAATTGGAAGACCGTCTAACTGAGCCTCGATTGGCTGAGCATGCTTTAAAACTACTGGCGGTTGGAGCACATAAGGTGAAGGCTTGCCTAATGACCAGCCGTATAATAGTGATGCAGTTATTAAACAGATGCATAATGCGCCGTACATATAGGCTCTTGGCTTTATTTTACGCTGTGAGGGCTGGGATTGCGGCAAAGGAAGGTTTATGACTTCAGCAGGAAACGAACCGGCTGGCTCTTCGAGTGCGGTAAAACCCTCTTCGTTCAACAAACTCTTCAGCTGCGCCCAGAGGCTGCCTTTGTCTTCATTAGCAGCTATTTCAGACATTTCCTCATCTGATGGAAGCTTGTCCAGCAGACGCTCAAGTACTGGCTTCTCACAGCTTATACGTAGCTGCCTCTCTACCCAGGAATGGAACGGATCGTAAATGGTCGAAGCAGTCCGGTCTAACGATAAGCACACCCTAAAAATATCATCGGCTCGAACCGGCCGTTGATGCTCCAGCACCGCAGTCCGTATTAGAGCTGTTGTTACTGAACGCTTCAAGCCGTACTCGAAATCCGGCAATTGCCTGTGAATAATTCGACTCACTGCATCCGCCACGATTTCCACACGACTCTCATGCGGCATGGCGGCGTATTTGAGCTGTACATAGCTTCGGATGTTCCGAACGTCTGTCGGCGACAGAACGAATGCTTCATCGGCTGGCATGACGAATCGCCCCTTTACGTCATCTCAAAACCGATTTTACCACAACTTTCCTTAGGATGGTGAGCTTACTTTCTGAATATCAGCTTGAATGCGGGGCTGCATAATAAATGCTGCAATTTGTTCCTTCTCGCTTACTGTAAACTGATATTCGCAATCGCAGCCTTCATCATGCGGCACCATTTGTACGATTGTACCGTCTATCGTGCAAATAACGAGCGCTGTTAAATCAATCAAATCCTCTGGCGCTTCACTCTCCGGGGCAAGCTCGAAACGAAGCGTAATGTCCACCCACTGCTCGTCTCTGCGTTCGATTACAGGTTGAAAGGAACGAAACTTTAACTCAGTTATCCGGTCTAGCCCATACTTGATCATTTGCTGCTTCCTCCCATCAAAAGTTGAATACCTTCCGTCAGCAAGAAAAGCGCCCAAGGGCGCTTTTCTTCAAGCTTATTCGGCTATATTTCAATAACGCATTCGATGTCCATTAAGGAAGCATCGAAGAGCCCATCAAATATTTATCTACCTCACGCGCAGCTTCGCGGCCTTCATTAATTGCCCATACCACTAAGCTTTGTCCACGGCGCATATCGCCCGCAGCAAATACTTTGTCTACGTTTGTCGTATATTTGCCGTATGCGGCTTTTACATTCGTGCGGCGATCTTGCGCAAGACCAAGCTGCTCGATCAGCGTGTTCTCAGGACCTTCAAAGCCTACCGCAATAAAGACAAGATCTGCAGGCCAAACCTTTTCCGTTCCAGGAATTTCGCTGTATATTTTACGGCCAGTCTCATCAACTGTACGCTCTATTTGAACGGTGTGAAGCTCTTTTAAATTTCCGTTGCCGTCGCCGACAAATTTCTTCGTCAGTACGGAGAAAGCTCGAGGATCTTCGCCAAATAACGCTTTCGCTTCCTCTTGCGCATAATCGAGCGTGTACACGTTCGGGAACTGCGGCCAAGGATTATTCACGTTGTCACGCTCAAGCGGAGCCTTAGCATGAGTACCGAATTGTGTAACCGACTTGCAGCCATGACGCAAAGCAGTCGCTACGCAGTCCGTACCTGTATCGCCGCCGCCAATGACGATAACGTCTTTGTCTTTAGCCGAAATGTAGTTTCCGTCTTCCAGATTGGAATCCAGATAGCTCTTGATCGTGCCGTTCAAGTAGTCCATCGCCATGTGAACGCCATTCAAATCACGGCCTTCAATTTCAACGTCGCGAGCTCTTGTCGAACCGCCGCAAAGCACGACTGCGTCGAAGTTCTCTACAAGCTCGTTTGCAGTAATGTCTTTGCCAATTTCCGTGTTAATTACAAATTCAACGCCCTCAGCAGCCAGCAAATCAACGCGGCGCTGAACGACATGCTTCTCAAGCTTCATTGTAGGAATACCGTAAGTCAGCAAACCGCCAATGCGGTCAGCACGCTCGTAAACCGTTACCGTATGCCCTGCTTTGTTCAATTGCGCAGCGGTAGCCATACCGGCTGGACCAGAGCCAACAACAGCTACCCGTTTGCCTGTACGTACTTTCGGTGGCTGCGGAACAACCCAGCCCTCCTCAAATCCGCGGTCAATGATAGCTTGTTCGATCGTTTTGATCGTAACCGCATCGCCGATTAAACCAACGGTACAAGAACCCTCGCACGGCGCAGGACAAACGCGGCCCGTAAACTCAGGGAAGTTGTTCGTTTTATGCAGACGGTCGAGCGCTTCGCGCCACAACCCGCGATAGATCAGGTTATTCCATTCCGGAATTAAATTGTTGACCGGACAGCCTGATACCGAACCGCCAAGCTCCATGCCTGTATGACAATAAGGCGTTCCGCAGTCCATGCAGCGAGCGCCTTGCGTTTTAAGCTGCTCTTCCGAAAAATGCTTATGAAATTCTTGCCAATCCTTAATACGCTCCAGCGGGTCGCGATCGGCCGGCAGTTCGCGCTGATATTCCATAAAACCAGTAGGTGTAGACATGATCGCTCTTTCCTCCATCCATATTTCCCGTTACCATTGGTACGATTCTCTTTAAAACTATATCGGGAATCCATTAAATATTCAATAACAAACTTTTCTCAAAATCTAAAAATCTGTACAATGCACTCGTTAACTATTTTACAACATCCTAGCATTCATGCACTAAAGTCGTTAATGGATTATCCGTACAATCATTTGCACTTTATAACATATCGTTCGTCAAATATTCATTTCTTTGGCCGTACGTCAATTCGAACGCCGTTTAAACGTTTGAAATGTAAAAGCATACGGATTCCTTTCATCGCTTTGTCTTTTCTCGCTGTCCACGAGCTCCCATTCCGCTTCCGGAACTACCGGGAAGAAAGCATCGCCGCCTTCTATCTCTGCATCAACAGCCGTTAATAGCAATGTATCCGCATATGGCATAAATTGAGCATAAATATCTGCCCCGCCCATTACCATGAGCTCATCCTCTTTACACAGCTCAAGTGCTTCCTGCAGGGAATGTACGACCTCGCAGCCTTCGGGATGAAAAAGCTCCTGACGCGTTAAAACGACATTTCTCCGGTCCTTGAGCGGCTTTCTAAGCGATTCAAACGTTTTGCGGCCCATTAATACCGTTTTGCCTGTCGTCATTTTCGTAAAATAGGCCATCTCCGCCGGCAGGCGCCACGGCATTTTGTTGCCGATACCAATCGTTCTGTTGCGGTCCATCGCGGCGATCATTGTAATAGATATATAAATCCGCACCTCTCAATAGATATGCTGCTTCTGTTATACCGCGACTGGAGCTTTAATAGTAGGATGCGGCTCATAGTGATCAATAGCCAGATCAGCAACGTCAAAGTCGAATATCGACTTTTTGTCCGGATTAATCTTCAATTGCGGTAATGGCTTCGGCTCTCGGCTAAGCTGGATCTTAATTTGATCCATATGATTTGTATAAATATGCGCATCGCCAAGCGTATGGATAAATTCTCCTGCCTCTAGTCCGCACTCATGAGCGACCATATGCGTTAACAGCGCATAACTCGCGATATTAAACGGGATACCCAGGAAAATATCAGCGCTCCGTTGGTACAGTTGGCAGGAGAGCTTACCGTTTGTCACATAAAACTGGAACATCGTATGGCAGGGCGGCAACGCCATGCCAGGTACGTCTTCCGGATTCCAAGCCGAGACGATTAACCTTCTTGAATCGGGATTTCGCTTGATCGTATCAATGACATCCTTCAGCTGATCAATCGATTCGCCTTGCGACGTTTTCCACTGACGCCATTGCTTACCGTATACATCGCCGAGCTCGCCATATTCAGCTGCGAATAGCTCATCATTTAGAATCCGTTGTTTAAAGAGCTCCATTTG
Organism: Paenibacillus prosopidis; assembly: GCF_003337375.1. Taxonomy (GTDB): domain Bacteria; phylum Bacillota; class Bacilli; order Paenibacillales; family Paenibacillaceae; genus Pristimantibacillus; species Pristimantibacillus prosopidis. The sequence continues at coordinate 114,318 of NZ_QPJD01000002.1, forward strand.
CTCCTCGTAAGCAGATTGAAAAGCAGCGTCCGATTGAGAGCGCAAACCGAAGTTCGTCATGTCAGGGCCCGTATAGGCTGCACTTTCCACCCATCTTTTAAATGCCCATTCATTCCATATATTATTATTGTGCTGAAGAAGATAACGAATGTTCGTATCGCCTTGAATAAACCAGATCAGCTCGCTGGCAATCAGCCGAAAGGGAACCCGTTTCGTCGTAATCAACGGAAATCCTTCGTTTAAATCAAAGCGCATCTGATAACCAAAAGTAGAGATCGTGCCTGTACCGGTACGGTCCTCTTTTTTCGTGCCATTCTCCAAAACATATTTTAACAATTGCAAATAGGATTGCTCGCTGTTGCTCATTCCGGCATTGCCCCCTATCGAGAAACAAAAATCGACAAATAACACCTATTATATCATTAACTTTAAATTCTGTCCTGCTTTCGTTTCTTTCTTAGCTTATGCCGGTCAGGTGCCGTTGCGTGAAGCTGTTTTTCTTCTTCGGTCTCAGGCATGACGGACGGTACCGGAGCAGGCTTGCCATACTGATCAAGTGCTACGAATGTAAAAAATGCGGTTACCGTCGTTTTGCGGTCGCCACTATATAAATTTTCCGAATGGACAGAAACGTAAATTTCCATAGAGCTTCGATTCGTCCACGTGACAAACGCTTCAACCTCAATGACTTCCCCAACCCGGATCGGCGCCAAAAAATCTAAGTTATCCGTCGATGCCGTTACGACCTGCATACGGGCATGCCTCATCGCTGCTATCGCGGCTACTTTATCCATATATTCCATTAGCTTCCCGCCAAACATCGTATCGTGATGGTTCGTGTCAAGCGGAAAAATAAGCTGTGTCATCAAGGTCTTGGATTGGCTTGTAGGTTTAGCCATCTGTTCCATGTCGATATACGCTCCCTCTGTACCTTCATCATATATAAGCTCACGATGCGCAAAGAGGCCCCGTCGGCTGGATAAGCCGCGTGACCTCTTCTAACATAAACCGGATCGTTTAGAACCGTTTTATTTAATAAATGTGTGGATTGGGTGGCCGAGCGCGACTTCCGCTGCATCAAGCACGATCTCACCAAGAGTAGGATGCGCATGGATCGTTAGCGCGATATCCTCAAGCGTAGCACCCATTTCAATTGCAAGAGCAAGCTCAGCAATCATATTGGAAGCTTCCAGACCGATAATTTGCGCACCCAATACAAGACCGGAATCTGCATCAGATACAAGTTTGACGAAGCCTTCATTTGCGTTCAGCGACATTGCGCGTCCGTTAATAGCGAACGGGAATTTGCCGACCTTTACATTATGGCCTTTGTCCTTCGATTCCTTCTCGCTCAAGCCAACGCTTGCGCATTCAGGATCGGAGAAGCAGACAGCAGGCACGCATTTGTAGTCAATAACGCTTGGTTGACCGGAAATCGCTTCAGCAGCAACACGGCCTTCGTACATGGCTTTGTGCGCAAGCGCAGGTCCGGCAATGATATCGCCAATCGCATAAATATGCGGAATGTTCGTACGGCATTGCTCATCAACCTCAACGAGACCGCGATCGGTCATTTTAATGTTGATAAGGTCAAGACCAAGTTCGCCATCGGTGTTTGGACGGCGTCCAACCGTTACGAGCAAGTAGTCTGCCGTTACTTTTTCTTCTTTGTCGCCGACTGTATAGGTTACAGTTACGTCTTTATCTGTTTGCTCAGCGCTCTTTGCTTGGGCGCCGGTAACGATGTCAACATTCGTGCTCTTCAGCTTCTTCGCAACGATCGAGGACATATCCTTGTCAAAACCAGGCAAAATAGCGTCGGAGCCTTCGATTACCGTTACTTTTGTTCCGAATTTCGAATACATTTGACCAAGCTCGATACCGATATAACCGCCGCCGATAACGACGAGGCTCTTCGGAATTTCAGGCAAGGACAATGCGCCTGTCGACGAAACGATACGGCCGCCGTAAGGGAAAGCCTTCAGCTCGATTGGACGGGAACCGGTAGCGATGATGCAGTTTTTGAAACGGTAGCGCGGTGCTTCCTGATCGTTGAATACACGCGCTTCGTTTTCGTTAATGAACATGACTTCGCCTTGGAAATATTGGACTTTGTTTGCTTTCAATAGGGAAGCAACGCCGCCTGTCAATTTCTTAACGATACCGTTCTTGAATTCTTGCACCTTGCTGAAGTCGACCTTCGCTTCGCCTACTTCGATACCGAAAGCAGAAGCGTGGCTGATCGACTCATATTGATGCGACGCGGAAATAAGCGCCTTCGAAGGGATACAGCCTACGTTCAAGCATACGCCGCCTACATATTCTTTATCTACGATAAGTACGTTTTGGCCAAGCTGCGCAGCGCGAATCGCTGCTACATAACCGCCTGGGCCCGCACCAATGACTAGAGTGTCAATATCAAGGGAAGCATCACCTACGACCATGTCTTATACCTCCATTATGAACAATTCCGGTTGGCCCAGAAGTGTTTTGATGTAATTCATAAAGTTTTGTGCCGTAGCACCGTCGATTAAGCGGTGATCGAAGCTGAGTGAAAGAGCCATGACAGGCGCCGCAACGATTTCACCATTACGCACGATCGCTTTCTCCGTAATTCTGCCTGTTCCAAGAATCGCAACCTCTGGGAAGTTGATAACCGGAGTGAAGAACATACCGCCTGCAGAACCAATGTTAGAAATTGAAATGGTGCTGCCTTTCAATTCGTTTGCGGCAAGCTTGCCGTCACGTCCGCGAGCAGCCAGATCACGAATCGAATCCGCAATTTTGAACAGATTTTTACGATCAGCATCCTCAATAACCGGTACGATCAGACCGTTATCCGTATCAGTCGCGATACCGATGTTGTAATACTTGCGCAGTACGATTTCTTGGTTAGCCTCGTCAAGCGTTGCGTTCAAGATCGGGAACTCACGGCATGCTGCCACGAGTGCTTTCACGATGAACGGCAAGTACGTAAGCTTGGAGCCTTTTTTCTCGGCATAAGGCTTATATTTCGCACGAAGCGCAACAAGCTCAGTAACATCTACTTCGTCCATGATGGTAACGTGTGGAGCAGTATATACAGACTTGGTCATCGCATTTGCGATGATTTTGCGAATGCCTTTGAATGGTACGCGCTCTTCCGGACGGTAAGCAGTTCCAGCTGTTACAGGCGCGGCTTTTGCTTCTCCAGCGACCTTCGCTGCGTTATCCTGTTGTTCAACTGCTGCAGGAGCTGCAGTATCAGCCGCAACTGCTGCCGGCGCGCCGCCAAAACCGGTTACATCGTCTCGTGTGATCCGGCCGTTCTTGCCTGTTCCGCCCACTTGCGTCAGGTCAACGCCCTTCTCGCGAGCGAATTTGCGAACGCTCGGTGTTGCAAGAACTAGACCGCCTGTTGCTTTTGGAGCAGCCGCAGCCGTCGGTGCAGCCGCTTGCGCTGCAGGCGCAGCAGGTGCTTCTGGAGCCGCAGCCGGTGCAGCTGCCGCAGGCGCCTCCGCTTTTGGCGCTTCAGCAGCAGGTGCAGCTTGCTCTGGCAGTTCGCCTTCAGCGTCAATGATTGCAACGATTTCGCCAACGTGGCACACTTGGCCGTCCTTCACAAGCACTTCAAGCACTTTACCGTTTACCGGGCAAGGCACCTCAACGATCGCTTTGTCGTTTTGAACTTCCATAATAATATCATCATCTGTAACCGTGTCGCCGACTTTGATTAGCACTTTAATAATTTCGCCTTCGTGCAAACCTTCGCCCAGCTCCGGGAAACGATATTCGAATTTAGCCACCGCTTGTAACCTCCTTTAAAAGTTCAGTACTTTTTGTACTGCCGCCGAGATACGAGCTACGGAAGGAAGCCACGCATCCTCTATTTGAGCAAACGGATATACGGTATCCGGTCCGGCAACGCGAAGCACTGGCGCTTCCAGGTGCAAAATTGCTTTTTCATTAATTTGAGCGATAACTTCAGCTGCAACGCCGGATGTCTTTTGAGCTTCTTGAACAACGATTGCCCTGTTCGTTTTTTGAATCGAAGCTACAATGGTATCGATATCTAGCGGAAGCAGGGTACGAAGATCGATTACCTCTGCCTTTACGCCTGTTTTCTCCAGCTCTTCCGCTGCTTTCACAGCGGTGTGAACCATCAAGCCGTAAGCAATAATCGTTACGTCGCTACCTTCGCGAACAACGTTAGCTTTGCCGATCTCGACCGTGTACTCACCTTCAGGCACATCTGCCTTGAACGCGCGGTACAGGTTCAAATGCTCCATGAAAAATACAGGGTCATTGTCACGGATTGCGGAAATCATCAAACCTTTTGCATCGTAAGGATTCGAAGGGATGATTACTTTAATACCAGGAGTTTGAATCGCAAGACCTTCAAGAGAATCGGTATGAAGCTCAGCCGCTTTGACGCCTCCGCCAAATGGCGTACGGAATACGATTGGCGAATTATAGCGTCCGCCTGAGCGGTAACGCATACGAGCCGCTTGAATAAACATTTGATCAAGCGCTTCGAAGATAAAACCGACAAACTGGATTTCTGCGATCGGACGGAAGCCTTGAATACCCATCCCTACTGCCATACCAGCGATAGCCGATTCAGCAAGCGGCGTATCGAATACGCGATCTTCGCCAAACTCTTCCTGCAAACCTTCTGTCACACGGAACACTCCGCCGACCTTACCTGCGTCCTCACCGAAGATGAGCACGTTCGAATCACGTTTAAGTTCTATGCGCATCGCATCGCGAATCGCTTCCAACATATTCATTTGAGCCATGATCGTCTGATCCTCCTCTACTATTGAAAATCGGCCTTTTGCTCTTCCAGATACTGCGGTGTCGTTTCGAACATCGAATCGATCAAGCCTGCGACAGTCATTTTCTCAACCGCTTCAGCTTTCTTGATGTGCTCGTTTACAGTTGCTTTCGCTTCTTCCTTCACGCGGTTCGTATCTTCTTCCGTCCAGAGGCCTTTTTTCTCCAAATATTTGCCGAAACGAACAAGCGGATCCTTAAGCGCCCACTCGGCTTCTTCTTCTTTTGTACGATATTTAGTCGCATCATCCGCCATCGAGTGCGGACGGAAACGGTATGTTAGCATCTCGATCAAAGTTGCGCCTTCGCCGTTGCGGCCGCGTTCAGCAGCTTCTTGAACGGCTTTAATGACAGCAAGCACGTCCATGCCGTCTACTTGAATTCCGCGGATACCGGCAGCAACCGCTTTGTGTGCAATCGATAATGCAGCGGTTTGCTTGGCAAAAGGAGTTGTAATCGCATAGCCGTTGTTTTGAACAGCGTAAATGACAGGCAGTTTATAAACTCCAGCGAAGTTCATACCTTCGTAGAAGTCGCCTTCTGACGAACCGCCATCGCCTGTATACGTAATTGCTACGCGCTTTTCATTCTTTTTCTTAAACGCCATTGCTACGCCAGTCGCGTGCAAAATTTGAGCGCCGATAATAATTTGCGGCATAAGCACGTGTACGTCTTGCGGAATTTGTCCGCCGTGCTGGTGCCCGCGCGAGTAAAGGAAAGCTTGGTAAAGCGGCAAGCCATGCCATACGAGCTGCGGCATATCACGGTAGCCCGGGCAAATAAAATCGTCTTTATTAAGCGCGTATTCGCTTCCGATCATCGATGCTTCCTGCCCGGATACCGGAGCGTAGAAGCCAAGTCTGCCTTGGCGACCAAGGTTAACTGCCCGCTCATCCCAGGTACGGGTAAATACCATGCGGTACATTACTTCTTTTAATTGTTCATCAGTCAGTGCCGGCATTAAGTCCGGATTAACAACTTCACCGTCAAGGGACAAGACGGATAGCGGTGTAACCGGTTCCGTTTGAACTTCGTATGGCAATTTGCTCATTTTGAACGCTCACCTCAATCGAAATATTTGAAAATCGTTTACCTCTGTTATAGAATTATTATAAACCTGTTTAATGAAAATGGTCAAAGCAAAAAACAAAAAAACCGTTGTTTTTTCGCCGATTCTCATCATTCTATTAAGAAATTGTATATGCTACAGACTTATATTATCACTATAACAGCATAATACAACAAAACAGAATTAGATGCGATTCCCAGGATTACCTTTCTATTGTTTACCCACAACAGCAGCTTTCCATTCAATAATTCAAAACGTTAGGAGATAAAGAAATGACGGATGAGCGATATTTAAAACGTACAATTGTAAAAGAATCCGTGCCTAGCAGTCTGCTGCCGGAGCAATCGCGCAACTTGCGCATCTTTTTGCCGCCAGGCTATAACGAGGTGCTTAGCTACCCTGTCGTCTATTGCCAAGACGGCGAAGACTTCTTCAATTTCGGCCGGATTGCGACAACGGCAACCCGGTTAATTTTGGACGAAGGTCTGGAGCCCTTTATTATTGTCGGCGTCGATGTCGACAAGAAGCTGCGGACGGCGGAGTATGCGCCGGATGGCGACAGACATGCCAATTACATCCGTTTCTTCGCAGAGGAGCTTCTCCCGTTTGTAGAGGAACGTTATTCTGTAAGACGGGAGCCTGAACACAGGCTGCTTGCGGGGGATTCGCTCGGCGGATCGGTTTCACTACATTTGGCTCTGACATATCCTCATTTGTTCACGCGTGTAATGTCTTTATCCGGTGCTTATTACGGCATTTCGCAAAACATCATCTCTGCGGCAGGCGACCTCAGCTGGCTTACCGTCTATATGATTGTCGGCCTGCAAGAAGATGCTTATGAAACGGATCGAGGAGTATTTGATTTCGTCGCGCTGAACCGGAATGCAAAAGCTCTGCTTGAGCTGAAGCAGGCGATACTCTTTTATGAAGAGAAAGATGGAAAGCACCAATGGGGGTTTTGGCAAAAAGAACTCGGTCAAGCGCTCTCCTATTTCATTGAGGTTGAATAGCTCCAAAAATACGAAAAAAGCTGCCCGACAGGTTCAAGCCATGAACCGGGACAGCTTTTTTTACATTTGATTAATTCATATCCAAATCTGATTGGACCCGCTTCAGCAGCTCCTTGCAGCCATTGTCTACAAGCTCATAGACAAACGAGAAATTACCGTCGTAGTATGGGTCAGGCACATCTGCCATCGCTTTGTCCGGAAGAAGCTCCATAAAGGTAAACAGCTGCTTTTGCGAGCCGTCACCCTCCCGCTTCGCTCCTCCTGCATCATTTAGCAGTTTACGAACATCGCGCAGGTTGTTCGTATCCATACATACGATATAATCGAAAGATTCGAAATCATCGGAAATAACTAAACGCGCCTTCATCCCTTGATGAGAAATACGGTGCTGATCTAATTGCTTACGAGTCCCCTCATGCGGGGGATGGCCCAGATGCCAATCGCCAGTTCCTGCTGAATCCACTTCGATACGGTGAGACAAGCCGGCTTGCTCCACTTGATGACGCATAACGGCTTCCGCCATCGGTGAACGGCAAATGTTGCCTAGACAAACGAACAATATGCGAGCTTTCATTGCACGCCTCCTTTCTGCCGCGGTTCAGCTGCTGCTATCTTGAGCGAGCGGCGCGGAAGTTTCCACTTGTAATAGACCGACAGCATCCGGAAACTAATAATAACGACAAATAAAAACAGCAGCTCTAAAGTCGATTTAAACCAGCCAAGACCAATTGCGAGTCCCGCAAGCATAGCCCACACGGCATAAATTTCATCCTTCAGGACAAGAGGCTTCCGCCCGGCAAGCACGTCCCGGATTATACCGCCGCCAATTCCCGTAAGCATCGCAGCAACAAGCACCGCACTGAGCGGATGCTTCATTTGTGTCGCATAAAGCGCCCCTTGAATCGCAAATGCCGACAAGCCGATGGCATCGAAAAAGGCTTCGCTGCGCCGCCACCGCTGAATCCATACGACAGGCAGCACGAAGGCGATCGTCATAGCGATAATTGCTATTTTGAGCAAATAGCCTTGGCTCCAAAGCGACGTGACCGGCATACCGATCAACAGGTTTCGGACGACCCCGCCGCCGAATGCCGTTACCAAGCCGAGTACGAATACGCCCAAAATATCGTATTCCTCCTCCATTGCCACAATCGCTCCGCTGACCGCGAAAGCAATCGTGCCAATAATACTGAAGATTCCAAAAATGTCCATATTCACCGCTTTTATTCCTCGCTTCCCGTCCCATGCACCGACCTTAGTCATCGGTACTTTCCTTCCCCATTTTAGCTGGGAGCATACGGTTTCGCAACGACAAATTTCGCGCTATTCCGAGCGCAATATAAGTCGCTTATCGGTTTACTCTAGTTTTTAAGTAACAAAAGGCTATATACTTGGTATTATATGATTTTCCTATATGAAAGGACGACACTTCATGCAACCTCGCATCGTCATCTGCACGGGCGGCCAGCTCGGCGCTTGGGCTCTTGAACATATAAAAGCCGGCGATTTGCTCATTGGAGCTGACAGCGGCGCACGCTTTCTTATTTCGCAAGGGCTGCGGCCGGATATTGCGATCGGCGACTTCGACTCGGTCTCTGCGGAAGAGCTGGCCATCATCCGCAGCAGCAGCGGACAGACAATAGCTTGCGATCCGGTCGACAAGGATTACACAGATACCGAAATGGCTGTAAGACTTTCACTCGATATGCAGCCATCTGAACTAGTACTGCTCGGTGCACTAGGCACTCGATTCGATCATTCACTCGCCAACGTTCATCTGCTTGCTCTCGCGGCAAAGCAAAACGTTCGCGCAACTATTATTGACGAACATAACAAAATTACACTGGCAACTGAGCAAATCATGATTCAAAAACAAGGTTATCCTAACGTTTCACTGCTGCCGCTTACCATGCAAGTAAAAGGGATTACATTAACAGGTTTTCAATATCCGCTGACCGATGCAGCATTGACGATTGGCCAATCGCTAGGGATTAGCAATGTGTTGACTGCTCCCACCGGAACGATCCAATTAAGCGAGGGGCTGCTCCTGATTATCCAAAGCCGGGACTAGAAATCCTTCATATAAGCAAAGAGCCGAGGTTCATGAACCCCGGCTTTTTTTGATATTACTTATAAATGTCTTCCTCAGGTGTAACGATGGAAAGCCCTTCTACATGCTTACGGTTCATCAGCTTGCGTGCTTTTCTATTTTGCTTCGTTTCAAATACGATATCCAAATCATATTGCTCGTCAGGATACAATTTTGTTTTGGCGATATATAGCTTGATCCGTTTATGGTTAAAGGTGAGCTTCTGGCCCTGCACCTGCACAACAACATTGCCCCGCTCATCTGCAGGTCGAAATACCACTCCGATTCTCTTTAACGGATAAATCCAAACCGCGTCTCCCTTCTGAAACGGTTTAGCTTTTGGTTTTACGGCTTCGCCGGTATCGTTAAGCTTCTTCGTTTGTTCATTCACTTCAGTGTTTACTAACGGCAGCTTCATTAACTCTGGTTTTATAGTCGTCTCTTGCTTACGCACTAGAAGCTGCTCCGCACGCTGCAGAACCTCTTCCGGCAAACCGAATCTCCGCGCGATCGCGAATGCATGGCTGTCCCCAGCTTCACCAATTTCTAAACGGTAAAGCGGCTTTAATGTTTCTGAATCAAATGCCATTTTTGCGTTTTGACAGCCTGCCGTTCGGGCGGCAAATGATTTGATTTCATTAAAATGGGTTGTTGCTGCAGCTAATGCCCCTCGTTTCAGCAATTGTTCAAGCAATGCGATTGAAAGCGCTATTCCTTCAGAAGGATCTGTCCCTGCCGCAAGCTCATCCAGCAGCAGCAATGCTCTCGGACTGGCATATTTAAGCATTTCGTTCAGCACTGTAATGTGAGAGGAAAAGGTGCTCAGCGACTGCTCCAAGCTTTGACCATCACCCACATCGGCAATGACATGTTGGAACACGCCTAGAACGCTTCCCTCCTCCGCGGGCACAAGCAAGCCCGATTGCAGCATGAGCACAAACAATCCGATCGTCTTTAAAGTAACTGTTTTCCCGCCGGTGTTAGGACCCGTGATAATAAGCTGCTTCCAGCCATAGCCAAGCTCAACATTTAGCGGAACGCTTCCCTGCCCAAGCAAAGGATGGCGAGCTCCTTTGAGCCGGATAACCGGCTGATCCAATAATTCAATTCGTTTTCCTTCATAGGATCGGGACAGCTTAGCCCGGGCTGTTATGAAGTCAAACGACGCCATCGCTTCCACATTACGATGCAGTTCAAAAGAAAAAGATTCAGCCAGCTCCGACAATCGCGCTAAAATGACCGTACGCTCGCGCTCTTCCTCAGCCTTCCACTGCTGCAGTTCTACTTGAAGCTCAGCAACATCAACGGGTTCAACGAACAGCGTCTGCCCGCTTGACGATTCATCCCATACCATACCAGGCACCTGCTTGCGCAGCTCACGCTTCACTGCTATCACGAACCGGTCACGCCGTTTGCTAATAACCGGCTCTTGCAGCGACGTGCGATACTTATGCAGCGCATGCTCCATTTTTCGCTGTATTTTATCTTCGGAAGCATAAATGTGCCTTCTTATAAAAGCGAGATCAGCACTTGCTTGGTCTGTAATTAAGCCGTACCGTATACAACGGTTCAGCTCATCCCGAAGCTGAGGACAATCATACATCGACTCCGCATAAGCCGCTATAGTCGGTGCGATGCTGCGTTTGCTGTACATATACTTTTTCATTTGCACGACAGAGGTAAGCCATACAGACAATTGCTCCAGCTCCGATTCGTTATAAACCCGCCCTTTACCAAGCAATGTCAGAAAAGGATCGATCCCTTCCATAGCTGACAATGGGATGCTGGCACCACTTGCAAGCAATGCCGCAGCTTCCTCCGTTTCCTGCAGCCAAGACTCAATTTGTCTGTATTTTGTACTCGGCTCCAGCCGCTCAGCGAGTAACCGCCCCGCGGGTGATACAGTAAAACTACTGACTTGCTCCTTCACTTTGTCATACTCTAATTTTCTCCAAGATGCATTGATCATCTTATTGCCTCCTTAATTTTGGATAAAAAAAAGACAGGAACAGAACGCGGGCGCGTTCCATTCCTGTCATGTTCGACGTATGCTCCAATACCGCTTCCATCGTTAACGCAATTCGTTAACAGAAAAAAGAGTATAAAAAAACCGCGCTGCGAGAGCACGGTGATTGGGCCGCTGTCGAATTGCATTCAGGCGGAAATCCTCATGTCCTTAACTCTTGGCGTCAGATAACTAAATAGAGCCTTGCCGCACGACACAAATGCACCGGACGTAAGCCGCAAGACCTTCGTTCATCTGACCATATCCAATTTATGAGTTAAGAACACCGTTAATCATTAAAATTTCCCCTTTTCGTTGAAGAAGCTTACCCCAATAATATACAAAAAAGACAAGTCCTCTGTCAAGCCCGACATTAAGACCGGCAGATTAAATCGTTATCGACATCCCTGTCCGAGCGAATTCCATTCTCTCCGGCAGCGCATATGATTTTCTGAAGTCAATGTCATGGGACATATGAGTAAGAAGCGTGCGCTTTGCTTCCCACTTCCCGGTCAATTCGATTGCTTCAAGGACATCATAAACGGACCTCGTTTCATAAGCGAATGGCTCATGATAAAAACTTGTCCCAAATACAAGTAAATCAAGGCCGTATAAGGGCTCCTGCTGCTGCTCCGTCAAACCGATTGAATCGGAACAATATGCCCACTTATAACCGTTAATGGTATGTTCGAACCGGAACGCGTAGGCATAGCCGTTTTTGCCATGATTTACGCGCCAGCTGGAAGCAATCCATTGACCTAATTGAATAGGCTGATCGAAGGAATGAAACGATATTTGATTTTGAAGCCAAGGAAAACGTTCATTAATTTCATTGATAACTTCCGAGGGAGCGTAAGCAATCCCCCGCTTTTTCAGCCAGCGGCAAGTGTCAGCCCATTCTACTAAGCCGCCGATGTGATCAAAGTGTGCGTGTGTAATGAGCATCGTATCTACTGTGTGCAGCTTAGCGGCTTCCATTTGTTTCGCCCAATCCGGTCCGCAATCAATCCATATCGTTCCCGCATCCGGATCTTCGATTTGCATGGAAGAGCGCAGACGACGGTTTTCGTTAGTTATGCGGGCTTCTTCGCAAACCGTACACTCACAGTAGACACGCGGAACCCCCATGGAGTCCCCGGTGCCTCTAATTAATAATCTCGTCATAGCGGAAGCAGCTCGATCGTCTCTGAAGCGCGAATCTTCTCCATCATATTAAGCCACTCTTCCGGTTTGTTCGGCAATGCAGAATAATAGCCCTCGAGAAACGCGGATACGAGCGAAGCGTCAATACTTGCTTGCTCTTCATCCTTCGGTAAAAAGCATAAGTCCAGCTCTGATACTGCCGCGCCTTCATGATCCCATGATGGGTGAACATAAGCGAGATTTAGCCGTTTGTAGCCGACATGCGACAGCACCTCGCGGCGAACATACGGATTCATCGGAGATACCCCTCCAAACGCATGATCTTCCGCACGATAAGGATCGTAGACCTCAGCAAACATTCCGATTGGCGTTGTTCCCGATTGTTCAGCGAGTCTTTCCAGGTCACGCTCTCGATTTCGCAGCAGAAACCGCCCAATACCGAGTGATGGCTTGGCGATTATCGTAAAGTCAGTCATCGCCACGCGCAGTTCAGGATAATAACGATATTCGGTTGATCCAACGACTTCACCTTCATGTACCGCCACGTATACATGAATGGTTGGATCCTCAAGCGGTTCCTTCCACAGCTCATAAGCCAGCACCTCTTCAGGCGGGAAAATCGTTTGCAGCAGCTGATGCAGCGAGCTGAAATAGGGATCTTCAATCGATGAAATGCGATGATAGATTAACATAATGGCATCTCTCCTTTATATAAATGGATTTCTCCATTCCATAATGACCGCACAGTTTTGCGATTGCTCGTCTTCCAAATAATTATGGGCTAATCCAACCGGCATACGGCCGCAACGCAGCAGAAATGTAATGACGGGATCTTTCCACTCACCTTCCAGCACTTTTTCCAAATACACTTCAGGCGACACCTCATGCGCATGTTCCGAATAGCCTGGCATCCGTCCCCCGCCTAGCAATCTGCTTAGTCCTGCGAATACTACGGTCTCATACATCGTTTGCATGAGCCATTTGCCGATTCCCGATTTGCGATATTCTGGCATAACGCATATATCAACAACGTATAACGTATCTCCGTTTCTGTTATGGTTACGGATATAGCCGCCATCAGTTATCGTTTGCCAATCGTGCGAATGGCCATAATCGTTCATATCGACGATTAGCCCTGTCATGGATCCAATCATACGCCCTCCTACTTCAGCGCACAATGTACCTTCAGGGAAACGCGAAACATGCTCTGATAGCTGCTGTGGGTTCCACCACAGCTCTTCTGGAAAAGGCGGCGGAAAGCTTGCCCGTTGAACGTCAATGAGTGCTTCAAAATCAGCTTCGGTATAATTGCGTATGATGGTCTTTTGCGGTTTCCCGTCAACAAACAAATATATTTCTTTGCGCATTGCTAGCTCCAATCCGGATACAAATCGGTCCGGCGGTCACGCCAGGTTGTAACCGAGCCTCTCGCTCTTACATCCTCCAGCAGCGACAGATCAAGATCTGCAACGACCAGCATATCATCATTTATAATGCCTTCACTTAGAATACCAGCTGGCGGGAATGGAATGTCGTTTGGAGTTATGATGGCAGCTTGACCAAAATTCGCCCGCATGAAATCGACTTTGCGCAACGCACCGACCGTTCCCGTCGTTACGATATACACTTGATTTTCAACCGCTCTCGCATGACAGCAATAGCGGACGCGATAGAACCCATGCCGATCGTCCGTGCAGGATGGACAGAAAATAACGTCTGCTCCTTTAGCACGCGCCATTCGTACGATCTCAGGGAATTCGATATCATAGCAGGTTAACATTGCAATCGTGCCAAATGTAGTCTCGAACACTTCAATGCCCTCACCCGGCGACATGTTCCATTCACTTACTTCGGTCGGCGTGAGATGGATTTTGTGCTGAACGTCTATTTTCCCGTCCGGATGGAACAGATGCGCCGCATTACGGAGCTTGCCATCAGTGACCTCAACGACATGTGTACCACCGACAATATATACCCCATATTCAGCTGCTAATGTACGAAATAACTTCAAATAGTCATGCGAAAAGTCAGGCAAACACTCGATTGGCAGCGCATTGCCTTCCTCATCTCCGATTGACAGCAATTGCGTGGTCATAAATTCGGGAAATAAAATAAATTGCACGCCATACTCCGAGGCATTGCGGACATAATGCTTGACTTGCCCGGCAAATTGATCAAACGAGCTAATATCAGTCAGCTTATATTGAACAGCAGCTGTACGAAACTTCATCTGCATCCCTCCTTTAAAAAATGCTATTGTTTCCGTTGCTTGAATTGCAGCGTTATCGTCGTACCTAGATCAGGCAAGCTGAAGACGTCAACTTTGCCTTCATGCAAATCGACGATACGCTTTGCTATAGACAATCCCAGTCCAACGCCACCGGTAGTCCGGCTTCTGGCTCCATCTACGCGATAGAATCTTTCAAACAGATGCGGAATTTCATTTTCCGGGATCCCGATCCCTTTATCCTTGACCTCAATTTTTACAATATGCCTGACCAGCGTAACGGTGACATCGATCGGGTCCTTTGAATATTTGATTGCATTATCCAGCAATATAACGAGCAGTTGTCTAATTTTATCCTTATCGCCTACCATCCGGACGACCTTAGACATCGCCTTAACGCGAATCGGTCGTCCAAAGGTGGTCTGCAGCATCGTAGCTAGCTCGTCAACTACTTGAACAACGTCGAACAGCTCCTGCTTGAGCCAATCTTCTTGCTCAGCCTCTGCCAGCATTAGCATGGACTTCGTTAAATTTTGCAAACGGTTTGCTTCCTTATCGATTGCTTCAATAGCCTCATTGCGCAGGTTTTCATCGTCGCGCCCCCAACGCCTCAGCATGCCGGCGTAGCTGCTAATTACAGTCAGCGGCGTTTTCAGCTCATGTGAAGCATCGGCCACGAATTGCTTCTGCTTAGCAAAAGTACGTTCAAGCCGCTCGATCATTTGATTAAATGCGCGGACAAGCTGCAATAATTCTGCCGATTCCTCACGGCTGTTCAAATCAATTTGCCTTAGCTTCCCGCTCCGATCGATTTCGCGCATTGTATTAACCATTTGCTGAATGGGCGCCGTCAATCTGGATGTGAACCAATATGTACCAAAGATAGCGAACAAAATGGCTCCGCCGCTCGTTACGCTTAAAGCAGCAACCAGCACTTGCAAATAGTTGTCGAGCTCGTCCAAAATGCGGTTAACCTCAAGCATTCCAATGACACGGTTGCCTTCATAAAGCGGTACACGCATAAACAAAATGCGCTCCCCGCCCTTCGTAATCATCCCTGTATGATGCTGGAGCTCGAACGCTGCCGGCAGCTCCAGCAGCAGCTCGTTGGAGCCCGTGATGTTAACCACTCTATTATTCGGAACTATTATGCGGATCATTTCATTTACATTGTAATATTCATTCAGCAAATCCGGAGAATTTAGTCCTCGGCCGCTCTGGATTCGGGGGTTTTCAAGCATGAGATTGACCTTATTGGCAATTACTTCTTCTTCGCTTTCAGTCGTGATTTTTATCACATAAAAATAGACGAAAATATTAAACAAAATGAGAATAAAGATTAGCCAAAAAATAGTAAAAAGCGTGAACCGTTTGCGCAGCGTCATGCATCGGGCTCCTTTATCATATAACCTACACCGCGCACCGTATGAATAAGCTTATGACGATAGCCCTTGTCCAGCTTTTGCCGCAAATAACGGATGTAAACGTCAACCAAATTCGTTTCGCCGATAAAATCATAACCCCACACTTCAGACAGAATGTCTTCGCGCGACTTTTCTTCATTTTTGTTCTCGACGAGATAGACAAGCAGCTCAAATTCACGCGGAGTCAGTTCAATAACAATATCTTTACGGAATACTTTACGCGTCCGCAGCTCAATGGTTAGATCGCCGACTTTAATCATGTCCGAACCTTCCGCTTCACGCGGATACTGCTGAAATATGCGCAAAATGTTACGAACCCGCGCCAGCAGCTCCTCCATCGCAAACGGTTTGGTAATATAATCATTCGCGCCGTGCTCGAAACCGCTCACTTTATCAGGTACAGTATCCCGTGCTGTCAATAATATAATAGGTACCGGATTACCTGCCTGACGCAGCAACCTCAGCACTTCAATTCCGCTCATTTCTGGAAGCATGACATCAAGAAGTACTAGCTCCCAATCACCTGAAGAAGCCATTTCATACCCCTTACGTCCATCAGTGGCCGTACCGACCGTATAGCCCTCATGCTCCAGTTCCAGCTGCAAAATACGGGATATACCCGCTTCGTCTTCAACGACAAGAATTCGCTCTTTCATCTTTGAGGTTCACCTGCTTCCGGTTGTCGATTATATATTCATTTATCAACACACTCTTGCAAGAGCGGTTGATTTTATCATAATGAAGCTGTTTCACAAATGCAAGCAAGCCGATCTACAGGAAGAGTAGACCGGCGATAGCCGCGAGCAAGACTGTTTGCCACGGAGGACGTTTCCATAATTGCGAAAAGGCAAACAAAATCAGTACAAGAACAAACTGCTCAGAGGATGTAACCGTATCGATAAAAATAGGATCGTATAAGGCCGCCAGCAAAATACCAACGATACCGGCATTGACTCCTTTGAGCGCAGCTTGCGCAATACGATTTCGTTTCAGAGCATCCCAGAATGGCAAAGTGCCGATTAACAAAAGAAACGAAGGTAAGAAAATAGCTATAAGCGCAATTAAGGCATACCCGATTCGCATCGGTCCCGTTTGCAGAGCCGCACCTATATAGGCTGCGAAGGTAAACAATGGCCCAGGCACTGCCTGCACCGCTCCGTAACCGGCCATAAACTGATCATTCGTAAGCTTTAGCTCGCCGCTGCCAAGAAACTCAACCTCCAGCATAGGCAAGACGACGTGTCCGCCGCCAAATACGAGAGAACCGGCCCGATATATGCTGTCAACCATCGATAAGACCGGTGATCCTGTCCAAGTGCCAGCTATAGGCAATAGGATAAGCAGCAAGAAAAATATAACGAGCATGACTGCGGCGGAAATGCGTCCTACAGGATGCTTATCATCCTGTTGTTCTGCCGGTTGCTCCTTCTCCGTCTGCGGCTTAAGCAACGTTATTCCAATAACTGCACTTATTAGAAGCGGAAGCAGCTGTCCCCACATATTCGGCACTAAAATGGCCATGCAAGCTGAGCCGAACATCAGCGAGGCGCGTGAGCGATCCGGGGCTAGGGAACGTGCCATGCTCCAAACAGCCTGCGCGACAATTGCAACTGCTGCCAGCTTCAAGCCCTGAAGCCAGCCCGCTCCTGCCAAAGACAACGTATCTGCACTAAATGCAAATGCAATCATCAGCAGCGCCGAAGGGAATGTAAAGCCTATCCATGCTGCAATAGCGCCGATGATTCCGGCACGTTTGGCACCAATAGCCATTCCAAGCTGGCTGCTGGCAGGTCCGGGAAGAAACTGGCACAACGCTACCAAATCGGCAAACGCCCGATCGGATAGCCACTGCCTGCGTACAACATATTCGTCACGAAAATAACCGATATGAGCAATAGGTCCGCCGAATGAGGTGAGTCCGAGCTTGCTTGCTGCCCAGAACACCTCCCATAACGCACCCAAACCGAAGGCCCGCCTATTCATCCTGAATTCACCCCTAGTTTTGCATCGACCAAGCTTCAACATCCCAAATCTTTGTTACCCAATCCTCATAAAAATCAGGTTCATGTGATACAAGTACAACAGTACCTTTGAATGCTTGCAGCGCACGCTTAAGCTCTGCTTTCGCAACGATATCCAAGTGGTTTGTCGGCTCATCGAATAAAATCCAGTTGCTTTCACGCATCATCAGCTTACAGATTCGCACCTTCGCCTGCTCGCCGCCGCTCAATTGATTAAGCGCACGGGTAATGTGCTCGTTTTTCAGTCCGCAGCGCGCAAGCGCAGCACGCACCTCATGCTGATTCATAAATGAGAATTCGTTCCAAACGTCGTCAAGAGGTGTCATCGTCGGCGCTTTTGCTTCCTGCTCGAAGTAAGCCGGATTCAAATAATCGCCACGGTAAACGTTGCCGTCAAGCGGCGGAATAACACCAAGAATTGTTTTTAAAAGCGTAGATTTACCGACACCGTTGCAACCGACGATCGCAATTTTATCCCCGCGCTCGATAAGCACGTTCATCTTCGGCAGCAATGGCTTATTGTAACCGATGACCATACCCTCAGCCTCAAACACCGTTTTCCCGCTCGTTCTGGACTCTTTAAAGATGAACGTCGGTTTTGCCGCTTCTTCCGGGCGGTCAATGCGATCGATGCGATCAAGCTGCTTCTCACGGCTCTTCGCACGGCCGGAAGTGGAAGCCCGCGCTTTGTTCCGTTGAATGAAGTCTTCTTGTTTCTTAATATAATCCTGCTGTTTCTCATAAGCATCAATATGCTGTGCCTTGTTCAAATCCGCCATTTCCAGAAACTTCTCATAGTTAGCGGAATAACGAGTCAGCTTCGTAAACTCCAGATGATAAATAACGTCGACGACCTGGTTCATAAAACCCGTTTCATGGGAGATGAGAATGAATGCATACGGATAATTTTTCAAGTAATTCGTCAGCCAGTTAACGTGCTCCTCGTCCAAATAGTTCGTCGGCTCGTCTAGCAGCAATACGGTCGGCTTCTCAAGCAATAGCTTCGCGAGCAGCACCTTCGTCCGCTGTCCCCCGCTTAACGCCGTTACGTCGCGATCGAGACCAATGGCACTAAGACCTAAGCCGTTAGCCATTTCCTCGACTTTCACATCAATCAAATAGAAGTCGCCGATATCCAGCTCTTCTTGAATTTCTCCCATACGCACCAGCAGCTGGTCGAGCGTATCGGGATCTGCATCACCCATTTGCATCGCGATATCATTCAGCTCCTGCTCTAATACGAGCATCGGTGCAAATGCATCTTTCAGCACATCACGGATCGTTTTGCCTGCTTCGAGCTTCGTGTGTTGATCCAAATATCCGTAACGGACGCGTGGCGTCCATTCTGCTTTTCCTTCGTCTTTCAACAGCTTGCCTGTCAAAATGTTCATTAGCGTCGACTTGCCTGTCCCATTCGCGCCAACCAGACCTACGTGCTCGCCTGCAAGCAAACGGAACGATACATTTCTAAACAAAACGCGATCGCCAAACGTATGTGATAATTGCTCTACTGTTAACAAACTCATGTCTTTTTAAACTCCATTCATGCATCCTCAATAATATGGCTTAACAATTTTGCCGTTTTCACCCGTATTATTGTACCACATACAAAGTTAATGTGTGTTAATTTCATTGTAAAGCAGTGTAAAAATAGGCTCCAACGCCCGGTTCAGCCGTTGATTCAACCCGGTTTCGCCCATGAACCACCGACCGTTCCATTGTGCGTTCATTATGGCTTCCTGGGGCAGTAACGGAATAGCAGCGGCCGGCGGCATCGGAAATAGCGACAACCATTCGCTTCGTCCTGAAAAACGGATATCTTTATTGGCAATCCAAACCATCGAACCACCAGTTCCTTGCAGCTCCTGCTCTAACGCATCCAGCTTCCGAAAATCTCTTGCCTGCCACTTGGTGACAGACGGATCTCCTACGACAAAAACAAAGCGGGATTGTCTGAGAAGCTGAAACGAAAGCGGCTCGTCCCATTTTGCTGATAAATCAATAAGGTCAATTGCAGCTCCGGCATGACGCAGCATCTGTTCAAATTTATAGTCATCAGGTTCTACGTTTGCCAATTGTTCCGGATGAAGAGTAAACCAGCTTACCAGACTATCCGGCTGTTTGTATCTTATATACCGTTCGTCAAAAGCTCCTTCATTCTGTTCGTACGATGTCCTTCTAGCCCGTTGCATGAGCAACGCATGCCATTCAGGTCTCAAACCGCTGTACTCAGCGGCTGCAACCGATACGCCGCGCCGCCCTAATAAAGCCGCTAATGTCAGAGAAACAAGGGTTGCTCCAGCACCGGGTGAAAGCGATATAACACTGGCACATAATTGCTTTGAACGAATGATTTGTGACCTTGCCGTTGCTGGTCCCTCCCCCTGTTCCCGCGTCAACCTTCGCTCTAATGACTTGAGGGCAGACTCTACATCAACCATGGAACGATATCTGTGCTGCGGGTTTGACTGAAGCATTTGCCTAAGAATATTTTTAAACGAATGCGGGATGTCGGTCTGTAAATGAACGAATGGATCCTTGCCGCTGATGTTAGCATCATTTCTGAGATATGCCTTGCCTCCGCTTGCCATATAATAGAACAGCCCGCCAAGTCCATAAATATCCGTTCTGGCGTCGCTTTGTCCGGCACCCTCCTGCTCAGGCGCAGCATAGCCGACCGTCCCAAGCTGTACGGTATCTTGCAGCTGTCCCAGCTTATATTGACGCGAAATGCCTAAGTCGATTAGCTTCACATATCCTTTGCTGTCAATCATCACATTTGACGGCTTCAAATCCCGATGAATGATTGGCGGCATCTGACCATGTAAATAAATGAGCGCAGAACAAAGCTGCAAGCCGATATGGATTATTTGCGCAAAGGTAAAGCCACCGTATGGCTTAACATAATAGTCGGCAACCGTTTGGCCGTCAATATAATCCATTACGAGGGCTTCATAGCCCTGCTCATTCGGTGGAAAATAATCGATGATTAACGGTAGATGAGGATGACTCAGCTTCATCAAGGTATTGGCTTCACCTATGTAGCTGCCGCTTCCATCAGGCGGTGGAACCGTAACCTTTACCGCTCTTAGCGAGCCTCCCAGCTTCAAATCTTCAACCGCAAATACAGTTCCCATTCCACCCCGGCCAATCGTTCCAACGATTCTGTATCGCTCCCCGAACACGTCACCCTTTACGGGCGAGAATGAGGACCGTTCTATATTTTCGATAGTAGCCACCTCTTTTTTGGCATAAAAAAAGCACCCTGATCCCGCGTGCTGTTACACAAGCGGCTTCAGGATGCTTTCCCGGTTATTAGTGCTACTTTAGCATATGATGGATAGTTCAAACAACAGCTAATTTATGAAAATACGCGCTTTTTGGAATTGAGCAGCTCCGCTAGGAAAGCAAGCGCGAGACCTTGTCCCCAGCCTTGAACACGCTTATGAGCAACATCCCGGTAGCCCTGGATATCATTCATTACAGCTGTTCCCGCCGATACGTTCAGGACAGCGCCATCCTCCGTAATTTGACTTAGTATACCGTCAATTGAACGCTGGATGTACTTGTTGTACAGTGACCCGAAAGCAAACAATCCGGTTGCGATACCTGCTGAGCCTGATGTTTCAAAGTAAGACGTCTCATCATTCAGAACGGTATGCCATAATCCGTTGTCTGCTTGCAACCGCACGAGAGTACTTAGTTGATCGCGCATCGAGCCTTCGATAATCATAAAAGACGGATGCTGAACCGCGATATGCGGCAGCGCCTTCGCCATCGTTAGAGCTGCCCATGAGTTACCGCGAGCCCAGAAGATCGAGGACATATGATTTTGCGCGATATTGTCCCAACCGTGATAATACAAATTAGAAACGGGATCCTGCAAGAAATGCTCATGTCCGTGATACTGCTTCAAGCCATCCTCTAAATAATCGGTACGGTCAAGCAAATGCCCCATCCGGACGAGGAAGTAGCCGGCCATCATCATCGTATCGACCCATGCCTGCTCAGGAAAATTGTAGGTTTCCGAATTAACTGTATGCTGGAAAATTCCATCAGCAAAGCGCACGGCGTCATGCTTTAAGTATTCGGCCATTTGGATGGCAACATCTAAATATTTTTGGTCATCGGTAGCCTTATACAAAGAGATAAGTGCATGTCCGATCGATACGCCGTTAACGGACAGCTTTGGCAGCCCGTCTTCCAGCTTCTCGTCAATCCATTCCTTCAACAATTGAATGTAACGCTCGTTGCCGGTTGCTTCATAGGCTTCCGCCACTCCGAAGAAAGCGACACCGCCTGGCCAATCCCAACTGAAGTCCATTCTAAATGTACGGTCTACGACACGGTCGATTACGTCACGAATATGATTTTCGTCAAATTGAAGCTGCGGCATTTCCATCTTCCTCTCCCCTGGTTCTTTCAAATTTCTATTTTAATCCACTTGTGCTAATCCCTTCAACAATGTACTTCTGAAAAGCAAAGAATATAGCCAGTACTGGAATTAAGCTGACGATCGACATCGCGAACATTGCGCCCCAATTCGATACCGTATCACTGTCGAGGAACATCTTAAGCCCCATGGATACCGGATATAAGCTTGGACGGTTTAAGTAAAGAACCGGTCCGAGCAAATCCTCCCATCGCCAGTAAAAAGAGAAAATAGAGGCGGTTGCTAAAGCCGGCACAACGAGCGGCAAAATAATTCGGAAAAACAAGCGGAACTTTCCGCAGCCGTCAATCGTTGCCGCTTCATCGAGCTCATTCGGAATCGTCCGTATGAACTGGATAAGCAAAAAGATGAAAAACGGAATGCCAAAATATTGCGGAATGACAATCGGTTTAATAGAATTTAGCCAATCGATCTTAGCGAACAAAATATATTGCGGGACAAGCACCACATCATGCGGAAGCATGAGCGTAACCATCATAATCGCAAACCAAAACGTTTTGCCCGTAAAATTAAGCCTTGCAAAGCCGAATGCAATAAAAGCAGAAGATAATACGGCGCCTATTGTCGCTAAAACAACGATCTCGAGCGAGTTCATAATAAAATTACCGAAGGATTGGCCGGCGATCCCGATCCAGCCGATTTTGTAATTTTCCCAAATCCATGGCTGAGGTATGAGCGAATCGGCGGTTGCGAAAATGAGATTGCTTTGCTTGAATGAACTCATTAACAGCCACAAAACGGGATAAACCATAGCAAGCGCGAGTGCGGATACAAAGATATGGTAGATGGGCCACTTCAGCTTTTTGGTCAACATGATTAATGCCCGCCTTTCGACTCGTAATGGACCCATTTCTTAGATGTCCAGAACAGGATTCCCGTAAGTATTGCAATAATTATGAGCATGACCCATGCCATAGCTGACGCATAACCCATATCGAAGTATACGAATGCTTGACGGAACAAGTAAAGCGAATAGAGCAGCGTTCCGTCAAGCGGTCCGCCTTCGCCTTTGGAAATGATGTAAGCTGGAACGAATGTCATAAAGGCGCCGATCGTTTGCATAATCGTGTTAAACAATATGATCGGGCTGAGCATAGGCAATGTGATCTTGAAGAAACGAATGACAGGACCTGCACCATCCACATTGGACGCTTCATACAATTCGGGCGGAATGTTTTTGAGTCCTGCCAGAAAAATGAGCATCGATGAACCGAATTGCCAAACCGATAAAGTAATTAGCATCCAGAGCGCTGCTATTGGTTCCGCAAACCATCTCACGCTATCTAAACCGAGTGCATTCAGAAAAATGTTTATGACCCCTTCGTCACCATAGAGATTGCGCCACATAATGGAAACCGCGACGCTGCCGCCAATAATGGAAGGAAGATAATAAACCGTCCGATATAACCCGATTGCTTTCGAGGCTGTATTTAAGATCATGGCGATAAACAGTGCGAACGCTAGGCGAAGCGGTACGCCGATAAACACGTACAGAAACGTAACCTTCAGCGATGCCCAAAACTTCGAGTCGTCGGTGAACATCGTCGTGTAGTTTTCTAATCCGATAAAGGATGGCGTTGATAAAAGATCATAATCTGTAACCGAAAAATAGAGCGATGCGATAGCGGGAACTAAAGTGAACAATAAAAATCCGATAACAAACGGTCCTATAAACGTGTAACCGATCAAGTTGTTTTTGAGTGATAGCGATTTCATCTTTTCCAACTCCTATACGAAGTCTAACGTGCCAGGTATGAAAGAGCGATGGCCGATCTTACGACCAGCCATCGCATCTGTTCAAACAATGTTACTTGTTCTTCTTAAGAATGGCGGTTGCTTCGTCTCTAAATTTCTTTGCCGCATCTTCAGGTTTGATTTTGTTGTAGTTCATTTGCTCTGCAAGGCTGGTGAGCGATTTGAACACTTCAGCGGAGCCGATTGGATCAGCCGGATCCATTGGGGAGCTGTTCGACTCAGCCCAAGAAACATAGTCATACACTTGAATTTGAGCCGGAGTAGATACCTCTTTCAGCGCTTCTTTTACTTTTGCAGAAACTGGAACGCCGCGGTCACCCAAAATCAATTTGTTTGCTTCGATATCATTTACGAAAAAGCTGATAAATTTAGCCGCTTCTTCCTTTGCTTTCGAATTTTCAGATACGGAGAAGAACATACTTGGCTTCAAGAACAACCCTTTAGTCATTTCAGGACCAGTCATAGGAGCAATAGCGAGCGGACGGTTGGCTACTTGCTGCAGGCCAACAAATTGGTTCGACCACTGCCATACGCCGATACCTTGGTTCAGCACTAGATGACTGTCTTCCGCGCCTTTGATTTGTGACAGTACGTCTGGTGCCGGAACTGCTCCGTCAATGACCAATTTAGATAACATTCCGAAGAAATCGACGAACATTTGATCATCTTCATAGCCAAGTCCATTGCCCTCAGCATTAAATAGCGTTTTACCTAATGTACGGAGGTAATATCCGAAAAACACCTCTGCACGCATACCGCTATCGAAGTAAAGACCAGCAGCCTTTGCTTTGCCTGCCATCTCTACGTAGTCATCCCATGTCCAATTCTCGGGAATGGAATCGATGCCTGCTTTTTTCAGAAGAGCCGGGTCATAGTTCAAGCCAAGTGCATTTACACCAAGATTAATACCATAAAGTCCGTCTCCCAGTTTACCGCCGTCAAGCGCGTTTTGACTAATGTCGCTCACGTCGATTTGATTATTCAGGAAAGGCGTCAGGTCAGCCAATTGATTTCTGCCCGCATATTGCGAGTAGTTTTGAGTATCGATTTGAATGATGTCCGGAAGCTCGTTTGCAGCCGCTTGCGGCGCAAGCTTTTTCCAGTAATCATCATAGTTCGCATATTCCATTTCAATCGTTACATGTGGATTTTTTGCTTTGTACATTTCGATTACTTTCATCGTATAATCGTGGCGTGGCTGTCCGCCCCACCAAGCGATTCGGAGTGTTACCGGCTTTGCTTCCGCCGGCTCTTCCTTTACTTCTGTCCCGCTGTTTGTTGTGTTTGGTTTGTTCGCTGTGTTTTCAGCATTGTTTGCATGACCGCCGCAAGCGCTTACGAGAACGAGTGCGAAAGCCATGAGCAGTAAAAGCATTTTTTTCGGTGCTTTCATTGTGTTACGCCCCTTCCAAACTCTTAAATGTTGTTTACAAGCTTTATTATAGGTGTATTGTCGAAATGTCGGAATTCAAAAAACCGCTTTCTTTGTTAAAAAAACAGAGGTCGCCTTTTATGGCGACCTTTTGTATTCGGAAGGCGTAAAGCCCGTATATTTTTTGAATACTTGACTGAAATACTGCGGATTATCTCCAAATCCGAATTTTTCGGCAAGCTCGAACACTTTTACATCGCCAGTTTTTTCGATTTCCTCAATCGCTTTCTCCATCCTAAGCCGGACGACATAGTTTGAAAACTTATCTCCGGTCTCTTTCTTGAAAAGCTTGCCTAAATAGTCTGCGTTCATATACAAGATCTCGCTTGCTACCCAATTAAGCGAAAGCTCAGGATTAGCAATATGCTCCTCGATAACAAGAATCATTTTATGAATGATAAAGGAATGCTTTTTAGTATGCGATTGGAAGTTGTTCAGACATATTTGTTCCGCATTTTCTGTAACGAATTGCTCGATTGCACGCAGTGTGAAAAGTTGATCGAAGCTTGCAATTTTTTTCAAATAATCGTTGATTTCATCAGGTTTCCCTTGTCTCACAATCGCCACGTAAAGAGGAATAACATAAGACTTGGACAGATGCGTATCCATTCTGTTATCCGCAAGCATCTGGAAATAATTTTGCAACTCCGCTTGCACAAACAACCAGTCGCCGGACTTCACATGCATGCAGAGCGGTTCCTCGTCATAGATGAACGACTTATGAAGACCATCGTCCGTTCGTTCGATATCGTCCTTCGTAATGATGCTGCCTTCGCCTAAATAAAATTGATAGTTTAAGCACTCCAACGTCTCACGATACATTTTACGGGCGTCGGTAATTTGACCGGCATCGCTAACGGCAACCGTCGTATCCAGTTTGTAATAAGAGGCGAACGTTTGCTTGATTTCTTTTAGCTGCGAAAATAAGGGTTCCGCATCATCCGTTACCTTGATAAGCAGAAGTACGTGCTTGCCGATCGTTGTGCTGAGAAGCACGATTGATTCACCTAGAACATCCTGCGCGATGTTTTTAATGGCAAACATATGCTCGAACTCAAACTTTCCTTCTATTTGAAATAAAAGCAGCTGTATCTTATCGTTTTCTACCGTAATGTGAAACAATCTTCCATAATCGTCCCAGTCACGTTGACCATACGTCTTGTTCGTAACGAGCTCCTTCAGGAACTGCTCCTTCGCATGGGGAAGAACCTTGGATAACTCCTTCTGAATGTTCACCATAAAGCTCTCTTGCGATTGCTGCTTCTCCAGATCTTCTATGACTTCCGATAAGGCTTGCGTAATGGTGTTCTCGTTGCAGGGCTTCAATAAATAATGCTTTACGCCATATTGCATTGCCTTACGGGCATAATCAAACTCGCTGAACCCTGATAGGAGAATAAAAGCAATGTGAGGAAACTGCTCGTACATTTTCTCTACAAGCTGCAATCCGTCCATACCCGGCATTTTAATATCGGAAATAACAATGTCAGGCATATGGCTTTCAATGAACGTCGCCGCTTCAATGCCATTTCGGGCCGTTCCAATCAGTTCGGTTTGAAAGGCGTTCCAATTAACTGTACGCGATATGCCCTCAACAATTATTCGCTCGTCATCTACCAGCAGTACTTTATACATCGGAATCCCTCATTTCATAAGGCAGCATCATCGTAACCTTCGTGCCTCCATTAGGTTCACTCTCCACCATAAGCCCGTATGCCTCACCGTAAAGAAGCTTAATGCGTTCTTCGATATTTTTCAGACCAAGTCCTGAGCCTTTCGTTTTCACTTCGCCGCTTAAAAGTTTAGCAAACTGCTCCTCCATGCCAGGACCGTTATCCTCAACGGATATGAACAAAAGGGCTTCTTCTACATAAGCATGAATTCGAATCGTGCAGGTGTCAATCATTTGCTCAAGTCCGTAATTGACCGCATTTTCGACAAGCGGCTGCAAGGAAAGCTTCGGAATGCTGCAATAAAGCAGCTTATCGGGGACATCGACATGAAAGTCGAGCCGTTCCTCGAACCGGTATTTTTGAATCGTCACATAATGGCTAATGATGTCGAGCTCTTTGCTGAGCGGTATAAGCGGCTCCTTCAAATTAATCGAAGTTCTAAGTAAGGAGCCTAATGCTTCGACCATTTGGGAAATATGCGTTTGATTATTCAGCTTAGCTGACCAATTGATCGATTCTAACGTATTGTACAAAAAGTGCGGGTTAATTTGAGCCTGCAGCGCTTTGAACTCCGTATCGCGAATCGTGAGCTGCTTCACATAGTTTTCATGGATAAGCTCATTAATCCGCTCGACCATAATGCGGAAATTACGATGCATTTGCCCAGCTTCATCCATTGCCAGGGCCCGTGCATTCGGCTCATCCGTATATTCAAAATTACCTAGCTGAACCCGCTTCATTTTTGTATTCAGCCGTTCAATCGGCTCCGTTATCCCGTTCGCGAAAGAGATGGCGATGAGAAGGATGACAACGAACAATACGGCAAAAATAATAACAATCGTATTTTTAACTTTAACGATACGGTCAAAAATATCATCGAATGGAATTAGCGTAAAGTAAGTCCAATCGGTGTTAGTAGATGCAATATAAGTAACAAAATATTGTTTCCCGTTTGAACGGATAACCTTGTAACCCTCGTCTCCAGACAATGCAGCTAGTCTATCGATCGGAAATTCAGAAGCCTCGGGATAGATCGCTTCTTTATTTTTCATGATAATAAGCTGAGCGTCGTTGCTGTTCATTCCTTTGGCGAAGTCGCTAAACAGCTTCTTCATGTCAATTCGTAACGCTAAAGTTCCGATATAGTCGAGGTTGATCTGCTCGAACGAGCGGACCTCACGCGCAGCAATTAGTGAGTTGTCATTGAGGTCGGGAGCAATCCACGTATTGCCGCCTTTATTGACCCTCGTTAATTGCTTAAACTCATTTAAACGGTCTTGATTGACCGTGATCGAATTCGCTCCAACGGCATACTCATTATCGTTCACATCATAAAGCTGTGAAGATAACACATACTTATCAAGCGCTCCGATATTCACCATCCGCTCGCGGACCGTCGTTCTTACCACATAATTATCGTAATCAGACAACCCGCTCTTGATCGAACGTAAATAGTGCTGGATGGTCGAGTCCGTCGCAATCATGAATGAGAGCTTCTCCATTTTCTTCAGCTCATTTTCGATGCTAAGCGAAGACAAGCTGAGCGCTTTGGAAGATTGCTGATATATTTCTTGGTCGTAAAAGTCAAAAGCATATTGCTGAACACCGATTCCAAGCACTGCAACGACTAACATAATGATCGAGATTAACACAAACATTTTGTGCTTAATTCGCAAATTCATATAAAGCGCTTTCAAACCAGCCACCAGCAATAGCCTCCTTTGCCAAGCGTAAACGGCTGAAGTGCGCCCTTCGACGAAGGGCGGCTTCCGTTATTTTTTTTGCAAATAAAGTGTGATCTCTTCGCGATTGTGGAATAATTGCTTCGCTTTTTGAAGCGCAAACTCCGTTTCCAATCTTGAGATGACATCCCTGATCGTTTGCAAAGGCTTGCGATGCATTAATTTGACGGTAATGATTGCGGTAGCCCCCTTCGCCAATGCAGGCTCAAGGTCAAGCACAAGCTTGCACATCAGCATCGGACTCCAGCTCATATCGCAGACAAGCAAGTCAAAGGAACCGGCATCAAACTTCACATCTGAAGCGTTGCGCTTTAAATAGGTCAGGGTTGGATATTCCAATAACGAAGGATGCAGATCCGCAGGATCGACAGCTGTTACACGCAAGCCCCGCTCAAGCAGCAGCGACGTCCAGCCTCCAGGCGCCGCGCCAACATCAAGCGCTTTCTGGTATTTGGCATAATTAAGCCCGAATTCACGTTCGGCTTCCAGCAGCTTGAATTTAGCACGAGAAACCTGACCCTCCTCACGCTGGAACCGAACCGCGCCTCCCGGCCAATCAGACAGCATGTCCGATGGCGTACCAAATCCAATGTACAATTCGTTCACCGCTGCATAAATGGCGATAATGATTTCCGGCTGCTGCACGACCGGCTCAGCGCCAATCTCTTCCAACACCGCATCTAGTACCGCTTTCGTATCTGCGGCCGAATAGAGATAGGCTGTATTCGAAGTGCGTCTAATATGAACCGCTGTCCGTCTATTCACAAATGTAAGTACGGCATGACGAACCATATCCGACAATTGCTCTAAATCATTGGCATTTCCGGCAATTTCAATGGTTCTGTCAACCGGCTGCACATGCCGCAAAAATATCGGCTCCTGCTGATGAATCGCTTGCAGCGTCGTTTCACGGCTCTGCGGGCTGTTCATCAAAAACACCTCACCAGCTGCAAGCTGAGTGAAGGCCGCACCTTCTATGAGTCTCCGAAGCTCTTCCATTGCATAGGATGCATAACTTTGATTCGCTGTTCCGATCCATTGACTCACTTTTATATGCCTCTTTCGTCGTTTATTACCCCGGCCCTTAAAGGGAGTTTAACACCCAGACCCTGAAGGGCTTTTACACCCAAACCCTGAAAGGCTTTCGAACCCACCCAAACCCTCCCTTCCAAGGGAGGGCCCCGAGGGTCGCACCCTCTGGACACCCGCAATTGGACTAACGTGGGAGAGTCTGCGTGTTCGTGTGTGTAGTTTGAGCGTGGAACGCTTTAGTCCTATGGGACACGCTTCACTGTTGGTGCGCTTTGCGGGACACGCTTTATATTAATTAGAGATAATTACTAATAAGTCTCGGCTGTAAAAACAGTATCGAAACGGATCAATGTCCATGTCTAGCGCCTCTTTCGAGGTACTTGCGGACATGGAATCCGTTATTTATCCGTTTTTTCCCTTTTTTAGGTACTTGCGGACATGGAATCCGTTATTTGCCGTAAAACAGTTATTTTAAATATATTTAAAGACGTATAGGAGATCCTATGTCCGCACAGTTTGTATTTTATGCCTCGTACACACAAATAGCGAATGTTATGTCCACATCCGCAAATCATGATCTACGGATAGCGGTGCCTCTTTGCAACTCTTATTTCCACTTAATTGCCTCCCGAGCTCATACACTGGTGGCTGGTTTATTTAAGCATAGATTCTTACACTACCCAATTAAACTTACGAACTGCAAAAGTCATGTTAATTTCATTTATTATACTTATTTTATTCTTTTATTGAATTATAGCCGAGACAGTGTCATTGCGAGAAACTAATCAAATTACTTCAAACGAATGTGTCTAGAATAGCCATTATTTTCATGATTTAATACTTCTAGGCTTGTCTTTATAAATTGCTCCAATTAGTTTCACCAAATATAACTAATTTTCTCCCCGCGACTTCAAGCGTGTCCCATAGGGACGAAAGCGATCCTACACATAACCTTCTGATTTCCTTCTCAGTCACTAAATCGTTATTCGATTCATTGATTTCCAGGTAACCCTAGCCCGTCCCATGCAAGCGTGTCCCCCAGGGACGAAAGCGTTCAACGCTCTAACCCGACCCGCGAGCAACTGTCCACCTCTCACGTTAGTCCAATTGCAGGTGTCCAGAGGGTGCAACCCTTGGGGCCCTCCCTTGGAAGGGAGGGTTTGGGTGGGTTCGAAAGCCCTTCAGGGTTTAGGTGTTAAGCCCTTTAGGGCTTGGGTGTAGAAGCCCTTGAGGGTTTGGGAGAAAATTATTCATCAGCTATTTCCTTTAATAACGCGTCCGGCATAGGTCCATTATGAAGCTGGATATTCGTAGGCGCATTCGTCGAAAGCATGTGGTACATTTGCATGCGTCCAGCTGCACTGGATGTGTGCAGATAAATGTGTTCGGGGTAACGACCGGACTCAACGATATGACGTACCACTTCGTAGCCTGTAGGCTGTGCCCAGCCTAGATCGTAGTCAAGCGATAGAATGCCAACCGTTTCAAGGTCCAGCAGCTGCTTGCACTCTTCGGCATTGCTTGCTAATACGAATCCCTTTGGACATGCACGGTAATCATCTAAATAAACATGAATCATCAATGAATCCCCCATCCACACATAGATTCAATGCTTGCTTATTCATTGATCCTTCTGGCAGCTCAGGCAAACGTAAGCTTTTCGAGTAGATACGTCCATCCTCACAATCGTTGCGCCGCATCTTGGGCATGACTGACCTTCACGGTTATAGACTTTAAAATGCGCAAGATATCCGCCTGTTAAGCTATCGTCTTCGGCAAAAGGCTGCTCGCCCGCTCCACCTTTTGAAATCGCTTCCTTTAGCACTTTATGCGTAGAAACATAAAGTCGTTCCCATGTCTCGCGTTCAAGAACGGGAATTTTTGCATCGGGCCGCACTTCTGCATCGAAGCAGATCTCATCTGCGTAGACGCTTCCAATACCCGAAATGATATTTTGATCAATAAGCGCCGCTTTTAGAGTGCCTCGTTTTTTTGCAAACCGGTCAATGAAACGATCTACCGTTAGCCATTTTTCAAAAGGGTCCGGTCCTAAACGACCCAATTTCTCTTCGACTTCCTTAACAGACAACAGCTGCATATCGTCTGCACGTAGTCCAATACAATATAACGCTTGATCAGAGAATCGAATAATTAATTGTGCCGGTCGTTTTGGTTGATCGACATCGCTGCCTTTATACAAATAAGCGCCTTGAGCCATATGCAGCATTAGACGCTTTCCGTTATCCAAATGGAATAACAACTGCTTGCCGCGTCGTTCTACGAACCAGACAGCCTTTCCTGCTACGTCATGTTCCAGCCGTTCAGGACTTACTTGAAACGTTTTCGAATTTTTCACTTCAATACCGGTAATTCGGACTCCTGCGAATTGCTCCGCCAACAAAGCCCTGTATATATCTAACTCCGGCAGTTCCTGCATCAAAGCTCGCTTCCTTCCCATGGCCTTCGTTTTGTTTCTCTTATTTCCTTCTATGATCGGAAATATACGAACGAAGCTCTTCTAAATGATTGCAAACGATATCCGGCTTACAGCCGGCCTGTTCCATATAATAATCGATATTTTGAGCTGTCGTAAGCCCGGTCAGCACAAGCAGCGTCCCGCATCCGGCAGCCCTGCCGAAAGCGATGTCCGTTGCCATATTATCGCCGATTACCCACGTTGCATTAGCCGGAAGTCCGATTCTTCGCAACGAGTAGTTCATCAAAATTGGCGAAGGCTTTCCGATAAGCACAGGCTCCTTGCCGCCTGCCGCTTTTAGCATTGCACCAATCGATCCCGCGCCAGGAATAAGTCCGTCACCTGAAGGCAGCAGCAAATCAGGGTTAGTCAATATAAATTGTGCTCCCCCATGAATAAAGCGGACCGCCTTCGTTAATCGTTCATAAGTGAACGTTCTGTCAATGCCTTGGAGCACAAAATCCGGCTGCTCCTCCGTCAGTAATAAGCCCGCTTCTTGAACAGCGCTCCTTAGCCCTGTTTCACCTACCACAAATACAGAAGCGCCAGGATAGTTGTCAGCAATGTACTCTGCGGCCGCTTGCGCAGATGTGCAAACATCATCCGCTGTGGCCGGTATTCCCATTTTCAATAACCGATCAGCCACTTCTTGCGGTGATGCAGATGAATTGTTCGTTACATAACGAAAGGGAAGCTTTATATCACGCAAATAAGAAATAAGCATATCGGCACCATCAATTAGATGCGTACCATGGTATAACGTACCGTCAAGATCAATGAGTAAACCGCGCATTTCAGGCAGTCTATCGGTCATAGCTGTATACCTCCCAAGCAACAAAGGCTGATGCCTTCTCAAAGCGGCTCAGCTTCGTTATCTATAACTGTCTGCTTACGCTTCCTGTCATATCGTTTAATGCTGCTTATTCATCGAAGTTGCTTTTCCGCCTTACGGCGCAGCCGGGCTACCCGGTTCCGCAACGACTCGAGCTCAGCCCGTTTCTTCGTATCGCGACGCAGCAGCATAGATTGATTTAAAGCATACTCAAAAGCATGATTTGCGTGTCCCAAAGCGGACTCGTAATCCTTCACCTTATGTTCATAATACATGGCCAGCTCTACGTTAGCTTCTTGAGCAGCCGACCCGTATTGCGTGGATGAATGAATAATGACCTTCTGCCACAATAACACAGCGCGCCCCCAATTTCCAGCCTTCTTGTCCCGTGAAGCAAGCATCAAAAGCGTAGATGGATTGGCTTGATCCGCACGCATGACCATCTCGAACATTTGCTCGGTAAGCGTGATTTTCCCCATTCGTTCCAGCCAGAGCCCTGTTCGAACCATCTCCTCCGGCTCTATGGGCAAAGGAATATATTCATGAATGTTTTCATTTAACAAATGACCAAAACGGATAGCTAAGCAAGCGAGTGAGAGCATATCCGTTTCATTATGACGAAATACGCCTTCAAGCGGAGCTGGATCACCATCGGCTAAAAATTGAAAATAAAGCTGAGGGGCTAACGAACCCGGAACATCATCCTTTCGATGAATGCCCAGCCTTTCTTCTTCGACGTGGCTCAGTTTGCATGATATAAGCGTGTTTCTCCAAACCGACCGGGCAGGATGCAAAAAATCGAGATGTTGCGGCTCCCAAATGTTACGTCCAAATCCGTTCATAATGAATCGATTTTGAACTAGAGGCCAATCAAACGTCTTGCCGTTATACGTAGCAAGAAAAGTATAATGTTGAAGCTTCTCCGCTAAGTATGCGAGCATTGCTCTTTCCTCGGCAGGATGTCTGATCAATGTCTGCTCGACAACAAAATGTTCATTCGACATATATCCTATGCCGACCATAAAAGGAACGTTCCCGGCGCCGACCCCTAAACCCGTCGTTTCTAAATCCAGAAATAACACCTTGTCTGCAGACATGCTGCGCGTCGGGTGGAATGCGGACAGACCGGGTACCGCGTCTCGCAGCTCTTCGATTGCATGCAGTCCATGGGAAAAAGTTGCCGGATATACGATTTTCCGCAATAAGAAGCTGCCAATGTCGTTTTTGTACAGAATAACGCCGAACGACTCCCACACGGGGGAAAGCCATTCCGTTTCTTCTTCAACCGATAAGGACGGAGCATCATGTTTCGGCTCATCCAATTCATCTAATGGCGGAGCAACTGGAGCAGACTTCAGCTCTTGTTCAGAGCGGTCCCCCCGCAAACGATTCATTCTGTCGCGCAATCCGCTCATCGCGTCTTACCCTCCGCTTCGTTTAGAAGCTCCAGCGCTTGCTGCTTACCGAGCAGCCCCACTTCTTCAATAGGACCAACGCATGCCGGACAACCGCTTAAGCATGTGCAGGATCTGATTAGCGACTTAGCTTGGCGAATGAGCTCATCATGCACCTCGAACAAGCGTTCGCTAAGCCCAATTCCGCCAGGATACCGGTCATAGAAATAAATGGTCGGCTTCTGAGTATGCACAGCCTTCACCTGCGGTACGACCCGGATATCAAATGGATCACACATGAGGTATAGCGGCGCAATGTGTACGAGTACGTTAGCAATGCCGAGCAGCGCGAATTGCATCTCATTTTTGCTTTTACGGGCAGCCGCTTCTTCACTGAACGAAAACCAGTAACCGCTCGTATGCAGCTCCTCTTCCGGCAAATGGATAGGACCGGAGCCGATGTTTTCATGCGTGCGCAGCTTTATTTTTTTGAAAATCGTTGGCTTTGCGTTGACAGTAAGCTCGCCATATTGCCTTACAAGATCGCCAGACTCGCGCTCTTTGTCAACATGCAGCACCTTGAGCTCAACAGCCAAGTTCGCGTCCGTATAATAATCGACATTAACCTCTCGCACATACGCTTTTTTCTCCGGATAATCCAGCTTCTCGACCTGGTATTGCACACCTTCATGAATATAGATGGCTTCCTCATGGATAAGCGTTGGCGCGCTGAAGCGATCAACCTCGCCTAGGACGCGGCTGCCGTTTGTATTATCAATGATAATGAAATTTTCTTGCGCTGCTGTGCGCAAGGAGATATTGTGAGCCGGAAACGACTGCTCCATCCAAAACCAGCGGCCGCCCGCTTTGTGCAGCACCTTTTCCTCTACGAGAAACTCCATCATGTCCTCAAGCGATTCGGACCCAAACTGCTCCCCCGCCTCGAAGGGCAATTCGTATGCGGCACATTTTACATGATCGATTAAAACGAGTAAATTGTCAGGATGAATGAGTGCCCTCTCAGGCGGTCTATTAAAGAAAAAGTCCGGATTTTGAATCATGTACTGATCAAGAGGATTGCTGCTCGCTACCATAAACGTTACCGAGCTTTCTTGCCGTCTGCCTGCGCGGCCTGATTGCTGCCAGGTACTCGCAATTGTGCCGGGATATCCATTTAGTACACAAGCTTGAAGCTGCCCGATATCAATACCCAGTTCGAGCGCATTCGTGCTTACCACACCTCTAATTTCTCCTGATCGCAAGCCGCGTTCGATCTCTCTGCGAAGCTTCGGTAAATAACCGCCTCGATAGCCGCGAATCGACTTATCATTCACTTTATCCCGGATGAGTTCCTGCAAGTAAGTCAGCAGCAGCTCGACCCTAACGCGGCTGCGTGCGAATACGATTGTCTGTACGCCTTGCTTTAAGAGCAAGCCTGCTAGTTTACGCGTCTCCAGAACGCTGCTCCGGCGTATGCCAAGCTGTCGGTTGACGACAGGGGGGTTGTAAAACACAAAATGCTTCTCCCCCATAGGAGCGCCGTTGTTATCTACTAAAGATACTTTCTCCCCTATTAAACGTTCCGCATGCTCCTGAGGATTATCAATCGTTGCTGATGCACATATAAATTGCGGCCTCGACCCATAAAACCGGCAAATCCGCTTTAATCGCCGAATAACATTCGCGACGTGGCTTCCAAAGACCCCTCTATAAGCATGAACCTCGTCAATGACGATGTATTTAATATTTTCGAACAGCTTCACCCATTTTGTATGATGCGGCAGTATAGCCGAATGCAGCATGTCCGGATTGGTCACAACGATGTGGCCCGCATTTCTGATCGCCGTTCTTACCGTAGGCGGCGTGTCGCCATCATAGGTATGCGTCTTAATGCCGACGTCCATAAGATCAGCCAATGCTTGCAATTCTGCAACCTGATCCTGCGCCAGCGCCTTAGTTGGAAACAAGTATAGAGCTCTGCCCTCTTCGTTTTCTAACAGTGATTGCATAACCGGGAGGTTGTAACAAAGCGTCTTCCCCGAAGCGGTCGGCGTCACGGCAACGACATGATTCCCAGCCCGCGCCGCCCGGTATGCTTCCGCTTGATGCGTATATAATTCGCTGATTCCGCGGGAACGCAGCGCTTCCTTCCATGCATGATGCAGTCCATCCGGCAGCGGTGCGGTACGCGCCTCACGCGGAGCAATGGTTCGCCAGTGGGTCACATTGTCCATGATCTCGGTATTTTGACGCACATGCTCCAACCACTCCTCCAAGCCGGAGGTTTTGCCCGTAAAGCGGTTCATGACCGTCCCACTCCTCATCCCATCAATGTTTCTTTTTATTTTACAGAATACATGTTCGTACTGCAATTTTAATTTTAGGAGATAAGCGTTAGCCGCTGAAGCCGCCTTCAAAAGAAAAACGCGGGGCATCCCCCGCGTTTTCTCTATTGTACGATCATTATCGTTTTATCTCCGTCATATAGAGATCAGTTGCCGCTGTCACAGCGCCAAACTTTACGGAAGCTTCCTCCTCTAAACGACTCAAATCCTCATTGCTGTATCGGCCGCTGAAATGTGTCATTACTAGCCGCTTCGCTTTCGCCCGCGCAGCCGTCTCCGCTGCCTCTGCCGTTGTGCTGTGTCCGAATTCATGCGCCTTCTCCTCCATGCCCGCAGCGAAGGTAGCTTCATGTACGAGCAGGTCTGCGTCTGCGGCCAGCTTCAAAGCACGCCCGCAAGGCTTCGTGTCGCCGAGCACCGTCACGACTCTGCCGCGCTGAGAAGTACCGGTAACATCCTCTGAACGCACCACCTTCCCATCCGGCAGCGTTACCGTTTGTCCTTGCTTTAATTGCCCGTATATCGGGCCTGCCTCGATGCCCAGCTCCTGCAGCTTATGAACGAGCAGCTTGCCAGGCTGATCATGCTCCGTAATCCGATAGCCGAAGCAAGGTACGCGATGTTCTAGCAAGCCCGCCTCTACCGTAAAACGTTCATCGTTCAAAATAATACCTTCATCAACCGCTATCTCGCTAATATTCAGTTCGTAGTCCAGCTGTGTTCCGCTTAAAGCAAACACTGTATCAATATACGACTTCAGCCCGGGAGGCCCAAAAAGCTGTACAGGTGTAACACCGCCGTCGAAGGAACGGCTGCTCAACAAGCCGGGAAGCCCATAAAAATGATCGCCATGCAGATGTGTAATAAAAACAGCCTCCAGCTTGTTAAGCTTCAGCGGTGTTCGCAATACCTGATGCTGCGTTGCTTCACCAGCATCAAACAGCCACCAATTGCAGCCCGGCTCCGGAAGCTGCAGAGCAATAGCGGTTACATTTCGATGCTTAAAGGGCCTTCCTGCCCCCGTACCTAAAAACCACATGTTCATAATCGCGACCACCTCGCTCTCTAGCATCTGCTTTGCTGGCTGGCTTTATTTATGAAATGAAGAGCCCTCTCTAGCTCGGATAACCGAACGCCGGAGGGCTCTCATTCCTGTTTATCTATGAACTACACTTTCTCCACGTTAAAATATTGCGCTTCCGGATGTGCGAATACCATCGCGGATACGGACGCTTCCGGCTCCATCATGCAGCCTTCCGTCAGCTCCACGCCGATATCCTCCGGCTTCATCAAATCGAACAGCGGCTCCTGATCCTCCAGGTTTGGACAAGCAGGGTAGCCAAACGATACTCGAATACCTTGATAACGTGCGCCGAGACGCTGCTTCATCGTCATTTCCGCAGGATCCGGATAACCGCAGAAGTCGCGCATCATATGATGGACGCGTTCGGCTAGTCCCTCAGCAACCTCAAGTGCTACCGACTGCAAGGCATGCGACCGCAAATAGTCACCGCTATCCTTCCACTCGTTCGCAAGATCACGAATGCCATGACCGGCTGTTACGACGAGGAAGCCAACGTAATCCATTACGCCGCTTTCCACCGATTTCAAGAAATCAGCCAGACACAGATAAGGCTCAACCTGCTGACGCGGGAATGTGAACCGTTTAAGCTCCTGCGCCGGATTTTCAGGATTATAAACAATAACATCGTTTCCGGAAGACTGCGCGGGGAAAAACCGGTACATGCCGTGGGCGCGAATAAAACTTTCGGCGCTTCCCTTTTGCAATATTTCGTCTACGGTCGCTTTCAAATTTACGGCTTTCTCATTGCCTTCCTGAAGCAAGCTATCCACATTGCCCTTCAAGCCAAGGTGATGACCGAGCAGCATTTGCATATTCACATACGGAATTATGTGTGGAATCGGTACATCACGCAATACATGGCGATCCAGATCCGGTGGAGCAAACACAGGCGCATCAGGAGAAATATTCGAACGAACAGCGCGTGTCAGCTGCGGTAGCTGCTTCTTCTCTTCCTCTTCCGCTCCGCCAGACGCTTTATACGCCGCCATTTCCTCTTCCATCCGCAGACGATGCCCAGGATCCATCAGCTTGTTGGCAATGTCGAGTCCATCCATCGCGTCCTTCGCATAAAGGACAAGGCCGTCATATTCAGGACCGATTCTCGTTTTCGTAAATTTACGCGTAAGCGCCGCTCCGCCGACAAGTATTGGCGCGTCGATACCAGCATTGCGCAAATCCTGCGCCGTAATAACCATTTGCTGCGCAGATTTAACGAGCAAGCCTGACAAGCCGATCGCATCGACCTTCTCCTTGCGGTAAGCTTCAATAAGCTGCTCCGGCGGTACTTTAATGCCTAAGTTGATAATTTTGTAACCGTTATTGGATAAAATGATTTCAACTAAATTTTTGCCGATGTCATGAACATCGCCCTTTACGGTAGCCAAAATTATTTTACCTTTAACGGAGGACTCGTTTTTCTCCATAAACGCTTCTAAATAATTAACGGATGCTTTCATAACTTCAGCACTTTGCAGCACCTCCGCTACGATCAATTCATTACCATTGAATAAGCGGCCGACTTCCTCCATTCCGCGCATAAGCGGACCGTTAATGACCTCCATGGCCGAATACTTTTTGAGCGCTTCATCCAAGTCGGGAATGAGGCCTTCCTTCGTCCCCTCCACCACGTAAGAGCCTAGCCGCTCCTCTAGAGACAGGTTTGAAATTTTTTCTTTCTTCTCAACCTTCTTATTCCGGAAAGCAGCGACAAATTCAGCAAGCGTCTCATCGTTCGTATTGTAAATAAGTTCTTCGGCCAAACGTCGCTCTTCTTCCGGAATGGAAGCATAGCGCTCCAGCTTTTCCGTGTTTACGATCGCATAGTCAAGTCCCGCTTTTGTAGCATGATACAGGTAAACCGAATTTAGCACCTCGCGCCCGGCATCCGGCAAGCCAAAGGAAATATTGCTGAGTCCCAAAATCGTTTTGGCCAGCGGGAACTTTTCCTTGATCATCCGGATACCTTCAAGCGTCTCAACTGCCGAGCCGATATATTGCGGATCCCCTGATCCGACCGGGAACATATTCGGGTCAAAAATGATGTCTTCCGGATTCATTCCATACTTATCAACCAAGAGGTTATAAGAACGCTCTGCTACTTCCATTTTCGCTTCGCGCGAAACGGCCTGGCCTCTCTCATCAATCAATATCATGACGACGGCAGCGCCGTAGCGATGGATCAATGGCACTATTTTCTCAAACTTCGATTCGCCATCCTCCAGGTTGATCGAGTTAATAATGGCTTTGCCTTGAGAATATTTTAGACCTAGCTCAATAATATGATCATACGTCGAATCAAGCATTAGCGGTGCTTTTATCTTCTTCACGACTTGCGGCAAAAACTGATGAACGGCATACGCTTCATCAATATCCGTGTCCTGCAGGTTAATATCAATAACATGGGCGCCGCCCTTTACTTGTGCGCGGGCGATTTCCGATGCTTCATCGTACTTTTCTTCTTTCAAGAGACGTTTAAACTTCCGTGAACCGGAAATGTTCGTACGTTCCCCGATCATGATCGGACGGTTATCCGGCTCAATAAATACGGTATCTATGCCGGATACGGCATTAGGGTGATCCCCTAACTTTGTGCGGGGCGCGTAAGCAGCCATGGTCTCGGCCATGACACGAATATGATCAGGTGTCGTTCCACAGCAGCCGCCGGCAATGTTAAGCCAGCCTTGCTCCGCGAACGCCGACATTTTCTTAGCAAGCGACTCCGGCGATTCATGGTAATGGCCATTCTCGTCCGGCAAGCCGGCATTCGGATAACAGCTGATCGCTGATTTCGCGATTTCGCTTAGCGTCCGGATATGGTCACGCATAAACTCCGGACCTGTCGCGCAGTTTAGACCGATTGAAATCGGCTTCAAATGCTCGAGCGAAATGTAGAACGATTCAATCGTTTGACCTGCTAACGTTGTACCCATTGGCTCGATCGTGCCGGAAATCATGATCGGAAGCTCCCGGCCCAGTGTCTCAAACGCATTCCGAATACCGATACTGCCCGCTTTAACATTCAGGGTATCCTGAGATGTTTCAAGGAGCAGAGCATCCACGTTGCCTTCGATCAAAGCAAGTGCCTGCTCATAGTAGCTTTCAACCAGCTCGTCGAACGTAACGCCACCGGTAACCGATAACGTTTTGGTCGTTGGACCAAGTGCTCCGGCAACGTAACGAGGCTTGTCAGGTGTGCTGTATTTATCGCATGCATCACGCGCAAGCTTGGCAGCGGCAAGGTTTATTTCTCTCGCTTTTTCCGGAATATCGTAATCGGCAAGCACGACGCTTGTTGCTCCGAACGTAT
Organism: Paenibacillus prosopidis; assembly: GCF_003337375.1. Classification (GTDB taxonomy): domain Bacteria; phylum Bacillota; class Bacilli; order Paenibacillales; family Paenibacillaceae; genus Pristimantibacillus; species Pristimantibacillus prosopidis. The sequence continues at coordinate 155,646 of NZ_QPJD01000002.1, forward strand.
TCGTCTCCAAAATATCCGCGCCAGCTTCCAGATATTGTTCATGAATCGATTGTATAACGTCAGGACGCGTCAGAACGAGCATTTCATTGCAGCCGTCCAGCTCTGCCCCGCCAAAATCATCCTCGTTTAAGTTTGCTTGCTGAATCATCGTACCCATTGCGCCGTCCAATATGAGTATACGCTCTTGAAGCATTTGTTGTATGGTCGGTTTCGACAAATTACTACACCCTTCCCCCTAAATCATTAACCAATAGTTTATCAGAATACACACTAAGTTAAAAGGTGCATCCATCGACAATCAATATAAATTGCTTTATAATAATTATATCATTTAATTTCCATGGGAAAAGAGGGAATGTTCATGGCTGAAATTAGAATTCGCAATACAGAGCAACGGATTCAAGGCGAAGAAAACGTCCGTGCATTTCTAGAACAGCAAGAGGTGCTTTACGAGCACTGGGATCCTAGCAAATTAGCAGAAAACCTTCAACAAAAATTTGTCCTTTCCGATGAAGACAAAGCGCAAATTTTGTCGACCTTCGACGAAGAAATTCGTGATCTGGCTGCTCGCCGCGGTTATCAAACATGGGATATCATCGCGTTGTCCGATGCGACTCCTAACCTCGATGAGCTGCTGAAAAAATTCGAAAATGTTCATACGCATACCGAAGATGAGGTTCGTGCCATTACGGCTGGCCGCGGCATTTTCATTATAAAAGGTACTGACGATGTCGGTTATTTCGATGTTGAGCTCGAAGCAGGCGATGTTATTTCCGTACCTGAATATAAACCACACTTCTTCACCCTGATGGAAAACCGTCAAATCGTAGCTGTTCGTTTGTTTATCGAAACCGAAGGCTGGATTGCGCACCCATATACGGATGAATCCTTCTCTTCAAACAAAGCTTAATTCCGAATAATAATAATGGAAGCCCCTCGGTAGCAGCTAACGCTGTCAGCGAGGGGCTTTTTGGTTGCTCGTGAATCAAAAATTATGCTTCCAGTATTTGCATGAGCTCTTCCAAATGTTGAATTTCATAGGTTGGGATGATTTCATCGTTGCGAACCGCTCCATGACGATTGAGCCAAACCGATGTCATTCCGATCGTATTTGCGCCGAGTATATCCGTTGTCAGCTTATCCCCGACCATGATGCCGTGATCCGGTTCAATGCCGAGACGTTCAAGTGCATGCTTGAATATCGAAGCAGCCGGTTTTCCTTCTCCGAACTCGCCCGAAATAATAATATGATCAAAGTATGGCACTAGCTGCGGTACACCTGCAAGCTTTTCTCTTTGCAAGTCCGGCGATCCGTTTGTCAAAAGCAGCAGCTTGTACTTTCCCTTCAGAGCGTCCAGTACACGGAATGTCTCGTCATAGACGATTGGACGCGAGCGACGTTCAGCAGGAAACTGCTCGGCCAGTTTTGCCCCCAGTTCCTCATCGACAACACCTAGCGCTTTAAGTCCTTGCGTCCATGCTGCTTTGCGATAGCCTGGTGCGAGAGCTTGAAGCTTACGGAATTCCTCTTGCTCGCCTTCAAGGAAAGGAGCCCACAATCCTTCGAACGGGTTAATTCCGATCATTTTCGTGAAAGAGTACGTTTCATAGGACTCATACAGAGCTCTCGCTTCACGGCGAACCGCTTCCTCGAGCGCCTCTGGATCAACACCAGTTGCGGCAGCTGCTGCTTGGCATGTCGCTTCGAAAGCTTCCTTTACACTGCGGTCATCCCACAACAGGGTATCATCAAGATCAAATAATACTGCTTGTTTAGCCATCGTTGTCGTACGCTCCTAAAAGTTTATTTTTGCTGAAAAGCGATTCCGTTCGCCTGTGCGAACTGCTTCAACTTCTCGCCAATTATTTCGGTTGGAAAACGGTTAGTTAATTTCGAGAATACCCAGTTGCCGCCTTTATGCTGTTCAATAATGACATAACCCGCTTGGACACTAATCCCTTTTATCGCGGATACAGGCAGCCGCTTGTCTCCTGTAAAACGGCGCGTCTGCACATAGTCTTTGCCGATCGTAATGTACGGTCTGCGGAAATAAAACAATGCCGCGAGCAAAATATAGCAGCCGATCGTAACCCAGAACATCGTGTCCATTTGGAATTCAGTAGAGCTTTGCATCAGCACGACGTACAGGCAGATAAATAAAATCAGCAGAATCGGAACGATAAAATTACGTCCGACAATTTTCTCCGATTTCTCGGCATTCAATACAATTTGACCGTTTCCTTGCTTCTTGCGCTGCTTGTTCACAACACCCATGTTTTTGCGCACTTTGCGCTCCCAAGAACGTGACATGCTGCCACTCCTTCCAATTTTCAATCTTATTCAAACGGTCTGCGGAATTTATAGATAAAACGATCTGGGTAGTCGTCAGGCAATGCGCTGACTTCATCCAATCGATTCCATACGTCACTAGGCATCTCCCAGCCAACAGCACCGATGTTATCCTCAAATTGCTCTAGCTTGCTGGCGCCGAATATGGGAGAGGTCATTCCCTCGCGCTGCAGCAGCCATCTTAAAGCAACCTGAGCAGGAGTTTTGCCAAGCTCAGCTGCCGCTTGAAGCAATGCATCCAAAATAATAAAGTTTTTATCCAGCGCCCGATTCACCCATGCGCTCTCTCCCGCCTTTGAGGTCAGTCGCCCTTCAACAGGCTCATTCCGATTGTAACGTCCTGTCAAAAAACCTCCGCCCAGCGGAGCCCAAGGAATAATGCCGACCTTCTCCTCCAAGCAAAGCGACAGCATCTCGCGATCCATCTGTCTGCTTACTAGGCTATATTGCGGTTGTATGGATACAAAGCGCACATACCTGCTGGCATCGCTGTAAGCGAGTGCTTTCATTAGCTGCCATGCAAAAAAATTCGAACAGCCTATGTAACGCACCTTTCCAGAAGACACTAAATCATCAAGTGTCCGCAGCGTCTCCTCAATCGGTGTCGCGTCATCCCAAACATGAACCTGATATAAATCAATATAATCCGTTTTCAGACGCTTTAAACTAGCTTCCACGCCGTCCATAATATGCTTGCGCGAAAGGCCGACTCCATTGATATTGCCCGATGTAGCCATACGCACCTTTGTTGCCAGTACGATATCCGAACGTTTGTTCTTGATCGCTTTGCCTACGATTTCTTCAGAGCGACCGCTCACATAAACATCCGCAGTATCGAGAAAGTTGCCTCCGCGATCGATAAACCGGTCAATCATTTCAATAGAATCCTCTTCACTTGTCGTGTTGCCAAATGTCATTGTGCCAAGACATAATTCGGATACGGCGAGCCCACTCTTGCCTAATAGATTATATTTCATCTAACCACCCCTTCTTGGACATTAAATGAATATACAACAGCGAAAGTTAATGCTTGATATTGTCGTTCCCGTCACCATCGACAATAGTAATCGTATCTAATTGTTGACGAAAGTTTCTTTTGAAATTGTTTAAATATTGACGTCGCAGCTCTTCTCTTTCGGTCGTTTCGGCATCGGTCAAGCCTACCGTTTTATTTTTACGAGAAAGCTCGTTAATTCGCGCAATTAATTTCTCGAACTCCATGACTGTACTCCACTCCTTTCATGCCAAGCGTAAATGGCAAATGCCATCCATTGGCGGTGCAGCTTCCGTTTCGTGATGAAATATAAGAAATGTTAACTTTACTATTTTATCATTCTTATATCTTGAAAAAAACTCTACCCTCTACTTTTACATTTCATGTATTCAGTTGTCAAGAAAACCTAGAGGTCAAGCCGCTATGTACTTCACATCAAACAAGAAAAAACTTTCTGCAAAGGCTGATAGATTGTATCCGCCTGTTCAGAAAGTTCTTTTGGGTAAAATAAATTTAACGAATTGAATGTATGTATTAAATTATACAGCAGGAATAATCAGCTTCTGTCCTGGTTTAATATCCGCGGATTGCAGGCCGTTCCGGTCCTTAATGCTGTAGATTATATATCTGATATCGTCTTTCCCATCGGCGTATTTCTTTGCAATTGCCCAAAGGGTATCGCCTGTATGTACGGTTACGACTTGTTCATTTAAGGAAGCTTCTGCAGGAAGATTGCCGGATGCATCTGTTCCCATCATTAGAAAGCTTGTAAACAGCAGTATGAAAACTGCGAAGCTAACAATAATCTTTACAGTATGCTGCCGTAGCCATCTTGCTGCAAGACCGTTCCAGATGGCTGATTTGATCTCTTGCTTCTTGTGAATAGTTCTATAAAAACTTGGACTCATTATCATTATACACACCCCAAACGTTTGTTCTGTTTTTAGAATACACGAACAAACGTTTGGTGTCAACAAAAAATACGAACCTTTGTACTTAAGAACTTATGTTTGTACGAACTCTGGTTCTATGTTATAATTTTTTACAAACCTACTAATGGAGTGATCGCAGTGTCGAAGATTTCTAACCGACAACATTCGATTCTTGAATTTATTAAGAATGAAGTCCGGGAGAAAGGCTATCCACCCTCCGTACGAGAAATCGGCGAAGCTGTTGGATTGTTATCCAGTTCAACCGTTCACGGACATTTGGACCGATTGGAGAAGAAAGGGCTTATTCGCCGGGATCCAACCAAGCCGCGTGCAATTGAAATTTTAGATCAAGAAGGCGTGGACGGTATTATACCGCTATCCGTAGCCAAAGTGCCGATTGTCGGTAAAGTTACAGCAGGCGTACCTATTACGGCAACAGAAAACATTGAAGAGTATTTCCCTCTTCCTTCACACTTTGTCGGTGACAGCAGCGTTTTTATTTTGAACGTCATGGGCGAAAGTATGATTGAAGCAGGCATTCACGATGGTGACTACGTGATCGTTCGCCAACAACAGACCGCTAATAACGGTGAAATCGTTGTTGCAATGACTGAAGACGACGAAGCGACCGTCAAGACGTTTTATAAGGAGAAAAATCACATTCGTTTGCAGCCGGAGAACTCCTCCATGCAGCCTATTTTGCTCCAGAATGTCACAATATTAGGAAAAGTCATCGGGCTGTTCCGAGATATCCATTAAATAATAACGATTCCTACTTAAAGAAGGGACTGAATCGATGCGAAAGCATCAATGATTCAGTCTCTTTTTCACAAGAACCGAGCCTAATTTAGCATGATGAGGAACAAAGAGCGGAGCTATGTCATAAAAAACCTCTAACACATTACTCTTCCCTTAAAAAGAAAACTCCCTCGACGCTTACAGCGTCAAGGGAGTTAGTCATTAATAAAGAGTCAGATATTGATCGCGTTCCCATTGGTGAACTTGCGTACGATACATATCCCACTCGATTTCTTTCAGCTCATAGAAGTGCGCAAGCGCATGGTCGCCCAGAGCCTCGCAAACGATGTCGCTTCTCAGCATTTCATCAAGCGCTTCCTTCAGGTCACCTGGCAAGCTCGGAATATTTGCGTCTAAACGCTCTTCTTCCGTCATGATGTAAATGTTCCGGTCAGTAGGAGCGGGCAATGGAAGCTTGTTCTGAATGCCGTCAAGGCCCGCTTTAAGCATAACTGCAAGCGCTAAGTAAGGGTTTGCTGCAGGATCCGGGTTACGGACTTCCACACGAGTACTAAGCCCGCGTGAAGCTGGAATACGAATCATCGGCGAACGGTTGCTTGCCGACCATGCAACGTAGACTGGCGCTTCATAGCCAGGCACAAGACGTTTATAAGAATTGACAGTCGGGTTCGTGATAGCTGCCATTGCACGGGCATGTGTCAATACCCCAGCCATATAATGACGTGCGACTGCGCTTAAACCAAGCTTATCCTTCTCATCATAGAACGCATTTTTTTCACCTTGGAACAACGACTGGTGACAGTGCATACCGGAGCCATTCACTCCGAACAATGGTTTCGGCATAAACGATGCATGCAAGCCATGCTCGCGGGCAATCGTCTTTACGACTAGCTTGAACGTTTGTATTTGGTCTGCCGCTTTGATCGCGTCAGCATATTTAAAGTCAATTTCGTGCTGTCCGGGAGCTACCTCATGATGGGAAGCTTCGATTTCGAATCCCATTTCTTCAAGCGTTAGCACGATTTCACGACGGCAGTTTTCACCCATGTCCATCGGTGCCAAGTCGAAATATCCGCCTTGATCGTTAAGCTCTGTAGTCGGCTCGCCGCGCTCATCTGTTTTGAATAAGAAAAACTCAGGCTCCGGACCGACATTCATCGCAGTAAAACCAAGCTCACCCGCTTCCCTAAGGGCACGCTTCAAAATACCGCGCGGGTCCCCGGCGAAAGGTGTTCCGTCCGGCATATATATATCACAAATCAATCGGGCAACACGATCTTGCGTAACCCAAGGGAAAACAACCCAAGTATCCAAATCCGGGTACAAGTACATATCAGACTCTTCAATACGAACATAGCCTTCAATCGAAGATCCGTCGAACATCATTTTGTTATCAAGCGCTTTCTCAAGCTGGCTAATAGGGATCTCAACGTTTTTGATCGTACCGAGCAAATCTGTAAATTGCAAACGGATAAAACGAACATTTTGTTCCTGTGCAATTCGTCTGATGTCGTCTTTAGTGTAGCTCTTATTATTCACTGAATCATCTCCTTTGTTTGCGAATCGATTGTTATTGCAGCCATTCTAGCGTTTATTTAAGAAACGAGTCAATTGACCTTGAATGAGTGACGCTTGACCCGGTCTCTTCTCAAGCAGCTGCTGCTTAAGCATACGGTGAAGCTGTTGATCGGAAAGCTCCCGCCGCTTCACTTCAGATTGCTCGCTGACGATCGTCGCCTCCTCCGATTCCTTCGAAACCGGATTCATCACTTGTTTAATACCTGCGATGTTAACGCCCTTCTCAATCAATGATTTAATCTCCAAAAGCCGTTCTACGTCATTAAAAGAAAATAATCGCTGGTTTCCTGCTGTTCGCGCAGGTACGATCAATTCATGCTGCTCGTAATAGCGGATTTGGCGGGCCGTTAAATCCGTCAGCTTCATTACGATGCCGATCGGAAATAAGGCCATATTTCTGCGAATATCATCAGCCATGTCGCATCAACCTTCCAGTCGCTCATTTATATGTTTATTCTATACGTTATACCGTAAATGTGTCAAGTCATGTAAGGTTTAGTCACAATTAAACCACTGTTGACCAGCCGGTATAACGCGGTCAAAACACCAAATTTCGCATGAGCATAGGTTAGGCCGCCTTGCATGTAAGCGATGTAAGGTTCACGAATCGGCGCATCTGCAGATAATTCCAAACTGCCTCCTTGTATGAACGTTCCTGCCGCCATGATGACAGCATTCTCGTAGCCTGGCATATCCCATGGCTCGGGAACAACATGTGAATCTACCGCTGCCGCTTGCTGAATGCCCTGCACAAATGCTATAAGATGCTCGGCTTGCCCAAAGCGTACCGCTTGAATCAGATCCGTACGCGGTTCATGCCAACGCGGTTTTGTTTCAAATCCTAGCTCCTCGAACAATGCCGCTGCAAGCACGCTTCCCTTAATGGCTTGTCCAACAAAATGCGGTGCAAGAAAGAGCCCCTGGAACATCGCACGAAGCGTACCAAGCATGGCGCCAACCTCTCCGCCAATCCCTGGCGCAGTCAGTCGATAAGCTGCCGCTTTCACAGCGGCAGCCGTTCCCGCGATGTAGCCGCCCGTTTCTGCAATGCCGCCACCGGGGTTTTTAATAAGCGAGCCTGCCATTAAATCAACGCCAACCTGAGTAGGCTCCAGCAGCTCCGTAAATTCCCCATAACAATTGTCTACGAATACAAGCACATCCGGTTTCAAAGCCTTAACCCGCTTCACAATATTTTCGATCTCGGCAACAGAAAAGGACGCACGCCAATCGTAGCCGCGCGAACGCTGAATACCGATCATTTTCGTTTGAGCCGTTATGGCTTGCCCGATGCGCTCCCAATCCAGGCTCCCGTCCGGCTGCAAGGCAATCTCCGTATATTTCACGCCAAAGTCCTGGAGTGAACCTGTACCGTCTCCAGGCTTACCGATTACCTTATGGAGCGTATCATAGGGTCTGCCGGTAACATAAAGAAGCTCGTCCCCCGGCCGCAAGATGCCGAATAGCGCACAGCTTATCGTATGAGTGCCGGAAACGAAATGCGGCCTAACGATCGCAGCTTCGGCCCCCATCACATCTGCATAGACGAGATCGAGAATCTCCCGTCCGCGATCGTTATAACCATACCCCGTTGAGCCCGTAAAATGAAAATCGCTCACTTGGTGACGTTGGAACGCTTCAATAACTTTCCACTGATTGCGTTCGGCTATCCGTTCAACGCTCCTAAACGATTCTGCTGATCGCCGCTCAGCATCATCTGCCAACCGCTCCAGCTGCTCCCATACCTTATGTTTCTCGTGCTGCTCATTCATTCGGTCTCTTCTCCCTTATCTTTCTGTAAATCCCTTATTCTATATATTGCTGCAATTGGTGTCCGTGCTGCTCATACTGCTGTTTACTTACTTGCACGGTCAGTCGTAACGATTCCTCGCTGACCTCTTGATTAATAACCTCGCCGCTGCGGTACGCTAGTGCAATAAGATCACCGCGCTCGGCAGGTACAACAAATGTGAGTGTATCTCCGCTCAGCTTGTCTTGAATCACCTGGCGCAGCAACTCAAGATCGCCTGCATCATATGCGCTAATGACAAGATTGTCTCCCCCTGTTATAGGCAAGTCAGCTAAAGTACCGCTCACGGCACATAAATCCTTCTTGTTATAAACCATAACATACGGCTTATCGGATGCCCCGAGATCATCAAGAATTTTATTTACTACAGCTATCTGCTCGTCACGCATCGGCGAGCTGCTGTCAATGACATGCAGCACGAGGTCGGCTTCGCATACTTCCTCAAGCGTCGCCCGAAACGCGGCAACGAGATCATGCGGCAAATTTTGAATGAAGCCTACCGTATCGGTAAGTATAACTTCTCTGCCATTTGGCAGCTCCAGCGTGCGGGAAGTCGGATCGAGTGTTGCAAACAATTGATTTTCTACGTATACGTCTGCCTGCGTAAGCTCGCGGAGCAGCGTCGATTTGCCAGCATTCGTATATCCGACCAATGCGACTTGAATGACGCCTGATTTTTTACGGCGCTCCCGGTGCAGCTTGCGGTGACGCACAACTTCCTCCAGTACGGTCTTCAGGTCTGTTATCCGGTCCCGAATATGCCTGCGATCCGTCTCGAGCTTCGTCTCACCCGGTCCGCGCGTTCCGATACCTCCGCCTAGCCGCGACAAGTTTTTGCCATGACCGGACAAACGCGGAAGCAGGTAACTCAGCTGAGCGAGCTCCACCTGTATAATACCTTCGCGAGTCTTCGCCCTGCCTGCAAATATATCCAAGATCAATTGCGTGCGGTCGACAATTTTTAAATCAAGTGCTTCTTCCAGATTTCTAACCTGTGCGCCGGAAAGCTCTTGATCGAAAATGGCAGTCGTAGCGCCGAGCTCATCTGCCAGCGCTTTAACCTCCTGCACTTTGCCTTTGCCGATAAACCATTTCGAGTCGGCAGACTCTTTATTTTGCGTAATCGTGGTTAGCACTTCGACGCCTGCCGTTTCTGTTAGTTGTACGAGCTCCTGCAGCGAATGCTCAGGGTCGCCGCTCTTCCTTTTATCGTTCGAAGTGACCAAGCTGATCAATATCGCTTTTTCGTTTAAATTCGTATTTGTTTCGAAAGTTTTATCGCTCATCTCATACTCCTTCTGCACTTCTTATGTCCTCATGTCTTCGTATCCCATTTCAAATCCTCCGGCCTGATCGTCATCAACTCCTGCTTCGCCGGAACGGAGTTCGCGTATTGGTTCAGCAGACGTACCGCTTGATACCGAATCGCCTTCTCGATCGAATTCCTTACATATCTGGCATTGCTAAACGAGAACATCGTGCTCTGCTTCTCCTGCATCAAATGCTGTCTTAATTTAAATATCGTCTGCGGCTGCATAATATAATCACGCTCTTTGGCCATCAGCTCGCTTATTTGAATCAATTGATCTACCGTATAATCCGGGAACTCGATTTGAATCGGGAAGCGTGAAGGCAAGCCGGGATTCGTTAGCAAAAAATCATCGATTTCAGCAGGATAACCTGCTAATATGAGCACAAATTGATTTTTGTGATCTTCCATCGCCTTTACCAGAGTGTCAATCGCTTCCTTGCCGAAATCCTTCTCTCCGCCGCGTGCGAGGCTGTAAGCTTCATCGATAAATAAGACGCCGCCTATCGCTTTACGAACGAGATCGCGTGTCTTTTGCGCCGTATGACCAATATACTCACCGACGAGATCAGCCCTCTCGACTTCGATCAGATGTCCTTTCGTCAGCACACCCATCTTCTGAAAAAGCTTTGCCACGATCCGCGCAATCGTTGTTTTACCTGTTCCCGGATTGCCTTTGAATATCATATGATATACATGGGAGCCGCCGAACAGTCCCGCTTCGGAACGCATTCGGCTAATATAAAGCAACGCGTATATTTCATATACGAGTGATTTTACGTTATCCATGCCGACCATCGGCTCGAGCTCTTTCTGAATGTCCGCATAATGATCCACGCTGGGCAGCGGCTTCACGGCCGGAAGCGGCTCTGCCTCTAAAGCATGCGCAGAAGCTCCCGCCTGAAACGTCTCTTGGCTTCTAAGCACAACATTTATTTGCCGGGAAGGTCTGCCGGTTCCATTGCCGGGCCCTGATATGACGTGTCCATTCATCTATCGCATCACCTATCCTTCGCATCGAAAGCTATAGCGGCTGTCCGCACTACAAGTTTATTCTATCTTGCGGCCGCATATTAGCAGATTCAAAGCTACGGTTCAGAAGAGCGGATTCGTAATGAGAGCAGCAGCGAGTCGAGCTTCCATTTGGTAAAAGCAAGCACTTCACGCGATTCATTGTAGACCGGATTTAATACCTCTGATTTTGTAGCAGCTACTTCAGTTTGTGCAAAACCCAAGTGTTTCGCCACTTCCTCAGCTCTCGCCGCATGGTAATCATGTGTAATCACGATCAGCTTGGACAGCTTATTTTGCTCAGCAACCGTCTTGCTGAACAACATATTTTCATAGGTGCTGGTCGCTTTGTTTTCTAGCAACAGCTTGTCAGCAGAAACGCCTTTGGCAATTAAATAGTCGCGCATGCCTTCGGCTTCCGTTTTAGTAGATCCGTTGCCGTCCAAGCCTCCGGATAAAATAAGCTTGTCCACGGTACCATTTTCGTATAAGCGGTATGCGAACTCCAGCCGTTCCTTGAGTGCCGGGCTTGGCACATCGTTCCATAACGCAGCTCCAAGGACAATGCCGGCATCTGCTTTGTCCAAGTGCTTATCGGTGGGATACCCATTAATTAACCACAATAAATATCCACACCAAAACACACCTGCACATATGAGCCAAGCGGCAAAACGAAACAGGAGCAGCCACGGACGAGTTTTTTTCGTTCGTTTACGCAGCCTGCTCCTCCGACCTGTTGCTGGTTTCATGACTCGCTTAACTCCCCGGAACGCTCGAGTAAGCTTTTACGATGCTTCAGACTGAGCGTAAAATAACGGAATCTTCCGTTGCGAATGCTCGACAGCAGTCTTCCTGCCGTTTTGCGTGCGAGCGCAACATCCTTGCCGTTCACATCGCCCTGTCTCAGCGCTTCCTCCAGTTCATCCTCATCCATCAAAAACACTTCTCCGCTTGGCAGCACGACAACGTCCAAGTATAGATCATCGAACCAAGGCACCTGCTGATCGGTCAAGCCTTGCGTTTTGCAAACATCGATATACCACTGCACGACGCGCCCTTTATCATCGAACATCGTCGTTACGACAAAATGCTCACCTCTTGGAAAGTGCTGCATCCATAAGTAACCGCGATCGGCCAAGCAAAGCCGGCGTCCGTTATATTCCTTCCATAACGGCTCACGCAATTCATGAATTCGATAAAACGTAACGAGACCTTTGAACTCCTCGCCGTCAAGCGCTAGGCACGAATAGCTTTTGCGCAAAATACGCCGCCAGTTAGCCCGGTCTGAAAATTTTCTCTTCATACGGAACGTACCTTTCCGTTCATTTGGGAAAAGCCCGCAACTACATGCGAATGCTCCTCTTTTGGGGTCAAACAACGTCCAACTCGCGACAACCGACTGTAGAAATCTTCCTATAAAAAAAGATTACCATATCTTAACGTCCATCTCCAGCCGACGGAGAAAATAAACCAAGCTTCATGCCGTAAAATAAAAATCGCCGTCCCTATGGGACGGCGATTTCCTTATTCTTCAGCAATAACAATCGAATTTATAACGATTTTTTCGGTCGGCACATTATTTTTGATCGGTGTTTTGGAAATAGCCTGTACGACATCCATACCACTTTCCACTTTACCAAAAATCGAGTAGTTAGGCTCCCGGTTTAAATTAGCAGCGTCGGGACCGGTGCATATAAAAAACTGACTGCCGCCTGAATTCGGCTCACTCGCGTTAGCCATCGCCACAATGCCTTCCTCATATTTCAATTCCTTGCTTAGCTCATCAGGTATGGAATAGCCCGGCGTACCCGTGCCATTCCCTTTCGGATCGCCGGTTTGAATCATAAATGACTCAATTATGCGGTGAAACGACAGCCCTTCATAAAACCCTGCACGCGCTAGAAATACGAAATTGTTCACCGTTACCGGCGCCTCATTCGCGAACAGCTTGACTGTAAAGTCGCCTTTAGTCGTTTGAAACTTCGCTATATACGACTTATTGAGATCAATCGTCATCTCAGGCATTTTATCCCAGCTCATCGTTTTAACAGAAGCCTCTGCGCCATTCCCGGCTGTTAACCGCGCATCTCCCTTTGTACCACAGCCTGCCGTCAGCATAACTACAGCAATAAGAGCGACAAAAAAATGGAATCGCGCTTTCTTTCTATTCGCCATTAATTAACCACCCGTTCCTTGCGTATTGCCGTCGGTCCCAGAGCCGTCAAACAACCCGTCCAGGATGTCGTTTCCGGCTCCGTCACCCGTGTCCGGCGTTTCGCCCGGTTCGCCGGTTCCATTACCGGCATCCGGTCCGCCAGTATCATCGGGAAGGTCTGTACCATCTCCCGGTTCCGGAGTTCCTTCGCCGCCATCTTCATCAATTGGAGGCGTAATTTCGCCGCCATCAGGATCGATAGGGTCCGGCTCCATTGGAACGTCCGGAATAATTTCCGTCTCCGGAATCACTACCTTGATCGTTTGGGAAGGCGGACTTTCCAAGTTATTTTTTGCATCATAAGCGACCACGTAATACTCATAGGTCATCCCCGGGAATGCACTCATATCATCAACTTCGGTCGATGTCAACGAGTCAACAAACTCGATGAACTCACTTTCCGACGCTTCCTTACGGAACACTTTATACGTCACTTGACCATCTTGAATCGGATCCCAAGACAATTGGACCTTCATCTCTTCCGGAATAAATATCGCGTTAAAATTCGTTATTGCTGCCGGCGGATTGTTCTCTTTGACGCCTTGCGGTTTTTTAAAGCTTGATTCCTGCACACCCTTCATTGCCGGACGCATTACCTTTGCAAAAAACGCGGCAGACTGGGAACTTCCTTTTTTTAGAATGTGATCCTTGCCCGTCTTATCGTATCCCATCCATACTGCCGCTGTCCACTCCGGCGTATAGCCGACGAACCATGCGTCGCGAATACCGTCACCACTATATCCAGGTATACCGTGTTGAGTGGTTCCCGTCTTACCGGCGAGCTGCCGGCCGATAGCTGCTCTTGCGCCCGAACCGCCCTTCTCAACGACCGTCTGCATCATTTCGGTCAAATACCAGGCCGTTTCGGCCGACATCAATTGCTTCGATGCGGGAGCTTTGTACGTATAGGAATAATTGTTTTGCCCTTCGATCTTCAAAATCGTATGCGGATCAACCGACTTCCCGCCGTTTGCAAACACGCTGAAGGCTGTAGCCATTTGCATAGGAGTAGCGCCTTTAGACAAACCGCCGAGCGCGGCCGTCAAATTCCGGTCCTCCTGCTCTAGATCAAAGCCAAGCTTTTTCGCGAATTCAAAGCTGCGCTTCAAACCAATCTCGTTCAGCATCCATACGGCTGCCAAGTTGCGTGAATCCTTAATCGCCTGCGTCATGGACACCGGTGTTGGCCCCCATCTATCCGTTGGACAATAGTTGTTGTAGCATTTTTTATCGTTTTTGAGTATCGTCCACGGATAGTAATCGCCCGTTTCAAGCGCAGGTCCATACGAGATAACCGGCTTGATCGCCGATCCCGGCTGACGCGGCAGCTCAACCCGGTTAAGCCCCTTCTTCACATAATCACGTCCGCCGGACAACGCTTTGATTGTACCGTCGCGGTGATCTATGATGATCATTGCGCCTTGTACCTGTTGTTCATCCTTGCTCTTCTCAAAGTTATCGTCATCGTTGAACTCCGTATCCATCGCTTGCTGAGCTTGCTGATTCAGCGAGGTGTAAATATGGTATCCGCCGATCCGCAGCTCTTCCTCGGACAGCTTCGTCACCTCTATCGCCTCTTCAATGACGTAATCGATGAATGCCGGATACGATTCCGGTCGATTTTCCTCGTAATTGGCAGGACGCTCGTACACAACCGCTTTCGCTTTCTCCATATCCGCTTCTTCGATATATTTCTGATCGAACATGAGCTGCAGAACGACTGCCCGCCGATTCAGTGAATCTTCCGGATGGTTTATTGGATTATAGCGGTTAGGCGCCTTTGGCATTCCGGCTAATATAGCGACCTGCCAAAGCTCCAGTTTTTCAAGCTCTGTGTCAAAATAATATTTGGCTGCCGCTTTCACGCCATATACGCCATTCCCAAAGTAAATCCGGTTTAAATACATCGTCAAAATTTGTTGCTTTGACATTTGGTGCTCCAGCGCAACAGCGATTGATGCCTCCGTTGCTTTACGGAAAAACGTTTTGTCCGCTGTCAGAAACACGTTTTTGGCAAGCTGCTGCGTTATGGTGCTGCCGCCCTCCACTGCGCTGCGTGCAATAACGTCCTTCACGACTGCACGGCCGATTGCGAAGAAATCGATACCGGAATGCTCATAGAAGCGCTGATCCTCCGTTGCGACAATCGCGTTAAGCAATTGTTCGGGAAGTTCTGAATATTCCGCAACCTCACGATTGTCAAGAACAGCAGACAATCTGGCAATTTCTTTTTTATCCGCATCGTAAATGATCGACGCTTCCCCTAAGTTCAGCTTGCTGCCGTTTTCGGCTAAAATCCGTTCGCCGTTTAATATGATAAGCAAGTATCCGATGATGCCGCAAACGATAGCGATCGCCGCCGTAAAAAACAAGCCATAAAACCACTTTCGTCCTGATATTTTCTTTTTCTTCTTTTGTTTCTGTGCAGTTTTGCTGCGCGGTCGTTCAGCCATAGCCGACTTCCCTCCTGTTGATCCGTAGTCCGTCTACTCTATTTTTGCCACGAAATGAAAAGAACAACCCAGCTTTGAGCGGGTTGCTCTTGCATGCCGCTATCTAGTTAAACGAAGCACGTTATTAGAAAGTTTCACTTAATGCCTTCACTTACGATTCAGAACCGCCTTGATCCTGCTGCATAAGCGATACATTTCGCTGTGGGGTGAACGTGGAAATCGCGTGTTTATAAACCATTTGTTGACGGCCTTCGCTGTCTATTATGATCGTGAAATTGTCAAACGCTTTAATAACGCCCCGTATTTGGAATCCGTTCATCAAAAACACTGTAACCGGTATGTTGTCCTTGCGCAGCTGATTCAGGAACGTATCTTGAATGTTGATTGATTTGTTCATTGGACGTTACCCCCGTCTTCAAAAGGTTGATTAGAAGTATATTCAATATGAAGTTGAAACTTTCCTGCTATTATAGCATGAATTGATAGCAAATTGTTGTGAAAATTTTCCCCCATGTCGATCCAATGAATATCGTTCATATGGCGAAACCAAGACAGCTGCCGCTTGGCGAACCTGCGCGTATCTCTTTTGAGCCTCTCTACAGCTGCATCCAACGAACAATTTCCGCGCAAATAATCTGCTATTTCTTTGTACCCAAGTCCCTGCATCGCTACGGCCTGAGGAGGCAAATCACGCTCCAGCAGCTGCTTCACCTCATCCACAAGGCCCTGCTCGATCATTAAATCTACCCGCTGCTCTATTCTACGATACAACTCCGAACGTTCCATAGTCAAACCGATGATACAGAGTTCGTACGGCGAGCCTTTTTTCTGACCCGCTTGCTGCTCCGAAAATGTCTGACCTGTTAAATGATATACTTCAAGCGCCCGTATAACGCGGCGCATATCGTTTGGATGAAGCCGCTCCGCCGCCGGCGGATCTATCTCGGCTAACCTGCGGTGAAGCGCTTCTGCACCGTTAACGGCTGCGAACTGTTCCTGTTCCTGACGGAAGGCTTCATCGGAGCCGATTTCCGCAAACTGATACTGATAGCACACGGACTCTACGTACAGTCCTGTTCCCCCTACGATGAAGGGCAGCTTGCCCCGTTCAGCAATTTGCCCGATCGCGTTAATTGCACCTGCTTGAAAATCTGCAGCAGAGTACGGTTCCTCAGGCTCGCATATATCGATAAGATGATGCGGAATACCTTCACGCTCTTCGAACGGTATTTTGGCCGTTCCTATATCCATGCCGCGGTAGACTTGCATCGAATCGCCCGAAATGATTTCTGCATTCCAGGCTTTTGCAATATCCAGACTCATTCTCGTCTTGCCTACCGCTGTAGGACCAATCAGTACGAGCAGCGGCTGCTTGCGGGCAGCGGCGCCTGGTGCCTCTGACTGTCCGTTGCTAGTTAGTTCACTCAAAGCTGTATCACTCCATATGCTATTTTCGACGTATTCACATGCTTCCGCTCGAATCCGAGCCGGGCAAATTCTCCGCTTGATTGATGCTCCTTAAGAATGACGCTTTTGCGGGCAACCCGTACCGCCTGCCCAACAACCTCGGACGAGAGCGCATCCATGTTAGCGATTGACCGAAGCGGCTCCATGGAGCTCGATTCTTTAATCGGCTGCCTGAACATCGGATCAAAATAAACGATATCGGCGCTTTTATCCGGCAATGCCTTTAAATAATCGAGATGATTGACACAGCGCATAACGATCCGTCTCATTGCGGCATCTACATCATCGAGGCCCGTCTCATATCCCGCCAGCCCTTCGCGAACGAGCGCGCACAGCACCGGCTCGCTTTCAATCGCAATAACGCTTCCGCTTGCGCCAGCCGCATAGGAAAAAACGAGTGAATCAGAGGCTAAACCGGCTGTACAGTCTATAATGCTGTCGCCCTCGCGGCAGCCGGAAAGCTGGATAAGCGGATCCGTTTCTCCCCGCCGCAAACGCTTCACCCGTACAAAGGCCATACTTGGATGAAAATAAAGCGGCGCTTCCGATTGTCCATCATAATAGCGCACCTCTTGCTCAGTCACCACAAGCAGCCGTTCATCGCTGCTCATCGCGATTAGCTTGCGGACGGTCAAATTACCTCGTGCCTTAAGCAGTGCGGAAAGCTCAAGCGCCAGCCGGGACGCTTGCTCAAGCGCCCTAGCGGAAGGGTTCGCTGAAGTTGTGACGATCACGACATCACCCGCTTGAACATTTTTTCCAGCTGGTAGGTTGAAAGATGTACGATAATCGGACGGCCATGCGGACACGTATATGGCTGCTTACAATTTGACAGTCTGGCGAGAAGCGTCTCGCCTTCCTCACGGTTCATCCGGTCATTCGCTTTGATAGACGCTTTGCAGGCGCACATAATTGCCGCTTTCTCACGCAGCTTGGCGATGTTAATGGATTTGCGCTCTGTAATGAGCAATTCTGCCATCTCTTCAAGCAGCGACTGCTCCTCCCCTTGCGGCATCCATTCCGGATAGGCACGGACAAGAAACGTTTGCGCGCCGAACGGCTCCAGCTCTACTCCAGCCTGTGCGAAAAGCGATATGAGCTCGCGAAGCTGGGCAGCTTCGCCTGGCGTAAATTCAAGCGTTAACGGAACAAGAAGCTGTTGACTCGCAGCTTCAGGATTCCCAAATTTATGAAAGAAATATTCGTAGTTAATACGTTCATGAGCCGCATGCTGGTCGATTAAATAGAGCCCGTCCTCCGCTTGCGCCACAATATATGTACCGTGATGCTGTCCGATCCAGTGCAGCTCCGGGAATGCCGGCTGTCCATCTGCGGGTTGATCAG
Source organism: Paenibacillus prosopidis (assembly GCF_003337375.1). Lineage (GTDB taxonomy): Bacteria > Bacillota > Bacilli > Paenibacillales > Paenibacillaceae > Pristimantibacillus > Pristimantibacillus prosopidis. The sequence continues at coordinate 173,868 of NZ_QPJD01000002.1, forward strand.
TATCAGCAGGGGATAGCTGAGCCGTTGCTTGTTCCCCTGAATCGGGGGTTAGGTGCTCTATTAATACAGGCTCAATGGTTTGTGCAGAAAAATTATTGTCCTTCCGAATATCTGCATCCAGCACAGTTGAAGCTGTTTGCTCCCAAGGAGCCGACACTTCCCGGACTGCATGCTCGTCCTGCTTCGTCGTGGAAGGCGGTGCATAAAGCTTCTCAGCAGCGTCGCGAGGAACATATTCGCGCTCTAAGGCTGGCGGCTTGTAGGTGGAGGAAGATGAAGTCCGCGTAGCGCCGGAACCTGCTCCGTAAGATCCAGAGACATAAGATGAAGAACCATCGCCCAATGATGATTTACCCGTCGATTGAGCTGGCTGGAACGGCTTAAAAAGCTCCTGCGGCTCTGGCCGGTGGAACGATATGGCATCCTGCACGAACAGCGGCTTGGAACGTTCCTGCTTAGTGCCCGATTCCGGTCCAGGAATGTGACGCTGGCGGCCCAGCACACGCTTCACAGCATCCTCGATCAATGAGCGCAGCTCGGGTTCCATACTAAACCGCACTTCCATTTTGGACGGGTGGACGTTTACGTCGAGCAGGCTCGGATGCATCCCGAGCTCCAGCACTGCAAGCGGAAAACGATTAATCGGAAGAAGCGTATGGAACGCTTGCAGCAAAGCTTGATTTACCGCATGACTGCGAATGTAGCGTCCGTTTACGATTACCGTAATACCGCCCCGGTTCGCGCGCGTAAGCTCCGGCTTCGATATGAAGCCGCGCAGCTCATAGTCCGCATTTTCCGCTTCAACCGGCAGCATTACTTTTGCCGTATTTGAACCATAAACCGCTGCTATGACTTGCAGTCTGTCACCTGTGCCAAGCGTCCGAAGCAGTACATTTCCATTATGCTTAAAGGTAAAAGCGATGCCGGGATGGGCAAGCGCAATCCGGTTAATATAGTCCGATATATGTCCCAGCTCGGTTTGGATGGCTTTCATATATTTGAGACGTGCAGGCGTGTTGTAAAATAAATCCCGCACGGTCATGTCCGTTCCTTGCGGCGCATTCGCCGGCTCGTCAGCAGTAACATTTCCGCCCTCAATGACTATTCGGCGGGCCAGTCCAGTCGTTGTTTCCGATGATATGCATTGCAGACGGGAAACGGCGGCTATACTTGGGAGCGCTTCGCCGCGAAAGCCCAAGCTGGCAATCCGGAACAAATCGCTGCTCGTCGAAATTTTGCTCGTCGCATGACGTTGAAACGCCGTCACGATATCGGATGCTTCAATACCGAAACCATTGTCAATTACGCGTATTAAAGACAATCCGCCTTCTTCAATCGAAATATCAACGGTTGTGCTGCCGGCATCGACCGCATTCTCAACGAGCTCCTTCACGACCGACGCGGGCCTTTCCACAACTTCGCCGGCCGCTATTTGGTTGGCTAACTGCTCATCTAGCACTTTGATTTTTCCCATGGCGTGACCGCTCCCCCTCTCAGCTATTCTAGTCGTTCAGTTTGTTCTTCATATCATTCAGCCACTGCATCGCTTGCATCGGCGTCAAATTAAACAAATCCAGCTTGCGCAGCTGTTCAGCGAGCTGCTCTGCTTTCGGGTTGGCTTTGCGCCGCGGCGTCTCTGCTTCCACTGCGGCAGCCGGCTCATCGAAGATGGACAGCTGTACAATTCCCCTTGCTTCGGCAACCTTATCGGGTTGTATTTTCGATAGATTATACGCTGGCCCATCGGTTATTCCGGACTTCGCTGCAACCGGCTTTTCAGTTTCCTCTAGCAGCTCATATGCTCTGCCTATAATGGACTGCGGCAGCCCTGCTAATTGCGCGCAGTAGATGCCATAGCTTGTACTCGCCGCCCCGGGAATAAGCTTCCGCAGAAACGTTACATTATCGCCGCTTTCCTCGACCGCCATACGCGCGTTCGTCAGTGAAGGCAAAGATTCCTCCAAATGAGCGAGCTCATGAAAGTGCGTTGAGACGAGCGCTTTACAGCCTATATGATGATGCACATATTCGATAACAGCTTGGGCGATCGCCATTCCTTCTCCGGTCGAGGTTCCGCGGCCAAGCTCATCAATAATGACAAGACTGTTTGCAGTCGCCTTCTCCGTCATCAATTGGATGTCTTTCATTTCTACCATAAACGTGCTTTGTCCGCCGATAAGGTCGTCAGCTGCGCCAATACGGGTAAATATGCGGTCGATAAGCGGAACGGCCGCTGACTTGGCCGGAACGAAGCAGCCCAATTGCGCCATGATGCATATAAGCGCCACTTGCCGCATGTAAGTGCTTTTGCCCGCCATATTCGGACCTGTAATAAGCAGCATCCACTGCTCGTCCTTATGCAGCGCAGTGCCGTTCGCAATAAATGGAGTTCCGTCCATCATCGCTTCAACGACCGGATGCTTGCCTTCTTCAATATGCAGGTCGTAACCTTCGCTAACTTGCGGACGGACAAAGCGGCGCTCGGCGCTGACAGTAGCAAGCGATTGATAGACATCCAGCTCGGCAATGACGGCCGCAGCCTTCTGAAGCCTATGTAAATGAAGAGCTAGGTGATCGCGCAGCTCAATGAACCGCTCGTACTCCAAATCGACCATTTTATCCTCGGCCTCGAGAATGAGCCGTTCCTTCTCCTTCAGCTCCGGCGTTACGAACCTTTCCGCATTAGCAAGCGTTTGTTTCCGTTCATATCTTCCTTCCGGGAGCATCGACAAGTTCGCTTTGGATACCTCTAAATAGTAGCCGAACACTTTGTTGTACCCGATTTTCAGAGATTTAACGCCTGTTGCCTCACGCTCTTGCCGCTCTAGCTCCGCCAGCCACTTCTTCCCGTTCATGCTCGCCTCGCGCAGCTGATCCAGATAAGCATCGTAGCCTGCGCGGATAAGCCCGCCCTCACGTATCGCAACCGGCGGCTCTTCGACAAGCACCGTTTCAATGAGATCCGCCAAATCCGCGCAGTCATCCGTCCCTTCAACAATAGCTCGAAGCACGACCGAGCCCGATTGTTCGCAGAGTGCGGTCAAGCGCGGAATACGGCGAAGAGAGCTACGCAGCGCATTCAAGTCACGTCCGTTCGCATTGCCGAATGCAACTCTGCCTACAAGCCGCTCCAGGTCGTAAATGGGTTGAAGCTCCGCCCGGATATCGTCCCGCAATATTAAATTAAGATATAACGTCTCCACCGCATCAAGGCGTGCGTTGACGGTGGTGCTGCTCAGCAGCGGCTTATCGATCCAGCGGCGCAGCAAACGGGCCCCCATTGAGGTTTGCGTCCTGTCGAGCAGCCAAAGGAGTGAGCCCTTCTTATTCCGGTCGCGAACCGTTTCCGTCAGCTCCAGATTCCGTCTCGTATAGTGGTCCAAAATCATATATTGATTCGGCTCGTAAGAATTAATTGTCCGAACATGTCCAAGCGAGCGCTTCTGCGTCTCATCTAAATAACCGGTTAATACACTGACTGCCCGTAAGCGCGCTCCGGATAACCTGTTAAGCTCTGCTTCACCATACTGCTCGGTCAGCTTCTCCTCCGCCATCGGCTCACGCGCGGTAAGCGGCAGCTGCCGGTTCCAAACCGCAGCGGCTTGTACCTTATCGATTAGCTCACTGTCTCCAACAAGCTCCGACGGCTGATACACATTAATCTCGTCAATCAGCGCTTCGATCTGCTCGGGAAACGAAGTAACGTAAAGCTCCCCCGTCGACAAATCGCAAGCCGATAATCCCAGCATGCCGCCCACTCGAACAACGGCTGCAATAAAGTTATTCGTTTTTCCTTCCAGCGATTTCGATTCCATGACCGTTCCGGGCGTGATGATCCGTACGATTTCACGGCGCACGACGCCTTTGGCAGCCGCGGGATCCTCTACCTGCTCGCAAATCGCAACCTTGTATCCTTTTTCCACAAGCCTGATTATATAGTTTTCAGCCGAATGGTAGGGAACGCCGCACATCGGAATTTTTTGCTCGCCGCCGCCCTCGCGCCCGGTCAACGTGATTTCAAGCTCGCGGGATGCCGCTATCGCATCTTCAAAAAACATTTCATAAAAATCGCCCAGCCTAAAAAATAAAAAAGCGTCCTTCGTTTCTTCTTTTATCGCAAGATATTGCAAAATCATCGGAGTATAACCAGCCATCCCGATCCTCCTCGAAAACGTTTGGTGTAAAACGGTTATGTTAAAAACGAAGTTACCTTTGTAGTAAACATCAGATGTCTATTATAACAAGCGGAACAGATGTGCGCCATAAGAATGAAGCAGGAGCGGATGTCCGCTCCTGCTTGTTGGTATAAAACTATAACTAATGCAGTTTGTTCATCGTTTGGTAACGGAAAAAGCTTATTAATCGAAAATCTGGAGTTAATTATAGATTTCAGCAGCAGAGGGAGTATCTGGCTTGGATTTCCGGGACTTTCGATTCATTCGAATAGTGGTACAAAGGATAACGGTAATAAATGGCGCTATAAACTCTACTTCTACTACCACTGAAATAGAGGAAAAATTAGGCGTTATTCATCGGTTTTTGATGAGTCAGAGGTAATTCAATGTGAATAAGACCCAACAGTTCCGCTATTGAACCAGTCATTTCCTCCAACTAAAAGAATAAGACCACAAATGACCGTTATACAACCTCGTCCTACTCACTTTGGTTAGTTAATCGACTCTTTCCTCCAACGTAGAGACGGGACTTGTAAATGAATGCAGGACATTCTTTTCATTATGGCGTCGGTATACGCCATTTCGCGCGTATATCTGAGCTTTCGTCCCAAGTCGCGCCGCGCCTAGCCGCGTCGAACAGCGGTTCTATGAACGGGGCGAGCCCGGGATAGCTGGCGGTTGCGGAGATGGACGCGGCAACACCTTCTAAGCATACGGCGAGCTCCAAACGATCGCCGGTGTAATAAGCTTCGACATACCGCTCCTCGAGAGCCGGTATGTAAGGCAGCGCTAGAGCCTCGCGGGCGCACAGCAGCGCCAGCGCGAAGGCGGCCTTGGCGGCTGCAGGCGAGATGAGCCAGCTTGGCAGCGTGCGGTACTCAAACCCGCCATGCGGCTGCTGGCGGAAGTCCCCGAGCGTACCGTACCTTGGACGCCGTGCCCGCCCGGCGGGATCTTCAATTAGCGCAAACGGGAATGCCGTGCAGCTGTCAAGTAAGCGGAGCAAGCGGCTCGTAAGCGGCGTTCCGCTCAAGTGGATGTGCCCGCCGAGCGATAGCCCCGGCACGGGCATAGCTCCAGCGGCCCAGCGCAAAGCGGGGTCGCTGATCCGTGCGGCGGCGCGGAGCATTAGCCGCCGTACGTTCGCGGCGAGCGCGGCCGGGTCATCGGCCGGCTCGGGCCGCAGCTCGGCGACGGGAAAGAGCAGCCGTCGCCCGACAACCAAGGCGTCGGCTCCCGCAGCCCCGCCGACGCCAGCACCAAAAAACCGCGACGCCGACGCCACCTTCCCGCTCGGCGTCACAAGCACAAATTCCGGATCGGCGCCAATAAGCATCCGCCGATCCACTGCCTCCGCTCTCGCCGCCGCATACCACGCGGCGAAACGCCGCAGCGAAACCGCCTCCAGCCTCGTTTCCCTCAGCCTCGGCCAAGCTGCTCGGACGGAGGTGCGCCCGTCCCCGCCCAGCGCGACCTCGACCTCTCCGATATCGAGGCCAAGGGCATAAAGTGCCTGTACGGCGGTGCGCACCACCCGCCGCAATGCCGGATCCTCCGGCCAGCGCCCTATACTCTGGCCAACCACATCCCGCGCCTCCAGCGCAGCTCCCTCACTCGCTGCCCGGCTTGCACGCTCCACCCGCTCGTTCTTGCTTACCGCCAGATCACTTCGCTCCGCCCGCGCCTCCAGCGCAGCTCCCTCACTCGCTGCCCGGCTTGCACGCTCCACCCGCTCGTTCTTGCTTACCGCCAGATCACTTCGCTCCGCCCGCGCCTCCAGCGCAGCTCCCTCACTCGCTGCCCGGCTTGCACGCTCCACCCGCTCGTTCTTGCTTACCGCCAGATCACTTCGCTCCGCCCGCGCCTCCAGCGCCTCTCCCTCACTCGCTGCCCGGCTTGCACGCTCCACCTGCTCGTTCTTGCTTACCGCCAGATCACTCCGCTCCGTCCGCGCCTCCAGCCCAGCTCCCCCGCCCGCTGCCCCGCTCGCCCGCTCCGCTATCTCGTACTTGCTTGGCCTATTCCGCCCCGCCGGATCCCCGTGCTCCGCACGAAGCTGCGGCTTGCCGCCAAGCGCTCTTCCCTGCGAATCAATACGCTTCATATCCACAGGCTCCAAATGAACCACGCTGACAAGGTACAGCCTCTCGCTCTCGATCGGCGCACCGCCGCATAAGCCCGTACGCCGCCAAATACGCTGCTTCTCTTCATCGGACATGCGGGCAGCAATAGCACCATTAACATTCAGCACCCAAATACCGGGGAAACGGCCGCTATCGATCGAATGTGCTTCCGACCACGCGATTACCGCGTCGCCAGCCTTAACCGCCGTCCAGGACTCCATATGCAGAGGCATCCCATTCCTTTCACCGGAGGTGTGCTCCTGTCTCTCCGGGTAGGTTATCCGCTCCAGTCGATCATAGCTGCCGCGCCATATCCACGTCGAAGCCATCGCCATTCCCGCCTTTTCATTTTTTTTGATTTGAGAAAAAAAAAGAGGGCTTTCGCCCTCGAATTTACTGCTCGCGCAGCATATGATACCTTGACAGCAAAGCTTCCCGGCTTGCTTACAAATCATCATCCAGCAAATCTGGATCCAAATCCTCATAATCATTATCGCCGAGGCTGAACTCCAAATCTTTGCCGTCCAGGTCGCCGCAACCGCCTGGAACAACTGCTACACAAACTTTAGTCTCGGCGACTAATTCCACCGAAAACTCACGCTCTACGCGAATCTTGACACTTGAGCCGTTCGAAGAAATGTTCGCTTCGACACAGTTCGGCTCTTGAATCACATCAGCGGATACTTCCTCCGTTGAAGCCCGATGTTTCGGATCTACATAGGAGAGGCTAACGTGCTCCACGTAATGTACAGATTCCTTAGCCACGTCTGTTTGCGAGTTTTTGCTGTACGAATACCAGATGTTGATATCGTAAGTACCGATTACCTCAATGCCGTCGCCCGAACGAACCGCTTCATACTGATGGTTGATGATCCATGCGCCCAGAATACTGGTCGGATGATGAGGCGGCGTTACGGTATGGGTTACAGTGGAAAACTTACGACCTTTGCCGCAGACAGCTTTAGTAATTATTTGTCTGTACTGGAGCTGTTTATCTGCATTAGTCATTGATTTAACCTCCTCCATACAATCATTCATTTAAAGTGTATGCAGGACATTCGTCTAGGGTGACTGTTTCTTTTCCCGCTGCGCAACGAATTTTTTCCCTCTATATTCTATGGCTGAAGTTCGGACGAAATGACTTTTCTTTTTTTTAATCGCTTTGCGATTCCCAAATACCTCTCCAGCTCATGCAGCAGCATGAGCAGCGCGGCGCGAACCTCAAATTCATCCCGCGTTTTGGGCAGCTCCATCGTTCGAAAGGCTTTGGCGAGCTCATACAGCCTTTCTTCGACGGAGCCTTCATACACATCCGATTTCACATCGCTAGATAATTGTTCAAGCAGCTCAGCGATCATGGCGGCCTGCGGCCAATTCTCATAAACGAGCGCAAGCTCTACGAGCATTTGCTGCACCGATTCAAGCTGCTGCCGCCTCATTTCGAAATAAGTCGACCAGTAGTGCTCCTGTCCCCACAGTCTATTCTCCCGATTACGCACCGAACGCTGGGCGCCTTCCTCAATTGCGCTGTACGCCTCGAGTATTTCGCCGCCATTCCACACATGTGACGGATTGCGCAAGGTCAGCGCCATTTCTTGAAAAATAACCCCGAAACTTTGCTCGATGGACGCGCGGTAGTAGCTGAGCCGGTGCTCATCCTTTGGCATATAGATGATGTTGACGACCGTTGCCCATCCTAGCCCCGCAAGCAGCAGCATGATTTCGTTGCCGATCAGTGAAGTTGTTACTTCCGCACGGTCGAAAAGGTGGAAGACAATAACCGAGCTAGTCACTATTCCATCCTTTAACTGAAATCGGGAAAGCACCGGGAACGTAATAAGAATGAATATAGCAACCGCCCATATGTGAAAGCCGAACAATGAAAAGATTAGCGATGCGAAAAAAAGTCCAAGCACTGAAGCGATAAAACGGACAAATGCGCTCTTCAGCCCTTTCATCCGTGTCACTTCAACGCCGAGTATAGCCAAAATCCCAGCGCCTAGCGGCGGCTCCAATCCCAAATATACAGCTGTATAAATAGCTGCGATGGCGGCTAACGCCGTTTTAATAATACGAATGCCCATAAATTAACCTCGCGAACGATAAGACTTTATTTTACATCCTACCGCTCACGCCAGCCTGCCGTCAACCGCCGCTCAAGTACTCCTACGAACTGATACATAACGGTTGCAACCGCAGCGATGACGATCAAGCTTGACAGTACTAGTGTAAAGTTGAATACCTGAAAGCCATAAATAATCAAATAGCCGAGACCGAGCTTCGCAACGAGAAATTCACCAACGATTACGCCGATCCATGCCAGCCCGACATTTACCTTTAGAGTCGAAATAATAACGGGGAACGATCCCGGCAATATGACCAGCCGAAACAATTGCGAGCGCGACGCTCCGAACAACCTAACAACCTTTATATAGCCCGAGTCGATTTCCCGGAATCGGTTGTATATATTTAAAGTCGTAATAATAACAGTAACCGATAACGTAATCACAACGATCGACATAAAACCGGGTCCAAGTCCGACGATAAAAATCGGTCCAAGCGCTACCTTCGGCATACTGTTAAGAACGACCAAATACGGGTCAAAAACCCGTGACAGAAACGGAAACCACCAAAGCATCGCCGCGATAGCCGTACCAAGCAGAGTACCGAGCACAAACCCGACTATCGTCTCGGTAACCGTCATGCCGACATGCGGCCAAATCGATCCGTCAGCCATCGTCTTCCACAACTGTTTGAACAGCTTAGACGGATAACTGAACAACAAAGGATCAATCCAGTCATTCCGTCCCGCAGCTTCCCATAAACCTGCAAACAATAGGAGCAGCAAGGTTTGCGTCGTGCCCACCGCGGCAGTTAAGCGCCGCTTGCGCTGTTTAAAACGAACATGGAGCTCATTCATCCAGTCCAAACGGTCCTCCTGAATACCCGATACAGACGCAATCTCATGCTCTATAGACTCCGGCTTCACCAGCCGTTTGCGCTCATCCACCAGTTCCGCCTCCTTCATCGTCAACTGCATCGAGCTCTGCCCAAAGCCGCTCGAATATATCTTGAAAGCCAGGAAGCTTACGCGCAACCATCGGCGTTGCGAGCCGGATGTCCTCCGGCATCTCCAGCTCGCACCGTATGTGGCCGGGATTTCGTCCGAGCACGATAACGCGGTCGCTCATCGCAGCCGCTTCCGCCAAGTCATGCGTAACGAGTACGGCCGTTTTGCCAAGCCGCTTCAGCGTTTGAAACACCAAATCTTCAAGCTGAAGCTTAATATGCAAATCCAGGGCCGAGAACGGCTCGTCGAGCAGGAGCACCTCAGGCTCTGTCGCGAGCGTACGCGCAAGCGCGACTCTCTGACGCATGCCGCCAGAGAGCTCATACGGATACCGGTGACCTGACCCGGGAAGACCTAACTCAGTAAGCAAGCGATCTACGTCTTCAAGTGCTTTCTCCGTCTTCCGGCCGCTTATTTCCAGCCCTATAGCGGCATTATCTCTAATCGTACGCCATGGAAACAAATAATCTTGCTGCAGCATATAACCAACCTTTGAAGTGGGGTGAGTAACCCTCTTGCCATTTAGCAGCACTTGCCCCTTTGTCGGGAGAAACAGGCCCGCCAGCAAACTAAGCACCGTCGTTTTGCCGCAGCCGCTAGGACCAACCAGGCTGATGAATTCCCCGCGCGAAACAGACAGTTCGATCTTCTCGACCGCAAGCGAGGCTCCTTTTTCATTCACATAAACATGAGACAATTGCTGCAGCTCAAGCACCGGTACGTGCGTCATGCCAGCATCCCTACTTCCTTCCATGCAGTTATTTCACCGCTTCGATTGCTTTCTCGGCAAAGCTGGTGTCAACAAGCTCACTGTGCTCCGTCCGTTTCTCCAGCTCGCCTGCAGTCGTAATGACATCAAGGAGGTTGTTCCATTCCGCTTCATCAATAATGGGATCAGTAGCAAACGAGCCCTGCTGCTTGTAGCGATCAATAGCACTAATCAAAATATCGCGCTCTACATTTTCGAAGAAAGGAAGCACAACATCCGCAATCGCTTCAGCATCATTTTCCGCTACCCACAGCTGCGCTTTATGGATGGCGTTTGTGAACGACTGAATCACTTTTTTATTTTTGTTAATATAGCTTTCTTTCGCCATAAAAACGGTGTATGGCAAATGTCCGCTTTCTGCACCGAACGAGGCGACAACATGGCCTTTTCCTTCCTTCTCGAAGATAGATGCCGTCGGCTCGAACAGCTGTACATAATCGCCAGTACCGGAAGCAAAAGCAGCTGGAATGTTAGCAAAATCTACATTTTGAATAAGCTCCAGGTCAGCCTGCGGATCGATCCCCTTCTTTTTCAAAGCGAATTCGCCGGCCATTTGCGGCATGCCGCCTTTTCTTTGACCGAGGAACACACTCCCTTTCAGGGAGTTCCAATCAAAGCTGTCGGCCGCCTCGCGGGCTACGAGAAACGTTCCGTCGGTTTGTGTGAGCTGAGCGAAGTTAATAATCGGATCGTCCGTACCCTGCTGATACACATAAATCGATGTTTCCGAACCGACAAGCGCAACGTCGATCACGTTCGAGAGCAAGGCGGTCATCGTTTTGTCGCCGCCCGGCGTCGTTGTCAATTCCACGTCAAGCCCTTCCTCTTCAAAAAAGCCTTTCGCAACGGCGACATATTCCGGCGCATAAAACAACGACCGCGTCACCTCGCCAATCCGAACCTTCACCTTCTCCGAATCTCCTTTGCCGCAGCCAGCCAGCACAGCAGTTGCGACAAGCGTCACCGCAAGCAGCAGTGACAAGAAAATACGTCTGTTCATTTCCAATCCCTCCTGCACATATGCGTTTAATAGATGTACTCCAGCCTATGCGCTACTATCTTGGGCGGTGAATAACCGCACAAAAAGAAGGCTGCCCGCATATCGTCTTCGACGACGGGACAGCCTCCTGCTATCATTTTATTCCTGTTCCCTCGGTTCTAAAGCTTGTAAATGTCTGTATATTTGCCCGTTAAATAAGTGACCAGATGCTGTGGATCAAGCGGCTTGCCGGTTACGCTCTGAATCAGCTCGGAAGGCGTTCTTAGCTTGCCGTATTTGTAAATACGCTCGGTCAGCCACTGCTTGATTGGCAGAAGGTCGCCGCTTCCGACGAGCTTCCACATGCCTTGCAGCTCGCGCTCCATCGTATCGGCAATTTGCGCCGCATACATATTTCCGAGAGAGTAGGAAGGGAAATATCCAAATGCGCCACCCGACCAATGCACGTCCTGAAGTACTCCTTCTGCATCCGTAGACGGCGTCACGCCTAAATATTCTTTATATTTATCGTTCCAAATCGCCGGCAAATCAGCCGCTTTCGCGCCCTCGTTGAATATAAGCTTTTCCATCTCATAACGGATAATGATGTGCAAATTGTATGTCAGCTCATCCGCTTCAATCCGAATAAGCGATGGCTGCACAACGTTATTACCCCGATAAAACTGATCGACGGTTACGTCAAGCTGACCTGGAAAACGCTTCTGCAGCTCACCGAAATACCGGTCCCAGAACGGTCTGCTGCGGCCGATCACATTTTCCCAGAAGCGGGATTGCGACTCGTGTATGCCCATAGATGTTCCCGTGCATAACGTCGTTCCAATCAGCTCATCCATAATATTTTGTTCATAGAGCGCATGGCCGCCCTCATGGATCGTTCCAAACAGCGCGCTCGTTACGTCATTCTCCAAATAACGGGTCGTGATGCGCACGTCGCCCGGGCTCAATCCCGTTGCAAACGGATGGACACTCTCATCCAAACGTCCTGCCTCAAAGCTGTAGCCCATTTGCTCCAGTATGTATAAGCTGAACGCTTTCTGTGCCGATTTGTCGTACGATTGTTTGAGAAAAGACGTATCCGGCTGATGGGGTGAGTTCGCAATAGCTGCTGCAAGTGGCACAAGCTGTGCGCGCAGGCCTCCGAACACACGGTCCAGCTCGGATACCGTCATTCCCGGCTCGTATTGATCCAGGAGCGTATCATATCGGGTCGCCTTTGCGCCCCACAAGTCGATAAATTGGTTCGTGTACGAAATAACCTTTTCCAAGTAGGGCTGGAAACCGGCATAATCATTGTTTTCCTTTGCTTCCTCCCATTTCGATTCCGATTGCGAGGCAAGCACGACGTATTCCTGATAAAGCTTCGGCGGTATTTTGACACTGCGGTCATAATCCTTGCGTGCTTCCGTTACAAGCCTTTGCTCGATTTCGTCAAGTTCCGAATAGACGGAACCTTCTTCTAATGCCGACAACCATTCTCCAAGCTCAGGCGATGTTGACAGCTTGAACATATCGCCCGACAATGAGCCGATAACCTCCGAGCGGTTATCCATACCTTTGCGCGGCGCGCCTGTTCGTAAATCCCAATAAAGAACGCCAAGCGCTTCCTCATAGCTTTTGATTTTACGAATCGTCTCCTTAAAGCTTAGCAGCGCTTCTTTTTGCTGTACCGGCATAATTGTTCCGCCTTTCTATTTCGTTTGAACTTCAATTCCATACATTGGAACTTAACTTGATCTTACTTATTTCAATCCTTATAATCAACTTAAAACCTATATAGAAATGCAAGTGCACAGCTAGAGAGAGGGAGAGGAACTGAATGCATATTACATTCTCAAAGTCGGCCATCGACCGGCTTGCGCCTTACTTGAATGATGGAACAAAACAACTAAAGCTTCTCCATGATACGGAGGACTGCGGCTGCGTCGTCAGCGGTGTGCCTGCGCTTCAGCTTATTGCAGAGCCTACAGTAGATGACAAGCTCTCCCAAGGCGAGCCCTTCCCCTTCTGGTATGAACCGCGGCATGAAGTTTATTATGAGCCGCATTTACGAGTCGATTATGACGCTGCGCGCAGCAGCTTTAGCCTAAAGAGCGACAGCCAAATTTATACACATCATCTGCGTTTTTTGAATTAGGGGGATTATTATAGTGAATAAAATTGAGGATATATTAAGCTTTAACAAACAATTCGTTGAGAACAAGGATTATGAAAAATATTCGACCAGCAAATATCCCGATAAAAGGATGGTCATCGTCACTTGCATGGATACTCGGCTAACGGAGATGCTGCCCAAAGCAATGAACCTGAAAAACGGAGATGCCAAGATCATTAAAAATGCGGGCGCGATCGTTACGCAGCCTTTCGGAAACATTATGCGAAGCGTGCTGGTCGCTTTGTATGAGCTGCAGGCAGACGAAGTATTCGTCATCGGCCATCATAATTGCGGCATGACCGGGCTCAACCCCGAAGCCATTGTTATGAATATGATGGAACGCGGCGTTTCATCCGAGACGATTATAACGCTGAAGCATTCCGGCTTGAATCTGATGCGCTGGCTGACCGGCTTTGATAACGTCCGCGACAGCGTGGTGAACAGCGTTAGCATCATCCGTAATCATCCGCTGCTGCCGGCGAATATTCTTGTGCACGGTTTAATTATTGATCCGGAGACAGGCGAACTGGAGCTCGTAGACGGCGCTTACCCCATCTAACTAAAAAGGGAGCCTGGCGGCTTTAGGATAAGCCGCTGCGCTCCCTTTTTTTTGCAATAAACGCTGCTGATCTAGCCTCTATAACATCCGAGCGGTCTCTGACCGCGTGACGGTGAATGATCGACGTATCATGAAGAGGACTGGGCATCCCCCACACTAGACCACGTTCACTACAGACATGATCACATAGCATCTTTAGTTGATCGTTAATAATCCGTATATTGAAATCGGCATAATCCGCACCGGTGTTTCCCCGCAGCGCTCCCGTGCGTTCAGTCAATTGCTTTAATAAGCTTCCCTTGTCGATGCCAAGCTCTTCTAATGGGGAAATTCTCAGCCGCTGCTCCGCTTGTTCATACATTTTCATTGCACCCCGCAAGTTGCCGCGCCGATCATGATATTGTCCCACCGCGAGCTGGATGAGGCCGACCCACGTTTCAGCGAGCGTATCGCCCGGATGCTCCTTCCAATATTCCTCGAGCAGCTCATGGCATTCGAAATAATCTCTCGATGCATGAAATTCCACTAAATAGGAAACAAAAGCATTAGGAAATATATTCATGTCTTACCTCCGCCCAAATTAGAAGCATATTCAAGTAAAAACTTATACTTTTTAATATTTAAACCAGTTATAATAAAATATATGAAACCTTCGTCTATATTAGCCGTATTTCATGTTGTTAGCAATGCTTGTACTACGCATATCAGGAGGAGACAGATCAGATGAAAAAGGGATTCATGGTCATGATGGCACTAGCACTATTTTTCACATTAGGGTTCGGTCAATATGCCGATGCAAAACCACGGGGCGGCATGAAATCACCCAAGCAAAGCTTTACGCAAACGCCGAAGAAGACCGATAACGTAAGTCAGACAAATACCGGTACAAAAGCAGGCACGACTACCGGTACGACAAAACCAGGATTTTTCAGCGGCGGCGGCTTGATGAAAGGTCTGATGATCGGCGGCTTGGCCGGCTTACTGTTCGGAAGTATGTTCAGCGGCTTAGGCGCATTCGGTAATATTCTCGGGCTTATGATTAACCTGCTTGCCATCTTCGCGATTATTATGCTGATTCGCGTAGCATTCGTCTATCTTCGCAGCAAACGTAACCCGCCCGATGCCCGGAGACCTTACTAATCGTGCGAATATACACGGATGAAATTATAAACGCCATTTGCCTCCACATGGCCGATCGCAGGGGTGTTAGCCCGACGGAAGTGGAAGTGCAGCTTTCATGGGAAGAAGAGTATGGGTATACTGCCGAAGTTTGGGTGAATGGCCGAAGTCAATATATTATTGAAGCCAATATACTCGAGGCAATCGAGCAGTATATGTTTAAACAATATAATCGCCGCGTATTCCGATCCAGCATTACGCTTGATGCGGATGAAGAGTTTTGGGCGGATATTGCCGATTAACGAAATGAGCATTCAGACGCTGACCTTATCTCCATGATAAGGCAGCTCATGAATGCTTTTTTTGTGCTCGTATCATGGACTGATAGTCTCCTAATAATTACCGCACAAATAATGATAGATTTTGAGCAACCTCCCCTCTCTTTCTGCGTCTAATAGAAAGAATACGAGAGGAGTGTGATAGAAAGCTTATGAAGAAAAAAATAAGCGCGGCACTGCTGATGCTATTGCTTGGCTCAACCCTAATATCGGCGACGGCCAATCTAGTAGATGCAGCAGCAACCAAGATGACCAAATATCGTGTCTATCAGAACGATAAGGCGCTGCGTGAATTCGCGACGGAAGCTCAAGCAATCGCTTATGCTCAAAAATTTGGTTACAGTCATGTGGAGACTATTGCCGGACGCAGCTGGGTATGGCATAACTTTCCCCGTTACAAGGTTTATCAGAATGGACAGACAAACGCGAAATGGGAATTTAGCACATACGAACAAGCGCTATCCGTTGCAAAAAAATTAACGAATGTACATATTCGCGATCTCGAAAACATCGGTTGGAAGTATGAATCCCATACGAGATTTAGGCTGTACCAAGGTGATAACACCTCGCCAAAATGGGCATTCACTACACTTGAAGCCGCTAAGCAGGAAGCAAAAAAATGGGGCAATGCCCATATTATCGATTTAACGACAAATAAGTGGGTATGGGGAAATCTAACTTCAGCCCAGATCAAAAGCCAACGAGCAGCGAAGCCCGTCTATCAAATTACGGTAGATGGACAACCCGCGCAGGAAGATAAGCTTTATTCCTTCCTCTTGGACGCCATTAACGCATCCGGAGCTATTACCCGCAGCGATGTGATTAATACAGCTACAGGCTTAGTCGTTTACTCGAACGTTCCTGCTTATACAGTCCAACAAAACGGTTCTGTTGTTAACGAATTTGTCAGTCTGTATGAAGCGGTGCAGTTTGCCAAAAAAACAGCTAATGCCGAGGTAATGTACAAAGGCTCGGTATGGTGGTCCGGTATTCCTTATTTGACGGTCTATCAAGGTGATAAGAAGCTGAGAGCATTTAATACCCGCAATGGCGCAATCGCCTTTGCAAAAGCGTATGCGAACAGCTCTGTTCGAAATGCCGACGGCCGATCGATTTGGAGCAATACCAAAAGCTTAATCTATTTAGGTTGGAATGGCAGCGCAACTAGCTCTACCGTACTTAGCCATGTTGAAAACACTCAAGGACTTTCGATTGATTCTCCTACCTGGTTTGAATTGTCTGCAGCTGACGGTACATTAAAGGATGTATCGGACAAAACGATTGTAACCGCCTTTAAGGAGCAAGGCATCCAAGTGATGCCGCTCGTGCATAACCAATTTAACAGAAAAATGACGACTGAATTTTTGAAAAACAGCTCCGCTCAGCAAACGTTTATTAACAAGCTGGTCGGACGTTTGGTTGAACTCGGTGTTGCCGGCGTCAATCTTGATTTTGAGGAAGTAGCAGGCAGTGATCGCGCGGCGTATACCGCATTCGTAACCGCCCTTTCGAAAGCGGTGCACGCAAAGGGCTTGCAGCTATCTATTGATTTGCCAAGAGGCAGCGTCAGCTGGAACCATTTAACGGCTTATGATCATGCCGCACTCGCCCCTATCGTCGATACGATCATCATGATGGCGTATGATGAGCATTGGAGCGGCAGTGAGACGCCTGGCTCCGTCGCTGGTCTGAATTGGGTCGAGGAAGGCGTTAAGCAGTTTCTGGACTATGGCATTCCGCGCAGCAAGCTCATGCTGGGAATTCCTTTCTACGTCCGGGAATGGAAGCTCGACAGCACCGGCAAGCTTGTTGCCAACCGCGCTATTTACATGAAAGAAATAGCTGGGCTTATCGCAGATACAAATGCGCAAGCCGTGCCAGATCCTGAATCCGGGCAATTGAAATATAAGTATGTGAAGGACGGATTTACGTATTTGTTCTGGGCGGAAACCGAGGACACGATCAAAGCGCGCATCAATATCGCAAAAAAATACGATCTCGCAGGCGTTGCCGCATGGCGCTTAGGCTACGAGAGCTCCGATTTGTGGACCATGATGCTGCGCATGAAATAATACGAAATACCCTCGTTCACTCTGAACGAGGGTATTTTATATTCAACGATAACTATCACACGTTTTCTATGATACGATTCGTTTGTTCCTGATTATTTTTTATTTTGGCTAATCCTAAAGCTAAGTGCTCCCAAAGAACTCCTTCAACTACCTCTCCTTGACTCTCATCACAATCAATAATCAGGATTATTTCCGAGTTTTTTCCTTTTAACACTCTTTTCTTCTTTTTATAAACTTTGTATATGTATAAATCAATTAAAACACCTAGGGCAAACCCTGAGATCGCCCCAATCAATCCCCAATAGATAGGTCCCCACTCAAGAACAAACCCTCTGCTGGCACCTATCACTGAAAATATGACCGCAAGTCCCATTCCTTTTCCAACAAAAGTAACTCCGTCAGACTGATGGATGGTATCAAATATTTTACGTTCTTCCGTGCGATTATCTAACGGTACGGCAAAAATATCTTTAATACCCTTTTCCTCTAATTTTGTAATAGCCAATTCTATGTAATTGGAAGATTCAAACGTGGCATAAATTTGCAATCACTTCACCTTATTTCCTTTCATTATCGTAAAACCTGCCGGTTGGTAATGCTTTTTCAAGTAATTCTTTTGTTCTCTTTCGAATAATTTGTTGTTTTCCACTGTGTTTGTATAAGCATCATAAATTGTAAAAAAATAAAAAGATGGAAAATAAAAAAGCCATTGTGCATCTAATACGCTAGTGGATTTCGAAATATCCCCTAAGAGCAAATAGTGAATCGCTTCAAGAAGATGTGAATAATAAACGATGATTACGGTCATCACGAGATGGAAGAAACCAAGGACGAATCTGTTGATATATAATTGTCCCACACTGGGTATTGTCAGTGAGCACAAAAAAGCAACTATAGGGTTCTTTTTATCAAGGTAATTGATTTCTAGTGCCCCAATACTAAATGTATTAAATGGAGCGTTTTCTCTTTCTGCTAGAAGATAAATTTTGTTTAAATCCACCGTTGTGCGATAACTGTCCCAGATAGCAAAAAGATAAACAGGAATATATAAATGCATCATACTTACATCTAATACTGCTTTAGCTGATTCAATATCCCCCATAAACGAATAAACCATAGCTGAATTGAGATGTGTTTTTTGATTAATAAATAGTTCCCATATAAATAAGAGCATTCCCCGAATATATTTGGATAATAGCAGGTGCCCGAATCCTGGGAATGCCACAGACCAAAAAGCAACCATGTAAGGACTTTTTAAATGCAGTTGTGTTGTCCCGAAAATACTTACATGAGCTTTATAACGTCGATTTTTATTGGTGTTTGTGAAATTATCCAATGTCTCACCCTTATCTGCACTTTAGGAACATTATTTCCAAATTATCTATACCTTAATAAAATTAAAAAAAGGCTATAGAACTTTTCTAATAAAGAAAAGCTTCTATACCCTTTTTTGTAAGTAGGCTAATATTAGTGTTCGATTGTCTCTGTAACAAACACCCAATCACTTAGCAATATTCTTGCATAGCATACAGAGTACTCCATACGTAAGGAGGTGCATGAATAATGTCCGGTTTAGTTGGCGGGGCCTTCACGAACACGGGTACAATCCTGGTTCTCTTCATTTTATTGGTGATCGTTGCTTGTAGCTGCATGGGCTTTGGAGCCTACTAAGTAAAGGCTTAATTCTTTGCCTCCATGTATGATCCATGCAAAAATTCCTCCTAAAACCTCCCCAAAAGGCCCATTCTTGGGCTTTTTGCGTTTGCTTTACGATAATCAGCCTATAACTAAGCTTGATTGCTCCTTTATTTCTTGTAAGCACTTTAAGTTAAACATCATGCTGAACGTTGTTTCCTTTTGATTCGAGGAAAATGTAATATCTCCTTGATTTCTGTTCATGATCTGCTTGCTTATGGCTAATCCAAGCCCTGTACCTTCCTTCTTACTAGTAACAAAAGGAGTAAAGAGCGAATCTTTAATCGTTGTTGGAATTTCAGGTCCATTGTTTGAAATCGAGAGCAGATAGGTTTCTCCTTCGATCTTGCTGGAAACGACGATTTTCCTGCCCGTACTGACTTGGTACAATGCGTCTATACTATTGATTAAGATGTTTGATAAAACTTGCTGTATCGCGATTTTTTGTATATGCAGCGAACAATCTTGAATGGCATCATAATTTAGCTCAATATTCTCATCTATTATCCGAGGGTAAATTAATGAAATAACGGTTTCGATAATGGTGCTTGCAGATACATCAGCAAATGATTCTTCAATCACATCTTTTTTGGAGAAGCTGAGGAATCCGGTTATATGCATCTGTATGTTTTGAAATTCCATCTCGATTATTTCCAGGTAATTGATTAACTTATCAAAAGAACGATCGTTAATTTGTTTACGCATGATCTTGATAAATCCTAGAACAGACGTCAACGGATTTCTTATCTCATGTGCCATGCTGGCAGCCATTTTACCTATAATTGTCATTCGATCTTCATGCAATTCCGATATGGTGCTTTCCTTATCTGCAATTAAACGGTTTGTACACTCATTGTAATAATCAAAAATATATCGTTCAAATTGATCTAATCGCAAATTGATTTTTCGAACTACTTTCATTGGGATGATCTGATCGCCCAGTTTCTCTTCTATAAACTGCATAACAGCATTTCTCCACAAATGATTGCTATGAAGCAACTGACTGCTCGATATGTTGTTATCGAAAAGCAATTTATAATACCGCGGAACAGCTTTAACGTGCTCGTGCGACTCAAATGGAGAATCAGTATCCAGCATGAAAGCAAAATAACTAAGCCCATCTTGCAATAAACTCGCTTCATCTAACATGTCTAAGGAATTTTCATGAAAATCATCCAGCCATTTTTGTATGATGAAGTCCCTATTATTTCGTAGCGATATTAGAAATTGCGATTCATTCATGATTTTTAGCTCCTTGATAGTATCCATACCATTTCTACAAAATAAACCTAACTCCTTCCGGTTCCCAAATCTCATATCCAAATCTTTGTAATTATGCGTTTACAAAAATACGGTTTTATTATAAAATTCTTTATAGCGAACGTAAAGTTCTCAATCAATGTTTTGTCGGAAGGTGTTGATGTTATGTCAAAGATGAAAAAAATCATCAGTCTTACCGTATTGATTAGCGTACTTATGTTCCCGGCTTCCGCATTCGCTTCTTCAAATCATTCAACATCAGATAACAAGAAGAACTTTTTCTCGAATGTGGTTTCTTTTATTACCTTTAAAGGAAACGACACTTATCAATCTGACAAATATACAGTGTATAAAGATTGGGATAATAAAGGATGGATGGATTGGTTTGAAGATAAAGACGACTGGTGGGATGACATCTGCTGGTGGGAAGACAACAAAACGGATTCCTTTAAAATGTGGGAACGGTATTATTGCTACTGATCTTACTCAACAGTGGCCTTTTTATAAAAATACAAGAACCGCCCTTTATGTAGAACAATCTACTTAGAGGACGGTCTTTTTTGATTAATAATATATTTTTTCATCCCGTTTTTCTTTCAATATTTCAACCGCCTCGCGGAAACGAAGGGAATGCACGATTTCCCGCTCACGCAAAAACTTCAAGCTGTCCTGCAGATCGACGTCGTCTGTCAAATCAATCAGCCATTGATAAGTTGCCCTTGCCTTCTCCTCTGCTGCTATATCCTCATATAGATCAGCTATCGGATCCCCTTTTGCTTGAATATAAGCGGCTGTCCACGGAACGCCGGATGCATTTTGGTAGAACAACGCATTGTCATGCGCCGCGTAATGGTCTCCCAATCCAGCAGCTCTCATTTGATCCGGCGTAGCGTCCTTCGTCAATTTGTAAACCATTGTGGCGATCATTTCGAGATGCGCAAATTCCTCCGTGCCGATGTCCGTCAGCAATCCGATGACTTTATCCGGAATCGAGTAACGCTGATTTAAATAACGCAGCGCTGCTGCAAGCTCCCCGTCAGCCCCGCCATATTGCTCCAATAGAAATTTGGCCATTAGCGGATCGCACTTGCTGACCCGAACAGGATATTGGAGCTTCTTCTCATACACCCACATCAAAGTACCTCCTTCAACATACGCATTAGCAAATTACGTTTCGAAAGTCACTGACTGGAGGTCTATACCTGCCAAGGCCAAGGTGTATCGTTCCATGCCCAAGGTACGCTGGAGAAGCTATGCCCGAAATTCATTAGCGGGCCGTATTGTGATTCAAATTGGTGTGCAATCCGCATCCTTAACTCAGCGTACTGGTTGTACTGCTGAATCGCATTTGCATCCATTGGATGCGTGTCTAAGTACAAATTTAACTCGACCAGGACAAAATCGACTGCCTGCAGCTCATGCAGCTGCTTGTAGTAGGCGTCATCCACCATTTTGTGCATGCTTAATCATCACCTTCTTCTTCTTGCCTGACTTTTTGAGGACCGTAAGGACTGTATAACGCCGGCCAGAGCGTACCGTGCATCAAAGCCTCATAGGGATGGAATTGCGGCAAATTGGGCGGCTGAAAAGGAATAAATAATTGAGGCGGGGTGATGTAGCTTTTCACCCTTCTTGGAGGACAAGGGTCTAGTGGGCTGACGTACGGCTCGTAATAGCGTACCTGATCATTCACGATCGCAGACTCCTCTCGCTGTTTTCTTCGACCCAATATATGAATTACGGCTTGACTAAAATAACTTTTATTTCAGTTAGCTTGGCATTAGCAATCTTTCCGTAAGCCAATAAAAAAACCGCTTGAGCGTTAGCTTAAGCGGCAATAGCCTTACCAATATTAACGATTATTTCAGCTCAATGGTTTCTCCTGTAATAGGTAATGGCAAGAGCCAGAGCAAGTACTGAGCCCTTCACAATATCCATCGCGTAATACGGTACGGACAGCATGATGAGACCATTAGATAGAATACCGATCAGTACAGCGCCCGCAAACGTACCGAACGCATTTGGCTTTCCTGCTCCCAGTACGGAATACCCGATAAAAGCGGCTGCAACGGCATCCATCAAATAGGGGCCTCCCGCATTTACTTCGGCGTTCATGACCCTTGCACCAAGCACGATACCGCCTACTGCTGCAAATAAAGCTGATATTAAATAGGCAGTCAACCGATATCTGCTTACTGCAATACCGGACAGCTTAGCCGCCTCAGGATTGCCGCCAATCATATACATATAACGGCCATGCTTCGTATACGTAAGGAATAAATGAACCGAAACCACGATGAGCAGCATGATAATAATAATCCAAGGAACCTGTCCCAGCTTTCCAAACACTTTTGGAATTTGTCCTGCAGCGAAATCTCCGTTCGGCATAATCATGTTCTGCGAGATGGTCGCCCCCCTAGTGTAGGTAAGCGCCACACCCTGAAAGACGAACATCGTCGCCAGCGTCATCAGCATATCCTGAATCTTGAAATTGATGACCAGAAAGGCGTTAATCAAACCGACAACCAGACAGAACAAGATCGTGACCGCAATGCCCAAGCCGAAGTTATGCCCGTGCCAAACGTACATGGAGATAACGAGTGCATTCGCTAATGATGCTACCGATCCGACCGAAAGGTCAAAACCGCCGACAGCCAGCGAAACCGTCAAACCGATCGCAATAATCGTAACGATTGAAATCGATCGTAAAATATTAATAATATTGGCTGCGTTCAAAAAATTTTCGGTAACCGTACCAAACACAGCAATCAACAGCAAAATCGTAATTAGCGTTCCGTATTTGTACAAAAAATCGAATAAGTGAAACGTTTTTTTCTCCCGAACCGGTTCGGCAGCATTCATGTTAACAAGCCTCCAGTGCTGTACAGCAAAATCTCTTCCTCATCGGTATTCCGTGTCTCCAGCTCTTTGATAATGCTCCCGTCGTACATGACGTAGATTCTATCCGTAATGCCGATTATTTCCGACATTTCGCTGGAGGCATAAAGTATACATTTCCCTCGACCCGCGAGCTCCGCAACCAAATCATAAATATCCCGCTTCGCCCCCACATCGACACCTTTGGTAGGCTCGTCGAAGATGTAGACGTCCGCGTCCACGAGCAGCCACTTCCCGATCGCAACCTTCTGTTGGTTACCGCCAGAGAGGTTTTTCACGATTGCTTGCCCGTTAGGCGTTTTGATGCCCAAATTGCGGATTATTTCTGCAGAGGCGTTCTTTTCCTTGGCGGTGCTTAGCCATGGTCCCAATCTTGTGAACCGGGATAGAATGGCTGCTGTTAAATTAACGGAAACCGATTCCTCTACAAAGACACCCTCCCGCCTCCGTTCCTCGGGTACAAGCGCGAGACCGTTTTGTACTGCCTCATAAGGTGTGTTGATACGCAGCTTGCGTCCCTCTAAATAGATATCGCCCGATGAGGTCTCCGACGCACCGAACAATGCGCGGCACAGCTCCGTTTTACCGGCGCCGACCAATCCTGCAAGTCCGACGATTTCCCCTTTGCGGATATACAGATCCACATTGTTCACCTTGCCTTTGTCGCGAATGCCTTTCGCTTCAAAGCATTTCCCGCCAATCGTCGTTTCGGTTTGAGGAAACTGTCCATCCATTTTCGCTCCGAGCATATATTCGACGACTTTGTGCTGGTCGATCTTGGCGAGCTCTTCTCTAACAACGAGCTGTCCATCCCTCATTATCGTAATGTCGTCACAGATCTTGTACAGCTCCGGAAGGCGGTGCGAGATGAATATAATACCTACTCCGTCCGTTTTCAATTTTCGGATAAGACGGAACAATTGCTCTGTTTCACTGTGACTTAGCGGAGCCGTCGGCTCGTCCAGAACAAGAAAACGGCATTGCTTCGATACCGCACGGGCAATAAGCACCATTTGTTTCTCGGCAAGCGTCAAGTCTTGAACGAGCTTTCTCGTAGAAACCTTAACATTCATTTTGTCTAAAACCGCCTGTGCCGATTGATGCAGCTGCTTCCAATGGATCAGATGCCGCCCATTCATGTCATGCACCGTTTGATCCAGCATGATATTCTCCCCGACAGAGAGATTCGGAATCAATGCCGTATCTACCTCCTGATAGACAACCTGAATGCCGTTATCCTTCGCTTCCTTCGGATTACGAATATGCACTTCCTTGCCGTCGATACAAATTTCGCCGGTATAATGATCATACACTCCTGCAAGCACCTTCATGAGCGTAGACTTCCCTGCTCCATTTGCCCCGATCAAGGCATGCGCTCTTCCGGCAACGGTATAAAAATCAACTTCGGTTAGCGCCTTCACGCCTGGAAATGCAATCGAGATCCGTTTCATATCCAGCCGGCTTGCCTTTGAGTCGGTCAACAGACCCACCTTCCTTTCCAAACAGGATAGAACGCCCTTATCCAACTGGATAAGGGCGCCTATATGATAAAGCTATTTTATCATGTTTGCACCTTACTTGCCGTTCGCTTTTTTCAAAGCTTTCATCCACTCTTCTTCGAAGGCATCCGTCGTGCCCCAGCCTGGAATGATATCAGCAAGGCTCACCATGTTGACCGGTGAACTTGATTTTTTCAAGCTTTCCTGGTCAATGAGCGCAGCATCCAGACTGTAAGCAGCAGGCGTTTCTTCACCGGCAATTTTTTTAGCGAGCAGTCTGACGTTAACCGCACCGATCATTTTCGGATCTACTGCCGCTGTAGCTGCCCACGGGCTGTTCTCCTCCTGCATAATTTGCAAATCGGCGTTCGATACGTCGATACCGTAAATCTTAATTTCAGTCCGGCCCGCTTCAATCAACGCTCTGGCAGCACCGATTGCAAAGGCGTCCCAAGTTGCAAAGATGGCGTCAATCTCGCCTTTCGGGTGCTTTGTCAGCATCGCTGCAACCGCATTTTGCGTCTCAACCGAAGTGTTCTCGTTCGCTACGCCGAACCGTTCGATTTCTTTAATGCCAGGGTATTTTGACAGTGTGTCCTGATACACTTTATTGCGTCGAACCATCGGCGGGAATCCATCCACCCACAAATAAACAATTTTAGCTTCTTCACCTTTTTCCTTCACCAGCTGTTCAAGCGCATATTGAGCCAACGCTTCGTCGTTTTGCGAAGTCAGGGTTACGCCTTCAATACCGGAAAGGTCGCCAATCGAATCAAACGCTACGACTGGAATCCCTTTGTCTTTTAGCTTTTGCACGGCTTCTACCGTTGCCGGATCATCACCATGCGAAATGACGACCCCGTCATAGTCGCTGTCCGTGGCCTGAGCAATCGCATCATGGAATTTAGCCGTGTCGCCGTTCGCAGAGAAGGTGTCTACTTTGAAGCCAAGCGCCTCCCCTTCCTGTTTTGCTCCAGCCAAAAATTGCGCCGTATGGTCATCGCCACCGATTTTGCGGATAACCATTAATTTAATTTGATCCTTCTCGGCTATAGCCGCAGGAAGATTTTCAATATCTTTGGTTACTTCGCCGGCGTTTCCGCCGTTCGAATTACCGCCGTTTGTTTGTCCGCAGCCTGTTGCGACGATCACGATCGTCATTACTAAAGCGAACAAGGTACAAAACTTCTTATTGTTCATTCCGCTTTCTCTCCTTAAATTAAATATAATTAATATAAGTAATCCTATAGGATATAAATAATAACGTCAATAGAATTTGCAGAAAAAAAAGCCGTCTTGCCCCTTTCCAAGACGACTCTTCTTCGATTGTAGGTGTTCTATTAACGGATACGGCAGCTTAGGTCATTCCAACGAAGCTCGCCTGCGCCTAAAATTCAAATGTACATTAAATTTGCTGTAACCGGTATGTATATCCGCAAAACGAGCACCGGAACAGCACGCTGTCCTCTCCTATTGTAAACGTCAGCCTTTCATCATCTTCGATTTCGACGAATTCTCTCCCATGCTCGTCCCGGTCACCGGTAGCAAACAATATAGTCTTGTTGCCGCACTCGCATTCAAAGCTCATCATACTAAGCAGCTCCTCTGTTTTTGTTAAACGCGTATGTAATCATCATCAGTATGCTAATAACCGCCAATCCTGCTGCATAGCCTCCCATGATATCCGTTAAATAATGCACATGAAAATAAACCCGGCATAAACCCATCATAAGAATGAGGAGAGCAGCAACAGCAATGGCAGCAAACTTAAAGCCGCCCCGAATCGAGCTTGATTGTATAATCATGTTTGCTAACAAACCATACATCACGATAGCAAGCATCGCATTGGCGCTGGGAAAGCTTGCCCCGTCAGCTTCGATTCCCCATGCCACGGCCGGTCTTGAACGGTCAATCCACATTTTGAGCAGTGAATTGAGCAAATAAGCGGCTGCTACTCCGGCCATAAACGAAGCGCCGCGCAGCCAGCCTCTCATCCAGCCAATGACCAGTGCCGAAATCAATGTTATTCCTATAATAGCAATCGTAGATCCTAATTGAGAAAACAGCTTAAATAATACGGTCATTCCATCACTCTTGAAGCCTGCCATCCATGCTTCCATTGATCGGTCAAACGCATTACCCCCTTGTTCAGGTAATGACATCACCAGTGCCGTAAGCAGCAATACGCTCACGATTAGTACAAACATCCAGCCATTCCATTGCTTTCGAATAAATACCAGCCCCCATTTGCGTCGTTTCATTGCTTCGTAGTGTTTGCTTCGATATAATTATCGTTGACATTATTATATTACAAAAACGACGTCAAGGAAGGGTTACTGAAAACATGTACATAGCAGATAAATGGAACGATTACGAGGTTATAGATACTGGAGACGGGGATAAGCTTGAGCGCTGGGGAAACTACACGCTTCGCCGTCCAGATCCGCAAATTATTTGGCCTATCGTAAATGAAACAGGTTTATGGAAAAAGGCCGACGGGCACTATCACCGCAGCAGCGCTGGCGGCGGACAGTGGCAGATGAGTCCAAACCTGCCCGAACGCTGGACCATTTCATATGGCGAGCTTAACTTCCACATCAAACCAACAAATTTCAAGCATACAGGCTTATTTCCGGAGCAAGCGGTGAACTGGAGCTGGATGATGGACAAAATCAGATCAGCAGGCCGTCCGGTTCGAGTATTGAATCTATTTGCATATTCCGGTGGCGCGACCGTTGCAGCCGCTGCAGCCGGAGCTGAAGTTTGCCACGTCGACGCTGCAAAAGGAATGGTCCAGTGGGCCAAAGAAAACGCGCAATTGTCCGGGCTGGATTCAGCACCCATCCGTTATATTACGGATGATGTGTTCAAGTTCGTTCAGCGCGAGCAGCGCCGCGGCAAGCAATATGATGCGATCATCATGGACCCGCCGTCATACGGACGCGGACCAAACGGCGAAACCTGGAAGCTGGAAGAAAACTTGTTCCCGTTTCTTCAATCCTGCACATCGATTTTGTCAGATAATCCGTTATTTCTACTAATTAACTCCTATACGACCGGCTTATCTCCTTCCGTGCTGCATAATCTGCTGCATATGACGATGAAAGCCAAATACGGCGGTGAAATCAATTGCGGCGAGATCGGTTTGCCGATTACAAAGTCCGGCCTGAATTTACCTTGCGGAATTTTGGGACGATGGGAGTCTAAGTAATGCCGATTCCGATTTTGTACGAGGATAATCACGTCCTGGCCGTCGTTAAGCCCCCAGGTGTTCTTTCGCAAGAGGATGAAACGGGCGATCCGGATATGCTGACGCTGCTGAAGCAGGACTTGAAGGAACGCCATAACAAGCCGGGAAATGTGTTTCTCGGCTTGGTTCACCGGCTGGATCGCACGGTAGGCGGTGTCATGGTGTTTGCGAAAACATCGAAGTCAGCCTCCAGATTGTCAGAATCCGTACGCAGCCGCCATTTTGGCAAAACGTATGTATGCGTCGTTCAGGGATGCCCTTCCGTACAGCAAGCTAAGCTTACGCATTATATCCGCAAGGACAATAAGCATAACCAAGTCACCGTTTATAATAAGCCTGCCGCTGAAGCGAAAGAAGCTATTTTAGAATACGAGGTTGCAGCAGTATCCGGACGATATACGCTGGTTGCCGTACGGCTGCATACCGGAAGGCCACACCAAATTAGAGCCCAAATGGCGTATATTGGTTGTCCGCTCGTCGGAGATCTCAAGTACGGGGCGAAGCCTGCTGCAGGCATCTCCGACATCGCATTATGGTCGACATCGGTCTCCGTTCCGCATCCTGTCACTAAGGAAATGATAAGCTTCCACTCAATTCCCAGCGGCTCCAATGCTTGGAGCTGGTGGACTGACAAGCAGCTCAAATCCGCCTCCTATATGCTAAACAGGGTGCATAAGGAAGGACGTGATGCAGATGCGCCGTAAAAGGCACCGGTTGATCCAAGCTGTTTTATTAGTGCTATCTTTGATCGGACTGCTCATCATATTTCTAATGCCCTCCTACAATGAGAGGACTAGAGTACCCGCATCGCCTACTCCTGCACATACAGCAGACGTAATAATGGTTTCTCCCACCCCTTCGGCAACGGCAATTACACCTTCTGAAGCACCTCCGGAGCCTGTCTACGTAGATGCAGTATGGATGGGAGTAGGTGATATAATGATGCATTCACCGCAGCTTCCAGGCGCTTACGACAAAGCAAGTAACCGATATAACTTTGACCCTTTCTTTGCAGAAGTAAAACCGGTATTGAAGCAAGGCGATTGGGTTATTGCCAATTTAGAAACGCCGATAGCGGGAGCCGAATTCGGCTATAAAGGTTATCCTCTTTTCAACGCACCGGTCGAATTGGCAGAGGCGCTCAAAGCGGCCGGATTCAATCTCATCACTACAGCGAACAATCACTCCCTTGACCAAGGGGAAAAAGGGCTGCTCCGTACATTGGAAAATTTGAAGACTGTCGGGCTGGAAACCGCAGGTACGGCTGCATCGCAAGAACAAGCAGATCGGCTATTGCTTTCAGAGAAGAACGGAATTGTTATGGGGCTGCTCTCATACACTTATGGAACAAACGGCATACAAGTGCCCACGGGCAAACCGTATCTGGTTTCGCTGATCGATGATCAAAAAATAATCGGGGATATAAAACGGTTAAAGGCAGCAGGGGCGGATTTCATAACGGTAGCGCTGCATTTCGGCACCGAGTATCAGACCACACCGAATGAAGAACAGAAGCGTTTAGCGAGATCGCTTATCGCTGCGGGCGCTGATATTATAGCAGGTTCACATCCTCATGTCGTACAGCCATACGAGGTAGTCGAGACAACCGATGAGAACGGTAAAGCGAAAAAAGGACTTATCATTTATTCAATGGGCAACTTCATTTCTAATCAACGGGGCGATACGAAGGATTACGGAGTCATTTTCAAAGTGAATATACGTAAAAATATGACAGACGGTGCGGTGGAAATAACCGAAATCGAGCCCATCCCGACCTGGGTTCACCGCTATAAGCCGGATCGCGCATTCCGTTACCGTATCCTGCCTATTGAACAAACGATTGCGGCTTCAACCGATTCATTGCTAACTCAAGCCGACTACGCCATGCTTCAGAAAGATTACGAGCTGCTTCGCAATCGGCTCGATTCAATGAAATAATCTGCTTTCCCGGCATCTTCTCTACTGGTTTGCCACTTTGCCAAGCAGATAGACCAGCAGCTGCTGGTTATGGGAGGAGATGCGGTCCAGCGATTGCTCGATCATTTCGGTCCTAATCGCTGAGCCGCGCTTTGCCTCCGCCTTTCCTTTCTCCGATACAGAAACCCATACGATTCTCCGGTCGTTATCATCCCTTGTCCTTTCAATCAGCTCATTGCGCTCCATCCTGTCAAGCAGCGTCGTAATAGCCGCAGGTGTAGTCGACAAATACTGGAGCAGATCGGACGGCTTCATTGGCTGATGCTGCAGAAGCAATTCCAGCACGTTAAGCTGTCCTTCCGTCAATGGAGCAAGCGATTGTTCCAAATTGTTTTTCCAATCACGCGAAAGCCTCGTCCACAATCGAGTAAATTCATCAGACACCATACTCTCACACCCATTCCCTGTCAATTTCCACCTTTTCGTTACTTATTATAGCAGTCTTTATTGTCGAATAAAAGATTAACAGGATTAATAATTTGCGATATTAATCGATACATTTTCGAACGTTTTGACAGCATTAGACATACAATGTGGCGAAGGCCCAGCGCTATGTCTCTTCCCCCCGTTTAAACCCATGCTTTCATAGCAAAAAGTTTACTGTGTAAACGGTTAAGGAGCGTGATCCCAATGGACAACGATAGAAAAGCGGAAATCATTCGAAAAATAAAAGGCTACGGCATCATAAAAGACCCACAATGGCTGGACCGCCCGGATGAGCTGGTGCCATTGTGGGTCATGCTGGAAGCTATACTGGAAGTGATTGAACGTTTCGATCCGCCTAATCGCCCTTTTGACTGACGTCCGTCATTGAGCGTACCAGTGTGTTGATGATGACATCGTTCTTCTCTACAGGGAAAATTAATTTGCCTATCGCTTTACGTTCTTCAATTGGCGCTTTCTCCGAATCGGCAGTCAGTTTCGCTCCGGATGCGGTTATGGCGACGATTTCTTTTGTTTCCTTGCAATAGTATGCGGCTACAAGCGCGGCTCCGTTTGGTCTTACCCGTTTGCCTTCCTTGAACTCGAACGTTTGAACGCCCTTTCCGCCTCTGCCCTGGATAGGGTAATCCAGCAGCAGCGACCGCTTCGCATAGCCGATATCGGTAATGACGAGCAATTCGCCTTCATCTTCGGCCACCCATTCTGCCGCGATAAGCTCGTCTCCATCCTTAAGCTGTATCCCTCTGACGCCGGATGCTACTCTGCCCATCGGATTTACTTCCGATTCTGCAAACCTGATGCTCATCCCTTGCCTTGTAACGAGTAAAATTTGCCTGCTTCCATCACTGATAACGACCCGAATAACCTCGTCTCCGTCAGCTACCTTACATGCAGCTACCGCCGTTGATCTGGTCGTTGCATATTCCTTCAGTTCTGTCCGTTTGACCTGGCCCCGCTTCGTGATGAAAACAAGCGACGCGCTTGAAGATTGGATATCCTTGACAGGAATTACGCTTACGATTGAATCATCCTTCGGTATAGGCACAATGTTTACGATTGCTGTTCCTGTATCCTTCCACTTAAACTCTGGAATCTGATGGACAGGCAATAAGTAGTATTGACCTTTACGGGTGAACAACAGCAGATTATCGATCGTATTAACCTCGAGCAGCTCGCGGATAACGTCGCCTTCCTTAACGCCGGCGCTTTGCAGCTCTCCGCCTGATCTCGAGAAAGAAAGCATGCTGGTCCGCTTCACATAGCCTTCCTGACTAAGGGTTACGAGCACATCCTCCGGATTCACAAGCACCTCAAGATTTACTTTCAGCTCCTCGATTTCTCCACGAAGATCCGAACGGCGGTCAATGCCGTATTTGTTGCGAATTTCAAGCAGCTCATCCTTTATGACGCCGAGCAGCTTCTTCTCGCTTTCCAAGATAGATTTCAAATAAGCGATTTTCTTCAATGCTTCTTTAAGCTCTTTCTCGAGCGTCGTGATTTCCAGGTTTGTTAAGCGGTAAAGCTGCAGCGTCAATATAGCGTCGGCTTGCCGTTCCGAAAACCCGAATTTCGCAACGAGATTGTCCTGCGCGTCAGCGCGGTTTTTAGATGCTTTAATGGTCGCGATGACTTCGTCTAATATATTAAGCGCCTTGACGAGCCCTTCGACCACATGAGCCCGGTCCTCAGCCTTCTCCAGGTCGTATTTCGTCCGGAACGTTACGACTTCCTTCTGATGCTCGATGTATGCGCTCAATATTTGCTTGATCCCGAGCTGCATAGGCGTTTTGTTCACGATTGCGACCATGTTGAAATTATAAGCCACTTGAAGATCGGTTTTCTTAAACAAATAGGCTAAAATGCCCTGCGCGTCGGCATCCTTCTTAAATTCCACGACGATGCGAAGACCATTTCGGCCGCTCTCGTCGCGCACTTCGGCGATTCCTTCAACCTTCTTCTCCAGCCGGATGTTTTCCATCGCGGTTACGAGACGTGACTTAACGACCTGATATGGAATTTCGGTTATGACAAGCTGCGACTTGCCTCCGCGCATATCTTCAATCTCCGTCTTTGCCCGAAGAAAAATACGGCCTTTGCCTGTTGCATACGCATCCCGTATGCCTTCCTCCCCCATAATAATGCCGCCTGTCGGAAAGTCGGGGCCCTTCACAATAGCCATGATCTCTTCGAGCGACATCTCTGAACGGCTCATAAGCGCTATGCAGGCGTCGATGACTTCGCGCAGGTTATGGGGCGGAATTTCCGTGGCAAAGCCGGCGGAGATGCCGCTGGTCCCGTTTACGAGCAAATTGGGGTACCGCGACGGCAGCACCACCGGCTCCTTCGTCGTATTATCGAAATTGTCTTTAAATTGAACCGTTCGTTTATCGATATCCCGCAGCAGCTCCATCGCAATAGGCGATAAGCGAGCTTCCGTATAACGCATAGCAGCTGCCGGATCATCGTCCTGCGAACCCCAGTTACCGTGTCCATCTACAAGCGGATGTCCCATTTTCCATGGCTGCGCCATCCGTACCATGCCCTCATAGATAGACGAGTCGCCGTGCGGGTGATAATTACCCATGACGTCACCGACCGTTTTGGCCGATTTGCGATACTGCTTGTCCGGTGTGTTGCCCGAATCATACATCGCATACAGAATACGGCGCTGCACCGGCTTCAAGCCGTCGCGAACGTCGGGAATCGCGCGGTCCTGAATGATATACTTCGAATAGCGCCCGAAGCGGTCTCCTACAACCTCTTCTAGAAACGCCGGCAAAAATTGTTCCAGGATACTCATGCAGAACTCCCCTTATTCCTCAAATTCCGTAAAGTCGACATTTTCAACAATCCACCGTTTGCGCGGATCGACCTTATCTCCCATAAGCGTCGATACTCTGCGCTCTGCTTTGGCCGCATCCTCGATCTGCACCTGAAGCAGCGTCCGTTTTTCCGGATCCATTGTCGTTTCCCACAACTGATCCGGATTCATTTCGCCAAGTCCCTTGTAACGTTGAAGGTCATAGTTTTTGCCGTATTCCTTCAAGTAGTTTTGCAGCTGCTCGTCCGTCCAAGCATAGCGGATCGTCTCGAGCTTACCGGACTTGCGGGTTATTTTGTACAAAGGCGGCTGTGCGATATACACGCGTCCCAAATCGATTAGCGGCTTCATATAGCGATAGAAAAAAGTAAGCAGCAGCACTTGAATATGTGCGCCGTCCGTATCCGCGTCCGTCATAATAATAATTTTATTATAGTTGCACTCTTCGGCTGCAAATTCGGAGCCGACACCGGCGCCGATCGCCGATATGATGGCTTTGTACTCGTCATTCTTCAAAATATCGAGAAGCTTAGCCTTCTCTGGATTCATCGGCTTGCCCTTTAGCGGCAATAACGCCTGATACTTCGAATCTCTGCCCTGCTTAGCTGATCCGCCGGCGGAATCACCCTCTACGATAAACAGCTCTGTACGGGTGTAATCCTTTGATTGCGCCGGTGTCAGCTTGCCATTCAGATTGGAGCTCTCGCTCTTCTTCTTGCCACTGCGAATTTCCTCACGGGCTTTACGCGCCGCTTCCCGCGCTTTGGACGCTTGCAGCGCTTTTTTGAGCAGCATTTGCGCCACTTGCGGATTTTCCTCTAGAAAAACTTGCATTTTATCGGTCACAATAGCATCAACTGCACTCCGGGCCGATGCACTGCCGAGCTGATCCTTCGTTTGACCGACAAACTCCACTTCGGACATTTTTATATTAATAACGACCATCATACCTTCGCGCAAATCGTTGCCCTCAAGGTTTTTATCCTTTTCTTTGAGCATCGCCGCTTTGCGTGCATAGTCATTCATGACGCGGGTGTATGCGGTTTTGAAGCCGGTCTCATGCGTACCGCCGCCGCGCGTCGGGATGGAATTGACGAATGACGCAATCGTCTCGGTATACCCGTCATTGTACTGTAGAGCTACCTCGACTTCAATTTCATCTCGCTCGCCGGCAAAATGGATGACGTCATGCAGCACCGTTTTGTCTTCGTTCAAAAATTGCACGAATTGCCGCGCTCCGCCTTCATAGTGAAACACATCCTGCTTCCCGCTGCGGTCATCCTTAATCGATACCTTTAGTCCGGAATTCAGAAACGCAATTTCCTGCAGCCGTTCCGCCAAGGTGTCATAGCTGAGCGAAGTGCCGTTTTGAAAGACACGGCCGTCAGGTTTAAACGTTACCTTTGTTCCGGTCCGGTTCGTCGTTCCAATTACCTCTAAGCCGCGGACTGGCTCCCCCACATGCTCCTTGCCCGCTTCATCGATCCAATACTCGAACCGCTGCTTATGTATTTTGCCGTCGCGGAAAATCTCTACCTCCAGCCATTCCGACAGCGCGTTCGTAACGGAAGCGCCTACGCCGTGCAAGCCGCCGGATTTCTTGTATCCGCCGCCTCCAAACTTGCCGCCTGCATGCAAAATCGTAAAAACGACCTGCGGCGTCGGTATGCCGGTCTTATGCATGCCGGTTGGAATTCCCCGGCCGTTATCGTGAACCGTCACTGAGCCGTTCTTATGCAGCGTAACTTCAATTGCGGAACAAAATTTAGCTAAATGCTCATCGACCGCATTATCGACAATTTCCCATACAAGGTGATGCAGACCTGAGCTGCTTGTACTTCCTATGTACATGCCCGGCCGTTTACGGACAGCTGTTAAGCCTTCAAGCACTTGTATATCATCGGCCTCGTAATTTCGGTCTGCGGCCGCTGTATTTGCGAAAAGATCTATTTGCTCTGACATGAGCGCCCCCCAATCTGTAGTCACGTTTCCGTATCTTCAAGCTATTTTAATTCAAGATGTCCTGTTTCGTAAAGACACCAAAGGAAACGACCAGCGCACATATCCCCCAAATCGCCAGAATAGTCAAGGAAAAAGGGAGTGACATTCCATCAATAGGCGGCGGCGATCCATCCAAATAGCCGGTCAGCTTCAGGTTAACGGCAAACAAATATTTAGCGCTCGTCCAAGAGGAAGACATGCCTGATAAAATGGTGCCGGCGATTACGGCCGCCATCATCGTCATCATGCTGGCTGCGGTGCTGCGTATCAGGACGGATACCATAAAGGCAAGCAGCGCTACGATCATAGCTGAATACCATGTCAGCCCCGCCTGCATCATCAAATATAGCCATTGCGGAATCGCATGCGCTCTGCTGCTGTCGACCACGGAGCCGGTTACTTGAAAACCGGTGAATACCGGCATCCCCCATCCACTATAACCGAAAAACAAGCCAGCTATTGCGTAGCAGAGTAAAACCGTCACCGCGACTGTAAGCGAAACATACATCGTTAACGCGCAAAGCTTGCTGAACAGCACCTTTGAACGCTTAACCGGCCTGGTGAGCAGCATTTTTATCGTACCCGTAGTGCGCTCCCCCGAAACAATGTCTGATCCGAGCGCCAGTACAAGCAGCGGAATGAAAAGCGATACCGCGTTATCAAGAAAGCTGCGCGTAAAGGTTACCCCGTTCGGCGCGCTAGGATTCACATCATGGTCCAAATAGTACTGCAGCTGCTGCACGGCGACGCGTCTGCTGCGCTTCCATTCCTCTGGGACCCGGTCGCTCGACAGCGTGTTTTGAAAATCAGTGATTTGCTGCATAACCTGATTACGCCAATCCTTAAATTTAGCGGCATTGTTTTTCGCGACTTTCAGCTCAGCATACGTGAAAATCGGAATAAGCGCCAGCAAAATAAGCACGATGACAAAAAATCGTCTCTTCTTCCAGATTTTCAGTGTCTCATTCTCGATGAGAGGGATTATTTTAGGCAAGTTGTTCTTCCTCCGTCATGCTAAGAAACAGCTCCTCCAGCGTTGGAGCTGCCTGATAAACCGATACGACTCCGATTTGCTGCATGACTAGCCGTTCGACCGTTTCCGGAATATGTGCGGACTGCATCGATGTAATAATAGCATCCGGCATCCCGGCTTTCAGGCTTTCTCCATGCCGAAGCGCGTCTGCATCAATGATTTCGATATTCAGGTCCTTTTGAAGCGCTTCCCTTCCTTGTAAGGTCTTATCAAGCTGCCATATAACATAGCCCTTTGCCTGCTTGACCAAATCATCCACTTTTCCTTCGGTAAGTATTCGCCCGCCGTTAATGATCGCGACCCGATCGCAAAGCAGTTGAATTTCGCTCAGTAAATGACTCGATATCAAAACACTAAGTCCTTCCGAGGAAAGCATTTTTACAAATTCACGCAGCTCCTTTATCCCTTTCGGATCAAGACCGTTCGTCGGCTCGTCTAGTATAAGAAGCTTAGGTTTTCCGAGCAGCGCCTGCGCAATCCCAAGGCGCTGTCTCATGCCCAGGGAATAGGTTCTCACCTTGTCGTGAATACGCTCCTCAAGCTTTACGGTCCGAACGACCTCCTGTATACGCGGTACTCCGACTCCATCAAGCATGCGGGCAAAATGATCGAGATTTTCCCAGCCTGTTAAATAACTATAAACTTCCGGATTTTCAACGATACATCCTACATGCCGCAGCGCTTTCTCAGGCTCCTTCTGAACATGATATCCGCATATTCTCACTTCCCCGGATGTCGGTTTGATCAAATCTACGAGCATACGAATCGTTGTTGTTTTTCCTGAGCCGTTCGGGCCGAGGAATCCGAATATTTCTCCGGCTTGAACCTCGAAGCTGACATCGTGAATAATCGTCTTGCCGCGTATTTTTTTGTGAAGCCTCTTAACCGATAGGACGTTTTCCATGTTTGTTTCCTCCAACCTGATTATTTCAAAGACTCAAGGATGCGATCAGCAATCCTTTCATAACCTTGGCCGTTCGGATGAAAATGGTCAGATGACAAATAGTTTCCGATATTCCATTCGAACAAGTCAAAGACCGGAATCATCATCATGTTCGGGTAGCTTTGGATGACTGTGTACGCTTCCTTATTCCACTGCTGCACCTCGAGACTGCCGCTGCGCAATTCCTCTATATCATAAAACGGGTTGTACAATCCGATATAAATAATCGTGGCATTTGCGTTAATGCTGTGAAGCTCCGCGATCACCCGCTCGAACCGTTCCATCGCCTCCGGGAGCCGATTAGACAGACCTTTCAAGCTGTATGCTGATAGCTTACGGCCCGCATTGCTTGCGCGCACCGAATTGAACAAATCGTTTCCGCCGATTGTGAGCAATATCAAATTTGCTTGCTTTAGCACATACTGGAACCCTCTGTCATCAGCGAGACGATCTGCAAGCTCATCCGCCTGCAGGCCGTTAATAGCCAAGTTATTCAGCATTCTGACAGGCTTGCCCTTTTCAAGCATAAGTCCTTCGACAACCTTCTTCACATAACCTTCGCCGGTGGAATCGCCTGTTCCTTTTGTGAGCGAATCACCAAGCGCAGCTATTCTTATTTCGCCTGTTTCTTCCATAACCGGCGCAGCGGGAGCACCTCTTTCAGGATTAACCGGCTTTACATCAAATTTTGGAAATACAGGTATCAGCATATCCTTTAAAACAAAGCCGAAGCCTATTATTAAAAAAGCGGTCGTGCACAACGAAGCAGCGGCAAGCGCCAACCAAAGCTTCCGGAATTTGACCATCCGCACACCTCCTTATTAAGCTGCAGCCGTGTATATCGCTAAATGGATAGATATTACCATGTTTTACAAAATGGCGGGTTTTATGTATAAACAATAGAAAATGATCAAAAAAAAGAAGATGCGTAGGGCAGCATCCTCTATCTTATCCAGCTTCTTATTTGTGCTTAGACCAATTCGGATCGCTATTCTCTAACAAATACGAGAAATCGTTCTCCAACCGCTTTTGTTCCAATTTCTTTTTTTCTTCCTCCTGCTTACGAATGTCTTCCTTGCGAGTCTCCTCGGCCTTCTTTAATTCCTCTGCCTGTGCTTTGAGCTTTTTGACGATATCTGCGCTCAGAAGCTCATTGAGCAATATGGGCTGATCCTTTTCACTTTTTGGAGTGAATTTTGCCGAGGATGAGACAGCCGGTTTCCTTTTCTTACCCATAATAACGTTCCTCGATTCCTTAAAATGAGTTCTAATTAAGCTATGTATCTCACAACATATTCATTTATAATAACACAACTAAACATCAATTCGCTCTTCAGCGGCATAAAAACAAGCAGGACGTCTAGACGCCCTGCTCGTTCCTTTCTACTCTTGAAATGTCTGTGTTCAATGCATAGGAATATGCAACCATTGCATTAAAAGAAAAACAATAACAACCGATACTAAATAAGCCCGAAGCGGCTTCCAATGATGAAGGATCAACATAGGAAACATCATCATGTCAAATAGCAACGAATAAAAAAAACTCCATCCATGATTATAAGAGATTCGCCCACAGGATTGCAATAATAGTTCAACGGAAGCATAAATGAGGACCCATTTTATTAAATAAAGGAGCTGTTTTTTAAAGGTTCGAGGGTACCGGGATAAGAAGATCAAAACGCTAAGCGGCATAGTAACTAATGCATAGACTATAACCGTTAGCTGTTCATTCATAAGAAAGTCAGGATGAAAAGTCCAAACCTTATTATCATGCAATAAATACTCATATAACAGCCCTCCTGTCGCGATGTAAAACATAGTTGTATGGTATTTATGCCAATTTACCCAGTCTCCATAGCGCCAGGTTGAGAAAATCGTAAACAAAGCAATGATTAAATGCACAGAATCACCAACATTTTTTTATTTTTTTTATATTCACCTCATTCACTCGGCCTTATGCATGTATAAAGTCGTACAGCCGAACGATACTATTGGAATAATCATTTCTTATGGGGTGTACCTATGGATTTTAATTCGTACTGGTATTTAGGATTAGCTATCTTAAGTCTTCTATTGTTGGTGTATATTTGCCTTAAAAAAAGAAGCGTTCGAAGCCTATTGCTGTTTTTTACAATTGTTGGAATTGGTTACGTCATTGAGGCTGTCATTTATATTCTTATGGGTAGCTATCAGTACTATCCGAAATTTATAGCCCATGAGCCTTATTACGATAGCAATATGGGGGCGATTGTTTCAAATGCATTAGCTTTACCTTCGGTGGCAACCTTCATTGCAGCTTTTAGGTTAAGATGGATGTGGCTGATTTTTTTTACATGTCTTATTGTAGGGATTGAGTGGTTATTTTTAAACCTTAACATCTATTCTCACAATTGGTGGCGCCTCGGTTATACAGCATTTGGCCTTCCGGTATTTTTTGCTTTGGCAAGAAAGATGTACCCGCTGGTTTTGCAGCCTTTAAAAGGATTCTTTCATTTTTTGATCCTGCTGTTAATCATAGGGGCGATTACAGGTACAATGAATATTCTCCCCATTATGTTCTTTTATAACAGATATTATCGACCTGGCTGGTATGCCGGCCAAGCACATGATACGACTGCTTTTTCCACCGTTTATTATATGTGCGCAAGTCTCCTTCTTGTTGTGATAGTGAAGCTCCACTGGAAATATAAATGGATGAAATATGCGCTCATTGCAGCTGTTGTAACAATTGTGACGATTATTTTGCAAGCAGAGGGAATACTGTACAGCCTTGTATGGTGGGATCCCATCTATTATGTACTTTTACCTTTAGTTGTTTTGTTTATTGCTGAGGCTGTAAGCAGACGCCTCTCCATGGGTTTAGAATCAAGAAAGAATTAGGTCTTTTCAAGCCGTTTGGATACCGTATACAAGAGAGACCACAAGGAAATAATTAATTAATATGAAAATAAAAAAAAATTTCTCCTCTCAAAGCGGCCAACACCAAATAATGGTGCAAACGGAGCCGTTATATGAAAGTCTTGATGAAAATATTCGGAAAATAAAAGAAGACCTTGGCAGCAGCGACGACATCATCATCCGAGAAATCCGGATCGGCAGAGAAGGGAGTGTCAAAGTAGCGGTTCTTTACACAGACGGATTAGCAGACAAACAAGTCATTACAGAATTTTTTATGGAATCACTAATGAAGAAGGATACTCTAATCGAACCGATCGAGCAGCTTTCTGATGGCGACAAACGATTGGAATCTTTGAAAGGTATGGTTCTCCAAATAGGTGACAACAAAGATATTACGGACTTCGCCTCTTTGTATAATTCGCTATTATCTGGTGATACGGTCATTTTATTAGACGGATATTCGCAAGGCATCGCAGCTAGCACGCAGGGGTGGCAAAGCCGCAGTATCTCGGAACCTGTCGCACAAAGTGTCGTTCGCGGACCTCAGGAAGCCTTCACCGAAACGCTTCGTACGAATACATCTATGATCCGCCGGAAAATAAAGGATCCGAACCTGTGGCTGGAAACGAAGCAAATCGGCAGGGTTACAAAAACCAATGTAGCCGTCATGTACATAAAAGGAATCGTCAATGACAAAATTGTCGAAGAAGTACGCAAACGTCTGGATCGGATTGATATCGACGGTATTTTGGAGAGCGGCTATATTGAAGAACTGATACAGGACGAAGTCTACTCCCCTTTTCCAACCATTAATAATACCGAGCGGCCCGATGTGGCAGCCGCCGAGTTATTAGAAGGTCGTGTCGTCATCCTGGTTGACGGCACCCCCTTTGTACTTATCGTCCCGACGTTGTTTATCTCATTCTTTCAGACAGCGGAAGATTATTACCAACGCGCGGATATAAGCACGCTCCTGCGGATTATCCGCTTCATAAGTTTGTTTATCGCTATGATAGGTCCGGCTCTCTATATAGCCATTACAACCTTCCACCAAGAATTGCTGCCGACTCAATTGCTAATCAGTTTGGCGGCTCAACGGGAAGGCGTTCCCTTCCCCGCTTTCATCGAAGCTCTCATGATGGAAGTGACCTTTGAGATATTGCGAGAAGCGGGTATCAGAATGCCGCGTCCGATAGGTCAGGCGGTATCAATCGTGGGGACTCTGGTTATTGGACAAGCGGCGGTTGAAGC
The DNA here is from genome assembly GCF_003337375.1 of Paenibacillus prosopidis. GTDB lineage: Bacteria > Bacillota > Bacilli > Paenibacillales > Paenibacillaceae > Pristimantibacillus > Pristimantibacillus prosopidis. The sequence continues at coordinate 215,215 of NZ_QPJD01000002.1, forward strand.
TGGCATCGTGTCGGCTTCCATGGTTATCGTCGTCTCTATTACCGCCATTTCAAGCTTTGTCATTACAGGCTACAGCATGGCTATCTCCATAAGAATGATTCGTTTTGTCATCATGGGGCTGGCTGCATCCTTTGGCATCTTTGGAATTGTGGTTGCTTTGATCGCTCTTGTTCTTCATCTTTGCAGTTTGCGATCCTTCGGGATTCCTTATATGAGTCCTTTTGCTCCTTTTGTCGTTGGCGAACACAAGGATACGATTTTCCGGCTTCCCCATTGGGCGTTGTCTTCAAGGCCGCGATTAATCAATCAGAAGAACAGCATTAGAAAGCAAATGTCTCCGCCCTCCAAACCAAAATCATAATAGATTCTAGAAAGGAGCCCGCCAATGGCACGCAAGCTATTCGTGTTCATCAGTTGCCTTCTCCTTCTATTCCCGTTAACCGGGTGTTGGAATCGGCGGGAATTGAATGAGCTCGGGATTTCAGTAGGGATCGGGATCGATAAAGCGGAAAAAGGATACCGTGTCTCCGTTCAAGTTGTCAATCCGGGAGAAGTGACAGCCGGAAAAACAAGTGGAAACCGTACGCCGATCACCCTTTATGAAGCAACAGGAGATACCATTTTCGAAGCGATACGGAAAATAACAACCATTAGTCCCAGAGTCATTTACTTGGCCCATCTTCGCGTTCTCGTGATCGGAGAGTCATTGGCAAGAGAGGGGATTGAGAAGCCTCTCGATCATTTCTCCAGAGACCATGAAGTCCGAACGGACTTTTTCATTGTTATCGCAAAAGGGTCTACAGCCAAGGATGTATTGAAAGTTTTGACACCGATTGAAAAAATTCCGGCAAACAAACTGTATCTCTCCCTCGAGACTTCCCAAAAGGTGTGGGCGCCTACTGCGACGGTCACGCTGGACGAGCTCATGACGGACATTATCAGTGAAGGCAAAAGCCCCGTTTTGTCTGCAGTAAAAGTGACGGGAGGCGTTGAAGGCCAATCCCAAAAAAATGTAGAGAAAATTGATCCTTCCGGCCGTTTGAAATATACAGGCTTAGCTGTATTTAGAGAAGATAAATTAATCGGTTGGTTAAATGAAAAAGAAAGCAAAGGGTACAGCTATATTAGGGATAAAGTAAGGAATACGGTTGGTACTCTGGTCTGTCCTGAAGGCGGAAAAATAGGCGTAGAGGTTACGAGATCAAAAACGCAAGTCACAGGTAAGATGAATAATGGAAAACCTCAAATAAATATTGAAATCCGGATGGAAGAAAATATAGGCGAGGTAGAATGCCAAATCGATCTGACGAAGAGAAAAACGATTGAGGATCTGGAAAAAAGTGCAGAACAAAAAGTAGCAGCAATCATGCTCGGGACTATCCATAAGGTGCAGAAAAGTTTTAAGGTAGATATTTTTGGATTCGGCGAGGAGATCCACAGGGTTGATCCTACAGCTTGGAAAACGTTAAAACAAAATTGGGATGAGCAGTTTACACATTTGGACATTAATGTGAAAGCAGATGTACAGATCCGCCGCATAGGTACGGTCTCCAATTCTTTCCATAAAAAAGAGGAGGAATAATCGGTATGTGGGCTATTACAGGAATTATCGTTACAGCCTCTTTCATCGCTATGATCGAAGTCCCACCTCTGCTAAGAGCAAAATTAAAGGGGGAACTGTGGCTATTTTCAATCCTGCTCCTGCTTGGGACCGTGTTAAGCATAGCTAAGAGTCTCCAACTCGCTATCCCGAATCCTTTGGATATGCTCTGGACCATCTTTCAGCCTTTCAGTGATTGGTTATACAGCTTTCTAAAGTAATAATGGAGTGGAGACAAGATGACCAGCAACGTTAAAATCTCTGTGCGTCAGTTTACTGTGATCGTCATGTTCTACACGATCGGCACGACCATATTAGTGATTCCTTCAAGCCTAGCCGCGGATGCTGATCAGGATGCTTGGATCGCTGCGATACTTGGTTGGGTATTAGGGTTATTAATTGTTGGCTTCTATATACGGTTAGGCAGGCTGTTTCCTAATATGACGTTAATTGAATATAACGAAAAAGTGTTCGGGAAATGGTTAGGTAAGAAGATCTCCCTATTTTTTATTTTCTTTTCCTTTATATGCGCTGCTACAGTGTTATATTATTTGGGAAATTTTATGACGACACAGGTTATGCCTGAAACTCCGATCGAGTCTTTTACGATTCTCTTCGCAGGCATCGTTGTCATGGGACTGCGTCTCGGACTTGAAGTAGTCGCGCGTACCGCCGAAATCTTATTTCCCTGGTTTCTTTTGCTGTTTATTGTATCTACCCTTTTCCTCATACCTGAAATTGAAATTCAAAATATTCAACCGGTATTCGAGTTTGGCATAAAACCAATCATGAATGGGGCGTTAACTTTTGCCAGTACCGCTTCCCTTCCGCTCGTTATTCTTTTGTTGGTATTTCCTGCTTTTGTGAATCATCCGAAAGACGCGGGAAAAGCATATTTTATTGGAACTCTCCTTGGCGGACTGTTTGTCATTATTATCACTTTTTTGAGTATTTCAATATTAGGCGCTGATTTAAGTGAACGAAATATGTACCCCAGCTACGCTCTGGCTAAAAAAATAGATGTCGGAAACTTTATTCAACGGGTTGAAATCCTTATAGCGGGCATCTGGTTTATGACCATTTTTTTTAAAACCACGATTTATTCCTTTAGTTTCTTAACGGGTTTGGCACAAATATTTGGATTTAGAGATTATCGTCCATTCGCATTACCATATGGGATGATTTTGGTCGTATATTCACTTGTTGTATATCCGGATGTCGTTTATATGATGGATTTTGATTCTACTATTTGGATCCCTTATGCATTGACGATTGGTTTATTATTGCCGCTTATTATTTTAAGTGTCGGCAGCCTTAGAAAGAAAATAAAAAAGTGAGATGTTTCATGTAAGACTGGAGTTGAGAACGAATGATGAACACCGTTAAAATTTCGATACGGCAATTTACTGTACTTGTCATGTTCTATACGATCGGGACGACCATTTTAATTATTCCGTCGAGCCTTGCGGCAGATGCTGAACAGAATGCTTGGATTGCTGCAATAGTCGGCTGGTTATTAGGTTTTATTGCTGTAGGCTTATATATTTTGCTCAGCAGGCTGTTTCCTAATATGACGCTGATTGAATATACGGAAAAAGTGTTTGGGAAATGGCTAGGCAATCTGTTCTCCCTCTTATTTGTGATCTTTTCATTTATCGGAGCCTCTACCGTTTTATTCTATATGGGTAATTTTATGACGACCCAAGTGTTGCCTGAAACGCCCATCGAGTCTTTTACGATTTTATTTGCAGGCATTATTATTATGGGGCTGCGACTCGGACTTGAAGTGTTGGCACGTACCGCCGAAATTTTATTTCCGTGGTTTCTCATCCTGTTTATGGTTTCAACCCTTTTACTCATACCTGAAATAGAAATCCAAAAAATACAACCGATCGTAGAGATTGGCATTAAACCGATCATAAAAGGTGCGTTATCTTTTGTCGGTACGGCTTCCCTTCCGCTCATTGTTTTCTTAATGGTATTCCCAGCGTTTGTGAATAATCCAAAGAAAGCAGGAAAAGCATTTATTATTGGGAATTTACTAGGCGGATTATTTGTTATTATTATCACTTTTTTGAGTATTTCGATATTAGGCCCTGATTTTAGCGAAAGAAATATGTACCCCAGTTATGCATTGGCAAAAAAAATAAATATCGGAAATTTCATACAGCGGGTAGAAATCCTAATGGCTGGCATGTGGTTTATGACTATTTTTTTTAAAACCTCGTTCTACTCCTATAGTTTCTTGAAGGGTCTTGCACAAATTTGCGGACTCAAAGATCACCGCCCGCTCGCGTTACCTTACGGGATCATTTTGGTCGTGTATTCACTCGTCGTGTATCCGAATGTGGTTTACATGATGGATTTCGACTCGAAAATTTGGGTCCCTTATGCGTTAACGACCTGCCTCTTCCTGCCGCTCATCATACTAGGAGTCGGTACAATTCGAGGGAAGATGAAAAAGTAATTCGACGCAAAAAAAACCGCAAACTTTGCGGTTTGATGCTCTCCCTTTTCAACTGCAGCCATCAAAAGATTGTTAAACCTTTTGTATAAATGGTTCTGTTTGAAAGTATGGCGGCTGTTTAAGCCAGCCTCTTTTCATAGCCAGATCCTTTAATGGTACTGAGGCCGTGACCTTCATGATCTGAAATTTGGCAAACATAGCTGCCACATCCGGTCTGACGGCCTCCGTCAATCCTCGGCAAGCATAATTAATGCCTAATACCAAATTGAACTGTACAAGATTTGTAACTTCCTCGTCATTCAATTTTGCACCCTCCGGAATATCCCGGAAATCTCCGATTGGTTTCTCAGGTGTTGTTTCAGGCAACGTTATTCCTTCTGCTCTGAGAAACTCTGTCAGCTCCTTGATAATTGGTCCATGAACGTTGTTAATGATGTTTTTTATGTTATCCCTGAGTTCAGGATCTTGAACAATATTGAAAGAAATTTGTTCGCCCCGCATTGTTTGTTCCGAAGCGGTTAAATACATCCATAAATTCATCACTTCCCCTGCGTTTAAAGGAGACTTTTCTCCGTCTAAATAAGGCTTCATCGCATCCTTCAGGATCTCCAGTAAATTCATTCCTTCACCTCTTTTTTCTCTTTACTTACAAATAAGTTACCCCCTTTTGATGCTTTCATTCACGTATGCAAATTCAATATAAACGAATCTAACTAAAATACTTGTTAACCAGTTTTTCAGCCGTTCTGGTAGCCAAGGCTTGTGTCGTAAGCGTTGGGTTGGCCCCTCCTATTCCATTATAATGACCGCTGTTGTCGGCTATATATAACCGCTTGACCTGATAAGCTTCGCAATCGGTATTAATGACAAACCCCATCCTCATTGCGCTTTCCAGATGGATAAACATGCCAGGCGGCCAATCGGCCCAGATTAATTTCTTAGCTCCCGCCTTTTGTAAAATCTCGGCTGCTATTTTGATTAGAATATCCCGGTTCCTTCTTGCTTTTTGACCAGGTGAATAATTTATTTTTGGAATCGGACCATGTTCATCCGTCATAGAAGAATCGACAGTAATCCCGTTCCGCTGATCCACCTCATCATCCGCATAAATGTTTATATGTAAAGCCCTCCGGTAGTTTGCCATCAATTCCGCCAGCTGCGATCCGCTGATAAGACCCTGGGCATACCAAGGTGTCCCCGATGCAGGCGGATTCAAGTCGTTATAACCTGATTCACTGATCCCATAGCTAAAAGCGGCGGTTAAACCCGGACTAAGGCCATTCACCTGAATGCTCCCTATTCCAGGGTAGTCCAGTCTAGCGCCTGATGTATGACCGACAAAAGGATCAATTTCCGTCTTCCCCAAGATGGAATATAACACCGTTTCATCAAAGATGCCCGTTACCCAGTCAAAATAATGATTAACAAGTCCTCTCCCTACCCATGGATTATTAGGCAGACCTGAGTTTAACCAAAGACGGGGACTTTCTATACATCCGGCTGCCATTACCACGGCTTTCGCAAAAATCTCTTCCGTTTCCCCTGTCCATGTATCCCTGGTTCGTACACCAATGGCATGCAGACCTTCCTGCTGATCTTTTTCCGTTAGGATTTTAATCGTAAACGTATTCGGCTTTATTTGAACCCTCCCCGTCTTTAACGCAAGCGGAACATAGCTCACATTGGTTGAACGCTTGGCTATTTTATCGACCGATGGTCCATGCGGGCATCCGTTAATACAATGTCCCGCCAGCGTGCATCCTTCCATCCAGGATAGCTCCTCTAACGAATAATTCGGATTCATGAGGTTCCTGTTCGGCGGCAGAATGGCATTGGGCTGAGGACGATAGCCGGGAGACGTCACATCAAGTGTCGAAATCAATGACCAACCAGCCCTTTTGGCCCCGTAATAAAATAGTTCCTCCTTTGCGGTCATCGGGGCAAATTCAACAGGAAGTGTGGCTTCTACCTTTTCATAATAGGGTATCAAATCTCGATAGGATATAGGCCATATATCATCGACAGCTTGTGGAAATGCCCGCGGAGAATGCCCCAGATAATGCTGCGTACTCCCCCCAACGCCCGAATTTTGCCAGACATAACCTTTCTGGGATAAGATCCGACTCCAGGGAGCTCGGCTGCTGTCAGCCGGCCCCCAACGAATTCTGCCTGAAATCAGATCGTTCATTATATTTTCTTGTTTGTTATATAATTTCTTAAAGAGAACGACATCTAAATCCTTCGTGCTTGAACTGCTTATCGCTCCCCTCTCCATATTGGGTTCTGGCCACTGCTTATTTCCATACCAAGGGCCCGCTTCCAAGACTAAAACCTTTACACCCAGCTCTCCCAGCTCCTTGGCCATGACTGCTCCGCCGCCGCCCGCACCGATCACGATTACATCATGGTCGAACATTCACCTGCCCCCTTATTATGCGGATATCTAAGTATGAATCCCCGAAATTCTCGGTAGCCGAAAGAGGGCCCCGGGTATCCGACCAAGCCCCAACTCGGCGGATAACATTCGAGTCTCCGAAAGTCGGGTGTAAAAAGCCGGGTGCTGCCATACCCGAACCATTCCGAGTAATAACCGAAAAGGGTTAGTTGATTTATGGAACTCATCATGACCTGAATGAGTGCGGGGTTGTTTTGATAAGGAAGGGGTAGACTTTGAAGAGAAATATCCAGACGGTCCAATAACATAACCGTGAGCAATCTATCGCTGCGTGAAAGAGTAGAAAATAGACGTCCGCCGGGAAATGGGCAACCGTCTTGAGGTTGAACCGCGTGGCTTGTTCGAATGAATTGCTCTGCCCCCAGATCAAGTAAAATGGCTGTTGATTTAGATAAAGGGGTAATATCGGGATTCCCCGTTGGAGGTATATATTGAGAGTGGTCCAAATCCCATATGACATAATCGTGTATGCATAGATTTAACGCTCCTGGTATTTGAATCACCCCTGCCTGGGCATAGCGGAGCGTGGGCGGGATTACTGCATCGACAAACGCCTGAAATGTAGCCTGGGTGTGAGAATCGTGCATGCCCTCATGACTCGCGGAACTCACCAATGACTCTCACCGCCTCGTCCAACCTATTTTCTGCTGAAACTTTATCTTATTGTATTTATGAAGTTGTTATTACATGCCCGGCAGTTCTACATTTAAAAGGTAATTTGGGTTAATAAAAAACCTCCATTTTCCCTTATCGGGAAATCTGGAGGTTTCTTGGTTCATTGATAATTAGTTAGTTATCGTATTCGATATGCAGCGCTTCAGCGGCAAGACGCGCAGTTTCACGCGCTTGCTCGACATCGGACGCAGAGCTGAGCGCAACGGCCATGCGGCGGCCTACCTTCGTCTCCGGCTTGCCAAATATACGAACCTGCGTGTTAGGCAAGGCGAGTGCTTCCCCGATTCCGCCGATACGGAATGAGTTTGATTCGCGGTCTGCCTTCAACGTATGCGATGCTCCTGGCGTCAGCAAACGGATCGTCGGGATCGGGAAGCCAAGAATTGCACGCACATGCAGCGCGAATTCAGATAGATCCTGAGTAGCCATCGTCACCATTCCCGTGTCGTGCGGGCGCGGCGATACTTCACTGAACAATACACCATCCTTTGTAATAAACAGCTCAACGCCGTAGATACCGTAGCCGCCCAGTTCATTCGTTATTTGCAGCGCAATCGCTTCCGCTTGCGCAATTTGCTGTCCGGTCATTTCATGCGGCTGCCACGATTCAATGTAATCGCCATCCTTCTGAACATGCCCGATTGGCGGACAATAGCTCGTACCCGAGACAGAACGGACAGTAAGAAGGGTAATTTCGGATTCAAACGTCACGAAGCCTTCTACGATGATGCGCTGCTTCTTCGCGCGGCCGCCTTCCATTGCATAGTTCCAGCAGGTTTCAAGCTCCGCTTCCGAACGGCATACGCTTTGCCCTTTGCCGGAGGAGCTCATAATCGGCTTAATGACACATGGAAAACCTAGTTCAGATGCAGCCTGGCGCAGTTCATCCAGCGTATCGGCGAAGCGGTATGGAGCCGTGGGCAAGCCTAGCGTTTCAGCTGCTAAACGGCGAATGCCTTCACGGTCCATCGTGAGCCATGCAGCACGGGCCGTCGGGATAACACGGTGACCTTCCTTCTCAAGCTCAAGCAGCGTTTCCGTTGCTATCGCTTCAATCTCGGGAACAATATAGTCCGGACGTTCCTGCTCGATAATACGTCGAAGCGCAGCTCCGTCCAGCATGTCCGTCGTATAGCTGCGGTGCGCAGCCTGCATAGCCGGCGCGTTATCATAACGGTCTACGGCAATCGTCTCAACGCCGAGCCGCTGCGCCTCCAGCACAACCTCTTTTCCAAGTTCGCCAGAGCCAAGCAGCAGCAATTTACGGGCATTCGATGTTAACGGTGATCCATACATAAAGAAAGAGAACCTCCTGGAAGCAAGCCGATATACCATTCAACTCTTTAACCCTGAGTTGGACAAGCGATCGGTTCGTTTTTTCTTCCATTGTGGAGGTTCCCTTTGCAAAAATCAACCATTAATATGATTTGACCTTAAAGAAAACGGTATTGCGCCTCAATTAAGCCGTTATATACGCCGCGCTTAGCGATTAATGCCTCATGATTGCCTTGTTCAACAATCTTGCCGTGATCGAGCACGATAATTTCATCCGCATGGCGAATGGTCGACAAACGGTGTGCGATCATGAACGACGTACGTCCCGCAAGCAGCGCTTTGAGCGCCTCTTGAATTTTAAGCTCGGTCTCGGTATCAATACTAGCCGTTGCTTCATCCAATATAAGAATTCGCGGATCCGCAAGCAGTGCCCGGGCGAACGACAGCAGCTGACGCTGTCCCATTGAAAGCACATTGCCTCGTTCCTCGACCTGCGTATCGTAGCCGTCCGGCAGACTCATGATGAAGTCATGCGCATTTACAGCCTGGGCAGCCTTTACCACTTCCGCATCGGTCGCGTTTAGCCGTCCGTAACGGATATTGTCACGGATCGTACCCGCAAAAATAAACGTATCCTGCAGCACGATACCAACCTGCGAGCGCAAGCTCTCAATCGTTACATCGCGAATATCGATGCCATCTATAAGCACGCGGCCTTCAACCGGATCATAAAAACGGCAAAGCAGGTTAATAATCGTACTTTTGCCTGAGCCGGTATGGCCGACGAGCGCTATCGATTGCCCCGCTTTCACGTCGATCGTAACACCTTTGAGCGCTGGCCTGCCCTTCTCATATTCAAAGACAATATTGTCGAACTTCACCGCTCCATGAATTTGCGGCAGCGGCTTAGCTGCTGTCAATTCGGCAACGGTCGGCTCCTCGTCAATAAATTCAAATATACGTTCTGACGAAGCCATTGCGATAAGAAGCTGAGAATACATCTGGCCTAACCGGTTGATCGGATCCCAGAAGTTGCCGATATAGTTGGCGTAACCGACAAGCAGCCCGACTGTAATGGCTTCCTGCTGAATCAAATGCGCGCCGTACCAGAACAAGATAAACGTACCGACTGCAGACGTTATCTCAATGACAGGTCCAAAAGCCTGATTAAGCGCGGACGCTTTATTCCAAGAATTAACGTTGACCGTGTTCATCTGATTGAAAAAGCCCATGTTGTCTTTTTCCTGAACATACGCTTGGGTAACTTTCATCCCCTGGATACTTTCATTCAAGTGGGCGTTGATACGCGATTGCTTCATCCGCACATCCTGCCAAGCAAACCGGATTCGTTTGCGAAGCGTGGTCGAGACCAGGAACATAAGCGGAACCGTTATCATAACCGCGATCCCTAACTTGAAGTTCCACACAAGCAAAATGATTACGATACCAAACAGCTGGACACAGTCCATCAGCAGATTGACGACCCCGTTCGTAAACAGGTCCTGCAGCGAATTGACGTCGTTCGTTACGCGAACCAGCACCGAGCCGGCCGGACGTTTATCATAAAAACGGAAGGATAGCTTCTGAATGTGCTGGAACAAATGATTCCGAAGATCATAAATGACCTTTTGTCCAATGATGTTGGTATACTTGATCCGGTAAGTATTGGAGGCCCATTGCAGCACATATAAAAATAGCATGAAAGCGGCAATGATGACGAGCTTCGGAATGCTTGTCGTTCCACTCGCCGGCGCGATCGCTTCGTCAATGGCCAAGATGACAAGCGCAGGCACTCCGAGCCGGGTCAACGTGCCCAGAATCATCATGATGACGACAGGTAACAGCTGCTTCGTGTAGGGCTTCATATACATAGCCAAGCGGCGCAATTGCCCCCAGTTAAACGGCTTTTCAATCAGTTCGTCGTCTTGGTAAACGAACCGTTCATTTTTGTTGCTTGCTTTCACTTTACTGGTTGCGCTCATTATAAGGTACTCCCTTTCCGATCATGCGCTTTCACAATCGAGGCTGCTTCATCAAGCGGATAATCAGCATATTGAATGTTATAAGTTTCCCGGTATGGTCCATTCTGAGCGACTAATTCAGCATGCGTACCCCGCTGCACAATATGGCCTTTATCCAGAACAATTATTTCGTCGGCATGACGCAGCGATGAGATCCGGTGTGCAATGATGAATGTTGTCCGGCCAGCCATCAGCTCCTTAAACCCAGCTTGAATTTCATGCTCCGTCTCCATGTCAACCGCACTAGTGGCATCGTCCAAAATGAGAATGCGCGGGTTTTTGATGAGTGCCCTTGCAATAGCAATACGCTGCTTTTGTCCGCCGGACAAGCCCATGCCTCTCTCCCCGACGATCGTATCGTAGCCCAGGGGCAGCTCCATAATGAAATCATGCGCTTTCGCCAGCTTCGCGGCATATTCAATTTGCTCCGGCGTTACATCACGCACACCGTATGCGATATTGTCGCGAATCGATGCCGAGAATAAAAACGTTTCTTGAAACACCGGCGCAATTTGCCGGCGAAGACTCCCGACATCCAGGTTACGTATATCCATGCCGTCCAGCGTAATGCTTCCGTGCTTTACATTGTAGGCACGCATGAGCAGTTGAATAATCGTGGACTTCCCTGATCCTGTTGCGCCCAGAAACCCGATAACCGAACCTGCAGGCGCGTCAATTACAATATCCGTCAACGCCGGTGATTTGTCTGGATAGCTGAACGTGACATGATTAAAGCGTACATGGCCTTTAACCGTCTCACCCGTAACCTCGACCGCGTGCTCTGTATTTTTTACATGCACATGCTCGTTCAGAAGTCCCAAAACCCGTTCACCTGATGCTTTAAACTGCGTATAGTTATTAATGTGGAAGCCCAGCCCCCACATCGGGCCGATAATGTACCAAATTAAGCTGAAAAACGCGACGAATTCACCAAGCTTCAGCGAATTATTGATAACAAGAATACCTCCGGTGACAAGGAGAATGACAGCGCTTAAATTTGCGACAAGCTCCATGACCGGGAAAAACTTTGCCCAAATCTTTGCGGCTCCGACTTGATTCGTCTGATACGCCTCGCTGCGTACCGAGAACTTCGATACCTCGTGCGTCTCGCGGGCAAACGATTTTACCGTCCGCACGCCCGTAATGTTTTCTTGAACGGCTGTTGTTAAATTACTCATCGCTTGACGCATTTCGCGAAACGCGGGATGAATGTTACGTTCGAAGCGGATCGCCGCGAAGCCCAGCAAAGGAATCGTTACTAGCGTTATTAGCGTTAACTGCCAATGAATGGACAGCATCATAACGCCGCCGAACACGACCATAAGCACCATGTTCAAAATTTGCGCGAAGCCGAAGCCGATAAAGTTGCGGATGGCTTCCAGATCCGCAGTCAGCCGCGACATAAGATCGCCTGTCTTGGCTTTGTCGTAATACTGAAAGGACAGCGTTTGCAGCTTATCGTACAAAGCGTTGCGCATGCGGAACGCAACCCGGTTACCGAGACGGCCGCCAAAAAAGCCGTGTAAAAACTGCATGCATCCTTTAAACGTAACGACTCCGACAACCGTAAACGCAAGTGCCGGCACAAGTTCAAATTTCCTAGGCCCGATCACATCGTCAATCAAGTACCGCAGCAAATTCGGATAGACAAGTCCGAGCGCCGTAGCGCACATTAAGCATAGTATGGAGGAGAACAAAAACTTCCGTTCTGCCCAATAGAATGCTTTCAACTGCCTTAATACGTCCAAGTAAATCCATCTCCCCGTTGCTATTTTATAAGTATGAATGAATATTATCAGCATCGGTAAACAGGAGCAAACAGTATAAAAATGCGAATATGTGTTTGAGCCCTCTTATATTGGCGATATAGAAATTGGAAACCGTTAAAGCTCCTAAATAGTCCTAAATCGTGATGTATATGTGCCTATTACTCGCTTTTTGCACATAAACACACAAATATAAAAAATGCTTTTGCAGGGCGATTGTGCACCCGCAAAAGCATTCAGCGATATATGCGATGGAACGATTAGCATTCATTGACGATTAGAGATCAATTAACCGATTGTAAAGCTGCTTCAATTCTTCCGTGTTGGCATTTCCAGTCAGTGAGCTTCGTTTGCCTTCCGCATAGGCAAGCATATCCTCCTGCAGGCGGTTTCCTGCCTGATTTGCCGCCATATTCCAAGACTGCTCATAAAGAACCGTCCACGAGGAGGACTGCTCGGACATCCAGCCGTTTAAGGAAGGGGCAAGCAGTGTCTCGAGCTCCTTGCGGAGCATGGCCTTCCCTTCACCCTCGAAAAACTGCCGCGGCGACTTGAAGCGGCTCCACAGCCACTTCGCGTCGATACGCTCTGCCTGCCATGCTGCGGGTTCATCCGGCGTCGGCAGTTCAGCAGCCTGGTAAGGCACTGCATTATAAGCGGTAATTGCTGCTTCTAGACGCTCTAGGCAGCTGTCGTACTGCTTTTGCAACAGCGAATGAACACCGCGCTCCATCCGGAGTGACGTTGCGAGCAGCTCCTGTGAGAGCTCGGTTTGGACGAGCCTTTGCAGCTCAAGCCATGCCGTCCAAATCGCTTTGCGCAAATCGCGTCCGTCGTCCTGCAGCGAAGCAGGATTAAAGGCGAGATTATAAAACTCGCCAAACCGGAATTGAATACGCTGCACGACATAATACAACAGCTCGCTCAGCTCCTGCTTAAGCTGCTCCGGCATTGCGCCCGACTGCAGGGCGGCTACTTCACCTTTGGCCTCGCTCACAGCAAGCAGCAGCTCATTAAGCTCCGTTTCCCGGGCTGCCGCATCTCCTTCTGCGCTCTGGAGCCAGCCCGCTACCGTTGCAGCGGCGCGCTGCAAATCCTGCTCAGCAGAATCGATTGCGAGTCGGCCTAGATCGTTCTGTATAAACGAAAGAAATGATTGCTCAAATGCTTCGATGCCGGAGCGCTTCAGCAGCTCGGTATCATCATCCTGCTTACCGTCAAGCGCCTGCAGGCTTGATACAGGGAATAGACGCGGCGAACGGATCGCATGCTGCAGCAGGTTCGCTTCCACGTGCTTCAATACGCCGTCCAGCTCCTCTTGATCAGCTGCCAGATCGGCGGCATTTACGAGGAAAAACATCTTATCGAGCTCGAACTGGTCCTTCACGCGGCCAAGCTGCATCAGAAACTGGCGATCCGCCTGCGAGAACGCATGATTGTAATAAGTGACGAACAGAACGGCGTCGGCATTTTTAATATAATTAAAGGCTACGCCCGTATGTCTTGCATTAACCGAGTCGGCGCCCGGCGTATCGACAAGCACGATGCCTTGCGCCGTTAAGGCGCAATCATAATGCAGCTCGATCTCGCTGACAAAACACGAACGCGATTCCTCAGCTACGTAGCGCTCATACTCCGCTTGACCCACCAGCAGCTGCTGGCCGAGCAGCGCTTCGTGCTCTGCCCAGCCTGCGCGCGCTGCGCGCAGGAAGCTGTAGTGCGGGCGGCCGCCAGCCTGGATGGCATCCGGCGACAAGCGGTCAATCGCCCGCATCAGATCTGCCGCGTCCGGCAATTGATCGGACGCGGCGTTTTCGCCGAGCAGCGCTAAGGAATAGCGCAAATCGCCCTCGATGGCGGCGCGCGATTTCATGACGATGCGCGCCGTGCCGTGGCCGTGCTCCGCCGTAGGAGGCACGAGGCGGTTGATCGCTGCGGTCGTCGGATTCGGCGAGACCGGCAGGACCGGCTCGCCGATCAGCGCGTTCGCGAGCGATGATTTGCCGGCGCTGAAGGCGCCGAACAACGCGATGGTGAAACGGCTGTCCTGCAGCCGCTTCGCCTTATCGCGCATCGCGTGCGCAGCCGCGGCCAGCGCCGCGTGCGGCGCCAGCAGCTCTGCGGCGCCGGCTAAGCGCGCCGCTGCGCCGTGCTGCTGCGCGAGCGCGGCTCCGCCCGCGAGAGCGCTTCGCGCTGCCGCATGCGGCGCAGACGCGCCAGCCCTCGCTGCGCCGGCGCCGCTAACCGCGGGCTTCGCCGCCACAGCCACCGCCGCTCCGCGCAGCGCAGTGCTCGAGCCGGCTGCTTCGCCAGCCGCCGCAGCAGCAGCTGCCGCGGCAGCAGCGCTTGGCGCCGGCAATGCCGGCTTCGCCGGCGGCTCCGGCAGCGCTGCCGCCAGCCTCGCCTCATGCTTAGCAGCGCGCTCCGCCAGCGCCGCCAGCGCCTCAAGAGCGCCAGCCTGCGCGCGAAGCGCCGCTAGCTGTGCCTGCGCTTCCGCTGTGGCTGCCTCGCCCGCCGCCGCTGCATGATCCGCCAGCGCATCGACGAGCTCAAGCGCCCGCTGGCGGTAAACGCCCTTCACGTCCGCGGCAAGGTCGCGGCTGTACGTCATCGTATATTCATTTCCGATGACGGCTCCAGCCTTCACCCGCTCCACAAGCCATTCAGGCTCCGGCAGCCAGCCCAGCGTTCGTGCGAGCTCCGACTCCAGAAGCTCGCTGTCATAGCCGATGCGCTCTGCTGCTTCCCTCAAGAAATGCTTAACATGCCAATCAATTGAAGCGCTGATTAAGCTGTTCAATTCCTCACGGAACGCCTGCAACCGCCGTTCCTGCTCGGCTGCCGTCTTCGCAGCCGCAAACAGCAGGCCGGCCTTGAAGCCCGGCTTGCGGCTCTCCAGGAACGTCTGCGCCAAATCACGCAGTCCCGCAGGTGTAATATTCGCATTATCGAGCAGCGTTTGCAGCTCTTTACGAAGCTCAGTCCGGTAAACCTCTTTCTCACCGGCAATTGTGCGAATAAGCGATGTTAACCGCGCCATCTCGCCCGTTACCTGAGCTGCCGCCTCTTCCCCGCCAGCTTCCTCGAGCAGGCGCTCGCGTTCCGGCTCTGTCTGAAGCTCGCTCCACTTCAAATGACTTGCTACCAGATGCCGCAGCGAAGCATCTACGCTGTACTCGCAAAGTGGCTCCCGCAGCTGCTGAAGAAGGTCCAGAAGCTCCAGCAGCTGCTCCCATTCCTGATGCGGATGATCCGGCTCGCGCAACGACAAATAAACGATTCCCGCCGGCTCCAAATGCCAGGCATGAAACGCTTCCTCCACACTTTGGCGGTAGCTGGCAAACGAAAGCTCGCGGTCACGATGCTTATCAATTTGATTAACGATAAAGTATAAGGGCTTGCCCCAGTCCTTCAGCTGCTTCGCAAAGGAAAAGTTGATCTCGGACTGCACATGGTTATAATCCATTACATAGAACACGACATCGGCAAGATGAAGCGCCGACTCAGTAGCCATACGGTGCGCGTCATCCGTTGAGTCGATTCCCGGTGTATCCAGCAACACGGTATGGGTGCCTAAAAGCCCGCTCGGATAAACAATCGATACAGACGTGAATTGCTCGCCGTCAACGCAATACCGGTCAAGCTCGTCAATTGGAACCTCTGCTTTGCTTTCGATTCCATCCCTAATCGTCTCGACTGCGGCATAAGCCCGCTCGCCGCCGCGAATGGATACGACGTTCGCGCTCGTCGGTATCGGACTCGATGGCAGCAGCTTCGCTCCGCACAGCCGATTGATCAGTGTTGATTTCCCAGCCGAAAAATGTCCGCAAAAAGCGACAGTAAGCCGACCCTCGGTCAGCTTACTGTTCAGCTCCTGTGCTTGTTTTGCATGTTTGTTGTCTCCAGCAGCTGCCATTGCGCCGGCTGCTTCGGCGATAGCTCCCGCTATGCTTTGCACCGTCATTTGTGTCATCTGGTTGCTCCTTAAACAGCTTCCTCTTCGTCAGACGGCAAACAAATTTCAAAAACGTTGCCGTGCTGCAAAATCATGATGTTGCGCTCTCTTTCCTTCATAACAACAACCTCAGGCTTTATACGCATACGTTCGATGTATTGATCCGGCACATCGCCGGAGCCGCTTACCGTTATGCCTTCAACGATAATATCTTCGTTTTCCTGCGGCGGAGATTCGAGCACCTGCTCATAAATATCAGAAAAAAGCTCAAAATTGTTAGTGTACACGGAAATACATTTCATTGTCATCATCCTCTACTGGCTATTTTCGGTTTAATACCCTTATTTTTGGTCTTATTGCCTGGCTTCATACGTTGTTTTCCTTCTTTGCACAATTCAAGCAGCGGACAAATCTGACACTGCGGGCTTTGCGCTTTGCAATGATAGCGGCCGAAAAAAATGAGCCTGTGGTGGGTTAACGTCCACTCCTCGCGCGGAACAAGCTTCATCAGCTTCTTCTCTACCTCAAGCACCGTATCGTCCGGCTTCGCGACGCCCAGCCTTTTCGATACGCGATCGACATGCGTATCAACCGCAATAGCCGGTACGCCAAACGCGTTAGACATGACGACGTTTGCCGTTTTGCGGCCCACGCCCGGCAGCTCGGTTAATCCCTCATGACTGGCTGGCACTTCCCCATCATATTTATCGATGACAATGCGGCATAGCTTTTGAATATTGGACGCTTTGCTGCGAAACAATCCGATACGGCGAATATCCTGCTCGAGCTCTTCCAGTGGAACGTCCAAATAATGCTCAGGTCGTTTATATTTTTGAAATAATGACGCCGTTACTTTATTCACCGTTTCATCCGTACATTGTGCCGACAGCAAAACCGCTATCGTCAGCTCGAACGGATTGCTATGGTTCAGCTCGCAGTGCGCATCTGGAAACATGTCTGCTATAACGTCCAGTATATGACGCATTTTCTGTTTCGCATTCATCGTCCTCTCTCCTAATCAAACACTATCGTTCAAAGTGTAGCGAAATTTGTCACGCTTAGCAACCGAAAACAGCCATATTCTATAAAAAAACTGCCCCGAAGGGCAGTTTTTTCACAAAATATAAATATCTCTATCCTCTTTATTGCTTTACGATCTCGATTGCGTTGTTTCTGAAGCCGTAAATAACGATATTATCGCCCGCTTTGAACGATTGCACCGTCAACGCAATACCATTTTGCGTAAATTTTGTACTGCTTGTTACGTTAAAATAATTGCGGTTATCGGCATCGGACACTTTCTCTGTCCATACTTGGCTCGCACCCGCATTGTAGCTGGTAAATACGCGGCTTTCGCCAACGGCTACCGTAAACTGCGTTTTATTAGCATCCGTACTTAAAACCTCGACATAATCTCCAACCGAAAGCAGGCTTGTCGCCGTACCTTGTGATGAGCCTTCAATAATGATAAAGCCAGCTTCTCCGACGCTGAATACGACCGCTTTGCCTGACAAATCAGTTATCGTTACGCTGTTTTGCGATATGGACTGCACCTTGCCGTAAGTGGCTTTAACCAGCTTAACGACCGTCGCCTGCTTGCCTACATAAATTGCATGCACTATAGCGCCTGCCGGGATTTGTTCGACGGTCAGCTTCGCGCCTGCTTCATTGACCAGCTCCGTACCAAGCACTGATAATTCGAACAGCGTGGTTGTGGCATTTTTCACCCGAAGCTTCTTGTTTATCGAATCAACCGACACGACCTCGTATTGCGCGCTGCTATGAACTTTAATCGTCGCTACGCGGTCTTGATTACTAGTCAATTCCAGAGTAAGCAAATCTCCTGCTTTCAGATCGCTTAGCGCAGCGGACGCCACAGCTGCATGTTCAACATAAGCAGACGTATATGGAAGTGATACCGTTGCCCCGCTGTCCAGTCGGACCGTCATTAAATTGGCAGCCGAATTCATCGTAACCAGTGTACCCGTATATTTTGTTACAAACTGCAAAGAAACAATCGTATTGCCTGTGTAGCTTATAATGATTTTTCGATTTTGAGTCAGGAGGCTGTTTGCCGATGCAAGCGAAATCGTATTGCCGCTGTACTCGATTTTTGTTTTATCCGTAAAATATAGCGCCTGAGCATTCCCGCCGGCGGCATCTACGACCGTCAGCAGCTTTTTGTCATAGACATAGCTGGCGATTTGCGCGCCTGCAATGACTTTAACGTTACGGTTGATGACTTTAATTTTCGTAACTTCATCATCGGTATTCAATGTAAGCTCTACTTGATCCGCCTCTTTAATAAGGTCCGCGGTCGTTGCTCCGCTCATCCCTTCAATCTCAACGGTGACAGCATCGGCCATAAACTTGGAAACTAAAGCCGTTCCCTCTTTAATCGTAATGAGCTCGCCATCCGAACTATAGAACAATCCTTTCGAGCTGTGGACTGTTGATTGCGGCGCTGCAATGATTTTAAGCGCTAACGGCGTTTCACGGAACGTGTCCTGCACGATGCTAATTGGGCTGTCTCTCTTAATTTCGTTTAATGCTAGAGCTTTACCTTTATCGTCAACAACAACAACCGAGTCGTTATAAAAAACTTCAACAGGCTTATCGTTAATCCAAACATACAGCTTTTTATCAGCAGAAATAACCCGGTCAAGCGTGCCCGAAACCGTCTTCGTATGCGGTGTGTCACCCTTCGCTTCTACATAAAGGGCTTTCCCGGCTTTCGCAATGACGGTTACATCTCCATATTCAAGCAGCTGCTGCTTCGTAATTGACTTTTCCGAATTGTAATGATAGAACAGCGTATCTGAGCCGAGCTCGTAGGTCGTTTCCTTTTTGTCGCTGTATAACGTAATGGACGTATCGGTAATCTTCGAAACAATTCCGCTCGTTTGTCCTTCATAATCAATCGGGAACAGCTTTTGCGCCCTACTGAAAATTGTTGCGAGACTCGCCCTGGTGACATTCGCCTTTGGATCGAACTTTACGGCTGTTACGCCTTTTACAAGCTCTAATTTCGATGCCGCGTTTACATAGCCCTTATACATGGAATCGATTTGAGCGGCATCGGCAAAGGAGGAGGCTGCATTTTGTAAAGAAGCTGCTTCCTCTTCTTGCTCAATTGCGCGAATAATGAGCTTCGTCACCCATTCGCGTGAAGCAGGCTTCGTACCCCACGCCTTTTTTGGATCCTTCGCAGCAAGCGCATATTCTTCCGTTTGGTCGAGTAAGCCTTCTTCGAAAGCAAGCACGATATAAGGTTTAAAATAATTGCTTACCGTAAACGATGACGGAAAACCGATGATTTGTTCTTTGTCTGCTTTACTCTCGAGCCCGGCGAAACGAAGCGCCATTAGCACCGCCTCTTGCTGCGTTACGCTTTGATTAGGAAGAAACACGAAAGAGCTTCCGCTGGCATAACCGGTAATGATACCCTGTAAAGCGAGCTTAGCCACATGCTTCTCGGCCCAATGACCGCCGCCAATGTCCGTAAACGGAGTTGTTAATGCCGCTGCAGCAGCACCGGCTGCAGCAGGCACTGCTAATCCGCTTCCCGCGACTAGCGATAAAGCCAGCGCTCCAGTCAATATTTTTTTACCTGCAAAATGTAATGGCATAGACCGTGATTCCTCCTGAAAGTTATTGATGACTTCAAAAGCAGTCTATAAAAATCTGCTTCGGAAGTCATCTTTTTTTGCTTATTCCTTTTTCATTGGATGCTCCAAATCGACGTGCCCCATCAGGCTTTCGGCTGCTTCGCCGTCGATTAAAATATCAATGGATTTCACAAACTCGAATTGAAACAACGTTTTTTGAAGGGTTTCGATCGCTAACAATTCACCAGGGGCACCGAGCCGCGCTTCATCCGGTATATGGATATCTAAGGTTACTTGTCCCTCCGCAAGCTCGGCGGATTTGATTTCAATTGGCTTCCATAACGATAAAGCGTTCTCTCCATCATCCTTCTGCAATGCTGCAATTGCCGCCTTTATAAGATCCGATTCCGAATCATAGGCTAGCTTTACTGTTCGCTCCACCGTTTCTAGCAGCTCGGCATCAGTTAAATAAATAGTAGCTTCCCGCTCATTTACAACTGCAGTCGGCTCCGGTGATGGCGAAGCACTTGATGTCGGCTCCTCAACTGCGCTCCCCGGTTGCTCCTGCGGCTTGTCCTGCGCGCCGCAGCCGGCGAGCGTACAAGCGAGTACGATAAAAGCAAGCAGCCCTCGCGTTTTTGAAATAGTCATATCGCTGAACACCTGCTTCCTATTTAATTTTTAAATATTCCTTAATGCCCGCTACAACCTCTGAGGCAATCCGGTTTTGAACAGCTTCAGAAACTAACGCTTTTGCATCAGTCGCATTCGTGAGATAGCCTGCTTCAAGCAAGACCGCAGGCATCGTCGTTTCTCTAAGCACTTTATAATTCGCCTGCCTAACGCTGCGATCCTTCAAACCGGTCCCTACAAGCATGTGCTTATGAATAATATCTGCAAATGGCTTGCTGTCAGCACGGCTGTAATACGTTTCCGTACCCGAAACAGAAGTCTTATCAATCGCATTTGAATGGATTGAAATAAATAAGTCCGCTTTTAATGCGTTTGCAAATTTTGCCCGGTCGGCTAATTCAATAAACGTATCGTCAGAACGTGTCAAGTGACCTTTTAATTTCTTTTCCTTATCCAGCAAGGCTTTAATTTTAAGTGCGACGCTTAAATTGAATTGCTTCTCCGTAGTCTTAAGAACGCTCGTGGCGCCAGGATCCTTGCCGCCATGCCCTGCATCAATAACGATTTCGAAAATACCGTCATCCGCCGGCTCAGTGACCGGAGGCGTAACCTGTTCCGGCTCTTCGACAGGCGCGTCAGGGTCAACAGGGATTTCACTGGTTGGCATTAAATCCAAACGGATCTCGCCCACATTTTCCGTCATGACGAAGCCCGTATCTTCGCTAACTAGCAGTACTAGACGCGCAACAGAAGGAGCATTCGTGAACAACGAGTAGCGGTAGGTTTGCAGCAATGGATTTTCCGTTACCGGAGTCTCGACCTGACCATTCAGAAACTGCGATGACAAATTGGCCGAGTACGTCGTATCCGGAAAGTCAAATACGATTCGTTTCGGATTGTCGAGATAGATCGGTTTATTTGCCTTAACGACGCCGTCATAGTTAACCGTTAAGCTGCTCACGCCGTCAAAAGAAACTTGCGTGATCCAGCCGGCCGGCTCCTCCGGCTCTTCAAACATATGTACTTCCTTCTCGGTGGCTTTCCACTCGAACTTCAAGCCGAACTGCTCGCCAATAAAGCGGAGAGGAACTAACGTTGTGCCTTTCACAATAGATGCTGCCGTATCCATTTGAACCAACTGGTCATTAACTTTCGCAACGCTGTCATTCAAAATTAATTGAATGACATCGGTCCCATTGTTGACCGTAACTGTTTTGGTTGCGTTATCCCATTCAATTTGATAGCCCAATCCTTCCGATATGGTCCGCACGGGTACGACCGTAAATTGATCAATGATTTGCGGATTGACATCAGATTTGAGCAATTGCCCATTCAAATATAGTTTGGGGACGACCTCTGCAGCTTGTCCAACTGCGGCGAACATCGTGAAAAAAACCGACATAAACAACATAATGGATACAACTTTTCTCATTTCCCACCCCGATGACTAAAATTGCCCGCATCGAATGAGCGCATTCGACTTTTACAGACGAAAATATAGACGCAGCTTGTCAGAAAAAGTTGCGTTTAGAGGAAAAAAGAGGACAATCCGCCGTTCCCGGTCGGAATGTCCTCTTCATTGTCCTTAATTAGCCAAGACGAGCGGCGTGCTTTTGCTCATATGCTGTGATTTTATCCTCATGCTGCAGCGTCAATCCGATGTCATCAAGACCTTGCAGCAAAAATTGACGACGGTGCTCGTCAAGCTCGAACGAAATCGTAAGACCATGCTCGTCAGAGAGCTGTTTGTTCTCCAGATCGACAGTCAGCTTGTAGCCGTCATACTTAGCTGTACGCTTAAAGATCTCTTCTACCTGCTCTTCGCTCAGCTTGACTGGCAGAATGCCGTTTTTGAAGCAGTTATTATAGAAAATGTCCGCATAAGACGGAGCAATAATAACTTTGTAGCCATAGTCTAGAATGGCCCATGGAGCGTGCTCACGGGATGATCCGCAGCCGAAGTTCGCACGGGATACGAGTACGGAAGCGCCCTCGTAACGCGGTTTGTTCGGTTCGAAATCAACGTTCACTTCACCATTTTCGTGAAAACGCCATTCGAAGAAAAGAAATTGGCCAAAGCCGCTGCGCTCAATGCGCTTCAAAAATTGTTTAGGAATAATGGCGTCAGTGTCGACATTGACCCGGTCGACCGGGGCGACGATGCCTGTAAGTTGTTTAAACGGTTCCATATCGGATATACCCCTCTCTCACGTTCAATTAGTTCAACACTTCGGATTTAACTTCCCAATCACGTACGTCTGTGAAGCGGCCCTTAATAGCTGCAGCAACAGCCATTGCCGGCGATACAAGATGCGTACGTCCGCCGCGGCCTTGACGGCCTTCGAAGTTACGGTTAGATGTCGATGCGCAGCGTTCGCCCGGTTTCAACACGTCCGGGTTCATGGCCAGACACATCGAGCAGCCTGCATCGCGCCATTCAAAGCCAGCTTCAGTGAAGATTTTATCGAGACCTTCTTTTTCAGCTTGAATTTTTACGCGGCCGGAGCCCGGTACGACGATAGCTGTTACTCTATCGCTTACTTTATAGCCTCTTGCAATTTCAGCGGCTGCACGCAAATCTTCAATACGGCCGTTCGTACAAGAACCGATGAACACATAATCGATTTCGATTTCAGTCATTGGCGTTCCTGGCTTCAAATCCATATATTCAAGCGCTGCTTCAGCAGCTTTACGCTCATTTTCCGTTGGAAGATCAGCCGGGAATGGAACGGATGAAGTAATACTTGTTCCCATACCCGGGCTAGTTCCCCAAGTTACTTGCGGGATAAGAGCATCAACGTCGAAGTGAACGACTGTATCGTACGCTGCGCCTTCGTCTGTTGTAAGCTGTTTCCAAGCTTCAACCGCTTCATCGTAGTTAGCCGGCGCGTATTCACGGCCGCGCAAATAATTGAAAGTCGTTTCATCCGGAGCGATCAGGCCTGCGCGGGCACCCGCTTCGATCGACATGTTACAAACGGTCATACGCTCTTCCATAGTCAAGCTGGTGATCGCTTCGCCTGTATATTCAATTACATATCCGGTAGCGAAATCTGTACCGTATTGAGCGATAACGCCTAGAATCAAGTCCTTTGCCGTTACGCCTGGTTTGCGTTTGCCGTTAAAGCGGACTTCCATCGTTTTTGCTTTCGATTGCTGCAAGCATTGAGTAGCCAATACGTGCTCAACCTCACTCGTACCGATACCGAACGCCAAAGCGCCGAATGCACCGTGCGTAGAAGTGTGGCTGTCGCCGCAAACGATCGTTTTGCCCGGATGCGTAAGTCCAAGCTCAGGACCCATTACGTGTACTACGCCTTGATCAATGCTGTCAAGATCGAACAGCGTTACGCCAAAATCTTTACAGTTCTGCGTAAGCGTATCGATTTGCTGCTTCGAGATTGGATCTGTAATATTGAAGCGGTCCTTCGTCGGAACGTTATGATCCATCGTTGCAAACGTCAAGTCCGGACGGCGAACTTTACGGCCAGATAGGCGTAAGCCTTCAAACGCTTGCGGAGAAGTTACTTCGTGTACAAGCTGCAAGTCGATGTAAATAACGCTTGGCTTGCCTTCCTCCTGATGAATGACGTGATTGTCCCAAATCTTCTCAAACATTGTCTTTTTCGTCATTATATTCACCCCATCGTTTCATTAAATCTTCTGCTCTTCTTAACTGAACCTACTATAGCATTTCTTTCTTCATTGATCCAAGATATAATATCTATAAAGTCTATAGGTAATAGCTATAATGGAAGTTTCGATAAATAAAGGAGCATATTCAAATGGAACTTAGACAGTTAAATTACGTGATTCAAATCGCATTGGAAAAAAACTTTTCGCGCGCGGCAGAAAAGCTTCACATCGCCCAGCCTTCGCTCAGCCAGCAATTGTCCAAGCTCGAACAAGAGATCGGCGTACTGCTCTTCCGCCGGACGACCAACTCGGTTGATTTGACGCAAGCCGGTCAAGTTTTTGTGGACAAAGCGCAAGCTATTCTAGATGCCGTCGAGCAATTAAAGCAGGAAATGGACGATATGGCTCAAATGCGCCGCGGAAGGCTCGTCGTCGGCACGCTGCCAATAACGGGTTCGCACATTTTACCATTCGTATTGCCCGTATTCGGAGCTCAATATCCGCAGATCGAGGTAGTTCTCGTGGAAGATACGACTGCCAAGCTGGAGCAGCTGACCGCAAGCGGCGGCACCGATTTGAGCTTGCTCTCACTTCCGCTCATCGACAGCTCGCTTTCATGGGAGCCTTTTATGGAAGAAGAAATTTGTCTTGCCGTTCCGCCGTCGCATCCGCTTACCCTCCGTGAAGGCCCCATTGAAATTCATGAGCTGCAGGACGAGCCCTTCATAGGGTTGAAGCGCGGGCAAGGCTTCCGTCAAATCACCGTCGATTTGTGCGAGCAGGCAGGCTTTTCGCCGCAAATCGTGTTCGAGAGCAGCAACATTGAGACCATTCAATCGCTCGTAGCCGGCGGCATGGGAATCGCCTTCGTCCCGCAAATGCTCACGCGGGCCAAAGGCGCCGATTTTACTCCCATCTATTTGCCGTTAAATCCAAGACCAACGAGAACGCTTGTCATCGCCAGCCGCAAAGGGCGGTACTTATCCAAAGCAGCTGACGCTTTTATCCGGACCTTGAATAAGACGATCAGTAACTTCCGTTAATTAGGCCTCGTATATTGACGGTCTCCGGTCTTCGAAAACGGGAATTTTGGAACGCACTGCATCTACCAAAGACAAATCGATATCGGCATAAATAATCGTTTCTTCTTCGCCCGCTTCCGCAATCGTCTCCCCCCAAGGGTCCAGCACGATGGAATGACCGAAAAATTCGGTGCTGCCGCTCGTCCCCATACGGTTGCAAGCGATAACGAACATTTGATTTTCAATAGCGCGCGCTGTAAGCAGCGTCCGCCAATGATGAAGACGCGGGTGAGGCCATTCTGCCGGCACGAACAGCAGCTTGGCTCCTTCCAGCGCAAGCTTTCTTGCCAGCTCAGGGAAGCGGATATCGTAGCAAATCATCAGCCCCGCTTGCGCGCCTTCAATTTCCAGCCTGCCTGGCTTATCGCCTGCAGCCAAATATTTCTCTTCATCCATGAGCCTAAACAGATGAATTTTCGAATAATCGGCTGCGACATTTCCTTCGCGATCGAAAGCATAAATCGTATTGAGCACCTTCTCCGATTTAAGCTCCGCTATCGAACCGCCAATAATGTGGACACCATGCTTTTTGCTGAAATCAGACAAGAAAGCTTTCGTTCGCGCCCCGTCACGATCGGCAATCGTATGAATTTCCGTTAACGCATAACCTGTATTCCACATTTCCGGAAACATAATAACGTCCGGTTTCTGTTCTTGACTAACCGCTTCCTCTAACATGCTTGTCAGCTTCGAGAAGTTCGCTTCCGGATTTCCTGCTTCTATATGCATTTGCAGCAGCGCAAGCCGCAATATATTACTCATTTGCCGTTCCTCCCGAGAAACCTTTTTTTCCTAATGATACCGTCTCATGGTTCTGTGTCAAGATGGGAACCGTAACAACGAAGCCTTTACTACTTTACGATAAAAAAGGAGAATGTCCGATATGCTTCCAAAACGCTTAACCGCTATTCTCATAGCGTGCTGCTCACTTTTCTTGTTTACGCAAGCACCTGGAGCAGCAGCTCACCCTGTACAAAGCGCTCCCGCTTCCGAAACACAGCTTAAACCTATTCAAATATTTGATGTAGCAGCGGGTAAAGTTGTGAAAACAATTCCGAATGATGCACAGTTTCAATCCTTTGCCGCTTCGTGGATCGGCTCGATTACCGGACTTGCACCACAAATTACAAGCGACGAAAGCTGCAGCTATGTCTATCGCGTGCCGCTCGCAAAGCCGGCAACGGTTAAAACGGATGAAATTGCGGTCATATCCGACGATCTGTTTTTGTTTTACTGCAAGGACAAACCGCCGCTTCTGCTCGTATTTGATGAGAAACGCAGGCCGTTTTTATTTCTTTTCAAAGCGGACATTACACCGTTTATTCAAAAGGTCGGCCTGCCTGCTGCCTAGCGGTCCGCTTCTCTTATCCACACATTCATGCTACATTAAAGCTATTGCCTAATATAGCGATTTTGTCATGTGGAGTGTGAAGGTATGGAAACGCAAATCGGTCAACACCTTATTAAACCTGCGGATCGGATGAATGGACTTCCGACGCAATTTTTTGCCAAGCTGGTCGCCAAAGCGAATGCGCAAACGGCCAAAGGACGCGATGTTATCAATTTGGGACAAGGCAATCCGGATCAGCCGACCCCTCCCCATATTGTTGCAAAGCTGCAGGAAGCTGCGGCGAATCCGTTGTATCACAAATATCCTCCTTTCAGCGGCTACCCTTTTCTGAAGGAAGCCGTTGCGAAGCGGTACAAGGAAGATTACAACGTTGACGTTGATCCGACTACTGAAGTAGCGATATTGTTCGGAGGAAAAACGGGACTCGTGGAAATCAGCCAATGCTTGCTTAATCCAGGCGATGTCTGTCTCGTGCCTGACCCGGGCTATCCTGATTACTGGTCGGGTGTCGCCCTGGCTGGAGCCGAAATGTCGTTTATGCCGCTCACGGAGCAGAACGGATACTTGCCCGATTACGATGCGATTAGTCCGGAAATGGCTCAGCGCGCAAAGCTTATGTTCATGAACTATCCGAACAACCCTACGGGCGCGGTAGCCAGTGCTGAATTTTACGCTAAGACGGTCGAATTTGCCGAGAAGCACGGTATCGTCGTAGCAAGCGACTTTGCATACGGCGCAATCGGGTTCGACGGCAATCAGCCGGTCAGCTTCCTTCAAACGCCTGGCGCGAAGGAAGTGGGCGTTGAGTTCTATACCTTATCCAAAACGTACAATATGGCTGGCTGGCGCGTAGGCTTTGCGATCGGTAACGCTCAAATTGTGAAGCTGATTAACCTGATTCAGGATCATTACTATTGCAGCCTGTTTGGCGGCATTCAAGAAGCAGCGGCGCTAGCCTTGACCGGACCGCAGCATTGCGTGGCAGAATTGAGTGCCATGTATGAGAGCAGACGTGAAGCTTTATTCGGCGCACTCGATCGAATCGGCTGGAATGCGGTACGCCCGGGCGGCTCTTTCTTCTGCTGGCTGCCTGTAGCTCCCGGCTATACCTCAGAAACGTTTGCCGATTTGCTGCTGCAGGAGGCAGACGTCGTCGTCGCTCCCGGCGTAGGCTTCGGCACACATGGCGAGGGCTACGTAAGGCTTGGCCTTCTAACGAATGAAGCAAGGCTAAAGGAAGCTGTCGAACGGATTGGTAAACTTAATTTGTTCTAGCCTTATTCATGCCTTTTGCCTTGCTTTACAGCAGCTTTCGATCATGTTATGATTATAGGAATTGAACATGAAACGTGATGACGGGACTAGTAAGCATGATGGGTCGCGATCAGAGAGTAAATTCCACCGGCTGCGAGAATTTACCGAAGGCCGCTTGCTGAACCTACCTCCGAGCGGCCGGCTATGAACCGGACAGCGCCTTCTGTTATAGGCTTAAGCTGGATGATCTCCTTGTGATGATCATCAACAAAGGTGGTACCGCGGAAGCAAAGACTTTCGTCCTTTATGGACGGAGGTCTTTTTTGTTGTCACGAAACAAACATAGGATGGGATTAATGATGTCGGAACGTATCGTCGTAAAAATTGGCAGCAGCTCGCTTACATCAGAAGAAGGCGGCTTAAACCGTGAACGTATTCAATACTTTGCCGAAGAATTAGCTTCGCTGCATAAAAACGGTTCCGGCGTAATGCTCGTTACATCCGGAGCAGTTGCCGCCGGCTTTCGCCAAATTGGCTATGCGTCTAAGCCTAAGATCGTACACGAGAAGCAGGCTGCCGCTGCAGTCGGCCAAGCGCTGCTCATGCAGGCTTATCAAGAAGCGTTCAGCCGTTTCGGTATCGTTGCGGCACAGATTCTGCTTACGCGGGCAGACTTCTCCAACCGACGCCGGATCCAAAATGCGCTGATGACCATTGAAGAACTGCTGCGGCAGCGGATCATCCCGATCATTAACGAAAATGATACCGTTGCTACTGACGAGCTCGTGTTGAAATTCGGAGATAATGACAACCTCTCTGCCCTTGTTGCAGCCATGACGAAAGCGGCAAAGCTCGTTATCATTACCGATATGGACGGCTTATATACGGAGGATCCGCGCAAAAACCCGCAAGCTGTCAAAATCGAACGCGTTGACCAAATTTCCGAGGATATTATGAAGCTTGCCGGCGGTGCAGGATCCTCAGTCGGCACAGGCGGCATGCGCTCCAAAATAGAAGCGGCCCGTATCGCTATGCGCGGCGGCGTACACGCGTTTATCGGTAAGGTGCAGCAGGAAGGCGACCTTGCGCTCGCTGTAGAAGGCAATGGCCGCGGCACCTATTTCGATACAAAGCTGCACAGCTTGCCAATGAAGAAGCAATGGCTTGGCTTTCACTCCATGCCGCAGGGCCGCATCACGGTTGATGACGGCGCAGTTAGCGCCCTTCTCGAAGGCGGCAAGAGCCTTCTGCCTGCGGGAGTAACAGATATTCAAGGTGAATTCCACCCCGGCGACGTCGTCGAAGTTGCGAATCGCCAGGGTGAAACGCTCGGCCGCGGTGTCGTTAATTACGCTGCTTGGCAAATACAGGCTGTGGCCGGTCTGACTACAGAGGAAGTAAGGCGCAGAGTCGATGTCGCCCGTATCGAGGTTATTCACCGCGATGAATGGATTACGTTGAAATAATAAGGAGGTTTAACGAAATGATAAGTGAAGTGAGACAAAAAGCGATGCTGGCGCAGGATGCTGCAGCCATCATGAACCGGTTAACAACGGAACAGAAGAATACAGCACTTATTCACATGGCAGATGCGCTTATTACGGAGCAGCAAGCCATTATATCGGCAAATGAGCTGGATTTGCAGCGCGGACGGGAGCAGGGCACGAGCCCTTCTCTGCTCGACCGGCTTGCCTTGAACGGCGATCGCGTCGCTGCCATCGCGGAAGGCTTGCGCCAAATCGTAGAGCTTCCTGATCCAGTCGGACAATTGCTTGAGCATTTCGACCGTCCTAACGGGTTAAAGATTGAAAAAGTACGGGTGCCGCTCGGCGTTATCGGCATGATCTATGAAGCACGCCCGAACGTCACCGTAGATGCGGCCGGTCTCTGCCTCAAAACAGGCAACAGCGTCGTGCTTCGCGGCGGCTCCGCAGCGATCGAATCGAACCGTAAGATCGTTGAGATTTTGAAGAAAGCTCTTGGAGCGACGGCCATGCCTGCTGATGCGATTCAGCTAATTGAAGACTCCGACCGCGCTTCGGTTAACGAAATGCTTAAGCTGAACGGATTGCTTGACGTCGTCATTCCGCGCGGCGGCGCTTCGCTCATACGGAACGTCGTTGAAAATGCGACGGTTCCCGTCATTGAAACCGGAGCCGGCATTTGCCATACTTATGTAGACGCCGGCGCAAACTATCAAATGGCGGCTGATATTGCTTTTAACGCAAAGGTACAGCGTCCATCCGTCTGCAATTCGATGGAAACCCTGCTCGTTCATGAGACGTTTGCGGACCGGCATTTGGCTGAGCTTGCGGAGCGTTTCATACAAGCTGGCGTTGAGCTGCGGGGCTGCGAACGGACGATTGCCCTGCTTGCAGAGGCTAAACCTGCTACCGAAGAGGATTATGGCACGGAGTATAGTGATTACATTATGAACATACGCATAGTACCGCATTTGGACGCAGCGCTTGAACATATTCACCGCTTCGGCACGAAGCATTCGGAATGTATTGTCACGGAGAATGCTCAGCATGCCGAGCGATTCATTCAAGAGGTCGATGCAGCTGCCGTATACCACAACGCTTCCACTCGCTTTACGGACGGCTTTGAATTCGGCTTCGGCGCCGAAATCGGGATTAGCACGCAAAAGCTGCATGCCCGCGGACCAATGGGACTGCCTGCCCTGACTTCAACCAAATTCCGGATTTTCGGAAACGGTCAAATACGGGGTTAACGTTACCTAAAGCCCGGAAACCTATTATATATTTTGGAGGAATCCTGCCATGTCCTTATTAACGCAAACCGGCATTGCCTCGCTTCAATTATGCTTTTACGGCGCAGGCTCGATGGCTGAGGCGATCGTAAGAGGTCTGATTAATGAAAAGTTAGTCGAACCGAAACGTATTTCCATGCTCAATCGTCAAAATGAAGAGCGGCTTGCCGAGCTTCATGAAAAATACGGCATTCAAACGATCGTACAAGGCTCAAGCAACGAATCTTACTTACGTGAAGCCGATATTATCTTTTTGGCGATGAAACCGAAGGATGCTGCAGAAGCTTTGACCGCAATCAAGCCTTTTATTTCACCTAAACAGCTCATTATCTCCGTTATAGCAGGATTGTCGATCAGCTCGATCGAGCAGCTTCTGGGCGGGCAGATTCCTGTCGTACGGACGATGCCTAATACCTCGAGCACGATCGGTCTTGGCGCAACCGGCATCAGCTATTCCGATGTAGTCACTCCGCAGCAAAGATTGCTTACCGAAGCGGTTTTTAATTCCGTCGGTATTAATGCTATCGTGGACGAACCGCTTCAGCAAGCTGTGACGGGCGTATCCGGCAGCGGCCCCGCTTACGTTTATTATTTTATGGAAGCCATGATGGAAGCTGCAGGACAGCTCGGCTTACCCCCGGAAGCTGCGAAGGAGCTTGTCGTGCAAACCGTGCTCGGTGCAGCTGAAATGGTGCGCGCCACAGGCGAAGAGCCTTCCGAGCTGCGCCGCAAAGTAACATCGCCTAACGGAACGACGCAAGCCGCGCTCGAAATAATGGCTGAGAACCTTTTCTCCGAGACAATTATTAAAGCCGTCCATCGCTCAGCAGAACGTGCAGGTGAGCTGGGAGCTGCTATTGAAAGGAGCATTTCGGAATGAACGGAGTATGTATTGCGACTTACCGGTCGTATGATGATAAGGCCGATTTTAACAAAAAAGCTCTTTCAATCGCGGTCGGATTAACGGTTGGCAGCTGGACAGAGCTTCCCGAAGCACAAAAGGCTGAGATGGAAAAGCATCTCGGCAAAGTGGTATCCGTTAACGTTCACGAACCTGCTGGCGCAGCTCCTGGTGAGCGCTATGCTGATATTCAAATTGCCTATCCAGATATAAACTTTAGCCGCGACCTGCCTGCCCTGCTCGTCACTGTATTCGGAAAGCTATCGATGGACGGCCGTATCAAGCTTATGGACCTCGACGTTTCTGATACATTCGTCTCTGCTTTTCCCGGACCGAAATTCGGACTGAACGGCGTTCGTGACCTGCTTGGCGTC
The DNA here is from genome assembly GCF_003337375.1 of Paenibacillus prosopidis. GTDB lineage: Bacteria > Bacillota > Bacilli > Paenibacillales > Paenibacillaceae > Pristimantibacillus > Pristimantibacillus prosopidis. The sequence continues at coordinate 247,041 of NZ_QPJD01000002.1, forward strand.
CATGACCGGCCGCTGCTAATGAGCATTTTCAAATCGGTAGTCGGTCATGATCTTGCTAATTTGCAGGAACAATTTTACAAGCAGGCTTTGGGCGGAGTCGATCTGATCAAAGACGATGAAATCTTGTTTGAAAACCCCCTCACACCGCTCGAGAAACGGGTTGAGGCGTGTATGGATGCTGCCCGCCGGGCACAAGCGGAGACGGGTCAAAAGCTGCTGTATGCCGTTAATTTGACCGGCCCAACGTCGCAGTTGGCTGCAAATGCCCGCAAAGCCATTGACGCAGGCGCTAACGCTCTCTTGTTTAACGTGCTTGCATACGGCTATGACGTTCTGCACGAATTAAGCAGCGACAAATCCATCAATGTGCCTATAGCTGCTCATCCTGCCATGGCTGGCGCAATGTATCCATCGCAACACTACGGAATAAGCGCTTCGTTATTGTTGGGCAAGCTGATGCGTCTCGCCGGTGCCGATCTTGTGCTCTTCCCTTCGCCTTACGGCTCAGTCGTTATGCCCAGGGAAGAAAACTTAGCGGTTAAAGATGCTCTGCTTGCGCCGATGCATGGTCTGCAAACAAGCTTCCCCGTTCCTTCCGCAGGTATCCACCCGGGACTTGTACCGCTTATTTTGAAAGACTTCGGAACGGACGTTGTCGTCAATGCCGGCGGCGGCATCCACGGTCATCCGATGGGAACGGCTGCGGGCGGTCAAGCGTTCCGTCAAGCGATTACAGCTGCTTTAAACGGAGTACCGCTGCGCGCTGCTGCCGCACAAACGGGCAATGAACCGCTTCAAGCAGCAATTGATGCTTGGGGGATTAAAGAATAAATGACGGACAATCATACAGCTAAGAAACGCATCGTGTTTTGTGATTTTGACGGGACGATTACGGTCAACGACAACATCATAGCCATTATTAAACACTTTAACCCGGATGGCTGGGAGAAGATTGCCGAGCAAACCATTTCACAGGAGCTCACGATCAAGGATGGCGTCGGGCAATTGTTCCGCCTCCTCCCTGCTTCGATGCAGAAGGAGGTCGTTGATTTCAGCATTTCCAATGCCCGAATTCGCGATGGCTTCGCATCATTTCTGACCTACTGCAAAGAACAGCAAATCGAGTTTTACGTAACGAGCGGCGGCATCGATTTCTTCGTATATCCGATTCTCGAACCGTATGGCATACCCAGTGACCATATCTATTGCAACGGAAGCGACTTCAGCGGCGGCCGAATTGAAATTTTGTGGCCGAATCCATGCGATGAGCATTGCAGCAACGATTGCGGCATGTGCAAAACGACGATTATGCGCCGCTTCCCGGCTGATCAATACGAGCGGATTATTATCGGCGACAGCGTAACGGATTTCGAAGGAGCAAAGCTCGCCGATCTTGTATTCTCGCGTTCCCACTTGACCGTGAAATGCCAAGAGCTCGGATTGCCGCATCATGAATATGAAACATTCCACGATATTATCCAATATATGGATGCCGAAAGGGAGACTGCGAAATGAGCTTTCAAAAAATCGCATTAGAGGATAAGCAGCGGGCTTTATCTGAGCTGCGCGACGTGAAGGAGCTGTTTGCCTCGCGCGGCTTGTTCCCGGGAACAAGCGGCAATCTATCCATACGCGTTGGCGATTACAAGCCGGATGAGTTCCAATTCGCCATTACTGCCAGCGGCAAAGATAAAACGGTTCATACACCGGAGGACTATTTGTTCGTTGACCAAGACGGCAAGCCATGCGAGACCACCCGGCTTAAGCCATCCGCGGAAACGCTCATCCATTGTGAAATATACAAGCTAACCGGGGCAGGCGCTATTTTCCATGTGCACACTGTATTTAATAGCGTCATTTCCGAATATTTCTGGGACCGCAAGTCAGTGCCCGTCGACGGTGTCGAGTTGATCAAAGGCTTTAATATTTGGGAAGAAGAGGCGCATATCGATATTCCGATCGTATCGAATTTCGCCCATATCCCTTCTATCGTTCCTGAGATCACTGAGCGAATCGTCCAAAACATTCCCGGCATACTGCTGCGCAAGCACGGGATATACGCTTGGGGTGCCAATGCATTTGAAGCGAAGCGTCATTTGGAGGCATTCGAATTTATTTTCGAATATGTATACCGGTTGGAAATGCTGACTCGCGGCACTCGTTAAATAAGTTACATGCTAAAAAAGAGCAGTCCAAAACGCGCACCTTTCGTTTTAGACTGCTCTTTGTTATATACAGGAAAGGACTTGACTTTGACGTAACGTTAAAGTTCAAAATGGCAGGAGGAGGGGATCCGTCATGAAGGTGCATGAGGCAGCAAAGCTGCTTGGAGTAACACCGAGATCGCTGCGGTTTTACGAAGAAAAAGGGCTTATTAAGCCGCATAAGGAAGCAGTTAACGGATACCGGACCTATTCCGATGATGATCTCCTGCGGTTGCGCTGGATTGTAACGCTGCGAGAGCTGGGAATGCCCGTCTCCGCTATAATCGAAGCTTTAAATTCGATGGATGAGCCGGAAGCATTCATTTGCAAGATAGACGGTGCCCGCGCATCGTTGTATGAAGAATGGGTTTCCGCTACCGAAGCTCTTCAAGCACTCGACGAGACCTTATTGGCATGGCAGCAAGGAGGCTCTGCTCAGCTTGTGCATGCCGAACAGACCGCCGAACGAATTAGACAAAATCGAAAGCTTCGTTCGTCGTGGAGCGATCAGTGGAATTATAACGAGATTGCTTTGCGATATGGACAAGACGCCCCGCAAGCTACCTTGGAAGGGGAGTTAACCGCTCAGCAATACGAGCAGGCGCTTGGGCGCACAGTTGAATGGCTTGATCCCCGACCGGGTGAGCCAGGCTTGGAGCTTGGAGCAGGCAGCGGAAACTTGTCGGTCCTTCTCGCTGCCGCCGGAGTAAAGCTGACAGTCATTGAGCAATCGACCGAGATGCTATCCATCTTGCGCAACCGGTTGCCTCTTGTCGACGCAAAGCAAGGCAATTTGCTTACTCTCCCGCTAACCTCCCAATCGTACTCCTTTATCGGATGTACCTTTGCCATGCATCATTTAAACCATTCACAGCAATTACTCGCTCTCGAAGAAATGGATCGTGTACTTATGCCTGGCGGACGTATCGTCATTACCGGATTAATGTCCGAGCAGGAGCCGGAACAATCGGTTAAGCATGAACTGCCGCTTGTAACCACTTCTTCACTTCCTGAGCTTGTTCATAGCCTTGAAGACAACGGATATTCTGTCGTAACAGAAAGTCTGTGGGGGAATACTTGCATACTCTGTGCAATCAAACCATAGTAGACGCGTCGAAACTCCCTAACCCTTGAGGCCTGTTTTTGCTACCATTTGGCTCAAATCTTTTATGCTGTCTGAGACTAATATTTGATGTGAGGGCGGGACGTACGGACACAGAATCCGTTATTAAAGAAAAAAAGAGTATAAAATTGGTATAGGTGGACAGAGGATCCGTTATTCTCAGAAAAACGCTTGAATAAGGGGCATGAACCCCGTCCCTTAAAGGATGTCGCATCCCGTATTTCAAAAAAAAGGCCAAGCCTCTCGGCCTAGCCTCTTCCTCCCCGAAACTTTTGCGCATGAGCGCGCGCTTCGTCCGCATTTGTTACCCGGTTACGGCTCCATTCGATTAGGATCCGGTCAATATACCGCAAGCTTAGCTTACCGGCAAATACCGCTTCTTTGAGCGCGAAACGAATGATTTCGTCGGTGTAACGGTCCTGATCGAGCCAACCGGTAATCGTCTCGCATTCCATAGGTGACAATAATCGACCGAACTCTTGCTCGAACACGCTGAACAGGTCAGCTGACGAAGCAGAGTGGTTCCTCATCGGCTGGCGCTCAGCCTTCCGAGTTTCCCGCTTCTGCTCAGCGGTCAGCTGCGCCGCCTTTAGCAGCCATCCGTTCCAGTTATACCGCTCAGATTGCTTGCCTGAACCACTGTCAACATACTCGTCAATCGTTAGAAACTCATCCTTCATTAATCGGCCAAGCATTTGGCCGACCTCCCGGACTGAAATTCCCATCCGATCGGCAAGCTCCTCCGGCGTAGGAAAATCATTCAAATCCGCTTCCATGTAAACCATGATTTGCAGCAGCAGCATCGCTTCCGTATCCGACAATTCAAGCTGGCGGTAAGTGCGAAGAAGCATAGCGGACACATGCACACCGCCCTCCTGCAGCGCAGCTGCCATCCCGTGCGAATACGCCTTCCAAATCTCGTTGTTCACTGCCTGCTGCCTCCCTATATGATCCAATTACGATGTCTTGGATTTTTTGACAAGATTATAAGTATCTCTCGCAATCAATAGCTCCTCGTTCGTTGGGACAACGAGCACTTTCACTCGGGAGCTGATCTTCGAAATTTCCCGCACGTCCTTCCGTCGTTCCTCATTCCGTTCTTCGTCAAGGTCAATGCCGAGAAAGGTTATTCCCTCGCACACCGCTTTTCGCAAGGCAACGGAATTTTCACCGACGCCTGCTGTAAACACAAGCGTATCGAGACCGTTCATCGCCGCTGCATAAGCGCCGATATATTTTTTCAAACGGTACGTGTACATGTCAAAAGCAAGCTTCGCATTCTTGTCGCCTTCGTGCATCGCTTCGGTGACCTCTCGCATATCGCTGCTAATGCCGGATACGGCAAGCATGCCGCTATGTTTGTTAAGCATAGAATTAACTTCATTTAAAGTCAATTCTTCTTTGTTCATGACAAAAGGAACGATAGCCGGATCCAGATCGCCGCTTCTCGTGCCCATCATCAGCCCCTCGAGCGGAGTCATTCCCATGCTGGTGTCAAACGATTTGCCGCCTAAAATAGCCGCGCAGCTCGCACCGTTGCCGATGTGGCATGTTATCATTTTGAGCGATTCAATCGGCTTCTCCAAATAATCGGCAGCTTGTCCGCTAACATAGGAATGAGAAGTGCCGTGAAAGCCGTATCTGCGAATTTTGTGGCGGCGGTAAAGTACAGTCGGTATAGGATACAAATAGGACGTGTTTGGCATAGTCTGATGGAAGGCCGTATCGAATACGACCGCCTGCGGCACATCCGGCATGTTCGTTTCTACCGCGGTGATCCCCATCATATGTGCAGGGTTATGAAGAGGCGCAAGATCGAAGAGCCTGCGGATTTCCAGTTTGACCTCCTGCGTAACGAGAACGGAGCTGCTGAACGCCTCTCCTCCATGCACAACCCGATGACCGACCGCTTCAATTTCATTCATATGAGTTAAAGCGCCATGCTCCGGATGAGTAAGCATCTCGGCAACACGCTTAACCGCCGTTACATGGTCTAAAATTTCACTGACTTGGCGAACCTCCGGCTTATCTGCCGGCTCGTGCGTGACAATGGAGGAATCCATTCCGATACGCTCAACACGGCCGCTCGCAAGCACCGATTCGTCCCGCATATCGTAAAGCTGATATTTTAAAGAAGAGCTTCCGGCATTGATGACAAGTACTTTCATTAGATTCTGTCTCCATCCTTATCGTATTTAAAAAATCCGATTCCGGATTTGGCGCCAAGATGTCCGGCACGCACCATTTTTTTCAGTACGATCGATGGACGGTATTTCAGTTCGCCGTATTCGCGGAACATACGGTCAAGCGCGGCTAGCACCGAATCCAAACCGAAGCGGTCACACATTTCGAAAGGTCCATGCTGGAAGGAGTAGCCGATTCGCATGGCATTATCAATATCTTCTGCAGATGCAACCCCCTCCTCTAATACGTGCAGCGCTTCATTGATGAATAAGCAAATGAGGCGAGTCGTGACGAATCCGGGAGATTCAAATACCATAACGCCTTTTTTGTTAATAACCTCTTCAACAAAATGCTTCGTTTTTGCAAACGTATCCTCGGACGTTTTCAATCCCCGTACAATTTCAACCAAGTCGATCTTGAACACCGGATATATAAAATGCATGCCGATTACGCGGTCCGGATACTGCGTTACACTCGCTAGCTCCGTCAAGCTGAGCGTTGACGTATTGCTTGCCAAAATAACATCCGCTCCGCAAATGCGGTCGATTTCTTCAAATATAGCCTTTTTGCTATCCAAGTCTTCTGTTATCGTCTCGATAACAAGCTCGCAATCAGTAAGTTCCTCGTAGCTGAGCGTCGGCTCGATGCGGTTCATGATGAGCTTTTTCTCCGCCATCGTGATCGCCCATTTCTCGATTTGCTTATCCAAACTAATTTCAATCATTTGCTTTCCGTATGCAAGACGTTCGTCAGAGCGCTCGACAATAATAACATCCAATCCTTTGGAAGCAAGCATTTCCGCTATGCCCTGTCCCATCGTTCCGACTCCGACAACGCCGACCTTTTTTATGTTCAATGTAAATAACTCCTTCTAGGTGGGGAGAATGCGTCTTATAACCTAATGAGAAACATTCTCTGATGATGTGGTTCAATCTTATTATAACGAATTTCATCAAAAAAAGAAGGCGGACAGACGCTCCGCCTTCAAATTGTAATATTGTAAACGTTTTATGCAGCTGAATACCGATCTAATAGGATCCGGAATTCATTTCCGCTTAACGTTTCCTCACGAAGCAGCGTATGCAAGGAATGTGTAAACACTTCACGCTTCTCCTCGAGCAACGATTTTGTTCTGATCATCAGTTCATCCAAAATCGTACGGTTGATGCGTGCCCAAGCCTCCGGTGTCATCATCGAGGAATCTATAATACCTAGCTCGGTCAAGCCCGATTCAACGAGCGTCTTCACAATGCTTATCGATTGCTCAAAGTCGCCGCGCGAGCCCGTGCTGCGGTTACCATAGAAGATTTCCTCCGCGGCTGCCCCTCCCAGAGCAATCATTATTTGACCATGCAGAAATGATGTTGTATACAAATAACGATCCTGCTGCGGATTATGGCGGACGTACCCGAGTGCCTGTCCGCGAGGGGATAAAGCTACCTGCGATACGCTGCCCGGCCGGATTAGCTCTGCTGTAATGGCATGTCCAAGCTCGTGCAAAGCAACACGCTCCCGCTCTTCCTTCGTTCCTTCCCGGTCCGTTTTCTCGCCCATCATTACTTTATCAATCGCCATGGATAGATGCTTCTCTTCAATGGTCCCGCTATTCTCGCGCATCGCATATATGGCAGCTTCATTCATGACGCTTTCAAGCTGAGCCCCGGAGAAACCGAATGATTCTGCGGCAATACGCTCCATATCAACGCTGTCGCTGATTGGCTTATTTTTTGCATGAATATTCAAGATATGCAGCCTGCCCTTTTTATCAGGCAAATCGACGCCGATATGCCGGTCAAAGCGTCCCGGACGAAGCAGTGCGCTATCCAGCATTTCCTTACGGTTCGTTGCCGCAATCAATAATATGCGCGGTGATTCGTTAGCGTGAATACCGTCCATTTCAGTCAACAACTGATTCAACGTTTGATCGTATTCCCGCTGCTGACCGCCATCCCGCTTACCTCCGATAACCTCAATCTCATCGATAAAGATAACCGCATTGCTCTTTCCAGCTTTATTCGCTTTCGTTCTCGCTTCTTTAAACAAATCACGTACCCGGCCAGCTCCGACGCCCACATACATTTCTACGAACTCACTGCCTGAAGCAGTCAAATAGATGGAATCCGTATAATGTGCGGCCGCTTTTGCCAGCAGTGTCTTCCCCGTTCCGGGAGGACCATACAGCAATATCCCCTTCAATGGACGTATGCCAAGCTTCGCGATCTCTTCTTGCCGAACAAGAAAATCCAGCGCCTCTACAAGCTCCTGCTTGGCCCGCTCCTGCCCTCCGATTTGATCGAATGAAAATGGAGCCGCTTTTGTTGCGGGAAGCCGCTTTCGGCTAGGCAGTGCCGTCAACTTCCCTTTGCTTCGCATCGAATAGAAAACTGCGAATCCTAATATGCCAAAAAACAGGATTGGCAGCACATTTTCTCCTATAAATATTAAAAATAGAATAAGGACAGGAACAAATCCAATGGCGATCTCTAATGCATATTTACGCATTCGACCACACCTCCAACTGCACAGGTGTGCGTGGAAGCACGACATATTTGGCAGACAACGAATCTTTAATCGTTATATACACATTTGTTTCATCCATCTCTGTCAACACGGTAACATCTTCATAAGCCTTAGCTGCTTCGTTCATCGCATTTGGGATATCTGAATAAGACTTTTTCTCCATTGCTTCCGCAACCTTAAACAAAGAGGCATACCATAGCTCATCAAGCTGCTTGCTTGGATTCGATTTAATTTCAAGCTCAAGCTTACGGTCACCAAATACATCCTTACCATTTGCTGCAATCGTTTCATATATCGTTCTAACATTTGCGTCAGTTGATAATTCTAACTCAACCGTTACTTGCTCGCTGTTCATTATTGGCTTCTTCGCTGAAACCACGCCTTCTATTTCCTTTACAGCTTCCTCTAAAGGGGCTGCAACGGCCACTTGATTGTATATAGCCCATCCACCGAAAAATATAGAAGCTGACACAGCAGCTGTAATGATAACGGGTATTATACGCGGTCTCATCATAATCAAATTACCCCTTCCCTAGCTTGTATGTCTTTCCGTATATCAATTACGCTATACGAAAGTATATCATATTTTGCTGTAAGAAAGGCTGTGTAAAAATAGGAAACGGAGCCTCAAGGCTCCGTTTTGGCAGGCAGCCGGTAGACACTAATGAGTGTACCGCTGTCAAATGTATAAAATTCATAAAAATAATGGGACGGCCCTTGACCGATCGAATAAAAAATTTCCCAGACCGGCTCACCGTCCAGCAGACCCGGCTGAATTCGCTTCACCACAGCATCCGGTTTGGAGGCTGTAAAGGAATCCTTTACCGATCGGGAAGAAACGCTGTCGGAAGCTTTAATGATTTCAGGCTGCTTATCCTCGGTTATCCATACGAATACCTCGTTAGCTTCTTCATCAATTCCTTCTACGATCCAGCTCTCCGTATTCCATACATGCTTATAGATGTTCTCAACCTCGACAAGATTTGCAGCAGCAGCAGCTTTTGCCTTAGCATCGCTTATAGCCGACCATTGCGGCATTTGAATGTCACGGAAATAAATGAAGAACACCGTAATGAAAAGCAGCAAGGCAGCTGCACTAACGAACAGCCAGCGCTGCAGCGTCATGAACGGCGGGCGTTTCTTGGCAATCAATCGCATTAGGCTTGCAACAAGCGGTCGAAGCTCGCTTGCGCCTCGTAACGAATTTTTTCTTCGTCCAGCAATGTGCACTCACCGTTCCGGACAACTTGACGTCCGTCAACCCACACATGCTTCACGTCGCGGCCAGAACCGGAGTATACGAGATGCGAGACGATGTCTGTCTTAGGATAGAAGTGTGGCTGCTCGATATCAATCGCAATAAAATCAGCCTTCTTCCCTTCCTGTAGGCTTCCGATATCCTCTTGCTGCCAGATAGCACGCGCTCCGTACACGGTTCCCATCTTTAAGGCTTCCAGTGCCGGTACTGCGGTAGGGTCGCCGGACACGCCTTTATGAAGCAATGCGGCAAAACGAATTTCTTCGAACAAATCTAAATTGTTGTTGCTCGCGACGCTGTCTGTGCCAAGAGACACAGTTACGCCGGCCCGGAGCAGCTCCGGAACGCGGGCAATCCCGCTTGCCAGCTTGAGGTTGCTAACAGGATTATGGGATACAGAAACTCCTTTTGCTGCAAGCAGGCCAATTTCCGTATCGTTTAGGTGAACGGCGTGCGCCACCAAAGCCGGCCGCGAGAAGAAGCCGAGACGATCCAAATGCTCGACTGGACGAAGGCCGTAGTCGCGGACGTTTTGTTCGACTTCCGTAATCGTTTCCGACATATGCGTATGAAGCGGTAAGTTATAATCATGCGCAGCTTGAACAAATCTCTCAATATAATCTGGCGGACAGGTATATGGAGCATGCGGCGATATCATCGTCGTAATGCGGCCGTCTGCTTTTCCGTTCCAATCCCGCGCGAATGCAATGGCTTCAGCTAGCTTCGCATCCTGCACATCTGCAGGGCAAAGACCAATTACACCGCGTGTCAAGCAACCGCGCATGCCCGACTGCTCGACCATTAGCGCAACCTGGTCCATCCGGTCATACATATCAACAAAAGAAGTCGTACCGCTGCGCAGCATTTCCACAATAGCAAGAGCACTGCCCGCGCGCGTATCCTGATCGACATATTTGCCTTCCATCGGCCACATCTTCTCCTCCAGCCACACCTGAAGGTTCTGATCATCCGAATAGCCGCGAAGCAAGCTCATAGCAGCATGACCGTGCGTGTTAATAAGCCCCGGCAAGAACGCTAATTTGCTGCCGTCCATTTTTTGCACGCCCTCGGCAAGCTGCTGCGGCGCTTCTGTTCCTAGGTAAGTAATGCGGTCATCCGTTACGACCATATGTCCTTTAAACGTTGGCTGAGCATCATCCATTGTAATAAACAAACCGTTTTCAATCCAAATCTGACTCATCCTGCGCGTCTCCTTCTCTTCCTAAATAATAGGCTAAACTTAGCAATTCCTTCGTGAAATCCGCATTATGAATCCGAACCTCCTCGGGAACTCTCAAAATGGCAGGAGCAAAGTTTAATATTCCCTCGATACCCGCTTCAATAAATTGATTCGCGACATTTTGCGCTTCAAAAGCAGGAACTGTTATAATACCGATTCGAATTTTTTGCTCCTCAACCGTTTTTACAAGTTCACTCATAGGCAATACCCGTAAGTTATTAATGCTGGAACCGATTTTGCCGGGATGAACATCGAAGACTGCTGTAATCTGCATGTTATCCTTGGAGTACTTATTATAGTTACATAAAGCATGACCCAAATTGCCCGCTCCGACTAATGCGACCTTAATCGTTTGATCGACCTTTAATATTTGACGGATTTTTTCGATCAAATAGACGACGTCATAACCAATTCCCTTGCGACCGAATTCACCAAAATAAGCAAGGTCCTTCCGTATTTGTGCCGGATTCAAATCAAGCTTGACGCCCAGCTCTTGAGATGACACCGTTTGAATTTCCCGGAGATGCATCTCGTTTAATACTTGGAGATAAATAGGCAGCCGCCTGACGACAGCTTCCGAAATTTTCGCTTGCTTCATCGCTTCTCCTCCTCCGAACTTGGAGCAGCTTGAACCCCCATCGGCTCCTCTTGCTTGGCTTCCAGCCATTCCCTCATCCTCGGTACCATTTGATCCGTGTGCATGGTTTCGATTTTAGGACCCGGCAGTGAGTACAAGAAATGTTTACCGTAATACGTATCGATTACTCTTGTATCATATATGATTACGATTCCTTTGTCTTGAGCGGTCCGCACAAGGCGTCCGAAGCCTTGCTTAAAGCGGATAACCGCTTGCGGAATCGATAGCTTCATAAAAGGATTTTGTTTTAAGCGCTGCAGCATTTCAGCCTTCGCTTCCGCGAGCGGATGGTTCGGAGGTTGAAACGGGAGCCTTACAATAGCTAAGCATATCAATGCTTCGCCAGGAATATCAACACCTTCCCAGAAGCTGCTTGTACCAAGCAGTACCGATTCAGGCGTCTGGCGGAACCGCCTGGTCAGCTTTGTCCGGTTACTGCTGTCAATGCCTTGACCAAGTACCCCGATTCCTGCTTCGCTAAGCTGATCCTTCAGCGGTTCATACACTTGTTTGAGCATACGATAGGACGTAAACAACACCAGCATTCTGCCCTTTGTTTCTTTTGCCGAATCGGCAAGCGACTTCACTAACATCTCCAGATAAGCGGTATCTACGGATGCTCCTTTTAATACAGGAAAGTTCCGTGGAATAACGACGAGCGCCTGCTCCCGGTAATTGAAAGGTGAAGGAAGCTGTACCGTTTTCAGTCTGCCTTGCTCCTCATAACCGTTCAAACCGAGCTGCTCTTCTGCATATTGAAATGATTTTTGCACGGACAAAGTGGCTGACGTCAGCACAATGCTCTCTTTCACATCGAAAAAATGCTTTTGCAGCTGGGCGCTCACATCAACCGGCATGCCATATAATTGCACGGACCGGTAACGATATATGCTGCTCGCTTCAATCCAAAAAACGGAATCGGCCAGCTCTAATTTGATAAATGTGCGCAGCTCATCCTTTACACGCGTTAAATCGCGAACTGCACCGTTCAGATCGGTAATAATGGCTTGCACGGCTGAATCATCGATTCGGTCTTTAATATCGGTTACCATTTTATCAACAGTACGTACGACTCGGTTAAGCTCGGTATGTACATTTGCTTCAACGGTCACCGCATCCTCCCAGCCCGCTGGCAGTAAATTATTTTTCAAGCGGCATACCGCTTGACCGTTATCGGTCTGACCGTCTGAGGATGTGGAAGTAAAGCTGTAGAACATCTCAAACAGCTTATCCCAATGTTCTTTGACCTCCTGGAAAATAGGAATGACCGTATCGATCGTTTCGATCCAAGCTGTCTGATGGTCATTATCCTCATGCAGCAGCTTTTGCCGCAGCGCGGGAAGCAAGCCTGAACGATTATCCTTGAATAATCGTAAAACAGCTTGAGTTAAAGAAAAATAATTGATTTGCATCCCAAGATGCTTGCCTGCCACCTCTTCAACATGATGCGCCTCATCTATAACGAGATGTGTGTAGGAGGGCAGCAAACGGTGATCAGCCTGGATATCGGTAAACAACATCGAATGATTTGTAATGCAAACGTCGGCGATATTCGCTTCATGCTTCGCGCGGTGATAATAGCATCGTTTGAACCAAGGGCATGCGCGGTTCAAGCAGGAATCCGCGTCACTCTCTACAGTTGACCAGAAATCGGCGCCTTTGTTGCCGAAATTAAGCTCCTCCTGATCTCCGGTTTCCGTCTCGCCAAGCCATACGACCATTTGAGCGGCTGTGACTGTGTCTTCAATCGGCGATACGAGATCCTTTGTATTCACTTTCCCTTCAAATTTACGCAAACACAAGTAGTTGCCGCGGCCCTTGAAGATGGAAGCTTTAAAATCAAAAGGAAGCACCTCTTCCAAAAGCGGCAAATCACGTTGTCTGAGCTGCTCCTGCAAGTTAATGGTATGGGTGCTCACAACTACTTTTTTACCGTTTTGGATACTATAATATAATGCGGGTATTAAGTAACCTAGCGATTTCCCTGTTCCCGTCCCTGCCTCAATAAGCAAATGCTTATTGCTGTTAAGCGCGCTGTATACCTCTTGGAACATTGCAGCTTGTGCTTCCCGCTCTTCGTAATTTTCGAACTTCTGCTCAAATCGCTGCTTCACATCGGCTAAATAGCTGTCGAAGGCCACGTCTTTTAAAGGCTCTTCAGTGCCGCTGCCGCTGCGGGGCGGCTGCTCATCCGTCCATTCCCTCGCCTTTAAAGCAAACTGATTAAAGTAATCAAACTCATTCGATTCGAATACGGTATGAAATTCCATCTTCTGCTGTGTCAGCTTAATAAACCAACTAAGATCACTGCCGTCATCAATAAGCGCGGATAGCCGCTGCAATGTGAGCAGCGGCATTTTGCGAAGCTTTTTCACTGTTTCGATAAATAATAAAGCGGTAGCCATTGCATCGCTGTCGGCACGATGATGCTGGTCATGCGTTATGCCGAATAGCTCTGAAACAGCACCGAGCTGATACGTAGTAATGGTTGGATATAAAATGCGTAATAATTCAATGGTATCCAGCCTGCGGCCTGCAAACATGTGGTAGCCTGAGCGGTCAAGCGCTTGATTAAGAAAACCAGCGTCGAACCCGACATTATGAGCGACGAGCACTGCGTCATCAAGCTGCGGAATAAGCTTGACAAGTACTTCGTTAAGCTCCGGAGCTTCCGCTACCACCGTATCATCAATGCCCGTCAATTGAGTTATGAAAGCCGGTATTGGTATATTAGGCCGAACAAAGGAGCTAAACGTATCGATAATTTCAAGCTCATCCGAAACGATGACCAGCCCGACCTGCAAAATGTCATCCTCCGAGCCGTGTCCCGTCGTTTCTAAGTCCAATACTGCAAATTTCATTTATTCCCCGATCCTCTCACAAACAGCACAGCTCCGTGCTTCCGAAATATAACGATAATTGCTGGGGCGTTTCTTGGCATGATTTCAAATTATTAAGCGGATCCTTGAAGCTCGGACAGGCATCATGCGCCTTCTTGAATAATTTCTCTGCTTGCGCCAAGTTCATGTGCACCGCTTGAATGCACCCTAGCGCATTATAGCCCATTGCCAGCCATTTGGGAAAGTCCGTTAGTGCAATCAACAGTTGAAAATGCCGCTGTGCCTCGTTCCAATTTTGCAAATGCATGTGAGTCATGCCCAAAAACAGCCGGGCCAAATTACATTCAGGCGTTTGTACGATCACCGATTGAAATTGCACGGCTGCCTGAGAAAACATAAATAACTTATAATAGCCTTGTCCTTTGGAAATAATCGGCGCAGCCTCATTTGGAATTTCTAAATCGGCCGCATTGCAGGTCTGAGTTGCTTTCACAGGAAATTTCTGCACATGTTCTTCAGTCGAAGTTGTTTGGTTTGATTCAAGTACAATTAGCTTTTCCTTAAAATCAGCGAATTTCTCCTCGAACTCCAGCCATTGTTCAATGAACGTATCACTCATTTTTTTCAGCTCGTTCATTTGCTTCACATATTCCTGCTTTTCCTGTTCGCCTGCATCTTGATACTGTTCAATAATTTGATCAAGCATTTGATTCATGGATGAAAACATATGCTGAAACATACCGCATCCCGCCTTCGCCAAAGAATTAAGGAGTGTTATGTTCATTTTTTGTTTCCGGACGGCTTTTCATACGGCGTACCAGTCGTTACATAACACAGGGACTCTCGTCACTGATCAAGCACTTACAGGATTGTCGCGTGAAGCTCCTCCGATAATAACTGTAAAGGACGGTTGTTCTGATCTAAAATGGTAACGATCGGCTTGTGTTCCCTAGCTTCATCATCCGTCATCATCGCATACGAAATAATAATGACCTGATCACCCGGCTGCACTTGTCTTGCTGCTGCTCCATTTAAGCAAATAACGCCTGACCCGCGTTCACCGGTAATGACATAGGTCTCAAAACGGGCACCGTTGTTATTGTTTACGATTTGTACCTTTTCATTTTCCCATATATTAGCCGCATCCATCAAATTCTCATCGATGGTAATGCTACCGACATAGTTCAGGTTCGCTTCCGTAACGGTTGCCCGGTGAAGCTTGGACTTCATCATCGTTCTGAACATGTTCACTCACCTCCATCGCATCCAATAAGCGATTATCAATTAATCGAGTAGCACCGAATTTAACGGCTAATGCCAATATTAACGGTTGTTTTAGGTTTTGCAGAAGTGCGACCGGTTCCGGTGCCTGGAGGCTGGGATAATACAGCAATTCCGCATAATCGATTACCGCTTCGCTTGCTTTATCAATGTTGACCTTTACCTTAGCTAGCAGACGCTCTACGGTCATCTCAGGCTCATTTGCCCACTTCATGGCTTGCTGCAGCGTTTTTGACAATACAACCGCCTGCAGCCGATGCTCGGCGCTCAAATACACATTACGGGAGCTTAATGCAAGACCATCGGGTTCTCTAACAATCGGACAAGGTACGATTTCAACAGGCATATTCAAATCATTAACCATTTGCTGAATTACCGCAACCTGCTGCGCATCCTTCATTCCAAAATAGGCCCGGTTAGGCTGGATGAGATGAAACAGCTTGCTAACGACCGTACCTACCCCATCAAAATGACCGGGCCTTGAAGCGCCGCACAGCCGATCTGTGAGTTGATTAACTATAACGGAGGTAAGCGGTTTTTCCGGATACATTTCTTGAACGGAAGGTATAAATACAAGATCAGTCCCGCACTCTTCGGCAATCGCCACATCACGCTTCTCATCCCGGGGGTAACGATCCAGATCCTCATGCGGGCCAAACTGCAGCGGATTGACGAAAATGCTGAGCACCGTTACATCATTATCCGCTTTTGATTTGCGCAGCAAGCTCGCATGCCCTTCGTGAAGATAACCCATCGTCGGCACAAAGCCTATCTGTTTACCGTCTTTGCGAAGATCGGATAGCTGCTGCTTAAGCTCTGCTTTCGTTCGACAGATGTTCATGTAAGCTGAACCCCCTTCTGAGGCTTGGAGCTATCCTGTGTTTTCGTTTCTTTGTCATTCCCGCTTTGCTCAGAACCTCCGTATAGCGATTGAACTGCTGCAGGCTGGGCGGCGAACACATGCTCCTCCTCCGGGAAAGCACCTGTTTTCACATCTTCCACATAGGATTGGATGGCATTTCTTATCGTTGTGCCGATATCCGCGTAAGACTTCACGAATTTCTTCTCAAAATATGGAGATGAATATTGCAAAATGTCATGATAGACAAGCACTTGGCCGTCACAGCCGCGTCCAGCTCCAATTCCGATAACCGGAATCGTTATAGCATCACTGATCAATGTAGCTAGAGGCTCGGTCACAAGCTCCAGCACGATGCTGAAAGCACCCGCTTCTTCCAGCGCTTTCGCGTCGTTGATTAATCGCTCAGCATCTTTATCGAGCTTGCCCTGCACCTTATAGCCGCCAAGCTGATGGACAGATTGCGGCGTCAAACCAATATGTCCCATTACCGGTATGCCTGCTTTGACAAGCGCTGCTACATCCGAAGCAATGTCCGCTCCGCCTTCGAGCTTCACTGCTTGAGCGCCGCCCTCTTGCATGATTTTCGCAGCGTTGCGCAGCGTTGATTCACGTCCGATGCCGTAGGTCATAAATGGCATATCAGCAACGATGAACGTATGCTGGGCTCCTCTTGCAACCGCTCTTGTATGATAAACGATATCGTCGATCGTTACCGGAATCGTCGTATCATAACCCAACACGACATTTCCGAGCGAATCGCCGACAAGAATAACGTCAATGCCTGCCTCTTCAGCGAGCTTAGCTGAAGGATAATCATAAGCTGTCAAAACGGAAATCGCATTGCGGTCCTGCTTCATCTTCTTCAAATTCGTAATCGTCAGTCGTTTCCTCACCAGCTTCATCCCCTTTTCAATGATAGGATAAACACAAAAAAACCTTTTAGCCGCTGCTAAAAAGGTCCCCAAACTGAAAAGGAAACGATTGCTTGTCGTGCTTCCTTCTGTCTCGGTCCCTACGGCTCAGAGCAGAGTGTGCATTTCCAACCATTTGCAATGTGTCATTCATTCTTCAACAGTGCAGCTTCTAAGAATACCGCCTGTTAGCTTTAGTTTAGCAAATTTACTGCATTCCGTAAACGGATTCAAGCTCCCTATAACGGTTCGCCCATTTCCGCAGAGAAAACGGGCTTTACGGAGCCGTCTTCAAGCTGAATTCGTATAGCCCCGGTTTCGTCCAGGCCGATTGGCACCCCGACAATGTCGCCTTGCGGCGTAATAAGGCGCGCCGGTTTACCGAGCGATACCGATAACGCCTCCCATAATGTGACGATAGGACTAAAGCCTTGCTCTTGGTAGAGGAAATAAAGCTGTTCCCACTCCTGCAGAAAATCTGTTATGACATCGATGCGCTCTAATTTCTTTCCGCCCGCAATTCGAAGCGAAGTAGCTTTCTCAAGCAATTCCACGGGATAATCATCTTCCTCGAGATTAACGCTTATTCCGATGCCTGCAATAACAAACGTAAGCCGTTCATCCTCTGCCGCCGATTCGAGCAGAATTCCGCTTATTTTTTTGCCTTCAATAAGCAAATCATTCGGCCATTTGATTCCGATTGGCAATGCCGTGATCCTTTTTAAGCTTCTGCATAGCGCAACGGCAGTCAATAATGTAAGCTGCGGAGCAAAATAAATCGGCAAGGACGGACGCAGCACCATGCTCATCCATACGCCTTTACCGCGGGGCGATACCCATCCGCGTCCCATCCGCCCTCGTCCGTTCAGCTGCTGCTCTGCAATGACTAACGTTCCTTCAGGAGCCCCTTCTTCCGCTGCTGCCCGTGCAATATTTTGCGTCGACTCTACCGAGTCAAACAATTGCACCTCCTTGCCGAATACGTTAGATTTCATTCGGCTAGCAAGCTCAGCTGCAGATAAGTTGTCGGGTATACTTATAAGCCGGTATCCAAGACGTCTAGACGCCTCAAACCGGTAGCCTGCTGCCTCAAGCTTCTTAATTTGCTTCCAGATCGCTGTGCGGCTCACACCCAGCTCCTGACTAATGCTCTCACCGGATACATATTGACCCGGTTGAAGCTCAAACAATTGCAGCAAAGAAGTATTATTCATGATTGTTATCCTCTTCATCCCATTTAATGGCTTGCTCAATCAGCTGCATCCGTTTATTGGGCAGCCCGCCGCTCGCAGTCATAAGCAGCAGCTTGTTTAACCATTCGCTTACCCAAGGACCTGCCGGACGCTTCACATGCGCTGTTAGATCGTTTCCGCACACGTCAAGCTGCTTGAGCGAAGAAATCGGCATCTTGTTCAGCCAATCGGCTAAACGCGTTAGAAGGTCAGCTGGAAGGGTCTGCTGCGGCTCGCTAATCGTCCGTGCGACTTCCAGCCACTCGATCGCCGAGCGCTCGCCATAACGGATTATGGCACTTATCCAGCTAAGATGGAGCTTGCGCTCGTCCGTTTCTTCTGCATGCATTAATATTTCCTTATGTATGGCAACAATCGCTGTAATCGATTTAATTCTATTGTTGGAAAACCGCAGCACGCGAAGCATATGCAGAACGGCTTCCAAGCTCATATTTGTACCAATCGCTATCGCAGCCCAGCGCAAATCAACAGACTTTAGCTGATTTAGCCTTGAGAACAGCATTACTGGATTTTTAGATCGATAATTTCCCTTAAGTAACCGCTCTGTCTCCTCCAGAAAAGGTTCCTTCAGATAAAGCAGCAGACCGCTATCCGCTACAAAATGCAGCCCCCTTTGCGGTGCTTCTCCAGCCAGCATTTTATCGAGCTCCGCCTGTACGCGTTCCATCGCAATGTATTTCATGAGCCCGCGATGGCGAATTAGAGCTTTCCATGTCTGAAGAGCCGGAGAGAGCTGATATACGCCAATGAATCGTATGGCCCGCAGCATCCGCAGCGCATCTTCTTGAAAACGCGAATCCGCATCGCCTACGCATCGGATCGTTCCCCGCTTCAAGTCACGGAGACCGCCAAAGGGATCAAGAAGCTCTCCCTTATCGGTAAGAGCCATCGCGTTCATTGTAAAGTCCCGGCGAAGCAGATCACCTTCCAGATCCGTAATGTAGAGCACGCTTTCCGGCTTGCGGTGCGCCTCATACACTGATTCCTGTCTGAAGGTCGTCACTTCATAGCTCACACTGTCGTGTATTACAGTAATCGTTCCATGCTGCAAGCCCGTCGGAATACAGCGCTCAAACAGCTTAAGCACTTGCTCCGGACGGGCTGAGGTAGCGATATCGACATCTTTAACCGGTAAGCCTAGAACGGTATCCCGAACTGAGCCGCCGACAAAAACGGCTTCATAATGATGCTCCTGAAGCCGCCTTACGATCGGCAAAGCCGCAATAATTGAAACCGGCAACGATAGTCTCAAGCCGTACACCATCCTTCGCAGCAGCGAATTAATTATCGCTGCACACAGCTACCGGCAAATTCGCTTCAATACCAAGTACACGATAATAAATTTGCTCATACTGCGTTGTTATAAGATCGTTACAAAATTCATTTCTTGCTCTGAATATACATGCTTGCTTGAATTGCTCGTGCAGCTTCTCATCGAGCAGCAGCCGCTCTGCATTTTTGGCCATATCTTCGACATCGCCGATCGGAGACAGAAAGCCGGTCTCTCCATGCGTAATCAGCTCAGGAATACCCCCTGCATCCGATCCAATAGTCGGAACGCCGCATGCCATCGCTTCCAGCGCAACGAGTCCGAAGCTTTCTTTCTCCGATGGAAGCAGCAGCAGGTCTGCCATTGAAATCACTTGAGCAACGTCCTCCTGCTTACCGAGGAAACTAACGCGATCCTCTAGTCCTAGTTGACGAATTTTGCATTGTATTTTCGAAAGCTCCGGCCCTTCCCCTACAAGCAGCAGCTTAGAAGGCACTTTCTCAGAAACACGCGCAAAAATATCAATAACATCACCGACACGCTTTACAGGACGGAAATTAGATATGTGCATTAAAATTTTCTCGTGAGGGGCAGCATAATCCGAACGTAAAGATGCCGCTTCACGGGGATAATAAACGCGCTTGTCGACAAAATTGTAGGTTAAATCAATAGGTGTCGTAATATCGAGAAGCTGTCTCGTTTCATTAATCAAATCGTTTGATACCGCCGTTACAGCATCGCTCTGATGGATGGCTAATCGAATTAAGTCCTTCAGAGACTCATCCTGCGCAAGTACTGTAATATCGGTCCCATGCAAGGTTGTAACCGTCTTAAAACCGTTTCCGTTCATTTGCTTTGCTAAATAGGCGCAAACAGCATGCGGCACTGCATAATGTACATGAAGAAGATCAAGCTGCTGCATTTTAGCGACTTGTGCCATTTTACTAGCTAAAGCTAAATCATAAGGAGGGTAGCGGAAAACATAATAATCGTTTACTTCGACCTCATGAAAAAAAATATTTTTTCTAAAATGTCCTAGACGGAATGGAATGCTGTGCGTAATAAAATGAATTTCATGACCGCGTTCCGCCAGCAATTTACCTAATTCGGTAGCAACGACGCCTGATCCGCCTAAAGTGGGATAACAGGTTATCCCAATCTTTAATTTTCTCGCCACTATTGTCGCACCTCCTGTATTCATCACATTTAACTATTGTATTCAACAAGAGCTGTACGATTTGTCAAAATAATTGTACGGCATGAGGGCGCTTTAAAGCAAAGCCCTCCGCATACATCCAGCCGCGTGCTTGTCCCAGCAGTGCGTCGCGCGCCTCCACTCGTTCTATATAACGATTTGTAAGCGGCGTCGCTACGCGGTCAGCGTCTGCTGAAGCTGAATCGAACTGTGAACGGTAAGCCGACAGCGCATCGCGTTTCGTCTTATAATGATCGCTGACATCAACGACAAGCGATACTTGATCCACATCATTTATATAATAATAAATAAGCTGGTCGACCTGAACGGCCGGCAGCTCCGGCATATATCTGCGCAGCTTGGCGTTAAACACCGCTTCTTCAATTAATCTGCTGCAAGCCACATGGTCAGGATGGCGGTCTACCCAGTAGGGAGCAAACACAACACGGGGCTTAAACCTGCGGATTTCAGCAACAATCCGCTCAATTTGAATCCGAGTCGGTTCTAAACCCCGATCCGGCAGACCAAGATTTGTACGGGCGCTTAGACCAAGTACCGCCGAAGCGTCAGCAGCTTCCTGCTTGCGCAGCTCCACGGTACCGTTAGAAGACATTTCCGCTTCCGTCAAATCACATACACCTACGCGAGAACCGGCTTGTACATGCTTCGCTATTGTCCCGCCCATTCCAATTTCCGCGTCATCCGCATGCGCTCCAAAAACGAGAATATCAAGAGAGACTGTCATTCCGCCGTACCTGGTTTATATTTGTGAACGAGCTCCCGCCAAGCAAAGTCGCCGCGTTCCAGCGCCTTTACAAGCAGCTCGGCCGAAGCTACGTTTGTCGCTACAGGAATTCCTTGTACATCGCATAGCCGAAGCAAAGCGATAATATCCGGTTCATGCGGCTGTGCCATTAAAGGGTCGCGCAAAAAGATTATTAAATCCATTTCATTTTGCGCAACCAATGCGCCGATTTGCTGATCCCCGCCAAGCGGCCCTGACATAAAGCGATGAATCGATAAATTGGTTTGCTCCATAATCCGGGTACCTGTCGTACCGGTGGAATACAGCTTGTGGGGTACAAATACATGCTCATAAGCGATAACAAAATTAACGATTTCCTCTTTCTTGCGATCATGCGCAATAAAAGCAATATTTAACATGCCGTTCCCCTCTCCCGCTGTCGAATGAGACTAATCCATAATATGTTCAAAGCCATAAATCAAGCCGCTGTAAGTCATAACCTTTTTAACAGCTACATTTACGCCCGGCATATACCCGGCGCGGTCGTAGGAGTCGTGACGAATTTTGAGCGTTTGCCCGTAGCCGCCAAACACAACCTCCTGCTGCGCGAATACACCTGGCAATCTTACGCTATGTATACGGAATCCATTGTAGTAGCCGCCGCGAGCGCCTTCTATTACTTCTTCCTCTTTAGGATTCCCTTGACGCAGCTCTTGGCGAACCTGTGAGATAAGCTCAGCTGTTTTGATGGAAGTCCCTGATGGCGCGTCCAGCTTCTGATCACCGTGATATTCAATTATTTCGACATGCGGTAAATATTTCGATGCTTCAGCCGCAAATTTCATCATCAAAATAGCTCCGATAGAAAAGTTAGGTGCGATCAGTCCGCCGATCCCCTTGTCCTGACACAGCTCGTCCAACTCTTCGATTTGTTCAGGTGTAAAACCCGTTGTCCCGATTACCGGACGGACACCATACATAATAGATGACTTTGTATTGCTGTATGCAGCGGCTGGCACAGTGAAATCGACCAATACATCCGCCTCTGCCCCGTTTAACGCTTCATCAAGCGTTGCGCTGACCGTCACGCCTGTATTTGTTTTACCGGCAAACAGGCCGGCGTCAATAGGACCTGCTGAGGGATCGACAGCAGCTACCAGCTGAAGCGCCTCGTCCTCCAGCACCATTTTAACAACTTCGCGCCCCATTCTTCCGCCTGCGCCTGTTACTGCCACTCTAATTTTTTCTGTCGACACGCTAATCACCTGTTCCTTTTTCTTTTTCGTACATTTATCCGTACGCGATGCATACGCCGTTTCCGGTTAACATCGGCAAATAGCCTCCGCGCTGCCGAATGGCCTGGATCAAGCCGCATCGCTTCCCGTGCGTTAGCTGCAGCCTCATCGAGCCGGTCCAGTGAAGCATATACAACACCGAGCGTATAAAACGCTTCAAAGCTTAGCGGATCTAATACGGTTACTCTGTTTAGAAGTTCTGCAGCTTCCTCTAGCTTCGACGGCTCGGCCGCAAGCAGAAGATCGGCTTCTGCAAGGAGCAGCCTTGCTTCAACGGTTTGTAAATGATATTGATATTCGGCATGCTCCGGATCCAGTCTTAGAGCTTCCTCCGCATATAGCTTTGCTTTCGTCCACTTGCTGCTTCGTGCGCATGATACGGCACACTTATGATAATATGATGCATTTTCCGGTTCTGCGGCAATGGCTTGCTCGAACCAATATATGGCTTGCTCGAAATCGCTGTTAAAAATGAATTCGTAAGCTTTCTTTATGCATCTTTCCCCATCCATACGCCCATCCTCCTTGTACACAGGTTGATGGTACAGCATATGTAGGGAGCTTGTTTACAGTTCGGTCATTTTCTTCGTCCACCGATTCGCGTCGCGGGTGGCAAACTTGTGCATCACTTTATTGTGAGCTTCCGTTAAATCAATATTGAGCGAATTAGCAAAGCAAGAAAGGATAAACAAAATATCACCGAGCTCCATTTCGACGGAATTTTCCGCTTCATCGGCCTTTTTCGGCTTTTCTCCATAAAAATGATTGACTTCCCGGGCGAGCTCTCCTACTTCCTCTGACATTCTGGCCATAAGAGCAAGCGGACTAAAGTAACCTTCTTTAAATTGAGAAATATAATCGTCTACTTCTCGCTGTATATCTGACAACGATTTATCTGACATAGGTACAGTTCCTTTCTGTCAATAGCTATACATTACTATGTTAACGTAAACGCCCAATTAAAATCAATGTTTTTCGAAAGTCACAATTGAGCCATACTACACGTGAACAGGTATATGCTATACTGCCTGTACATTTGCTGTCGAAGCTAGTTTCATTTCACCAAACTTAGAGGAGTGCTTCTGGATGACAAATACGCTGCAACAATTACGCATTATTATACCGATTTTAATCGGTACTGCTATATATGCTTTCGGATTGCACTATTTCGTCCTTCCCAATCAATTAATGGAGGGCGGTGTCACAGGAATAGCTGTACTGCTTAATTATGCGGCCGGTTGGCCCCTCTCGATTTCAACCTTGCTGTTAAATATACCTTTATTTTTTTTAGGCTGGAAAGCGCTTGGCCGCGGGCAAATGATTTATACACTGGTCGGCGTTGTATCCCTATCATGCTTCCTCGCACTTATGGAACAGCTTATACGACTTGAATGGCTGGTTCCATTCCAAAGCACAAACGACTATATGTTGGCTGCATTATATGCTGGTGTAACTTTAGGAACCGGACTAGGCGTCGTTTTCCGGTTTGGCGGCACGACAGGCGGAGTAGATATCGTTGCCCGTATTTTGACCCGCTCAAAGGGCATTAGCATGGGACAAATTATTTTGACGCTGGATGCGGTTATAATCGGAGTTTCCATCATTTACATTTCGGTCGAAAAGGTGCTATATACACTCGTTACCGTCTTTATCGCTTCTAAGCTGATTGACTTCATTCAGGACGGTGCCTATGCGGCAAAAGCATTTTCCATCATAACCGAGCAAGGCAGTGTCATGTCTAAGCAAATTACGATTGAATTGGATCGCGGTGTCACGCTAATTCCAGCAAAGGGTGCTTTCTCCGGACAACAAAAAGAGGTCGTCTATTGCGTCGTCCAACGGCAGGAAATTCGCCGTTTAAAAACGATCGTCCGCAAGATCGACCCCCGTGCATTTATCGTAATAAATGAAGTGCATGACGTTTTTGGTGAAGGCTTTAAGGAAGAATAGCTTTTAAGGAAGCGGCTTGACGCCGAAAGGATTATTTTTGTACTTACGCCAGCCTGAATAGGTGAGAACAGCCGAAATGATGGCCCCCAGGAAGAACGTCCAGCTCAGCGGGTTGGATGTTGCTAAGGGAGCGACAGCAGGCATGACCTCCGCCCGTCCGCTATGATCAAACATTTTTACAATTGCAGTATTCAAAGCCTTTAAGGAATGATTTATCATTACCTCGTTTAAAGGACTCGACTTTTTCGTTTCTAATAACTGGTTTGTGTAACGTATCCGTTCATTCAACTCAGCGCCATGCATGCTGCCGTAAATCATGCTAATTGCAGGCTCAATACGCTCGGCATGCTCCTGTAAGCTGTTCATTGTTGCGCGGGCCGCTATTGCCCCGTCTCCGGTTTGGCGCTTCCATGCCTTCTCCACGCGTGACAGATCGTCCAGCATGATACTTTCATATTGAAGCCATAGAGCATGCTCTGGACGAACAAGGGCATCCGTCGCAAGTCTTATGCGTGCTGCTTCCTTCAACCATCCCGAGCTGGTTTCGCTGCTTCTAATTGTTTGCTCAATCGCCCTCGCATCTTGTTCAATGGCAGCCCAGCCTTCCATTTTACCGGATTTACCTTTTAGCTCCCCTTTAATCATTCGTTCCAGCTGCTGCACGTGAAGAAAACCCGCCTGACGGTTATCTGTATTCGCTGCCTCATATAAGGCGTTCGCCGTCTCATCCAGACGGGTAAGCTGTTTATACGGACTAGTCGAAAGAATGGATATATATGGACTTAAAGCAGCTGAATCGCCCCAGACTGCGCCAGCCGAACCGATCGTCATGACGATACATATGACGAATGGAACAATAAATCGTACCTTCATGGACATCCCCCCATAGATCACTCTATGAGGGGATGTCCAGCGTTATACCTGCTTTCTGAAGCGCCATATAAACATTGCGGCACCAAAGCTCAATATGGATAAGGCAAACGTAAAGATACAAACGGCTGACAAATCATCATCCAGCTCGTCTGCAAGATACGGGAATACGCCGAATGTATAGTCGACCGTATCATTTAATAGAAGCCAGCCAGCTGCAACGGCCAATGCCGCTGCACCTGCTTTCATAAAACGGAAGAATAGCAAGGCTTCAAACGCCATCCCCAGGTGGGAGGCGATGAGCATGTAATGCTGCCAATATAAATCAGCACCCTGCCACGCGCCTGCAACAATCATTGCAACTGCCCATATACCGTATTTAACCGAGCAAACGACGGCTAACGCCTCAATAAGGCTGCGTCCAATCATGGAAAGGCGATATGGCTTCTGGGGGGGGAACAACAAATAAAGCAATGATACTGTAAAAAACAAGCTGGCTGTAGGTGAATCAGGGACAAATACGATTTGCCACAACGGATGATTATTAAATGTAGCAAGTAACTGATCTTCATACCAGATGTACCCATATATCGTTCCCGCCAGATTGACCAAGAAAAGCAGCCACAAAAATGAACGGTTAAGTAAAAAATCGCGGCTCCAAAAAGTAGCGAGCATATGTAACCACTTCTCCTTCATATACCATTCAAAAAAAACCTGACCGCATAATACGATCAGGTTTTCCTATTGTTTGACGTTTACTCCGTCGCTGCTTTCTGTTTAGAAAGCCATGTTGACAATTGATCGATTTCTTCAGCCGACAGCGTATCAGCGAATGCAGGCATTCCGCCACGACCATTCGTAACCACATCAACGAGCTGTTCCTTCGTCAATCTATCGCCAACGCCCACTAGACCAGGTGCATTGCCTTGACCTTTCAGATCAGCAGCGTGACAACCAACGCATTGTGCTTGCTTTGCAATATCCATTGCCGGATCGTTTGCATCAACAAGTGACGCTTCAACTGCCGGTTTCGTGTAGTTCGGACGCTCATGGCCGGCTTCCGCCGCTTCGCGCGCCTTCTCTTCACGCTCGTGATGCTCAGGTACTTGACCATTGATTTCCAATTGGTGTGTGTAATGATCCCAAGAAATTACGGTCAAATATACGCATGCAATAAGTGAAAGAATCATCAAAGATGAAGCAATCGGCCGGCGGTAGAAGCGGCGTTCCTTTCCTGTGTCAAGGAAAGGAGCAAGCATCAAAGCGCCGAACATGACGCCAGGTACGCCCATCGTGCCAAGCAAAATGTAATCTTGCGATACGTATGGATATTTCAGAAATTGATACAAAAACAAGAAGTACCAGTCAGGCATCGGTATGAAAGCCGCGTTCGTTGGATCCGCAGGATAACCGAGCGGTGCCGGCTCCGCAATGACCCAAGTTAGAAATCCGACCAAAACGACGCAGCCAACCATCCATTCCTTTAGCAGGAAGTTCGGAATAAATGCTTCCGATTTACCTGGAAATGACGTATAGTCCGGCGGAATGTTCGGATGATTGCTTTTCTTTACACGCGAGTCGCCGACGTAGACAACCTTCTCGTTCGATTTATGACCATGCGCCATAAGTAAGCCCTCCCTTCGCTTAAAGTGGTCCCGAAATACCTTGCTTCCTAATCATCAAAAAGTGCGCAGCCAGCATCGCGATCAGTGCGCCAGGCAAGAAAAATACGTGGATCGCAAAGAATCTTGTGAGCGTTTGCGCGCCTACGATATCGCCACCGTAGAGGAATGTCGCGATATAGGGTCCGATTACCGGAACGGACTCAGCAATTTGAACACCAACTTTAGTTGCGTAGTAAGCTTTGTTATCCCAAGGCAGCAGGTAACCTGTGAACCCTAGACCTAACATGATGAAGAAAATGAGCATTCCAACTACCCAGTTCATTTCGCGCGGCGCTTTGTAAGAACCGGTAAAAAATACTCGAAGGGTATGTAGGAACATCATAACGATAACTAAGCTTGCCCCAAAATGGTGCATGCCCCGTACGATTTGTCCGAATGCAACCTTATGCTGCAAGTAATCAACGCTTGCATAAGCGTTAATAATGTCCGGAACATAATACATTGTCAAGAACATACCGGATAAAATTTGGATAACCGTTATGAAAAACGTCAAGCCGCCGAAACAGTAAACGAAAGCGGAGAAATGATGTGCTGGATTAACGTGCTCGGGCACTTCATGGTCAGCTACATCTCTCCAAAGCGGCGTAATGTCAAGACGTTCGTCAATCCAGTTGTATACACTTTTAAACATCTGCAATACGCCCTCCTTAACTCGTTCTTGTATTCGGCATTACCGGACCTAAGTATACGAATCCGCCTTCAAGCTTCACTTCGTATTCATCCAATGGGGTCGGGGCAACCGTAATGTTTTTCCCGTCTTTCGAATAGCGTGCGTCATGGCAAGGACAATCGTACTCATTTTGGCCTTTCGTATTCCAACCGATTGTACAGCCTAAGTGCTTACAAACCGGCGAAAGTGCAAAAATCTTATTGTTTGCATCCTTGGAGATCCAAGCTGAAAGCTCAGGATCACTGACGTACCAGCCATCGACCTGATGAATTTTAAATTTAAATTCTTGAGGCTCGTTCGTAATTTTGCTTTCTTCCACAACTTTTACGTAAGTGCCCTCACCCTTATTTACCAAGAGCGGGTCCACTGCAAAACGAACCATCGGCAATACCGCGCCACCCATCATAAATGCAGTCGTGCCGCCGAGCGTATATGACAAAAACTGACGCCGGGACATTTCTTTGCGCTGTACCGGTCGATGCGCGGTCTCGTGTTGTTCATGGTTACTCATCTTCTGTTCTAACCCCCTTTGCCAACCATATCTCGCGTCTTGCCGCACGGCAAAAACACATGACGAACTAGGACATAACTTATAATAGCCTAGGTGCTTGGGAGCGTCAAGAATATGGCTGGATATTTGCGCGGTTATCAAAATGCCGTTCAATAATTTGTTATGATTTTGTCACAATTGACCTTGTCTGGCATTTGTTTTCCCCAAAATCTGATTATATTATACGAAAATTTCATCTAGATTCTCATGCTTGTCCACTCCAAAGAGCCCGAATAGCATTAGATACGTCTGCTTGATTCGGAAGGTTATCTTCTTCATCCGGTCGGAACAGCAAATCGGCAGCCGGACAATCGATATTAAACTCATTTTTAGCTGTTACGACAATTACATAACGAAATCCCGCTCGTTTTAGAGATCCACACCATTCATTCAACATTTCCATGAACTCGCTGCTGCCTGATATGTAATGACATGCCGGATAGGTGACCACTCTGCCCTTAAACGGTATTTCTATCAAATCCATCAGATCCCGCAACCGCTCCAGCCATTCGGTTGCTTCGTAAGGCTTCTCCGTCCCCGTCATACCTGTTACCGGCAGCAGGCATGTGTCCAAGTATGGACTCAGTTCCTCCCACTGCTCGCCCGTTATTTCGCTAAACTTCATTTTTCTCACCCCGATCCTAAACGTAATGACACTTTTGCTGATTCTATGTTACCTCCATTCGCATCTGTTGCCAATTCTTATCTATCAAAAAAAAGCCTCCATGTAATAGAATCGGACTCACAGCCCGCTCCAAACATGGAAGCTTTCGCTTCGCTGCCTCAACCAAAGACTAGTGCAGCTGGCGCTATCGTTTTAAAGCATTCAACTGTTTCGCAAGACGGTAAAACGTATCCTCGTCACCTGCGGCAAGCGCTTTATCAATTGCGCTGTAGATTTGATTCGTTTGAAACTTCAGCACCGCCTCGTCCAGAACAAACTCTGCAGCCAGACCGAGCATTGCTTCATACGTTACTTTCATTTTGTCCATAGGATACACCTCCAACCGGCGTTAAGAGATCCTATATTCTATCCCTTTCGTCACGTAGCTCTCCATCGTCCTTCTCATACGCTGCAAATCATCCTCTGTCAACTCTCTTACGACTTTGGCGGGTGTACCGATAGATAGAGTATAGGGTGGTATTTTTTTATTCTCTGTAACAATCGAACCGGCTCCTATTAAAGCATATTCACCAATGTCTGCGCCGTTAAGTACGATTGCCCCCATTCCAATTAATGTGCCCTTGCCTATCGTACAGCCGTGTATAATAGCGCCATGTCCGATAGACACCTTTTCTTCTACTATTAATGGTTGATTCGTATTTACGTGTCCGATTACCCCATCCTGAATGTTGCAGCTATTCCCGATTTGAATCGGCGCCAAATCACCGCGCAGCACCGCATTAAACCAAACGGTGCTATGCTCTTCGATTGAAACGTCGCCAATTATTTTAGCGCCTTCCGCTATGTATACGCTTTGGTGGATCACAGGCATAATGCCCTTGTATGGTAACAACATTTTTCATCCGCTCCCTGTAGCATCTCAAATTATAGGTGGTGAGATTCTACCAAGAGGGGCTTAGAAAGTCAATGCAAAGAGATAGGAACTTGTTCCTCTAAGCTTACGCCTGCTACGATTGCTCTGCCAGCCTTCGTCATTCGAATGACAGTCCCATAAAGCGGATGCTCGCCGAGACGAAGCATTCCTAAATGAACCATCATCGTTATAATCCGCTGCTCGAGTATCGTTTTCGCATCATCGTAATAGTAGGGCTTGATGAATGGTACCAGTACGCTTCTTAACGACTCGACGGTAACCCACTGTTCTGCAAGTGCATTGATCCAATGAACAAGCGACAATAGATGTGTTACCGGACCTTTATACAGCTTCAGCCAAAACCGATATAACTGCTCCGCTTCGCCAGGCGGACGAGCGGCCATACGTTCCTCGCCTGCTGACGTTACAGTAAGAACCGATTGATTCTCGCTAATGTACTTGGAGAAGTAGCAAAAGTCGTAAATAAACGAGAAACGGTTCGGGTAATAATTGAAATGTCTGCCATAGCCGAAGCGCCATTCGCCCTTTGCCGGCAACTCCTCTTGTACGCCGAATCGCTCAAGCAGCTGCTGGATAAATCGTTTGTACATAGATCCGTCAGTCGTAAGCTGCACCTCATTGTGATAAGTGTAATGAAGCAGCTGCGTGACATCATCGTGCATCAGCATTTGCTCATCGCGGTAAACCGGCGGCTCATCCGTATACTGGAGCTCTGCCGCAAACCTCTTCGCCAGCGTATCGCGAAAACGCGACTTTAAATCATTAGGCACTTGAAACAAGTACCTGCTCGGCCCGCTAAAGCCGTTAAACAACCATCCTTGATGCTTGAACTTCGCGATCATCTCTCTGGGACTTAGCGGATTGCTTGGCGCCTCCGCATTCTTTTTGGTTCGTTTTGTTTTTTTCGGCGGTTCTGTTTCTTCTTTAACAGCTTCGTTGCCGAATCTGCTTTGCTGCACTCGCGCGATCAAATCCTCCAAGCTATAGGAATTGCGCGCTTCGAACAGCAAAGAGTTAAGGAAACGTAAATCCTCCAGCTTCATGCTGCTTATTTGCGCTTCAAAAACATCATTTCGACTTACGGTAGAGAGAATGGATTGAATCAAATCGTTTTTGGAGTGGCCATTGCACTCGCAACGGTAAACGTCTGCAATTCTACTAAGCTGTTGTATATCCGCATAACCTAGCATATCCGATAAATTCATAACTCTCCCCCTTTCTGCCAGGTCCAGTCGTTAGATACAAGAGACCCGCTTCGTAAGCGTTCTGTGCAAGAATGAGCGTCTGATAGTACCATTATGGGAAATTATTATTTTTTTTATAACCTTTATTAAAAATGTCTTTTTATATAAAAAAAAGAGGCTCTCCTCCTTGACGATGGAGCAAGCCTCTGTTTTCCAACAATTATTTGTTTAAATGAATCGTGCAATTGTAAAGCCGAGGGTACCACTTATCATTTTGCAGCTCCAAAATGGAGTATGACAGGTTCGTCAGATGCTGATCCTCCAGCTCCTCACATAGCTCCGAAAGGACTTGTGCAATAAAACTGCCGTGTGAAACAATGAGCAAATTACGATCCGGATAATCCTGACGCCATTCGTGCAGAGCGCTTAATCCGCGAGCTCTAACTTCCGCATCAGGCTCTACGCCATTGGCAGTTCTTCTCCAATCCTTCCCCCAACGGGCGTGACGTTCGTGCTCCATGGTCCCCTCAACCTCGCCGAAATAACGCTCCCGCAGCCGCTTGTCTCCCTCGAGCAAAGGAATGTTCAGCTTCTCCGCTATGATCTGTGCAGTTGTATAAGCCCTCTGCAGGTCACTTGAAACAACAGCATCCCAAATACGTTGTTCACCGCTTAGACGATCAGCTAATGCAGCCGCTTGGCTAATACCTTCCGCATTCAGCGGGATATCGGTTTGACCTTGAATTTTCCCTTCCGCATTCCAATCCGTCTTGCCATGGCGTACCCATCCAATTAACAAAGAAAATACATCTCCTTTCTATAAAAACAACAAAAGCCCCCTCAGGGGCTTATAAGGGCAGCTTCGTCAGCTTCGCGTCCTGGACAGCCAATTTAATATGAGCAAGGTCATGATTATTCCGAGCAATGACAAAGCTACATAATATTGGGGAAAAGCAGGCACTACTTTCAGAACGAATGGATCGCTAATACTGGCTACCGGAACTTCCGCATAGAAACCGGCATTAACGGTCATCCCTTCGCCTGAAGCATTTGCTGTATCCATTATACCCGAAAGGTCGGCAATTTCAGCCTGTGTCGGGCCATTCTGATTATCAAAAACGAATACGATAAAAGCAGTGGCAAACATTGCCATGCAGGCTGCTACAATTAGCGCTAAATTACGGCGAAACGATTTGGAAAATTGGTAGCTTTTGTGCGGGACCGGCATTAACCACGATTCCTCAGCATAAATACGCTCCATTACGTTGCGGTTCACATGCTCAGTCGGGCCAATCAAGTCATCCTCTTCAGATAAGAAGCGTATCATTTCTTCGCTTTCTTCCCAAAGCTGAAATTGCTCGGCACAGGCTTCGCACTCGAGCAGATGACGGTCTATTGCCTTACGATCCTCATCCTGCTCAGATAAATCCCAATATTCGCCAAATTTGTCTTGCGCATCGTTGCAATTCATCTCGTATTCATCCCTTCGAATTCTTCAATCAACGGCGATTGTCCGAAATAAGGCTCAAGCTGCGTTTTTACGCTTGCCCTAGCTCGGAAAAGCAGTGATTTTACGGAACTGACCGTTTGCCCTAAAATATTTGCGATCTCTTGATAGTCCAGCTGGTCATATTCCCGAAGAATAAGTGCCGAGCGTTGTTTCTCAGGCAAATTATTAATAGCCTCGCGGACCATCGCCATCCGTTCATTTCGCAGCACAAGCTGTTCCGGTACCGCATCGAGTGCTGCAATTGGCTCAAATCCCGATTCGTCAAGCGACAAATGCGCCGACTTTTGCTTCCTGAGCTCACTGAGCACCGTATTACGTGCAATTGTATATAGCCACGTCGAAAAAGAAGCATCAAGTTCGCGGAACGAATGAAGGCTGCGATAGGCTTTATAAAATGTTTCAGAGCACAAATCCTCTGCCAACAATTCCAGCTTCGCGCTCTTCAGCATGTGAAAAATGAATGCTAATATTTTGCGTTGATAGCGCCGCATGAGCTCGGAATACAGCTCGACGTTGCCATCCTTAATCTCACGTATTAGTTGGGAATCAGTCATGACAGGCGAACCTCCTCCACCTGCGGATTATTCCCGGAGCTGTACTGATACACATTGTACCGATCCGAGAACGAAAAGTTGCGGTCTTTATCATAAAAAATTCGAAAAATACGGGTATAATTACAATTCGAGTTTCGAGGCCAAATTCCTGCTTCTTTCGACAAAAGGATAAAATTCAATAATTTTACAAATACCTTCAGAGTGAAATATATGCTTCATCATAATGGATAAAACATTAATTTCTTATGTATTTAACAGAACACAAAAAAAAACCACCTATAAAGGTGGTCCGCACAATGTGCGAAGGATTTGGATAGGAGTGGAGAGAAACCATACTGTACCTTTATTATATGTATACGCTTCCATGTTGTCAACAACAAATTTGAAAACGCTTTATCGATCTCGGATATGATGTACACCCTTAAAGGTGTACGTCATATCCGTTAGCGGAAAGCAACACAATAGCCTGATCCAAATATTCTTGACTCCGGAAAGACAATCTCAGAATGCCTGGGACGTCTTCCCTGCTCTCAATAATGTGAATGTTGCTCAAGTTTATGAGATTATTCCCGAGCTCGCTTGTAATTTTACCGATGATACCAGGATGATCGGGTACATCAACGTAGCAATCGAAAGCGGAATGAATCATTCCTTTGCGCCGTTCAGGCATCCTGCTGCGGAATTGTCCCGCTTCCCGGAAAGCTTCTTCGATCGCTTCCCCGTCGGCATTCTCCAGCATCGAGACGAATTTATTCGTCTCCCTACTCCAGTCACGGAGCAGCCCTAGCAGAACAGTCCGATTATTGATCAAAATATCGCGCCAGACAATAGGATCGCCTGAGGCAATCCGAGTTATATCACGGAATCCTCCCGCTGCGAGCGATTCATACAAATCGTTATGTTCATTATATCCCTTTACCTGATTAACGAGAGAAACGGCAATCATGTGCGGCAGATGACTAATCGCTCCCGCGATTTCATCATGCGCCTTGGCATCCACCTTTACAATATTCGCCTTCGTATGACTGAGGAGCTCAACCAGTCTTTCAACCGCTTCATCAGGTGTTGTTTCATCGGGTGTCAATACATAATAGGCGTTCTCATAAAGATGCGAGGAAGCCGCCTCAACGCCCGAACGCTCCGACCCGGCCATCGGGTGACCGCCGATAAAGGTTGCATTCCGAAAATGAAGCGACCTCGCGCATTCCATGACGGATGCTTTCGTGCTGCCGGCATCGGTGATAATACAGCCAGGTTTTAAATCAAAAGTGCTGAGCTGCTTAATATACTCCTCCAGATTACCGACCGGTACGCATAAAAAAATAAAATCAGCTTGCTCTGCAGCCTCTTGCATAGACGTCGTTGCATAATCGACAACGCCCCGCTGCATATATTTCTCTACGGAGGAAGGACGATTAGAATACCCGATTACCTTCATGTCCGGCTTCCCTTTCAAGCAAAGGGCAATCGAGCCTCCGATCAATCCGACTCCAAAAATCGCTACTGTAGTCATAACGTTATCCCTGCACCGCCGCTTCCTGTAATACTTGCTCTAATGCTGAAATAAACTTTTCATTCTGTTCGCGGGTACCGACCGTAATCCGAATATGATTCGGATAGTAAGTCCAGCGAGATCTCGAAATAATGCCTCTCCGCAGCAGCGCGTCAAATACCTCAGGAGACGGTCGCTTCACATCAACCATGACAAAGTTTCCATACGCCGGAAAATAGCTTAAGCCAAGACGGTCAAACTGCTCGCATAAATAAATAAGTCCTTGTTTATTTTGTTCCCGGCAATACGTAAGAAACCCGTGATCGGCTAATGCCGCTTTAGCAGCAGCTTGCGCTGCACGGGAAGTATTGAACGGTTCGCGCACCTGATTCGTAAACCGGATAACATCAGGATGTCCGACTCCATAGCCAATCCGAAGCGCTGCCAAGCCATAAATTTTGGAGAACGTGCGCAATACGATTAAATTGCGGTACTCCCGCAGCAATGCGACTCCGTCAGGAAATTCCGGATCCTCAATATATTCACCATAGGCCTCATCCAATACGACAAGAACATCGCCCGGAACCTGCTTCATGAAAGCCGATAATTCCGGCAAAGTCACAATCGTTCCCGTCGGATTGTTCGGATTGCAAACCCAAATTATTTTTGTGCGGCTCGTCACCTTCGCCAGCATAGCAGATAAATCATGCTTGCCGTCTTTTAGCGGAACCTCGATAATGCGCGCATTTTCAATTTCCGCGTTATGCTTGTATTGGGGGAAGGTTTCATCCGCCATGATCGTTTCGTCACCAGGGACGAGAAACGCCCTTGCAATCATTAAAATAATTTCACTGGAGCCTGTACCGAAAATAATTTGGTTCGAATCTACCCCAAGCTCAGCTGCAAGCGCAGCAGTAAGTTCGACACTTGCTCCGTCCGGATAAATACTAGAATTTTGCAGCTCTTCTATAGCCGCAGCTTTGGCACTTTCGGAGCAGCCGAACGGGTTTTCGTTAGAAGCAAGCTTAATCACTTCGTTTAATCCTAGCTCCCTCTTGACATCCTCAACCGGCTTTCCAGGCTGATAGACAGGAAGGTGGACGATATTACTTTTGGGCTGCATGAGCCGTTCACCTCTTTATGAATGTACTGGTCTTAATACTTGTCATACATTGTCTCATATCTGTTTGCTGTTTTAAAGTGTTTTTAACAAGAGAAGAGCCTCTTGCTTAATGGCAAGAAGCTCTTATAGATTCATTTGTCGTTACCCTTTAAGCTGTGAGACGAAATCGCCGATCTGCTTAAGACCCGCTTCGCGCGTACTCTCATCTTGAAGCAATGGGATAGCATTTTCTATGGTACGCACTATAGCGCTTCCCACGACTACACCGTCACACTGCTTCTCAAACCGTTCGACCTGCTCGCGGCTTGAAATGCCAAAGCCAATTGCGATCGGCAGTTCCGTCGCTTCGCGCACGGTTGCCAGAAACTCGTCGATACCGGTGTGAAAATCTGTCCTTACTCCCGTTACACCAAGCGATGAGACGCAATAAACAAACCCTTTCGCTTTGCTCGATATACGCACGACCCGATCCTTCGACGTCGGGGCTACAAGCGGAATGAGATGCACATTAGCCGCTTCCGCAAGCTGTCTGACCTCCTCGTCCTCTTCGATCGGCAAATCAGGAATAATGAGACCGCTGATCCCCTTGCTTTGAACGAGCTGAAAAAATGCCTCCAAACCGTACTGAAACACCGGATTGAAGTAAGTAAACAAAATGAATGGTATTTTCACTCCAGCCTCACGCGCTTGCTCGGCTACATGGATGCAATCCTTGAGCGTAATGCTATTGAGCAACGCGCGCTCAGAAGCACGTTGAATGACAGGACCGTCCGCAAGCGGATCGGAGTAAGGAACGCCGAGCTCAATCATATCAGCTCCGGATTGCTCCAGCGTTTTAATGATTTCAACCGATGTTTTCAGATCGGGGTCGCCCATCGTCAGAAACGGAATGAGCGCCGTCCGGCCTTCGGCTTTTATGCTTGCAAAAGCTGTATCAATGAGATTCATGCTTGTCGCCTCCCAAATAGCTCATAATCGCCTCTACGTCTTTATCGCCGCGACCTGACAAGCTGACGACGACTACCTTGTCTTTGTCCAGCGTAGGAGCAAGCTTGATCGTCTGGGCGATTGCATGGGCAGATTCGAGTGCAGGAATAATGCCTTCCGTACGGGACAGCAGCTGCAGCGCCTCCAGTGCCTCTGCATCGGTTACTGGTACATATTCAGCACGCCCGGAATCCTTTAAGTAAGCATGCTCCGGTCCGATACCCGGATAGTCCAAACCTGCCGAAATCGAGTGCGCAGGCTGCACTTGCCCATGCTCGTCCTGCAACACGTAGCTCATGGAACCCTGGAAAACGCCATGACGTCCTTTGGTCATCGTTGCCGCGTGTTCAAGGGTGTCTACGCCGCGTCCTGCAGCTTCAACGCCAAGCAAACGGACGCTTTCATCTCCGACGAACGGATAGAAGATACCCATTGCATTACTTCCGCCGCCGACTGCTGCGACCACGTAATCAGGCAATCTGCCTTCCTCTGTCAATATTTGCTGACGCGCCTCGTCCCCAATAATTCGTTGGAAGTCCCGAACCATCATCGGATACGGATGCGGCCCCGTAACCGAACCCAAGATGTAATACGTATCGTCTACATGGCTTACCCAGTAGCGCAGCGTTTCGTTGCACGCATCCTTTAAGGTTCGTGTCCCGGATAATACGGGAACCACTTCAGAGCCCAGCAGCTGCATCCGGAATACGTTGAGCTGCTGACGCTTCATGTCTTCCTCGCCCATAAACACTTTACACTCAAGTCCGAGCAAAGCGGCAATCGTAGCCGATGCAACGCCATGCTGTCCTGCACCTGTTTCAGCAATAATTTTCGATTTCCCCATCCGTTTGGCAAGCACGCCTTGTCCAATCGTATTATTAATTTTGTGGGCGCCTGTATGGTTCAGGTCCTCGCGCTTTAAGTATATTTTGGCTCCGCCAAGATGCTTGCTCAGACGTTCAGCATAATACAGCGAAGTTGGTCTGCCCGAATACTTATGCAATAAGTAACGAACTTCATCTTGAAACTCAGGATCCTTTGAGTAATGCTGATAAGCTTCCTCCAGCTCCAGCAATGCGTTCATAAGCGTTTCCGGTACGTATCTTCCGCCAAACTTTCCAAATCGGCCGTTCTGATCAGGTATTTGTGT
Source organism: Paenibacillus prosopidis (assembly GCF_003337375.1). GTDB lineage: Bacteria > Bacillota > Bacilli > Paenibacillales > Paenibacillaceae > Pristimantibacillus > Pristimantibacillus prosopidis. The sequence goes on from NZ_QPJD01000002.1 coordinate 285,143, forward strand.
CATGCTTCCATCACCCTTCTTACAAATAATCGGATTTTGTCTATATCCTTCCGTCCGTCTGTCTCTACGCCGCTTGATACATCAATGCCGCCTGGTGAATAGGTGCGGAGCAGTTCCTGCACGTTACTCTCATGAAGGCCGCCAGCTACATATAGCGTAATTCCGAGTGACTCTGCAGCCTTATTATATTGTTCTATCGCTTCCCAATTGAACGTATGGCCGGTACCTCCGCCCGGGGCATCTATCAGGACGGCATCAATAGTCCCTTTATACGGAGATAACCGTTCTATTGCTGACAGCCGCTCCTCCGGATCCGAATCCTGCTTGATCGAAAATACTTTCCATACCTGTACATTTAATCGATCACGCACCTCGTTGCACAGCTCAGCCGATTCATTCCCATGCATTTGAACGACATCAAGCGGCGCTTGGGCTAAAATGGATGCGATATTCTCGAATGATTCGTTCACGAACACGCCTACCGTTTGCGGTCGTTCTCCCCCGCTCGCCTTCAGACGATGAACGGCCGAAATTAAAACCGCAGCTGCAGGCGGCTCGACCCGGCGTTTGCTGGGAGCAAATACGAAACCTACTTCATGAATAGGCAGTCCGTCCATGGCTTCAATCGTTTGAACATCCTTCAATCCGCATATTTTGATACGCGGTTGCTGCTTCATCGTACAATCACCGCGCCCATCAGATCGTTAACGGCACCGCCAACATCGTCATGCCGCATAAAATGCTCGCCGATCAACACGCCATGTGCCCCGACCGATTGCAAGTAGTCCATATCCGGTTTACCTGCGATCCCGCTTTCGCTTATCACGGTAACGTCTTTCGGCATTAGCCCGATTAACGCTTCAGTTGTCTTAAGATCCGTCACGAAAGATTTCAGATCGCGATTATTGATACCAATAAGCTTAGCCTTATTAAGCTCCAGTACGCCTTCAAGCTCCTCTTGGTTATGAACCTCAACAAGTACATCTAATCCGAGCGCCTTCGCGAGATCATGGAATTCGCCAAGCTGTGCAGGCGTTAAAATAGCGGCAATAAGTAATATCGCGTCAGCGCCGATTAAGCGAGCCTCATAAATTTGACGGTGATCGATCGTAAAATCCTTGCGCAGCAGAGGTACCTTTACCGTCTCCCGGACCCTACTCAGAAATTCGTTGGAGCCTTGAAAATAATCACGGTCTGTAAGTACCGAGATACAGTCTGCTCCAGCGGCTTCGTATGCTGCGGCTAGCGTCGCCGGTTCAAAATCAGCCCGGATCAGTCCCTTTGACGGGGAAGCTTTCTTCACCTCGGCGATTAGCCCCATGCTCCGATTGCGGCCTGCAGCCGTTAAAGCACGTTCAAAGCCTCGGCAGTCCTCCAGCTTCGCGATTTGTTTCTCAACCTCTGCCAGTTGAAAATGAGCGGCAAGCGCTTCGACCTCCGCTCGCTTCGTTGCTACAATTTTATCCAGAAACATGGGCCAACTCTCCTGTCGTTTGAATAAGGCTAACCAGCTTCCGCTCTGCCTTGCCTGAATCAATAACTTCAGCAGCAATAGCTGCTCCTTCGCGAAGCGACGAAGCCGCACCGCCAACATAAATGCATGCCCCTGCGTTCGCAAGCACAATATCCCGGTAAGCTCCGCGCTGCTCCCCGGCGAAGATCGCACGTATAAGCGAAGCGTTGACAGCCGGCTCACCGCCCATTACATCGGTAATTGGGTGACGGCTCAACCCAAGCTCTTCTGGCGTTAAGTCGAACGTTCGCACTTTCCCGTCAAGCAGCTCCGAAATTTGTGTCGGAGCGGAAATGCTGATCTCATCCAAGCCGTCATGACTGCTGACGACCATCGCCCGCTTCAAACCGAGCTCGCCGAGCACTTCGGCAACTGTAGAGGTACGTGAACGATCATACAGCCCGAGAAGCTGTCTGTCGGCACCAGCTGGATTGGTGAGCGGTCCTAACATGTTGAAAATAGTGCGTATGCCAAGCTCGCGTCTTGGCGCTGCTGCATGGCGCAGCGACGGATGATACAGCTGGGCGAACATGAAGCAGATGCCTATATCATTTAGGCATTGAGCAGCTTGCTCGGGAGTAATCGTAATCTGCACGCCCAATGCTTCCAGCACGTCTGCGCTTCCCGTTTTGCCGGACATCGCCCGATTGCCATGCTTTGCCACGCGAATGCCTGCCGCGGCAGCGATAATGGATGATGCTGTTGAAATATTGAATTTATGAATGCCGGAGCCGCCGGTACCGCATGTATCCAGCAAGCCCTCCTGTTCGGTCTCGACTCGGCCCGAATGAGCGCGCATCACTTCGGCGAAGCCGGTTATTTCGTCTTTCGTCTCTCCCTTCATTCGCATAGCGGTAAGGACACCGGCAATTTGTACAGCCGTCGCTTCACCGCTCATAATAATGTTCATAACGGATTTCGCTTGCTCTCTCGTCAGATCGGAGCCGCCAATGAGCTGACCAAGCGCTTGCTGCATCGTTATCGCTTCGTTCGCCTGCATTATTGACCGAGCCCCTCTCCCGCTTTGACATAGTAATCCATATTGATCGAATTGGCAGCGCCCTCTTGCCCTTTCGGCTGCGCGAAAATCGCTTCGGCGGCGCGAATCGCCTTAAGCATGCCTTTCGCCTTGTTAACCGTCTCCATATATTCGCTTTCAGGAACCGAATCCCATACGATACCCGCACCGGCTTGCACATATGCTTTACCTTGCTTGAAAATAATCGTCCGAATTGTAATGCAGGTGTCCATCGATCCTCCAAAGCCCAAATATCCGATTGCGCCTGCATATGCGCCCCGAGCTTCATTTTCCAGCTCGGCAATGATTTCCATTGCTCTCAGCTTAGGCGCTCCTGATACCGTACCCGCCGGCAAGCATGAAACGAAAGCATCAAAAAAGTCTTTATCCTTATGCAGCTTGCCCGACACGTTGGATACAATGTGCATGACATGCGAGTAGCGCTCAATTTCCATAAACGAATCGCATTTCACCGAACCGAACTCTGAGACGCGTCCGATATCATTACGTCCGAGGTCAACAAGCATCAGATGCTCGGCACGCTCTTTCTCATCCGCAAGCAGCTCAAGCTCGAGCGCCTTATCCTCTTCCACTGTTTTGCCGCGGGGCCGTGTGCCTGCGATCGGACGCGTCTCCACCCGGTCACCATCAACCTTAACCAGTGCTTCAGGCGACGTACCGACAATAACTTCCTCGCCCATTTTCAGATAGTACATATAAGGGGAAGGGTTCATCGTACGGAGTACCCTGTACACATGCAGCGGGTCGATATCCGTCTCGATGCTGAAGCGTTGGGACAATACCACTTGAAAAATATCTCCCGCCCGAATATACTTTTTCGCCTGCTCAATGTTCGAAATAAACTGCTCCTTCGTTACATTCGATTGAATATCACCCAGCTCATGATCGACTTGGATGGATGCTCCTGCTGTAACCGGTATCGACACCGGCTGCTGCAGTCTTACAATTGTTGCTTCGATCTTGGCAACCGCCGCTTCATAATATTTCGCAATATCAGCGTCCGTTGCACCTTCCTTGATATGAACGTTGCCGACAATTTGCAGCTGCTGCTTAAAATGATCGAATACGATAACTTGGTCGCAAAACATAAATTGCAAGTCGTTCATATTCAAATCATCTACTCTGTGGGCAGGAAGCTTCTCGTAATACTGCAGCAGATCATAACCAAAAAATCCGATTGCTCCACCTGTAAAGGGAGGCAGTTCCGGGTGTGAAGGACTGCGGAATGAACGCAAATGGGCTTTAAGAAGCTCAATCGGTTTATCGTTAAGAGTATGCTTCTGACCGTTATGCTCCATTACCATTTCACCATTTTTGCCGTAAAGCATCATAAAGGGATCCGTTCCGATGAATGAGTAACGTGCCCATTTTGCTCCACCCTCGACGCTTTCCAGCAGGAAGGCATGTTTCTCCTTCGCAAAGTGCTGAAACAATCGGATTGGCGTTTCCGTATCAGCCATCATATAACGAACGATCGGTATTAAATTGTATTGACCGGCAAGACGTGTGACCTGCTGCAGCTCATTTGACATTCCGAACAACCTCCCTGTGTACTAAACATTGAAACAAAGTAAAACAAAAAAAGCTCCTGCCTGAGCAGGAGCGTTGGTTTAGATGATGACGAAAGTGTGTAAGCGGAAAAAGATACATTTGCGGATACGGTGAAACAGCACTAGTACCATCCTATTCGCATGCGCAATAGACGGTAAAGCTCTTTCCATAATCCCGTAACGGCAACTGCCTTTACTCTGCTTCTCTCAACTAGTCTCGACTCATCTCTACTCAGCTCAAAACCTGCTCTGCTACTCTCACTTACGCTATTCAATATACAACACCGAACGGCTGCGCGTCAACATGGGATGAACCCTACGAAGTAAGTTTTGTGATGCAAAACGTTTGGGCTTAGGCCTTAGACAGATCCGGGCGGAGCGCCTGCGCGCCGCTTAAATAAACGTGACGGATTTCGGCTTGGCTTTTGTCCGTGTTTATTAAAACCATCAAACGGATGCATCGCTCCAAGCTGCCTTTCACCGGTACCTCAAGCGCGCACATAAGCGGGACAAGCTCCCAGCCTTGCATTTGACGGATCGCCCGCGCTGGAAAGGTCTCATCTAAATCGCTCGTAACGGTCACGAACACACTGCAAATGTCGTCAGGCACAATTTGATTGTCTGCTACAATCCCGTTTAACAACTCAACCGTAGCGTTTAAAATGGGCTGTTCCTCATTGACATCAACGGTAATCGCTCCGCGAATTCCTCTTACACTCATCGCTGCCCGCCCTCCTGTTTCAATTGCTCCACAATTTCCCGTACCCACGCTACCTGAACATCGGGTTTAATTTCGACTTTGCCGATAGCGGTTGGAACAACGAATACCATCGTGCCCTCTGTGAACTTCTTATCATGCATCATCGCTTCCATGACGGCATCGACATCAAAGTGCTCCGGTAACCTTACAGGCAGACCGCAGGCCGCGAGCACTCGCTTCGTTACTGTATATACCTCTTCAGGAGCGCCGTAGCGCAGACCAAGCTTTGCAGATCCGATCATTCCGATTGAAATGGCTTCGCCATGAAGCAGCTCATTATAGCCGGCAACCGCTTCTAATGCATGCCCGATCGTATGACCTAGGTTCAAAATGGCCCTCAAATCGTTCTCGCGCTCATCCTGCGACACAACGGCCGCTTTCACGCTGCAGCCCTTATACAAAGCGTAACCAAGCGCATCCGGATCAAGAGCGAGCAGCTTCTCCGCATGCTCTTCACACCAATCCACGAACGTCTCGTCCCAGATCAATCCGTGCTTAACGACCTCGGACAGTCCAGCCTTTACCTCTCTAGGAGGAAGCGTTTGAAGGAGATGTAAATCGTATAAGACCATTTCCGGCTGATGGAAAGCTCCGATAATATTTTTGGCCAACGGATGGTTAACTGCAACTTTTCCGCCGACGCTGCTGTCATGCGCGAGTATCGTTGTAGGAACTTGAACAAACTTAATGCCTCGCATGTAGGAGGCTGCTACATATCCGGCCAAATCGCCGACAACGCCGCCGCCAAGCGCTACAATCGTAGATTTGCGGTCAAGGCCTTCCTGGAGCGCCTTCGTAACGAGCGACTCAAGCATAGAAAGCGACTTTGAGCTTTCACCTGAAGGAACAACGGCACTAACCGTTTTGAAGCCCGCACCTGCGAGCTCCGATTCAAGCGCTTGTAAGTGCAGCCCGGCCACATGAGAGTCCGTAATAATCATCAAGGGAGATTTCGTGCTAATACCGTGCTTTAAAAAATAGGAAGAGGCCTCCTTCAAGAGACCCTCTCCGATATAAATAGGATAAGAGCGTTCGCCTAATTCGACAGTGAGCTCACGCATTCTTAGTACCTTCCTAGCTGATCAAGATAGTTATTTAGATTAGCGCGAATTTCTTCTATGGAGTCTCCCCCGAATTTCTCAAGAAATGCCTTCGCCACTTCCCAAGCGACTACATGCTCCATCACGACGCTCGCTGCAGGAACCGCACAGCTGTCGGAGCGTTCTACTTGAGCGGTGAACGGCTCCTTCGTATCGATATCGACGCTCCGGAGCGGCTTGTAAAGCGTTGGAATCGGCTTCATTACGCCGCGCACAACAATTTGCTCGCCATTTGTCATACCGCCCTCGAAGCCGCCGAGACGGTTCGTTGCACGGTGATACCCGCGCTCCGCATTGTACATAATTTCGTCATGTACCTGTGAGCCGCGAAGCTTAGCGGCCTCAAATCCGATTCCGATTTCACAGCCCTTGAACGCGTTAATGGACACGACCGCTTGCGCAATTCGTCCATCCAGCTTGCGATCCCACTGCACGTGGCTGCCAAGGCCAATCGGCACACCTTCGATAATGCATTCGACGATTCCGCCGATCGAGTCGCCTTCCGCTTTAATTTGGTCGATATAATCCGTCATCTTCTGCTCGGTTTCCTTGTCTACGACACGAACGGACGACTCCTCCGTCAGGCGGATCAATTCATCAACAGGAAGCTGGTTGGCAGGCGCTTCAATTTCACCGATACGGATAACTTGTCCCGCAACTTTAATGCCGAATTCAGCAAGCAATTGGCGCGCAACCGCTCCGACAGCCACACGTGCTGCCGTTTCGCGGGCGCTGGAACGCTCCAAAACGTTCCGCAAATCCTTCAGATCATATTTCAATCCGCCGTTAAGATCGGCGTGACCGGGACGCGGACGGTGAACCCGGCGCTTCTCTTCGTCGCCGCCTTCAATCGGCTCAATATTCATAACGGAGGTCCAATGCTTCCAGTCGTTATTTTCAACGACAAGCGCTACAGGAGCACCAGTCGTTTTACCATGGCGCACTCCTCCGACGATGTTAGCGGTGTCCTTCTCAATTTGCATACGACGGCCCCGGCCGTGACCTTTCTGGCGGCGATGCAGTTGAAAGTTCAATTCCTCGAAATCAATTGTTAAATTACTGGGTAGTCCTTCAATAATAGCTGTCAATTGGGGACCATGGGTTTCCCCCGCTGTCAAATACCTTAAACTCAACCAAAGCTCCTCCTTCAAAGCAAGCCTGTAAGCGCCCGCTAGGTTTTACTGCCCGAAACATCTTTGCTCATTATAGTACAGCGCTTCCTGTTTGACAAGAATTTGCACGGCCCGTCAAGACTTCTTAAAGGTCAAAAAAAGAGGCTGGTTGGTTTGTCTTCTGAAGAAGACAAACCAATCAGCCTCAACACCTTGCGCCTTTTTAACTGTTAACTGAGCGTTTCTTGCGCAGCGCAGTTCCATCGTTTATAAGCTGCGGGTCATTAACGAGTCTTAACATTTGCCCGCTATCGACCCCAATGATTTGCGCACATTCTTGAATCGAAATAAAACCGCGCCTATATGCGGCTATTACTTTACGCTTATCCATTTCACGCTTCATCCTCCAAGTCATCCGGTTATGACTAGTATAGGAGAAGATGGAAATCGGTATACATCCTGCTTACACAAGGCGGTAAAAGAAAGTATCAGCCGTTTCAAATCCGTATTGTGCCGGCGAGAATATTTGTTCGGTGCTGCCGACGAACAACAGCCCTCCCGGCTTCAATGCTTTTGCAAACTTGTGATACAACAGATGCTTTGCCTCTTCAGTAAAATAGATCATGACATTGCGGCACACAATTAAGTCGAACGAGCCATCAAATGGGTCATGCAGCAAATTCTGCTGCTTGAATTGAATAAATTGCTTAAGCTGCTCCGATATGAGAAAAGCCCCATCCGCTTGCTTAAAATATTTTTGCCGGCATATCGCGGGTACATCACGCAGCGAGCGCTCCAAATAGCTGCCTTCCATCGCCTTCTGCAGTACGTTTGAATCAAGATCCGACGCGAGCAGCGTTGACCGATGCAGCGCCCCCAGCTCCGACAATATCATAGCGAGCGTATATGGCTCCTCACCGGTAGAGCAAGCTGCACTCCACACCTTAAGACGGCCCGACGATTGCAGCATCTCAGGAAAAAAACGATTCTGCAGCACTTCCCACCGGGATGGGTTACGCCAAAACTCGGAAACGTTAATCGTCATGCGATCCAGAAACTCATTCAGCAAGCTGCGGTTCTGTTCAATAGCCTTCCAATATAGCTCAAAAGTCTGAAATCCGTGCTTCATTCGCAAGGTTGTAAGCCTGCGTTTCATTTGAGCTTCTTTGTATTGCGATAAATCGATGTCGGTCTTTTGCTTAATCCGAACTATAAATTGTGCAAAATCATGATCCTCAAGCATAGGTGCCTCCATCGTTAACGGGTGTAAGCGTTAAATCCACCGTTGAATTGTATGTTCATAGTTGACAAGCTCCGATGGAGAGAAAAATATGCCGATTTCTCTTTCCGCGTTGGCTGCTGAATCAGATCCATGAATTAAGTTAAAATTCGTATGTACGGCAAAATCGGAACGGATTGTACCCGGAAGCGCATCTAACGCATCCGTCTTGCCGATAAGAGCCCGAGACAATGCGATTACATTATCGCCTTGCCATACCATAGCGAACACAGGTCCGGAGGCAATGAACTCAAGCAGCGGTTCATAAAATACCTTACCCTTATGCTCCGCATAATGTGTTTCGGCAAGCTCGCGGCTCACGACCATAAATTTAGCTGCTGTCAGCTGCAATCCCTTTCGCTCAAACCTCGATACGATCTCTCCTATCAATCCACGCTGTACGCCATCCGGTTTAATCATCAGAAACGTTCTTTCCATCATCAATCATTCCTTTCATAATCGTATTATTAATAATTACGCTTCCCGACGAAATGCGCGATATCAAACAAGTTCTTTTTCGCTGTCACATTCGGTAATCCCTCTAATGCATGCAGAGCTTTTTTTATATACCGGTTCGCGAGCTCGTCAGCCATGTCTCCGCCATCGCTTTTGCGAATCATTTCAATCGCCCGCCCAGCATCCTTCTGTCCGCCATTCTCCCGGATCAATTCAATTTCATTCAGCAATGATGGCCTTATTTGCGGATCCTGAAGCGCCAGAAGAACCGGCAATGTAATATTGCCCTGCCGCATATCCGAGCCGGGCGGCTTGCCAATCTGCTTCTCCGTACCATAAAGATCCAGCAAATCATCGCGAATCTGAAAGGCCATGCCTACGTTATAGCCAAAGCGGTATAACCGGTTGGCCGTCGTACGATCAGTATTTGCTGCCACGGCGCCGAGCTGGCAGCTAATCGCAATCAAAAGTGCTGTTTTTCGCCGAATGCGAAGCAAATATTGGCGTACGGATTGCTTCGTGTTGAAGAAATCTCTAATTTGCTCCATCTCGCCAATACACATCTGAACAAGCGCATTAGATAAAATCTGATGGATTTGCGGATTCGGCAGCTGAGCCGCAATCGATAATGCCTTGCCATGGATATAATCACCGGTATACATGGCGATACGGTTATCCCACTTCGATTTTACAGTAAGCTGGCCGCGACGCGTATCGGCATCGTCAATGACGTCATCGTGTACCAGTGATGCCATATGTATAAGTTCAAGAGGAACGGCAATCCGCTTCATTACATCAAGCCGGTAGTCACCGAATTTACCCGCTAACAATACAAATACGGGTCTTATCCGTTTCCCGCCTGCTTTGAGCAAATGCAAAGAAGCCTCACTTAGAAGCACATGGTCATCAGACACGCTGCGCTCAAGCTCAAGCTCAATTTGATTTAGATCGCCTTTCATCTTTGCATACAAGTCTAGTAGTTTCATTCTTTCACCTATTGGGCAGATTGGTCTTCAAAAAATGTAAGCTCCACGTCATGTGAAAGCAGCCCCAGCTGCTTCGCATAACGGAAATATAACCTAAGTCCTTCTTGCAGCTTGCTCCCAAAATCATATTGAAGTGAATGAAAGTACCTATCCCAGTACTTCGAATCTCCACCAAGCTGCTTACAGGCGATAGTGATCAGTGGTTCGAGATGAGTTTTATTATACTGTTTGCTCGCAATAAGTGCCTCGTATACAGCTTGAATCGCTTCTGGCGCTGCATCAGCTACTTGCTTACGTGCTGCGACAACCGCATAAGTCATCCCTAGACCTGTCCACTCATTCCATAATCGCCCTAAATCTATGACATGCAGGCCATGATTTTTCCAAGAAGCTTGAATGGCGGGATCACCGATAATGAGCGCCGCATCTGTCGTTTCAAGCATGCTGTCTAGCACCGGTTCTGCTGAAACATACTCCGGTGTACACTCAAAACGCATCATCATAATCATCTTCAACAAATTAATGGAGGTAGCTGACGTCGTAGTGACGGCAATACGCTCAGGACGTTTTCGCTCAATCGGTTCCTTTAAAAATAATAATATAGAATTAACGTCTCCAACGGAGCCAACCGACAATTGCGGAAGCAATACATAATCATTCGCATTCTGCCCGTAAGAGAATGAAGAAATCGCTGACACATCTAGCTCACCGTTGTGCAGCATCCGGTTTAATACAGAAGGTACCCGCGATATGACCTCGTAGCTATTAATGCTGGCATGCTCTTCAAATTGATGAAAAAGCGGCCATGCATTGGCGTAATCAATTCTTCCGATGGTGATCGGGCGCTTAATGCCCATTCTTTTCATCTCCCCATCTTCTGTATAAATCATGATCAATTCCCATATTGTCCATCACTTTACCGACAAGGAAATCAACCATTTCGTCCATCGATTGCGGTTTATAATAAAATGCAGGCATAGCCGGGATCATCCGTACACCTAAGCGGGACAACGTCAGCATATTTTCCAAATGGATGGCATGAAGCGGCGTCTCCCTTGGTACAAGCAGCAGTTGACGGTTCTCCTTCAGCATCACATCTGCCGCTCTAGTCATCAAATCATCGGAAATGCCGTGCGCGATAGACGCAAGCGTCCCCATCGAGCACGGCATAATAACCATTCCTTGGACGCGGAACGAACCGCTTGCAATAGCTGCACCTATATCCGCATTCGGATGATAAGTAAGAGCGCCGCCCTGCAGCGCTTCGGCGAAGCGCTGCTCGAGGGCAGCCGTCCGGCGTGTCGTTTCCCAGCCAAGCTCCTCCTTCAATACGCGCCATCCTGCTTCCGTAACCACAAGATGAACTTGAAAGCTCTGTCGCAGCAGCTCCTCTATAAGGCGGATACCATATATGGAACCACTCGCACCAGTAATGCCTACGACCCAGCGATTTGACCATTTCGTTTCGTTAATGTCCTTCCGCTCTCCTACCATCGGTGAATTACCAGCAAGTCAACGATCGTAAATATAAACAAAACTACACTAAGCGTACCGTTCATTCCAAAAAATGCCGTTTGCACGCGTGACAAATCGTTCGGGCGGACGAGCCAGTGCTGGTAAAACAACAAAGCTACCGAGATGAGCGTACCCAGCAAGTACATCCAGCTTAATTCCGTCAGCCAAAACAGCGTTATAAAGCCAATTGCTGTAACGATGTGTAGCAAACGCGCGATCCACAGCGCTCCTGCAATTCCGAAGCGGGCCGGAATGGAATGTAAACCAGCTTTGCGGTCAAATTCGAAATCCTGCGTTGCGTATATAATATCAAAGCCGGCGATCCACAAGGCGACCGTAATGTACAATAACCATGCGGCAGCATCAAAGCCGCCAGTAACCGCTACCCAGCCGCCTAGGGGCGATAATGCAATCGTAAAGCCCAAAACAATATGGCAGAGCCAAGTAAAACGCTTCGTATAGGAGTAGAGCACAAGCAATACGACAGCGATCGGCATTAGCTTAAGCGCGATCGGCGCCAGATTAGCGCTAGCTACAAACAACAATACGAAGGATACGATAATAAAAAGCAACACTTCTGCCGACTTAAGCAAGCCAGCTGGAAGCGCTCGTTTCTCAGTGCGGGGATTACGAAGATCAATCGCTTTATCGATAAGGCGATTCAAACTCATTGCTGCGCTCCGAGCGCCGAACATGGCAAGCGTGATCCAACCAATCTCTTCCCATGAAGGGAGACGCTGCTCCAATACTACAGCGCCCAAAATCGCGCCCATAAATGCAAAAGGCAAAGCAAATATCGTATGCTCGAATTTAATCATTTCTAAGATGATGCCAATTTTGCGAATCATTGCTGTCCCTTCTCCTTTGTCCCCATATGCAGCGCCGCAACTCCGCCGGTAAGAGGATACGCAATCACTTGCTGTAAGCCAGCTTGTTCGAACAATCGAACAAGCTCTAATCGACCGGGAAACGTCTTAAGCGACTCGGGAAGCCACTTATATTCCTCAAAGCGTTTGGCGACTAGCTTGCCGATCAACGGTAATATACGCTCGAAATATAAATTATACATAGCTTTAAAAGGCTGCCAGGTTGGCTTCGAAACTTCCAGGCAAACCACTTTGCCGCCCGGTTTAACAACCCGTCTCATTTCCTGAAGCACCTGTAAGTAATCCGGAACGTTGCGAAGGCCAAAGCCGATCGTGACATAATCGAACGAATTGTCTTCAAACGGCAAGCTCATGGCGTTGCCTTGCACTAATGTAATTTGACCGTTTAAGCCAAGATTGCCTACTTTAACCGCACCCACATCAAGCATGTTTTGGCTAAAATCCAATCCGATCACTTTACCTGTTACGCTTGCGTTCGCTAGTGCTATGGTCCAATCACAAGTGCCGCAGCAAAGATCCAGTGCCGTCTCTCCAGGAGCAACGTTCATCTTCTTCATCGTAAACTTGCGCCATGCTTTGTGTCTGCGGAAGCTGATTAAATCGTTCATGAAATCGTATTTCGGCGCTATGCGTTCAAATACGCCATGCACATGGCTTTTGGAGTTCGTTTCCATCGTTCAAGTCACCTCGTCTTGTTGAGCGCAGGCGTGTATCCGGTCAGCTTATTTAACAGAGCATCGACAATTTGAGTCAATTCACCGAAAAGCTTGTCCGATTCCAGCTTGCCTGCGATAGCTTTCACCGCATCAGCTGAATGCTCCAGCTTAGCCGTTAGCAGATTGCGTACGTTATATTTTTCCACCAAGCCCGTAATGAAAGCAGGTTCATTTAAGCTCTGCGACAGCTGCTGACGCTCTTCATCAGTACCCTCTTGCATGACATGCCAGTAAGCCCAGCTCTTGTCGAACCGGAAGGGGCTTTCGCTGCGCTTAATCTCTTCAAGCACAACCTCACAACGGCTTACACAGCCGAGCACCTCCGACCAGACGCGTGACAAAGCCCCCTCCAATACGCCAGAGAACAGCTGGAACAATTCGCTACGCACTTGGACGGTAAAGCTCAAATATTCTTCCGCGGTCACTTTAAGCTGTCTCATCCGGACATAAAGATTCACCTTAAGCCGGTTAACCTCGCATACGGCGCCGCTTATTTTGGATACCATATCAATTTGACCGGCTTGTGAAAGCATTTGATAAAATCTTGCGCTAAAGTAATCGCCTGCAAGCACCTTGAGTTGTCTTGAACGCATCTCGCGCTCCGGCATCGGTTCCGAATCCGTATCGATTAAATCATGTGTATCCATGCCTAGCTGCACAAGAGATATGACAAGCGTATACAGCTCACTGTGCTTCGTTAATGATTGCTGGTGATTAAGAAAAGCATAAAGTAACCGAAGCCGGGAATCCGAAATTTCCGGCAGCTCCGTATGCCTTTGAATCATGTCATAGTCGACGTATTTTTGAGCTATTTCAGGTATACGGTAAGGTTTCATGGGGTAAGCCTCCGAACAGAGAAGCGCACATCGCCGCTCAATAATCTAAACTATTATAGCACAATTTATTTTAAAGAGCATACGATTCAAATGAGTGTTCAACATTTTGCAACAAACATCCTCTTACATTTGCGAAACCGAAGTAGGCTTTACAGTAAATCCCGATACCGGGCCAAACCTTTCCTCCCATGCAGACGTGAAGCTTACTCTTAACCTTTTTCGCCATACCTCGTCATGAACCGGATCAGCATGAGCAAGCGCGTCCATCTCAAAAATGAGCCAGCTGTCTGTTTTCCTTACGTCAACAGCTGCTAACAGCGCTGTGCCATCCGGGCGGTCCTCCACGATTCGTATAAGCACCCGCTTTACGTTTTCCAATTGCAAAAAAGATAAGCGGAGCAGCTTCTCCACATCCGCGAACCATGCGGACGGACGGCCTGCGCCAGTTTTCACTCTCATATCGACGGATAACACTGCGTTGCTCCACTCGGCTTTATCCAAGCGCTCATTGAGCTGGATGCCAACAAGCACGTCGACGAGGTTGCTGTTCGTAAGCCTGACGGCCGGGGTAGAGCGAAATACGGCTACTTCGCTCCGATTGGGCAGATTTTGTGAAGTCAGATGAGGCAGCCAAGTCAATAATAAAGTAACTGCAAGTACAGTCAAACAAGCTGTTAACAGCGGTTTACCTATATGCACCCGGGGCACCTCCAAGTACTAATCATCAAGCCTGAACCTATAAAAAGCAGGCAGCGAATAAATAACTCATACACTCATTGTACGAGCACTGATGGATGATTATTCGGAGAGCAGCAGGGAATAAAAAAAAGCAGGCTTCGCCTGCTTCAATCTTTGTGCTACTGGTCGGTTTCCATCGTTCCGTATTTCGTCATCACTACTGCTTTACCGCGAATTTTGATCGCTGAGGTATGATCAGTAAATTGACAGATTAAAATTTCGTTTTTGTCCAGCTTTTCCGTATGATGAAATTTCGTATCTTGTCCGCGTGTCAAACCGATGACTTGAACGCCCTGATCCTTTGCTTTTACAACAATATATTCGCCATGAGTAGGCTCCATCGTTATCCCTCCGCATCCGCTATTCCAAACTATCCATGTGAATTATAGTGGAAGTCGAACATTTGTGCAATCTATTGCTTAGCTCTTCGAAACAAAAGACGCTCGAACATGGTTCCGTTCGAGCGTCTCCTGCACCGATATACTTAATTGGATACGAGGTCCTTAAGTGATTTCCCTGGTTTAAAAGCAGGCATCTTGCTTGCTGCGATATCGATTTCTTCACCAGTTTGCGGGTTACGGCCTTTACGGGCTTGACGCTCGCGCACTTCGAAGTTACCAAATCCAACCAATTGCACTTTGTCTCCGCCTTGAAGGGCATCGGAAATGGCATCAAAAACGGCATCAACCGCTTTCGTTGCATCTTTCTTCGACAGATCAGTCAATTCAGCTACTTTAGCAATCAAATCTGTTTTGTTCATTGTTTCACCTCCTCAAAGTTTTGTGAAGCAAAACTAGCTTCGTAAGCATAAGCTTGAAGGCAAATGAAGTCTCATCTTATCCCTCTTATTAACCGAAAACTTCAAAAATATACCTTTGGACCGAACAAACCTATAGTAATACAGCCGATTGGCAATTTCAAGTGTTAACCTGTAAATCTCCGAAACAAAAAACCGCTCCCGATTTTGTTGGAAGCGGCTTATTTGTAAATCACTGCAACTTATCTACAAAATAATGGCAATCAGACCGCCGGAGCCTTCGTTAATAATGCGTCCCAGCGTCTCCTGGAGCTTGTAGCGGGCGTTGTCCGGCATCATGGCAATTTTGCCTTGAATACCTTCCCGAACGATGGAATGCAAGGAACGTCCGAATATATCAGACTCCCAAATTTTAATTGGGTCATTCTCAAAGTCTTGCATTAAGTATCGGACCAGCTCTTCGCTTTGCTTCTCCGTGCCGATAATCGGAGCAAATTCAGACTCTACATCGACGCGGATCATATGGATGGATGGTGCTGTCGCTTTCAGCCTAACTCCGAAGCGCGAACCTTGACGGATCAATTCCGGCTCGTCGAGCGCCATTTCCGCAAGCGTTGGTGCGGCGATACCGTAACCGGTCGTTTTGACCATTTCAAGCGCTTCTGCGAAGCGGTCATATTCCCGTTTGGCGTGTGAGAACTCCTGCATAAGCTGCAGCAAGTGATCTTTGCCTCGGATCTCTACACCGACAACCTCCATCAGGATGCGGTCATAAAGCTCATCAGGCGCGTACAAATCGATTTCGGCGACGCCCTGCCCCATATTCATGCCGCTTAGTCCAGCGCGGGCAATGAAATCGTACTCCATAAACTGAGTTACGACGCGGTCAACGTCCCGTAATCGGCGGATATCTTTCACCGTATCACGCACCGAGCTTTCATAGTTGCTTCGCAGCCAGTGATTGTCGTTCAGCACCATAACCCAGCTCGGCAAGTTCACATTCACTTCGTGGACAGGGAACTCGTAGAGTACTTCGCGCAGAACGGAAATGACTTCTTCCTCGCCCATCGTAGCCACACTGAGCGTCATTACCGGAATATCGTATTTCGCTTGCAGCTCATTGCGCAGTTGCAGCGCTTCTTCACTCTTCGGACGTGTTGAGTTAATAATAAGCACAAAAGGTTTACCGACTTCCTTCAGCTCATTAATGACGCGCTCTTCGGCTACGACATAGGAGCTGCGGGGTATTTCGGCGATCGAACCGTCCGTCGTGACGACAACACCTAAAGTCGAATGCTCTTGGATGACTTTACGCGTTCCGATCTCAGCCGCTTCTTGGAATGGAATCGGCTCATCGAACCAAGGTGTTGTAATCATGCGGGGACCGTTTTCGTCCTCATAGCCTTTTGCGCCTTCTACAGCGTATCCGACGCAGTCGACCAATCTCACGTTTACCTCAAGTCCATCGGTAACCTTGAGCTGAACCGCTTGATTAGGAACAAATTTAGGCTCTGTTGTCATAATCGTCTTTCCTGCGGCGCTTTGAGGGAGTTCGTCCACGGCTCTCACACGGTCTGATTCGTTAGCAATGTTCGGAAGTACGACCGTCTCCATAAACCGTTTTATAAACGTTGATTTGCCCGTCCGGACCGCTCCGACAACCCCGAGGTAAATATCCCCGCCGGTACGTTCGGCTATGTCCTTGAAAATGTCCACTTTCTCCACTGAATATCCCCTCCCAATTGATTTTCCGGTTCGCCGCCATCCACCGGTCAATAGGGCAGGCCAGCGACGCAACTCGTACATGCTTTTTGGACTAGTAACATCTTATGTTCCGAGTCTCCGATTATGACGATTCCTTCTACGAAATCTTTTTTTGCTTTCGTCAACCAACATCCTTCCAAGATTGAGTTATATGAGTAAAAGGACACAACTATGACGATTACAAGCAAAAAAATCCTCTCCCTGGACATTCTACAAGGAGAGGATTTTCAGTTTTGGTAACATAAATTTTGATAAAAAACCGAGGTTGTCCTAAGGTTGGACCGCTTGCGGCTCATTATCGACCCATCTGTACGTCGGCGCTTTAACGGGTACGAAATCCGACCCGTCAACGAGTAAGGTACGTATATCTAACTGGGCATCGAAATTAGTTTTGCCGCTTTTTTGTACAAACTGCATAATATCGATTCCGTAATCAGAGTAGACGACCCCGTTCTCATCCACTATGGCTTGAATGGTTTGCCCCGAAAATACGCTGCGAATCGCCGGCGCCGTCCGATTCAAGCTTTTGTAATCAATTTGATAAAAGCCGGGGTACATTTGCTCCCCCTTTGGAAGCTCGCCCTTATTTTGTATATAGGCAGTTACCCAGCTTTGTATATCATTAATTTTCTGAAAAGTAACGATATCCAGCAGTTTTATACGAGGCGACGTTTCTTCGTCAATAACTAGAAAATAATAATTTCCTCCGTTCTCAAATGCAGAAGATGGAATATCGCTTAAATAGCCTGTCCGCTGCAGCTTAGCAAAATCCACATAAAACTTTTCATAAACGGGCGTATCTGCGGTAGCATTTTTTATAGGCAGCATAGCTGTATCGTTTTTGTATTGATCGACGGCTGCCTGTACGTTTCGTACCGCTTCCTTTGGAGCTGCTTGATTTTGCTTAAGCTCATCCTTCGGATATAAGCAGCCTGACAATGTAAATAGCGCAAAAAACAACGCAAGCACAGCCCCCGCTATACGTGTACGACGGTGCAGCGCTTGTTTGTTAAATCGGTTCATCTGTATACCTCCCAAAAGGTTTGTGAAGCAAACCTGCTTCGAAAGCATATGCTTAGGTTTGTGAAGCAAACCTGCTTCGTAAGCCTATGCTTACCATAAATCGTCATCTTGCTCCGCCTGTCTGGCGAGCTGCCTTTCTACGGCAGCTCGAAGCGGATCTAAAGGCACTTCTACATCCACCTTACCCGCTACCCTTGCCTGACAGGCAAGCCTTATATGACATCCGTCTAACCCGGACAGCTTCCTGCGCTCATTGTCGGCTATCGGCTGAAGTTCGCTTTCAGGCCGCACGGTGACCTTGCACATGAAACAAGCCGCCTTCCCCCCGCAGCGCGTACGAATCGGTATGTTGGCGCGTCTAGCGGCGTCCAGCAGCGTAGTTCCCGGCTTTACCTTAACCGTTCGACCAGAAGGCCAGAACGTAACCTCACTGTTCATCGCAAGACACCTGCCTCTCGTTCATTAATCAATCGGTGAATTCTGCATTTCACAGCTTCGGTAAAAGCATTGCCTAATTCTATCGCCTGGAGTGCTCCCGCATGTATTTCGGGAGCTTCTGCGAACGCTTGAACGATAAGCTGGACACGGTCTGAACGTCCGCGAAGCATGTTAAAGCAAAGCTCGTGCGCAAGCGGAGTAACATAGACGCTCTGAGATTCACCGCCGAGTTTTATTCGATCACCGTACGGGATAAGAAGCTCGCGAACCGCGGTTTCGTAACGGCAGCCGGAAGCTTTCACTTGGAATCCGGCAACCAGCTCCACCTGCACGTTTTGAATATGAAAATGACATAGCCTAGAGCGATACATGCCGGTTACACTTACCGTTGGTTCGTCTACAGCGAATTCCTTAAGTGACTGAAAAATAGAATGCATGTATTCATCGTCGCAGTAAATATCTAAATCGCGAGGTGCGGCAGATAACGGAATTCCCCGGAGCATTAAGCCGGCGCTGCCGCCGACAATCCATTTTGATTGGCTGGATTCCGTGGCTTGTATAACAGTAGCCAGCGTTTTTTGGATGTGTTTCATTTCTGTCATCGCCGGCACTTCCTTTTTCTAAAAATACGGTTTATTCACTGCAGCTATATGCCCACTGCCTGCTTTTACAACGGCCTGGCAACCTAGACGGAAGCCTTCTTCGAACTCCTCCGGTTCCAGACGGTCCCATTCCTCGTCTGTAATGCCTTCAAGCTGGTCACCGCCCTCCGTTATTAAGCAACGGCATCTTGCGCAAGTACCGCGTGCACACGAGAAGCTCCAATCAACGTTATGCTTCAAAGCAAGATCCAGCAGCGATAACCCGGCCTCTGCTTCTACAACAGCCGTTTTCGTTTTACCCTTTAATTCGATCATCTTGAAATCATATCTCCCTTTCTGCATGCCGATTAGACTGGTGTATGTACCTCAAAACTAAATAATTGCAATTAATCCACAAATGAAGCCTATTATTAAAACCAAGAAGGCGATGAGCGATAAAATAAACTTCACGACGCCTTTCGTTTTTAAGCGTGCAAACGTAATTAATGCGGCTGCCACCGCCATCATGCCGATGCCGAATAGCGAGACCCACATTTTTGTCATTGCATCCATAGTAATACCATTCCCCTAATCTTTATCATAATGAGTTCCAACTCATTATAACATCGGACAAAAAAAAGGACAAAAGCCGACAGGGCACTGCACCGAATGCTGAAATTCGGTGCAATTCCTCGCTTTTGCCGCTATGCTCTATTTCTTCATCATCATTTTCATTAACGTCTCCATATTGGTCGTGCTCATACCGCTAGCTTTAACAGCCTTCACGATATCATTGACCGTCGAATCCGCAACCTTTACCTTAGCCATTTCCGATACTTGCTTTATCAGCTTGCGCAGCTCAGCTTCGTCCTGCATTGTTTCAGCAGTTACCCCGCTTGCGAGTTTTTTGACCGAATTTTCGGAAATGCCTTTGCCGGTTTTTTTGTTTATCGCATTAAGAACGTCTTTAGAAAAATCTTTCGACATATCAACACCTCCTGGATGCGCATAAAATATGCTCCATGCATCATATGAGGAGGGTACATGTTTGGTGTAGGCGCTATACTTAGCCGATTTCTTCGATTTCGTGCGTGCGCAGACGACCCATTAGATGCTCGACAGCCGTTCTTGGCGCTTTATTCGCAAACAACACTTCATAAAGCTGAAAGGTGATAGGCATTTCTACATCGTACTGCTTCGCGAGCTCAAAGGCCGCTCGCGTTGTCCGGACGCCTTCAACAACCATTCCCATGCGGCTTAACACCTCTTCAAGCGGCGTTCCGTCAGCTAGCATATAGCCAGCGCGCCAATTGCGGCTGTGCTTGCTCGTACAGGTAACGACGAGATCACCCACGCCGGCGAGGCCGGCAAACGTGAGCGGATTCGCCCCCATAGCGGTCCCCAGTCTTCCAATCTCAGCTAAACCGCGTGTCAATAAAGCCGCTTTCGCATTGTCTCCAAAGTTTAAACCGTCCGTCAAACCGGCGCCGAGTGCAATGATGTTTTTGATTGCGCCTGCAACCTCAACACCGACGACATCCGGATTGGTATAGACACGGAAATCCGTATTCATAAGAGCATCCTGAGCCTGCTCTGCCGCTTGCAGATTAGCTGAAGCAACGACAACCGTTGTCGGCTGCTTCCGAATGACCTCTTCAGCATGACTAGGACCCGATAATACGACAAGCTGCTCGAGCGGGCGTTCAAGCTCCTCGGAAAGCACGGTAGTCATCCGTTTTAAGGTATCCGTTTCAAACCCTTTTGTTGCATGTACGACAAGCGTATCTGGCGATAAGTAAGGCGCTGCTTGCTTTGCGACCTCCCGCATCGCGCCAGAAGGCGCAACGAACAATGCAAGCTCCGCCTCTTGCAGCGCTTGCTTCAAATCAGTAGTAGCCCGTATTGTATCCGGAAGCTTTACTCCGGGCAGGAACTTGCTGTTTTCGCGACTGCGATTAATGCCTTCCGCTTGCTCTTCGCTTCGCGTCCAAAGCAATACCTCATAACCATTATTCGCGAGCACTGAAGCAAGAGCCGTTCCCCAGCTTCCAGCTACCAATACTGCCGCCCGACGCATTGTGGATTGATTCGTGTTTGTCATACGGCACTCACTATCCTTTCTTTGCGCCAAGCTTGTTTTCCGTTCCTTGGAGCAGCTTTACAATATTCGTTCGATGCCGTACGAATGCAAATATACAAATCAGAAGGCTTGCGCACAACAAAGGCACCGAGAAATAAAAGATTGAAATAAATAATGGCGTCAAAGCAGCAAACAATAGCGAGCCTAGAGATACATATCTCGTGAACGCAATAGTAACGATAGCAACGATGCCGGCGCAAAGCGCAGGAACAAAAGCGAGCGTAGCAATAACGCCGACTGTTGTCGCAATACCTTTGCCTCCTTTGAATCGAAACCAAATGGGCCAATTATGTCCCACTATTGCAGCGAGTCCGCATAGGACCGGAATCCAATCATTTTGTCCTAAGCCGTGTCCAATCCATACTGCAGCGACACCCTTCGCAATATCGAGAAAAAACACGAGTAGGCCCGGCCCTTTGCCGAGCACTCTCAATGTATTCGTGGCACCTGCATTACCGCTGCCGTGCTGGCGTATATCAATTCCCTTCACATACTTCGCAATAACGATACTGAATGAAACTGAACCTAACAAATAGCTTAAAGCAACCGCGATTACTCCATATAACAAGCTACTTCTCCCCTAATCTTCTTCGGACTTCCGACGTGAGTATATTCGTATTGGCGTCCCTTCAAAATCAAACGCTGCACGAATTTTGTTTTCCAAATATCGTTCATACGAGAAATGCATAATTTCCGGATCATTCACAAACACAACGATCGTCGGCGGCTTTGTAGCCACTTGTGTAACATAGTTAATACGCAGACGTTTCCCTTTATCGGCAGGCGGCGGATTGATCGCAACCGCATCGGAAATAACGTCGTTCAGCAGATGTGTTTGAATACGCATAGCATGCTGTTCTGATACATGATTAACAACAGGCAGCAGCTTTTGTAAGCGCTGTTTCGTTAATGCGGATAAATAGACGATCGGCGCGTAGGACATGAACAAGAAATGATCGCGAATATTTTGGGAAAAATGCTGCATCGTTTTCTCGTCTTTCTCAACCACATCCCATTTGTTTACAACAAAGACTGATGCCTTTCCCGCTTCGTGTGCATAGCCTGCAATATGCTTGTCCTGTTCAATGATGCCCTCTTCTCCGTTAATGAGCACAAGAACGACATCTGCGCGCTCGATTGCTTTCATTGCCCGCATAACGCTGTACTTTTCAGTAGACTCGTACACTTTACCGCGCTTGCGCATACCGGCCGTATCAATCAGCACATATCGTTGACCGTCACGCTCGAACGGCGTATCAATCGCATCCCTAGTCGTACCAGCGACATTACTGACAATAACACGGTCCTCCCCGAGCAAAGCGTTTACGAGCGAAGATTTGCCGACATTCGGACGTCCGATTAAAGCAACGCGAATAACGTCTTCATCGTAACCATCATCCGTTAGCTCAGGCAATAGCACAGACGCAGCATCCAGCAGATCGCCAATGCCAAGACCATGTGCACCGGAAATGGCGATGGGTTCGCCGAAGCCAAGTCCATAAAACTCATATACCTCTTCCATACGTCCCAAATTATCTACTTTATTGACTGCCACAACGACAGGCTTGCGGGAACGGAACAACATCTGAGCGACTTCGTCATCCGCATGTGTCAATCCGGTTTTCGCATCGACCATAAAAATAATGACATCCGCTTCTTCAATTGCCAGTTCAGCCTGCATGCGGACAGATTTCATGATCTCATCTTCACCATCGATTTCAATACCGCCTGTATCAATAATGCTGAAAGGTTTTCCATTCCATTCTCCGGTGCCATAAATCCGGTCACGGGTAATACCCGGTTTATCCTCAACAATTGCTAGCCGGTCACCGATGATCCGATTAAAAATAGTGGATTTACCCACATTCGGTCGCCCGACGATAGCGATAACGGGTCTTGCCATAGTTAGTTTTCCACTCCTTCAAAAATACTCACGATAACCATCATAGCAAAAAAGTACGTACTTGGCTAACTTTTCATATTATCGGTGATTGACCAGTATAATAGTCCCATTCTTTAAATCATGTGCGCTTGCATCTAAAATTTTCTCAAGAAGGAATGAGGTTTGTTCCATCTTTTCCTCATTCTCAACGATAAAAATCGGCGCTCCTCCTCCTATCGAATCGGCCTTGGTCGAAACGACTGCGACGATCTTAGCCATGTCCACCCGCTCCTTTCTTATTCACGGACGCTTCCGTTGGCATACGGACAGCCGATTCTAAAATAGGCACCCGTAAAATAACTTCACGCCCTTTGCTTGCGTCGAGCTCCTGCGGCAGAAAAAATACGGCCAATCTTCCGTCTCTCATATCTAGTTTAGCCATTGGAATGAGCGCTGGCTCGCCATCGTCACGGTAAACGCCCAATATGGTTGCCAAATCGTACAAAATGGCTTGCCGTTGTCCGAGATTACTTATTGTAACTTTCCCGTTCGAGTTGTATGGAGTTAAAATAAACCCCATTCCCCGTTCAGCGATAATGTCCTGATTGCCTTTCAAGCCGACATTCATAATATATATATTTCCGACAAATAAATCAGGACCGTCAACACGAACGTCAGCTTGCTCCACACGGGCAATATGGGAAATTGATTTTCCTGACTTGAGCTTCTCAACAAGCAGCAGTGATAACCCTCCGGCAACAATACCGATCCATACATTCAATAGAATGGCGAATAAACTCGTTATTAATGCTGTCATTATAACCAAATAATTTCGGCCTTCAAAAACCATGGCTATTCCTTCAATATAGGTCGAGCCTCGTCCTACAAGCTCCAGGCTGTCTATTTTGGTCAACGTATCACGCTCCATTTTCCTAACGTCGCGAAACTGCTGCGCTGCTAACGTAAGGAAAGTAATAGCCGTATAGTCTTTATTAAATAGTGCCGGAACAGCAACAGCACCAAGAGCAGCAGCAATTACTCCTAAAGAAATATGAATGATGCGTCCGTGGGGATAGGTTGGATATTGTCTATAGTCCGTTCGCAGCATCAGTAACCGTGAAACGATACCGAGAACAATCCCTAGCAGCACACCGATCAAAACCTTATTTTGCACAAGAAACTGCTGCATTACGATGACCGTCCTCCTTTCATATGCCAAAGCACGACACTTAACTTTGATAAGCCCCTTCGAATCGCTTTTAGTATCAAACTAAATAACCGTGCGGTTGCAACTGCAATCCAAAAGCTGTCCCACCAGGACAATGAGCCTATGAAAACCGCATAAGTACCCGCCTGAAGCACCGTATTGAGCGTCTCGCCGAGTACGGCTCCCCAAATGATCATACTTAATTGATGTTTGGTCTGAGCTGTAAAGGCACCGCAAAGCAGCCCTGCAGTTATGGGCGCATCCCATAATGGATCGATCCAATAAAATACAGGGTCAAAGCTGTAGATTTTGCGGACACATCCCCAAATGACTGCAATCATTAATGCACATAATGCTAAATATCCTTTATAGCTCCAATCCTCCGAACCTTTAAATGTCAATAAACTTGCAAGCAGCAATAAGCAAACACTTACATGCAGTTTTATTTGTGTGTATTCAGGCAACGGTGTCCACCAAATGGAGAAGGGCATTATGGCGATAATCAAAATTCCTACAAGCACCATCGTTCGCCGGCTAATATCAGGAGCTAAATACGGCTTCCATCCCGTGGCGATTAGTATTAGCATCATGATCATGATTAATAAGGACATATATCCGGGATTCACGCAAATCACCTCTTGTACCCCCTATTATGCGCCAAAAAAAAGGAGCTATTCCTGCGATTAATCGCGGGAATAGCTCCACCCTGGTACAATTACTTTGAAAAGGAGACCGATTGGCTTCTTATTTCAGGTTTTTAAGCTTATCGCCGAAACGCTCTGCCAGTGAGTAGCTCATGCTTTCACTGCTCAAGCTTACGTTCGGGTTGTCGATTTTTTCAATCTTAGGAGCACGCGGTGCTCTCTCAGTTCTAGCGCTCGGAGCAGCTTGCTCAGGCGCTTCTTCTGTTTCTTTAATGCTCAGGCTGACACGCTTCTCGGCAGGGTTGAAGTCAAGTACTTTCGCTTGTACTTCTTGACCCTCTTGAAGCACCTCGTTAGGAGTTGCAATGTGACGGTGAGCGATTTGGGAAATATGAACTAGGCCTTCTACGCCTGGAGCGATTTCAACAAAAGCTCCGAAAGGAACGATACGTCGAACCGTACCTGTCACGATATCGCCAATTGAGAATTGACCGCCTGCAGTTTCCCAAGGACCTGGTTGCGCAGCTTTTAAGCTAAGGCTGATTTTGCCTGCTGCCGGGTCAACTTTAAGTACTTTTACGCGAACGGCTTGACCTTCAGAAACAACATCCTTAGGATGTGCAACATGCTGCCAGGAAAGCTCGGATACGTGGACAAGTCCATCGATGCCGCCGATATCAACGAATGCGCCAAATGGAGTCAAACGTTGTACCGTTCCATCCAGCTCTTGACCAGCTTGGAGCGAAGCCATCACTTGTTGTTTGCTTTGCTCGAACTCAGCATCCAGTACTTCCTTCTGGGAAAGAATGACTTTGTTGTTCTCGCGGTCAATTTCTTTAACCTTCACGCGAAGCGTGCGGCCTTTGTAATCGCTGAAATCTTCAACAAAATGACGCTCTACCATCGAAGCCGGAATGAATCCGCGTACGCCGACATCAGCTACGAGACCGCCTTTAACGACGTCAGCAACAGCAACTTCAAAAACTTCGCCGCTCTCATAACGTTGTTGCAACACATCCCATGCTTTTTCGCTGTCTACCTGGCGCTTCGAAAGGACTAGCTTTTCTTTCTCATCGTCAATGCTAACGACTTTAAGCTCTACTTCTTGACCGATTTGAACGGCATCCGTCGCGTTTTCAATCTGCAATGCGGAAAGCTCCCGAATCGGAATGACACCGTCATATTTATATCCAAGGCTTACATAAGCTTGGTTATCTTCGATTTTGACGATCGTACCTTTAACGGAATCGCCTTTTTTCAAAGACACGAAATTATCCAAAGCGTCTTGGCTTACTTCTTCCGCCGCGGATTGTTGCACATTAATTTCTTCTGACATTGAAATAACCTCCTCAATTCATACCCCAACTTTATTTAAATCCGCTAGCGCCTAAAGCGAAAGCAGCATTTAAAACATTAATTAACGATGGCTTGCAGCTAGCTCGCGAATGCGAGTCATAATGGCTTCTGTTACTTTTTCCAGCATATCTGGCGATGATTCTTCAATTAGTGCGGTAAGATCGATTGGCTTGCCATAACAAACGGTTATTTTGCTAAAAGGTCTATACTTGCCGATTATAGCAACAGGAACGATCGCTGCGCCGCTTCTCACTGCTATCATCGCAGCGCCCTTCTTAGCCGCTCCTGATTGATTGTTGCGCGAGCCCTCCGGGAAAATACCCAATACGTTGCCTTCCTTAAGCAGCGAAATAGCCGACTTTATGGCGTCCTTGCTCACTCCTCCGCGCTTGACCGGAAAAGCACCAAACGAAAGGATAAGCTGCCCAAATACGGGAACCTTGAACAATTCCTCTTTGGCCATAAAATGTACTTTCCGCCTCACCTTGACCCCTACTGTAGGCGGATCAAAATTGCTTAAATGATTTGAAGCAAGTATAACCGGACCAGTGGCAGGAATATTTTCCGTGCCTCTTGCCTCCAGTCGGAACAAAAGCGTGTAAATAACACGCAGAAGAAACCGGAAAATAAGATATAACATAGTTTACTTCGCCTCCGCCAATTTGGTTCGGCTTAATTTCACAATTGCGTCAATTACTTCATCAATTGTCATGCCGGTGCTGTCCATTACGACAGCATCAGAAGCGCATATCAGCGGCGATATTTCACGCTGCTCGTCCAGACGATCTCGTTCTGCAATCTCCGATTCCAATTGCTCGAGCGTAATTGTCTGGTTATCAGCCATTTCCCGGTGACGACGAAGCGCCCGTTCCTTAACGGATGCGGTTAGA
The DNA here is from genome assembly GCF_003337375.1 of Paenibacillus prosopidis. GTDB lineage: Bacteria > Bacillota > Bacilli > Paenibacillales > Paenibacillaceae > Pristimantibacillus > Pristimantibacillus prosopidis. The sequence continues at coordinate 312,312 of NZ_QPJD01000002.1, forward strand.
AAAATTTTCAACTCCGCATTCGGCAGCACATGAGAACCGATATCCCGGCCATCCATTACAACGCCCTTGCGGGCGGCAAGATGTCTTTGCATAACTCCAAGTACTTCTCTAACCGTTTCATTAGCTGCAACATGAGATACTTGAAGCGTTACCTCGCGTGAACGAATAAGCGCTGTCACATTATCACCATTTACATATACGGACTGTCCATGCTCTCCCGGCTCAAGATCAATCTTTAAGGATCTTGCCAATTCAGCAAGCTTGACCGGTTCATCGGCCGAAATTCCTGCACGCTGAGCGCATAGTGTAACAGCACGATACATGGCTCCAGTATCTATGTACACATATCCAAGCTGTTCGGCAACTTTTCGCGCAACCGTGCTCTTGCCCGCGCCTGCCGGCCCGTCAATTGCAATGTTCATTCGGTCGCTGTCACCTTCGTGATGCATCACGTACGGTCAACCTCCTTTAATAGAGATGGCTGGCCGAATGCATACACAAATGCGACGCAAACCTCTCAAGAAAAAAGCAGGCTTTGCCTGCGAACGTGAAAATTATACCACAATATAAAATCAGATGCAAAAGCCGAGCGTCAATTCAAGCGGGTTCCTTCCCACCGATCTACGCCCGTCAGCCAATGCCGTACGACATTATTTTGCAGCGCCGCTTGCGAACAAACAAGCAGAATAAGCAGCGTAATAATGATTTTTCGCAGTACAGTACTGACTTCTTCTGTCAGTTGAAGCAGCTGCTTGCGGCTTCTTTTTTTGGTAAACGGCTTGCGTATCATATGGAGATCTCCCTTCCTCTTTCTGGGTAGTTTTCCATAGATATCACAACGTTATTCACCGATTGCGATATTCGAGCTGCTTTTCAAAACAATACCGTATAACTTTTTGCCGTTCCGCATCAATAATGCTGGCATATTTAATCATAGCCTGCTTACGTCCAGACTCCAGTTCTACGACCCGTACAATTTCCCCTTTAAAGAAAGCATGATCGATAGTCCCGTTTCGGAACGGGACAAGGAGCCAGCATTCTAAGGTCTGTTCTGCTGCGAGAGGCCAGTTCGCATCGCATACTAACGAAATTCCGCCCCCGCCAACATCATCGGTTTTGCAAACAAACCGAACTTGATTAGACATTTTGACTGCAATTTCAAGCTCGGCCGGCACCCGAAGGAAGCTGCGGCGCTGCACCTTTGTAATACGGTCCGGTTCAGGCTTAACAATTTTTATTAATTTAACCCCATCTTCTTTAAAACCTAGCACATGTGAATCAAAATAATTTTTTATTCCATCCTCTGACACAAAAAAAACAGAGAGCTCATCGCCTAGAAACAATCGTTTATAACGACCGGTCTTCTCGCTGATTGGTATCTCTATAAGTAAACCGTCCTCCTGCTCATCGGCAATTCTGGACTTGTATTCAATAGCTGCTTCCTCTTCATCTGAAGAAGCTATTTGATAATGCAGCATCTGGTTCACTTTCGGCAACAAATTGGCTCCCCTCCCATTTACTTGACATTATAACACGTCGATTTGAGGGGAGCCATATCGTTATTTGTCAGTTGCCGCCTTAGAATCATGCGGAGACATTTCTTCTATTGATTCTTCCAGTCCCGTTTCGGAATTTATATATACCCGGTAAAGCCCGCCGTTAATCTGACCGGTATATTCGTAACAAAGAACTTCCTCACCCATTTCATTGTCGATAAGCGCTAATTGCTCACTTTGCACTTTCAATTCCGGATTTAACGCTTTTCGCGCTTCAGCCTTCGAGATGATCGGACTAGGAAGCTTCCGTTTGTGATGCTCGTAAACATAATCATTCGCTTGTAAGCCGACAGGTTCACCATTGTCCAGTGCTACTTTAACCGTCAGCTTATCCGGGTAGATGAGCACCCCGCTCTGCACACTAACATACGTAAAGGTTCCTGTATTATTGAACAAATCGTAGCTTACAACCTTCATCCCTGTAAATCCGTGCTTATCCAAGAAGGAATCCGAGGCAGCCTTCGCCTTATCGAGGTCCACCTTCTTCTCCCCAATGTCCCGAGGATTCATAAAGTAAATAAGCTTTCCACCCTTTTGAGTGAAATCCATTTGAATCTTTTTGTCCTTTTTCCCGTCGTTTACAGTTGCAGAATAAGAAGCGTATTCCGTTCCTTTCCCGTTCTCCGCAACTTGAATGTCGGCTTCCGGCGCATTTGTAAATTTAGCTGCCAGTTTCTTAATATCTTCCGGAGTAACCATGTTTCCGCTAAGCATTTTCATTGTACGCTTTTGGTACATACTGCTAACCGATGGTCCCCAGTTGATTTCCGGATATTCGCTTACTTTTTTGTCCACTATTTTGAAGCCGTCAATAATGGTATTGTCATTATTAGATTGTTCGGAAGCAAGCGCAATCTCAACGTCCATCCAGCGTAAATTATTAGCAAGCACTTCTTTCTGCATGCCGATTAAATCCTTTGAGATTTCTTCCGATTTCGCATAAAGAGTTTTCATCGTATTGAATTCGTCTTTAGAAAGCGGCTGCTTCGTCAAGTCGCGTACTGCAGTTTTGTAAGCAAAGTTTGCGATACGAGACAAAAAGTCCTCCGCTTTATTGAAGGGCAGCAGCGTAAGCGGCAGCTGATTGATTTCATTTTGCGCCTGACTCGTTAAACGCCATACATTAACCAATCCTTTGCGGTGGTAGCTTTGAGACGTGGAGTTTACCGCGAGCGTATTGCCTAGTTGCTGATGCAGCTGCTCGACATGATAAGTTAAGTCGTGAAACGCACGCTGGTACTGATTCTCGGCCTTTATCAATATCGAGTTTTTCTCTTGATGCTCCTGGTATCCCCAGTAGATCGCACCGAGAAAAAGGAGGGACATTACGGGAAACAGTATTGAGCTAAGTCGACGGTACATAACACAAAAGCTCCTTTCTTGTGCAAAACCTGGTTTTAGTTTGGTTTGCCCAAGGGAGCTTTATGCATCCTATTATTTAATTCAAGTTACATTAGCCGAAATTAGCCGAAACCTTCAAAGCCCATTATGCTCTTCAATATCAAGATCGTTGCTGTTATTGCAAATACATTGCTTAAAGCCGGTATCAATGGCGCCTTTCTCTCTTCGTCCGCGCAGTACGAATTTCTCCCCGCATACGTTGCACCTAATGGTTACCTTAATTCTTGCTGCTTCCATAAGCCCCTCCTGACATCATTAGCATACACCGCATCGTAAGCGCATGCTTTCATTATTCAAATGCTATCGTCTCAGGCATTTTTATACATGACAGTATGGACGGAAGAGCTACAGTTTAATCTCATCCTCGCGAGGGAGGAATCGAAAAGGCGACCTCGAATTTGCCCGGTTCATTTTGCGTAGTCCCCATACCCATAATGCAATCATGAACGGCAAAATGAACCAAATCCAATTCGTCCGAACCGTGATCATGATCCAATCGTAAGTACCATGCAAGAGCATGGGCAGAGCTAACGACACACCAAGAAAATAACGGCATTTCGTCTTGGGCGCGAACTTAGCTTTACCTAAGTAGTAGCCCATCATGATGCCAAACAAGGCATGACCGGATACCGGCAGCAAAGCGCGCATGAGAAGAGTACCGAATGTCGCCGGCGAATAAATGGCGTACAACACGTTCTCGAGCGTAGCAAAGCCGAGCGATATCGAAGCCGCATATAAAATACCGTCATACGGCTCGTCAAATTCCATGTGATTATAGATCACGTGATACAGTACAAACCACTTCACAAACTCTTCGACGCCTGCAGATTCTACAAAAGCGAACATGATGGAATGGTCGCCCAGCCAAAGCTGAAGACCGCGTTGAATAACCATTATCGGCACAACAACAAGTATGCCAAGCACAAACATTCTAACTACCATGTGTATGGGTTCTGCATCATACCGGTCCCTTAAATATAAGTAGGTGAGCAGCGAAACGCCTGGCGCGACGGCCGCAGTCAATACGGAAAACAACAGCATTTCGTCCCTGCTTTCTTACACCCAGCCGCGAAAACGAACAGCCTCGGCCATTTTGCGAACGCCTGCCATATAGGCGGCAAGCCTCATATCGACTTTACGGGTGCGGTGTATTTCGTACACGTGCTCGAAGCCGCGTATCATCATATTCTTCAGCTTATCATCTATTTCCTGTTCATCCCAGTAATAGCCCTGGTTGTTCTGCACCCATTCGAAGTAGGATACAATAACTCCCCCTGCGCTGGCCAGCACATCCGGAATGAGCAAAATGCCTCTGTCCGTCAATAGCTTCGTTGCTTCCAAAGTAGTTGGGCCATTGGCGGCCTCGACTACAATGGCCGCTCGAATACGCGGTGCATTTTCTTCCGTAATCTGATTCTCGATAGCAGCAGGAACAAGAACATCGCAATCAAGCTCCAGCAGCTGGGCATTTGTTATCGTCTGGGAAAACAAATTCGTCACATTGCCGAAGGAATCCCTACGGTCAAGCAAATAATCAATATCGAGTCCTTCTTCATTATACAATGCTCCGTTCACATCGGAAATACCGATAACGCGCGCACCGGCCTCATGCATAAATTTGGCAAGATAGCTGCCTGCATTACCAAATCCTTGAATAACGATTCGCGCGTTTTTAAGCTCAATCCCTCTTAACCTTAACGCCTCGTATATCATAATAACAACACCGCGCGCGGTTGCCGTCTCCCTTCCTTTGGAGCCTCCGAGAACAAGCGGCTTGCCCGTTATAAAGCCAGGAGAATCGAACTCGCGAATCCGGCTGTATTCATCCATCATCCAAGCCATGATTTGCGAGTTAGTCATGACATCCGGAGCCGGTATATCTTTGGTCGGACCGACAATTTGACTAACCGCACGAACATAGCCGCGGCTCAGCCTCTCCAGCTCGCGGAACGACATCGTACGCGGATCGCATACAACCCCGCCCTTACCGCCTCCATAGGGAAGATCAGCAATTCCACATTTTAAGCTCATCCAAATCGAAAGAGCCTTCACCTCATTTTCCGAAACTCCCGGATGAAAACGCACTCCACCCTTTGTCGGCCCGACCGCATCGTTATGCTGAGATCGATAGCCGGTAAATACCTTTGTTGTTCCGTCATCCATTCGCACGGGAATCCGCACAGTGAGAAGCCTTATAGGCTCCTTCAGCAGGTCAATCATATCTTGATTGTAACCAAGCCTTTGCAGCGCCTGTTCAATTACGATTTGAGTAGAATGCAGAACATCATCCGTTTCTTTAATACTCATATCATTCACCGCCTTTGTCTATCTCTAATATGAGCGCCTTTCCTTCACTGTATTCGAATGGACAAACCCTGTTTATATGCAAGAAGAGCATCATGCAGCCAAAGCTTGCCTGCAGATGCTCTTTATTTGTTTCGCTAAGCGTAAACGGTGGACGCTTATTAAAATTTAAAATGATTGCATATTTCCCGGACTGCCGCTTCGGGCATAATAACTTTACCGTACTCTTCCAGCATGGCATAAGTAACCGAGGTTGCTTCTCCATATTCGGCAAGCAGCGCAATGACAGCGTTATGTCTCGATGAATCGATCAAGGCTGGCTCCAGCGCTAAAATGTACTTTCCATTATAGGAGTACAATCTTCCGTCTTCTGTTAATGCAGAGGATTGCAACTGCTTACAAACCGATATAACGTCTTCAAAATCCCGGAAGGAATACATCACTACATCGCTTTGTTCAAGAGTCACTTCCATCTCGTATATTTCGTCATCCGCATCGTCGTCTTCGGATGACCGTTCGACTTCATGACTGTTCATTTTGCCACGGGTGACAATCACCACCATACCTTGCGCGGGGAGGGCAAACACTTCGACCGCTAATGGGCCGCTGGCATCGAATCCAAGTTCACTATATGCTTGATCCATCATTTCACTGAATAGTTCGTGTACTTTTGGAATCTCGCGCCACATGTCTTCCTTCTGGATCCCCCGTTCCAGCAGGTCGTCGAACGTCAGGAAAATCCGTATCTTGTCCTGACTCAGTCGTTCGATTTTCATGATAGGATCCTCCTCTGCAGCATCTGTTGTAATAACGTATGAAATTTTTAGTAAGATGTGATCATTTTGATCAAATCGTGCTATGTAACTACTTTATCATGTCTGTCCGTTGAATGCACTAATATTGGGCGAAAAAAAGAATCGTTTGAACGCTTCGCAATATTGCGCAGCGCTCCTACGATTCTGCTTTATTTCTATTCGCCTTAATGGGCTAATGCTGACGATTCCGCCTTTATTTTCTCTGCTTCCCGCTTCAAGTCAGGGTCACTATTAACGATTGCCTCAATTTGTCCCCAAGCGGCTTCGGACTTTACGGCGGAACCGTCTATATGCTTTGGGGTCATGTCCGCCGCCTCCTGCTTCCAATTTTTATTCATCATCATGGATACTGATTTGCCAACAACATTCGAGGAAATATCGGATAACGCGCTTGCCGCCCAAGCAATTGCACCCGGCCGTTTTCGTGAAACATATACAGTAGCTGCCGCACCGATTAATCCTCCAACCAAAAAACCGCTTAATTTCATTATCGTCGACACCTCTTTCTTATTCGTTATTCAATGGATAGTTTGACCGCCTTTAAAGGCCGTCATTCCATATAAAATAAGGAAATCATTCTAGAGTCGTCACTTAGTAAATATGATACAATGAGGTCGGTTCAGCATGGTCTACAACTACGGTACGGAGGTTCCAAATATGAAACGAGCAGCAGAATTATTAGCCGTCCTTCTTCTCGGTGCACAAATTGCTGCCTGCAGTGCTCAGCCAAATGAAGCAGACATGGCCGCTTCAAATGAAGCTGCAGCTACACAATCACCTGCAGCGAGCCCTGCACCGTTGGAGACATCCGCTCAATCGAGCGGGAGAACTGTGCAGCCTTCACCATCAGCAGAGCCTGTTGCTGAAGAAACAGCAAGTCCTGCCGCCTTATATCGTATGAATGATGCCTACCGGTTCGTTCCTATTCTTGAAAGTACAACTAACAAAGTGGTATTACTCACTTTCGACGATGGTCCGAAGGATGAAGCCATCCTAACAAGCATGCTTGATACCCTCGATAAGCATAGCGCAAAAGCTATTTTTTTCGTTAACGGATATCGGGTGAAGCAAAACCCTAAGCTGTTGACACTAATCCATGAGCGGGGTCAAACGATCGGCAATCATTCCTGGGATCACATCAATCTAAAAAAAGAAACAAAAGCTGTTGTTGAACAGCAAATCGGAAGCTTGCAAACAGAAATTGAAACCTTAACCGGCCAAAAGCCGTTATTTTTCCGGCCTCCATTCGGTTCTGGCGGCGAAGCGGTAAAGGAAATAGCAAAAAACCACGGCATGTTATATATGACGTGGTCGAACGGTTCTCTGGATTGGGATCAATCAACTAAAGATAAGCCTGATGAAGTGATTCGCAATGTTATGGAGCAGCTTCATCCCGGTGCTAACATATTGATGCATGAGCTGAAATGGACTGCTGAATCGCTTGACGAACTATTGACAAAACTAGAGGACAAAGGCTACAGCTTTATTGATCCTGCTGCCATCGACGTTAATCGCTAAATTTCATTCCGTACCAGAACAAGCCTCCAACTAAGCATACAAACAAAAAGAATAACAAATTATAATACCACTTCGTCACTTTATGTACGCTTGAAGGGAATTTCTTGCGTCTTGGCGGTAGCGCTTCGAAATCATTGGAACTCGTTCCGATGCTGGACGGCTCTACCGTCTTTTCACGCTGTCTTGCTGCTCTCGAATTTCCAAACCTTTCTTTCCTGCTCATGACTCCCTCCTGAAGCGAATAATTAAGCCCATTATAAAATCAATTAAAAAATGTGCGATAATCGGCGCCCATATCGAGCCTGATTCCATATAAATCCAGCCTAATCCATAACTTATGGAGAAGACCAGGCCAGTAGGAATCCAATGCCGCAAATAACGAACGTGAATCGTCGCAAAAACGATACTTGTCCAATAGGGACCGATCGCATGCTGCACCGCCCCGCGAAAGAGAAGCTCCTCGCATACTGCAACTACAAACGAAATAACCGCAATATGCCAAATCGGACGACCTCGAAAAATACGGTCATTTACCCCCCCGTCATCAGCCGCTTCCTCCGGCACGAAGCGGGAAATAAGCAAATCGACAGCAATAACCGCACCAGCAAACCCGATGCCCCATAACAGAAAAGCAAGCTCCCTGGGAGGTGTAAATAATTGAATAAGATTTTGATGCTGAAATAAAACCCATATTAATCCGATAATAAAAGTAAGCGCTTGTGTTGCGTATAAATTGATAAGGAGCATGCGGTCATCAAGGTCGTCTACAGACACCTTGCGAACGCGTATTTTTCGTATATCAAACTTCTTCATAGCTTCCCGCCTGCCCTTGAACGTTCGTATTTTCTTTTTCGACCTTTTCACCTATACTGGTAGAACAAATCGACAACATATTTTATTTGCATAGAAGGAGATAGAGATGGAAAAACGATTAACGACAACCGCAATGTTATTTAGTGTTGGATTTGTATTCATGCTCGTATGCATGGTGGGCGCCTTTTTCTACGGCATCCAAATTGGCTCTGCCAAAACTGAAGCAAAATACATATCGGAAAACGAAGACGCCAATACGGCAGCCGCTTCTGTAAGCCCCTATCAACAGCAGGACTTAGTCTCTTTCTATCATACTGTATTTTTACCTTATCGTGAATTTCAAAACGAATGGTTCGCAGCTATGAACAAATTATCCCAAGGAAAAACAATAGAAGCAGCGTCGATGTTTAAAGATCTATCCAGTCTGGCTGATACCAAAGCAAAGGAAGCAAGCTCGGTTGATATGCAGAAATCACCTTTACTCGGACAAGCCCAGGTCAACTACATACGAAGCCTCAAGCTGTTTAAAGACGCGTCCGGCATGGCTGCCGCAAGTGCAAAAACTTTAACGTCTAATGAATTGATAAAGCATGTTGAACAAGAGAAAACCTATTTATCTGCAGCCCAGTTTGCCTTGACCGCACAGCAATCCTATTACTCAGCTATGCTGAAATGGTCAGCTACCGTGGATCCGGATATTCCATCCGAATATAAAGCGCCATCTATATTAGAGCTTACACAATGGCAAAAGCTTCCGATCACGATTAAAAATAAAGTGATGGCCGACCAATTGTTGACTCGCAAAAAGCTAACCTCTTACTATCCACAAGATTTGACGAGTCGCGTAGACGATTTTGCCCAGTCAGGTCAAGCTAAGAAAATGAAAATTCACACGTTATCAGCAGTTGTTGATCTGCTCATCAATACGGAAGCAGTTCGTTCCGGAGACTTTACGGAAAGCAAATCCAGACTATTCCAGCAGGTCCTTCTTCCTCAACTGCCGTTCTTCTATCCTGAAACGAATTAGCAGAGCCACGCCAAAAAGCTGCATCCTTAATCATATTGAAACCCTTTTAACGAGGCTATAGCTGCCATCCCGCCGGAAACGTTGCGGAGGTTGCTGTAGCCTTGTTCTTCTAAGTAGTTGCAAACAGCCACGCTGCGAACACCGTGCGCACAAACAATATAAATCGGACCTGTATCATCCAGCTCACTCATTCTGGACGGAACTGCATTCATCGGAATTAAGGCTGAACCCTCCAGATGATAGTAATCCCATTCGAATGGCTCCCTGACATCTATAATTTGTTTCGACTCAGCTTCACCGCTCTCCAACAATTCAAGCAATTTTTGAGGAGTCACATCTTGCCATTTTTTCATGAATAAAGACCTCCGATGTCGCATTTTGTTGCTAATGATGCTTGAATCATAACGAAAATTTCACATTTCAGCAAGTTTGAGCATTGCATTTGTCCTCTTGCTTGCTATAAAATAGAAAAGTCCGAATTTGATTAAATAGAAGAACTTTTACGATCGAAGATCAAACTCTCGTCCCGCTGCTGCACAACGGTGCCGGGCCTGAGGGTTTTTCTGTTCATATTCAGCGAAGCAGATATGCTTCGCCCCATTCTAGGAGGCATACTTCACATGTTTAAAGTGTTAGTTTCCGATCCAATCAGTGATTTGGGCATTCAGCAGCTTGTTGATGCGGCTGATGTCGCGGTTGACAAAAAACCGGGATTAAGCGAAGACGAATTGGTAGACATTATCGGCGAATACGATGCACTGCTCGTACGCAGCCAAACGCGTGTAACTGCAAAAATTATGGAAGCCGGTAAACAGCTCAAAGTAATTGGACGTGCTGGCGTTGGCGTCGACAACATCGATTTGGATGCAGCCACACAACGCGGTATCATCGTCATCAACGCACCAGACGGCAACACGATTACGACTGCCGAGCATACTTTTGCTATGATGATGGCTGTTGCCCGCCATATCCCGCAAGCGTACATGAAAACTGTAAACGGCACTTGGGACCGCAAATCGTTCCTGGGCGTTGAGCTTCGCAACAAGACGCTTGGCGTACTTGGTATGGGCCGTATCGGCAGCGAGGTTGCTAAACGCGCTAAAGCTTTCGGTATGGAAATTATGGGTTACGATCCGTTTATGACAGAAGAAAGAGCTGAGAAACTCGGCGTGAAGCTAGCGAGCGTAGATGATATTGTCCGCAACGCAGATTTCATGACCGTCCATACTCCTCTTACACCTGAAACCCGTCACATGATTGGCAAAGCTCAATTTGAAGTAATGAAGCCTGGCATGCGTATCGTAAACTGTGCACGCGGCGGTATCATCGACGAAATCGCTTTGGTCGATGCAGTGGACAATGGTATTGTAGCCGGCGCGGCATTCGACGTTTTTGAAGTCGAGCCTCCTGCTGACGATCACCCTTTCTTGACTCACCCGAAAATTATCGTAACTCCGCATCTAGGCGCATCTACTGTAGAAGCGCAAGAAAACGTAGCAATCGACGTATCGGAGCAAGTGCTTCATATTCTTCGCAATGAGCCGTTCATGAACGCGGTTAATATGCCGCCTATTCCGGCTAACCTTCAAAGCAAGCTTCAGCCATACTTCGCGCTTGGCGAGAAACTTGGCAGCTTCATCGCACAGTCGACTGAAGGCGCAGTGACTGAAATTGTAGTCGGCTATTCCGGTGAGCTTGCAGAGGTTGATACACAGCCATTAACGCGTTACATCGTACGCGGTATCCTTGCGCACCATCTTGGCGCAGAGCAGGTTAACGTCGTTAACTCGCTGCATCTTGCAAAAGTGCGCGACGTTAACATCGTCATTCAAAAATCGCATGCTTCGAAAGACTTCACGAATCTTGTGACCGTTTCGCTTCGTACGAAGAAGGAAGAGCGTATCGTTGCCGGTACATTGTTGACAGGCTATGGCCCCCGTATCGTACAAATCGACAAGTACCCTGTTGATGTAACGCCTGAAGGCAATCTCATTCTTATTTCGCACAACGACAAGCCTGGTATTATCGGACGTGTCGGAACGCTGCTTGGCAACAACGATGTCAACATCGCAACCATGCAAGTAGGCCGTCAGCTTGTCGGCGGTTCGGCAATCATGGTGCTTAGAGTGGATAAAGGAACGCCTAAGGACGTGCTTGTACAGCTTACCAACATGCCTGAGCTGAACACGGCAAAAGAGATTAAACTTTTCTAAATCAATTTTTTATTCAAAAATGAGCCAACCGGATTTCCGGTTGGCTCATTTTGTTTCACGAACAACAAGAATTATCTGCTGTATTCTACAAAAAAAGCGTTCCATCAGGAACGCTTTGACAACTATTGATGGGCTTCGACAGGTAAAAGCAATGTAAATGTTGTGCCAACACCAGCTGCGCTTTCCACGACGATCCGTCCATGATGAAGATCAATCAAATTTTTGACGATTGCGAGTCCAAGCCCTGTCCCGCTGGAAGAGCCGCGTTTTCGCGCTTTATCCGCCTTATAAAACCGTTCAAATATAAAAGGCACGTCCTCGGACGGGATCCCCTGCCCTTCATCTGCTACGCTAAACTGTACATACTCACTGCCATTGACATTTGCATGCTTGCCGGCTATCGTTATTGACTTTCCCGAATGGGTATGCCGCAATGCATTATCCAGCAAATTGGTGAACACCTGCTCGAGCCGATCCTCATCGGCTTCCTTCACAAGAAGCGGCTGACTTGGAAGCTCGGCAAGCAGCTTTACTTCTCTTTCTTTTGCATATACCTGGAACTTTCGATGAACCCGCTTCACGACATGCCTAAGATCAACCTCTTGAAAATTCATGTCAACATGGCCGGCTTCCATTCGGGCTATATCGAGGAAATCATTCACCAACCTGCCCATTCGCAGTGATTCATCGTAAATAACTTGAACAAGTTCTTTACGATCCTCTGGCGAGACGACGATATCGTCAAGTAACGCTTCGCTGTAACCTTGCAGCATGGAAAGCGGAGTTCTGATCTCATGGGATATGTTTGCAACGAAATCCCTCCGCAGCTTCTCGAGCTTATGCTCCTCCGTTACGTTACGGATAACGGCAACCGCGCCGCGAATAACACCATTGGACTGAAGCGGCGCCATGACGACCGACCAGACGCTGCTTAGCACATGAATCTTGTCCGTAGCATCGCGACCCTCTTCCATTACGCACTGAAATAACTCACGCAATGGCATAGGAACTTCTGAATGGGCAGCTCCGCTCTCAAACAGTTCCTCCCGCCAGTCAAGATCTATGCCAGACCATTTATTAATGAGAAGATAACCACTCGGATTGGTAAGAATCACTTTACCGTCTGCGTTAAACGTCATAACGGAATCGCCCATACTGCGTAAAATGCTCGCTAAATGATTTTTCTCGTGATTCAAATCGTGAATAAGCTTATCCAGCTGCTCTGTCATATGATTAAACGTATTGGCTAATTCACCAATCTCATCCGTCGAACGGGTATTCACGCGAGTGCTGTAATTACCCTGCGATATCGAATCAGCAGCATCTTTAAGCTGAAGCAGCGGCTGTTGAATCTTCTTTGATAAGAAAAAAGCAAAAAACGTCGACAATAAAAATCCGATAACCGCGGTAAGAACGAACAGAATCTTTACTTTATGCGCATCCTCGAATGATAGAATATCCACATATTGTAATAAAAACACACCGACTATAAGCAATACAACCGCAACGAGCAGAATAATCGTTCCCCATAGCTTACCGACCACGCTTCGCAGCAGCCTGCCGGCCAAACGCTGCCACAAGTTCATTACTTTGGCACCTCAAGCTTGTAGCCGACGCCCCATACCGTCGTAATCATTGCAGCGGCATCAGGCGATACTTTATTCAGCTTTTCCCTTAACCGCTTCACATGGGTATCCACCGTCCGCAGATCGCCGAAAAACTCATAGTTCCAGACATCCTTGAGCAGCTCTTCACGGGAGAAAACCTTATCCGGCGAAACGGCTAAATAATGCAGCAGCTCATACTCCTTCGGAGTTAAGCTTACCTCTTGCCCGCCTGCAGACACGCGATGCGCATCGTGCTCGATTACGAGATGCGGGAATACGATGTTATTGCTCGAATTGATTTCTTTTGTTAGGAACGCTGTCGCTGATGAGCGGCGTAATATCGCCTTAACACGATAAATGACTTCACGCGGGCTGAACGGCTTCACGACGTAATCATCGGCTCCGACCTCAAACCCTTGCACGCGGTTCATCTCCTCGCCTTTTGCGGTGAGCATAATAACTGGAGTAGCCTTTACTTGCCGGAGACGGGAGCACACCTCTACCCCGTCTATTCCTGGAAGCATGACATCAAGCAGGATAAGCGCATAATCGGTGCCGGATGCCAGCCTAAGAGCGGTTTCTCCGTCCTCAGCCTCATCGATCGTGTACCCTTCCTTCTCCAAATACATTTTGAGCAAGCGGCGGATTCTTTCTTCGTCATCGACAACCAAAATACGGCTTGAATAATCAGACATTCGGCATTACTCCTCTCAATTCAGAGTCTATACTCCAGAATATGAATGTAAACCAGCGATAACTAAATTAACCCCGATTAACGTAAACAATACGATTACAAAACCGATTACGGCAAGCCATGAAGAGCGAAGTCCTTGCCATCCGCGAGATAAGCGGAAGTGCAAATAGGCACTGTAATATAACCACGTGATTAGCGCCCAAACCTCTTTCGGATCCCAGCCCCAGAAACGTCCCCATGCAATATTTGCCCAAATCATTGCAAATATGAGCGCACCGAGTGTAAAGATTGGAAAACCGATTGCAATTGATCGGTAGCTGATCTCATCCAAATCCTCAGGATCGATTCCTTCCATAACAGGGTGAATGACCGCACCCAATGGCTTACGGAATACGAGTCGAAGCAATCCGTAAAGTAACGTCCCTGCAATAATGGACCAAACGACCGTATTCAGCTTCCTGCCTGAATTAACGCCGTTCATCCAATAAGGAGCTTCAAAAATAGGCTGATTCATTCCGAGGAATGTTTCGTATTTGACAACTTGACTATTATAAGGCTTAACAATTGGCGGAAGCGTATAGTCGACGGTCTCCGACGTAGTCGTCTCAATTCCGTTACTATCAATATTTGATTTTTCCTGAATGAATTGAGCTTCATACCCCATTCCGCGGAACGCGAAAACCGCAACGATAAAACCAACGATCAAAATAATCGAGTATAACGAAAACTCTACCCAGAACTGTGACCTTCGCGCTTCCTTCGATTTATTTTTATAATCGACAACACGCAGCAAATACATAAGACCGGCAGCAAAGCCTACTGCGAAGAACGCTTCTCCAAGAGCAGCTGTCGTAACATGCACCTTGAGCCAAACATTTTGCAGCGCCGGAATAAGCGGCTGCACTTCCTGCGGAAATACGGAGGCATAAGCAACAATAATTACGGTTAACGGCAAAGCGAACATGCCTAGGAGCGCTTTGCGGTAAATTGCAAAAACGATCGTGAAAGCAATCATGATCGCCATGCCTAGAAATGTCATGAACTCATACATGTTGCTTGTCGGAATTTGACCGCTTCCAGCCCAACGGGTGAAGAAAAAAGTCAGATGCGATGCCAGTCCAAGGCTGGACGTAATGAAGGCGATCCTTCCCCAGCGCTTCTCATGCTGCAAGGGATCCCGATTGCTCCACTTTTTACCCGCAATCGAAATCACATAAAACATGAAAGCAAAGCAATAAAGAAAAAATGCGACGATAAACGCATCGCTGCTAAAATCAACTAAACTCACGCGTTGTTCCCTCCGTTATCAAGCGACTTCGGATCTACGGTTATCCCTATTTTTTGAAGCGCACCAGCCACATCTGAGCGCATACCGTACCAATTTTTATTCGTATGTGCGCCGAGTGAAAGCTCGCCTTCATCCACACGGAGCCATATTCTGCGGTGCTGCCAATAAGAGCCCATCAGCAATCCGACCATAGAAAAAGTCGCTCCGATCCACACATAAGGCAAAGCCTTGTCCATCCGGACGTTTAAATAAGTAGACGCTTCGGAAAAATCCACATTTTCCATCCCGTCGACTCTGATTTCAATTTTATTTGCCAAAGCGCCATTAATTGTATCCTGCGAAAATTTCACTTTATCCTTCTGCATCGGGAAGTAAATATAAGGCTCGCCCTTAGCATCCAGTCCCGGACCTTTAACTGTGAAAATGAAAGCCGGCGCAATCGGATCACGCGACAACGTTGTAGGTTCACCGTTATCGCCGATATCGAATTCCATATAGTTGGCGTATAAGTCCAGCGTATACGGGCCCAGCTTATGCTGAAGCGCCGAATCCTTCATGGGCAAATCGAAAGGACCGTATACTTGTCCCGTTTGTTTATCAACGAGTACAGGATGAACCGCATTCAAACGCGGAGTCGTATCAAAGTCAAATTGATAAAGCTTAATTCCTTTGTATTTGAGCGGCTCGTTCACGACAATATTGTGCCGCTTCACTTCCCGGAGCACCGGCTTTTGCAATTGATCATTACAATTGCTAACGCATTCATAGAGTACCGCTTTTGTCTCAAACAGCTTGGCGCGGGATGTCCCCTTCAGTTTATCGGGTAATTCTTCATCCTTGTAATACTCAACGGTAAACTTTTCATTTTTGACATAATAATTCGTATCGGCAATTTGCACCGTATCGCCATCAGGAATCGTAATGTAGCTATCCATCTGCCAACTAGGTATGCTGCGTGCCAATATCGCCAGAAGAAACAGGATGAGACCGATATGATTAATATAAGGACCCCAGCGGCTAAACCGGTTTTTTTCTGCAAGAAGCGCTGATCCGTCCAGGTGGATACGATATCCTTTCCGTTTCAACTGTGCACCGTAATTCTCTACCCATTGCTCTGCATCGCCTTCAACCTTATGCCTAAACACTGTTTTTTGACGATGAATGAACTGCAAATGCTTGCGAACTTGCTGCTTGCTTAATGCTCGGTACAATGGCAATACCCGATCCAAACTGCAAATAACGAGCGACGTACCTATCATGACAAGCAAGCCGATGAACCACCATGATTCGTAGGTGTGCGTCAAACCGAGTAAATAATACAATTTGCCAGGCAGGCCGTATGTTTCCTCATAATATACCGATGGATCAAAGTTATTGATGAATGTATTTTCTTGCGGATAAATCGTACCGAGCATAGCCGTCAAAAACGTAATGACGATCAAATAGATCGCAATTTTAACCGATGAAAAAAAATTCCATATCCGATCAATAAAGTTCGGATTACTTTTTTGCGAACGGCGTGCAACCCCGTCATATCGCATTTCCAAAGGCAAGTCCGACTCATCATTGTACCCTAGAGGCTTACCGCAGCTTTCGCACAGCACGGTGCCGACCGAGTTTTGATGACCGCACTCACATTTTGTGTTTTCAACCAATAACACAGTAAAACCTCCTACAGCTGAAGCAGCCGTTCAATCCGTTCGTCAATTTCCGCTTCCGTCATACCGCCTACTTTAATTTCCATAATGGATCCATCCGGCTTGATGAAAAAAGTAGTAGGGTAAGATTTCAGCCCATAGCTGCGTTCGGTTTTGCGATTCACATCCCGTAAAATCGGATAATGCAAGTCAAAGCGACGAACAAAATTGTTCACGGTCAATGTATCTTCACTTAAATTAATGGCTAGGATAACTAAGCCTTCATCCTTCCACTTCTGATACTGTCGTTCAAACTCAGGCATTTCCTTCACGCACGGCGGACAGAAAGTTCCCCAAAAGTTGACGACGACCGCTTTGCCTTCATAATCAGATAATTGCTTCAGGTTGCCATCCAGATCTGCAAGCTTAAACTGGGGCGGCTCGCTTCCTTCCTTCAAAGGTCCTTTATCTGCAGCAAACAAGGTAGATCCAATTGCATACCCGCCAATAATTAGAACCGCAATCAATATTACGATTTGCACCATCTTGCGCGATTTTCCCAAATTTAACACCACCAAGTTCTGTCTAAACAGCCATGAATATTACCATTATAACGAAAAGTCGACGGCAATTACTGCCGCCGTCGATTACTTTTTATGAACTTTATGTGTCTTGCTTTGGGCTACTGCCAACAGATCTTTAATTTCTTGCGGCGTCAGATGACGGTACTTCCCTCTACCCAGATTCTCCAGTCCGATTTCACCGAAACGAATTCTTTTCAATCGAATGACTTTGTGGCCGATGGCTTCGAACATACGACGTACCTGACGGTTACGGCCCTCAAAAATCGTAATCGTAATCGTTGCTTCATTGTTCTCCGTATCCACATCATGATACTCCACCTCTGCAGGCGCGGTCATGCCGTCCTCCAGCTTTATGCCCTTTTGCAGCTGCTCCAGCGCGCTTCCATGCGGAACCCCTTTTACTGTCGCACGATAGGTTTTCGGAACATGGTGGCTTGGGTGCGTTAGCAAATTGGCGAACTCGCCGTCATTCGTTAAAATAAGCAGCCCTTCCGTATCGTAATCCAACCTGCCGACTGGATATACCCGCTCTTTGATTCCCGGTAAAAAGTCTGTTACTATTTTGCGGCCCTGCGGATCATTTGCGCTTGTTATAACGCCTTTTGATTTATTGAGCATGAGGTAGAGCTTCTTCTCGCTCCTGATCGGTTTTCCATTGACGGTAATGGTATCGACTGCAGGATCCGCCTTGACTCCCAGCGTCGTAACCTTCTCACCATTCACCTCAACCATGCCTGCTAAAATCATTTCTTCACATTTGCGACGGGATGCGATTCCCGCTGCTGCCAATATTTTCTGTAAACGTTCCAATTCTTTCACCTCAACCTCCATCATAACGATATGGAGAACAAATCACAAGCTTCCCTAACCGAATATGTATAAACAAATGAAAATGGCTGCAAAAAAACCGACCAAATCAGAAAATAGGCCAACCTTTAATGCATAACGTGTCCTGCGAATGCCGATTGCTCCAAAATAAACTGTAAGTACATAAAGTGTCGTATCGGTGCTTCCTTGAATCGTGGAAGCAATTCTCCCAATCATGGAATCAGGTCCAAATGTCTGGATGAGATCCGTTGTAAAGGCTAGCGATCCGGCACCGGTAAGCGGGCGCAATATGCCCAGAGGCAGCACCTCGCTTGGAATGCCAATCCAATCGAATATAGGGCGTACGGCTGACAGCATCAATTCCAGCGCGCCGGATGCCCGAAACATGCTTATGGCTACCAT
Organism: Paenibacillus prosopidis; assembly: GCF_003337375.1. GTDB lineage: Bacteria > Bacillota > Bacilli > Paenibacillales > Paenibacillaceae > Pristimantibacillus > Pristimantibacillus prosopidis. Next base: position 330,999 of record NZ_QPJD01000002.1, read on the forward strand.
CATTCCGACTAAGTGAGGAATGATGTTGATGGCGGTGCCAAAGCCATCCTTGGCACCCTCAACAAAAGTTTCATAGACGGGCACTTTACGGCGAAGGGCCGCGTAAAGCGGGATAAATACGATAATAGCCGGAATCATCCAAGCAGATAAGCTTGAAAAAAAATTATACAACAGGCTCACCTCCAGCAGAAGCTGTATGAACCTTTACTTTAGGCTGCGTGGAGACAATCGGGTGTATTGGCGGCGGTGGTGATTTCCTCCGGTACCACCGATCGGCTAAAATGGCAGCTGAGGTTGCAACAAATGTAGCCGCTAGAGTCGTTCCAATAATTTCAGCCGGATTTGCCGAGCCATAATTCATTCTTATCGCTATAAGCGTTGTCGGTATAATGGTAATGCTGGATGTGTTAAGCGCAAGGAGCGTGCACATTGCAGGTGTTGCAGTAGTTGAATCCGGATTTAGCTTCTGAAGTTCCTGCATCGCCTTAATTCCCATCGGTGTCGCGGCATTGCCAAGCCCGAACAAATTCGCGCTCAAATTGCTCATAATATAACCGATCGCCGGATGATTACGCGGCACATCCGGAAACAGCTTTCTAACGATCGGTCCGAGCAAATGAGCCAATTTCTGAAGTAAACCCGCATCTTCTGCTATCCGCATCATCCCTAACCAAAACACCATGATGCTTATTAGCCCAAAGCTAACGGTGACGCCTGATTTCGCGCCATCAAAGGCTGCTTGCGTCACTGCATCCATTTTACCGTTAATCGCAGCTACAATAACACTCGCCACAATAAAAAATAACCATATCCAATTTACCATTTAGGCCGCCTCCCCCACGACTTTCAAGCTTGTCTTTCCAATAAGACTGCGTCTCCCGCACCGTCTTATTGGTAATGCCCGAATAAAGCGCCCAGCACTTTCAAAATCGATTGATGAAGAATTGCTCGTCCTTCAATTTGTGAAGCTTTCCTAAACTCCGCTAAAGATTGGATTGCTCTCTGTGAGGAAGCCGGCAGCTGCAGCCTGCTGCTTCCAACATCATATATAGGCACAGCGCCGATTTTACTTCCATTCAAGTGCCACTCGAGCAAGCCGCGTTCTCCTAATAAATAGCGAGTCGTACTGGTATTGTATAAAACAAGTCTCGACTGTACGGTCTCCTGCTTCTCCAGAGGGTATTTGAAGGTTTGACCAGCCGCATAGGGATAGCCTGCAATAGGCTGCCCTTTATTGGCCAATTGCTGCAGCGGATAATGCTCAAAGCCCCAATCAAGCATTTTGCGGTGATCTGCCCAATCATCGCCATCGTTTATCGTTACAGCAGCAAGCTGCTGACCTTGGCGCGTTGCCGAACTAACAAGACAACGAAGCGATTTCTTCGTATAACCGGTTTTGACGCCATCTGCCCCTTCATACATTGCGAGCATCTTATTTTTGTTCGTATAGCTGTAATCCCATTTTTCATGAGGGTTAGGTACCTTCTTGACACGTGTGCTCACAATTTCTGCGAATACATCGTTTTTTAATGCATAGGCTGTCAATTTAGCCAAATCATTTGCGGAAGAATAATGGCCATCTTCATCTAGTCCGTGCGGATTTTTAAATTGTGTATGCTTCAGGCCTAGAAAGGCTGCCTTCTCGTTCATCAGATGTACGAAGCCTTCTTCCGAACCCCCGACGTGCTCCGCAATAGCTGTGGCCGCATCATTGCCAGAACGAAGCATAAGTCCGTAAAGCATATTTGACAAGCTCATCTCCTCACCAAGCTGGAGATAAATGGATGACCCTTCCTTCCCAACGGCACGCTTACTCGTTTTAACCATATCGGTCAATTTTCCATGCTCAATCGCTACGATGGCAGTCATTATTTTGGTCAAGCTCGCTATTCTCATGGAGGTATCGCCATTACTACTGTACAATAATCTTCCTGATTCCACATCGATAAGCGCTGACGCTTTCGCATTTGTACTTATCGGGTTGGGCGCAGCGCTCACACCAGGTATCGAGCTTGTCCCAAGCATTAAGGTTAATAATAAACCTAGCGAAAAAATCCGCTGTAGCTTCTTGAAAAACATGCCATACTTGCCCCTCTCGCAGCGTTAGTTGTTCCAAGCATCAGGTTGCATATTCACAGTATATGCCTGAATGCATTCCTCTAGACGAAAAGCATCTCACTAAAAATGAAAAACTGCCCTCTCGGGCAGTTATGTCATAAGAGGTGATCGTTCACGTCAACATGTCCTGAAATGACTGTCTGGGAAGGATCTGTGTAAGAAGCCTTACTGCCCGGCTGCTTCATCATGGACTGTAATTTATCAAATACTTGCGGTGCAGTATCGATAACACGCTCAAGCAAATGGGTTTGAGTATCGAGCGGCACAATCTTCACGCCGTGAGTACCGACGACGAGAAACGCGATCGGCGTTATCGATACGCCGCCGCCGCTTCCGCCTCCAAATGGGAGTGATACGGAAGCATGATGCGCATCAGATTGTGCATTTTTATGCTCGGCATCTTCTAACCGAATATCACTGCCCCCAGCTACAAACCCGAAACCAACCTTGGAAATTGGCATAATAATGCTGCCATCCGGCGTTTGAACCGGATCACCGACGATCGTATTGACGTCAACCATTTCTTTAATATTTTCCATTGCGGTTTGCATTAAGCCTTGAATAGGATGTTCTGCCATGCTTTGACGCCTCCTTTCACTTTCTTTATGCGAACTAATAGCTGCAGCCCGGCAAGGATAGCATAACCGAAGCGGATTTGAGCTATGCATGACCATTCCGTTGTAAATGTAGGCTGCTGATACATGGGCTGAACATTCATATTTGGCTCGGCATTAATTTTGACCATTTGCGACAGCAAGCCAAGTATGGATGTTTGAACAGACCAGACAAGACCAGTAGCCATTGCCGTCCACATCGCGTCTCCAGTGCCTACTGAAGTAGACCAGTTCCACTCAACTAATCGAACCTTGGTCAGCGTTTGCCTGACCAATCCCTTCAAATCCCGTGTCATTTTCAAAATCAGTTTCAATTTACCTATTGAGCTAAGGACTCTATCCACATCGAGTTCATCATTGAACTGTTTCCAGGTATTAATGCCCGTGCTCTCATTTGATACTTGTTTCTTCATTTGAACGGTATTTCCGACAAGTCGGATAATTGGAACCTTATACCGGTATCGGATAATGCCGTAGAGGGCTTTCACTTTAATTTCTGCATCATCATCATTTCCTATTCTCCGCAACTGTCCTTTAATGACAACAGGAGAGGTTAGGATAACCGTCAAAATGAGCAAAAAAAAGAGACCGGCGGCCGTTATCCAACCGTAAGGGTAACCGAGCATCATGATGCTTCCTCCGTTTCCCTAATATGGGTTGAATATAGTATGACCCGGCGGTCAAATCTCATTCTTTAATTTCTTCAATTGTCATTTGTCTTCCGTCTAATCGTTCGAACAGCAGCTGTGTCTGTTCCTCTAATGCATCGTCCAGATCGACGTTACCAGGCTCAGGCAGCTCCCGAATCGACGGTAGACCAAAATAATCTAAAAATGATTTCGTCGTTCCATATAAAATCGGCCTGCCAATTGCTTCGGCACGGCCTACCTCTTCAATTAAATCTTTCGATACGAGCGATTGAATAGCTCTGTCGCTCTTAACGCCGCGAATTTCTTCAATTGCGATTCTAGTAATCGGTTGACGATAGGCAACAATAGACAACGTTTCAAGCGCAGCCTGTGACAGCTGGGAACGTGTAGGCGTATAAGCCATCCGCTCAAAATAAGGCGCATGATCCGGGTGCGTCGTAAGCCGGTAGGATGCTGCTACCTCCGCGATTTGAACGCCTCGCCCTTCTCGTTCCAAATCGCGCTGCAAATCATAGACTAAATCCGAGGCTAGATCTGCGTCTATTTCTAAAATATCGGCTAGCTGCCGCTTATTTAAGCCTTCGTCACCCGCCATGAACAGCAGGCCTTCAATAATTGTCTTCAATTTCGGATAATCCACTTTCCGAAGATTCTCCTCTCCAATGAATGACGATGTCGTCAAACAACTGATGCTGGAAGCAGTGAATATGCTTCATTTTCATAAGCTCCAGTATCGCCAGAAAAGTTACGACAACCTCATGCCTGTCCATATTTTCCCGTATCAGCCGCGAAAATCTCACCGTTTCAAACTGCTTCAGAATATCCATGATATCCCGAATACGGTCCTTGACCGAAATTTCATCACGTTGAACCGTCGCAACGACATTCCGTCTTGCTGCCCGGCGGAGCGCCTTTTGAAATGCGGCAATTAAATCGGATACGAGTAGCCCTTCTACCGGGTTAACCTTCTCTTCCTTCATGAAAGGAGTCATATCCTCCGGCTCTCGGGAATAGACGAGGCTGCGTTCGAATTCCTTCTCCCGCAGCTGCTCTGCGATTTGCTTAAATTTACGATATTCCACGAGCTTTTGGATAAGCTCATCGCGCGGATCCAGACCGTCATCCGGCCAATCCTCGTACTCATCCTCAAATACAGGAGGCTTTGGAAGCAGCTGCTTGCTCTTTATCGCCAGAAGGGTAGCCGCCATAACTAAAAATTCACTTGTAACCTCAAGCTCCAGCTCCTTCATCGCATGCAAGTATTCCATATATTGATCGGTAATTTCGCTTATAGATACTTCATGGATATCGATCTCGGCTTTGTCGATCAAGTGAAGCAATAGATCAAGCGGCCCTTCAAAAGAATTCAGCTTATAAAGCACCGACACTCAAATTTCCTCCCGCCTGGCTTCTCTGTGCTGCTTACGCCTTCAACTGCCTAGTCAAATTCGCCATCTCTATCGCGCTGGCAGCCGCTTCATAACCTTTATTTCCAGCTTTCGTGCCTGCACGTTCAATCGCTTGCTCAATCGAATCGACCGTCAGCACACCGAAAATAGTAGGAATGCCTGTTTTTAGAGCGATCGCCGCAACGCCCTTTGCTGCTTCGTTGCAAACATAATCAAAATGCGGCGTTGAACCGCGAATGACCGCACCCAGCGTTATAACCGCATCGTACTTACCGCTCTCCGCCATTTTTTGGGCAATCAGAGGTATTTCGAATGCTCCCGGCACCCATGCCACGTCAACGTCCTCTTCCTGAGCACCATGACGCTTAAATGCGTCAAGCGCGCCTCCAAGCAGCTTACTCGAAATAAACTCGTTAAAACGTCCTACTACTACTCCATATTTTAAACCTTCTGATATTAAATGTCCCTCAAAAATTCGTGCCATCTTGAAATCATCCTTCCAATTATTTAGATGTTATAGTCTTGATCTTCGAAACGCAGTAAATGCCCCAGCTTAGACTTTTTTGTACGTAAATAGCTGTTATTATCTTCATTAGCATCCATTTGAATCGGTACGCGCTCAACAACCTCTAACCCATAGCCCTCGAGACCTTTGATCTTACGCGGATTGTTCGTAAGTAAACGCATTTTGCGAATGCCAAGATCCTTCAAAATTTGCGCGCCTATTCCATAATCACGCAAATCGGCCGGAAAGCCCAGCTTTAAATTTGCGTCTACGGTATCAAAGCCCTGCTCCTGGAGCGCATAAGCCTTTAATTTGTTAATCAGCCCGATGCCTCTTCCTTCTTGGCGCATGTAGAGAAGTACGCCGCTGCCTTCCGCGTCGATCTGCTTTAATGCCGCTTCAAGCTGCGGTCCGCAATCGCAACGGTGCGAATGAAATACATCTCCGGTCAAGCATTCGGAGTGGACGCGTACTAGCATTGGACGCTCAGAATTAATTTCGCCCTTGACCAGCGCGACATGCTCCTTGTTGTCCACGATATTTGTGTAAGCGATCGCGCGGAAGGTACCAAAATCGGTTGGCAAATTGACGTCTACAGCTGGCTCAACCAGCTTTTCTTTCTCATTACGGTAATGAATGAGTTCTTGGATCGTAATCAGCTTTAGGTTGTGCTTTTGTTTGAAGACAATTAGATCCGGCAGCCTTGCCATCGTTCCATCTTCGTTAATGATTTCGCAAATAACGGCAGCTGGCTCTGAACCGCACATTCTGGCAAGGTCAATTGCCGCCTCCGTGTGACCGGCACGGCGAAGTACGCCTCCATCCTTTGCAATAAGCGGGAAGATATGACCCGGTCTGCGGAAATCCGAGGCTTTCGTCGTTGGATCGATCAATGCTTTGACCGTTTCGGAACGTTCGAAAGCAGATATGCCCGTAGTAGTTGCTACATAGTCAACGGATACCGTAAATGCCGTTCCATGGTAATCGGTATTGTGCGTAACCATTGGCGGCAAATCAAGCTCCTCAGCCCGCTCTTGCGTAATCGGAACACACACAAGTCCGCGAGCTTCTGAAATCATGAAATTAATGACCTCCGGCGTCGTTTTATCCGCTAGTGCTATCAGGTCACCCTCATTCTCGCGATCCTCGTCGTCCACGACAATAACCGGCTTCCCTAACATCAAATCATTTATTGCATCTTCAATCCGGTCAAATGGGATTTTATCTAGCTCCATATGGGTTTCCCTCCTTTGTGAGACAACCAAACCTTTGTAAGGCTTCTACCCAACCTTCAAAGGCTTATACCAAACCTTGAAAGGCCTCTACCTAAACCTTCAAAGGCTTCTATCCAAACCTTCAAAGGCTTTCGAACCCACCCAAACCCTCCCTTCCAAGGGAGGGCCCCAAGGACTGCGTCCTCTGGACACCTGCAATTGGAATAACGCGGGTGGTTAAGAGATGGTTATGTGATGCGTTTGCGGTTGATCGCTTTCGTCCCTGCGGGACACGCTTACTTTGGGTACGGTAAAAAAAATTATAAGAAGCCATTTTCCAATAGGAATGATGTTGTGAGCTTCGATTTGTTTGGTGCGGCTTCGGGTTGCTTGAAATGAAGCAGGTGATCGACGTATTTGCCGATGACGTCGCACTCGATATTGACAGTGTCGCCCGCATGCTTGTGCTGCAGGGCCGTTTGACTGAGCGTATGCGGAATGATCGAAACGGAAAAGGAATGAGCGGATGTGTCGACAACGGTAAGGCTTATTCCATCAATCGTGATAGACCCTTTTGGAATAACGTAACGAAGCATGCTTGGATCGTCCAGCTGAACCTTGAAGACGACGGCATTAGCATCTGTTTCGCGGGTGGATATTTGCCCAGTGCCGTCAATATGCCCTTGGACGATGTGGCCGCCGAAGCGTGACCCTGCCTGCATAGCTCGTTCTAAATTCACCCGTTCACCGGGACGAAGCTGGTGAAGGCTAGATTTGCGGTACGTTTCAGGCATAACGTCCGCCGCGAATGAGGAACGATCAAAAGCCGTCACCGTCAAGCAAACGCCGTTTACTGAAATGCTATCGCCAAGCATAACGCCTTCCGTTACATGCGTAGCCCCTATAACCAGGCGCATCGCTTCTCCCTGCTTCGTTATTCCTTTCATCTGTCCCACTTCTTCAACTAATCCGGTAAACATGAGCTTCCTCCTAAAAGGTTTTGCGAATGCAAAACCTACTTCGTAAGCATAAACCTAAGTTTGCGAATGCAAACTTACTTCGTATAGACGGGATATCCGGATACGCATATGTCGTCACCGGCCATCTCCACGTTCACTTGCTCGAGCTCGATGGCATCTGCCATTTTCTCGATGCCGTTGAATGTAAAAGTGCCGGGCGCCTCGACGCCACCGATAATTTTAGCAGCGTAATATAAAATAATTTTATCGATGAGACCTGCTTCCAGCATCGCACCGTTAAGCTGTCCGCCGCCTTCGAGCAGGATAGAGCCGATCTCGAACTCGCCAAGCTTCATCATCGCTTCGGTCAAGTCAACCTTAGCACCTGTACCGCATACGAAGACTTCAACCCCAGCTGCCTCCAGTGCTTGACGTTTGTCTTCAGCTGCCTGGCCCGACGTTAGAACAATTGTCCGAATCGATCGGTCCGTTACAACACGTGCGTTGAGCGGCAACCGCAACGAGGAGTCCACAATGATTCGAACCGGATCGATTGCCGGTACGGGGGCGCGTGTGTTCAATAATGGATCATCGGCAAGGACTGTACCGATCCCAACCATAATGGCCTCATGCTGATGGCGCAGCGTATGAACCTGTTCACGCGCCGCAGTCCCGGTAACCCAGCGGCTGTCGCCAGTGCGGGAAGCAATTTTGCCGTCAAGGGTACTTGCTGTTTTTAAAGTAACGAACGGTAATTTGGTCGTAATATATTTGTTGAACTTTTCGTTCATTTGCCGCGATTGCTGCTCAAGCACGCCTACAGTCACGTCAATTCCCTCTTCACGCAGCCTTGCTATTCCTCTTCCGGAAACCTGAGGGTTCGGATCGCCGCTTGCGACTACGACTCTAGCCGCTTTTGCAGCAATAATCCTTTCGCAGCAAGGCGGTGTTTTACCGAAATGGCTGCAAGGCTCTAACGTTACGTACACGGTCGCGCCTTCCGCTTCATCACCGGCCATCTGCAGCGCATGTACCTCGGCATGGCCGGTTCCGCGCTTCAGATGCGTTCCTATTCCGACGATTCTTCCTTCCTTCACGACCACGCAGCCGACGACAGGATTAATACCCGTCTGACCAGCAGCTTTTGCAGCTAACTCTAGCGCCAGCTTCATGTAATACTCATCATTTAAAATATCCAATAACAAAAACACCCCTATCGGCAAACTTACCGACAGGGGTGATGAAAGAAACGCAAGAGAACAACGACAAAACCGGATCAACATCGAGAGCATGAAATAACCGCTCCTTAAAAAACCGTAATAGCTACGGCACCGGTTTGTAAAGTACGCTAAAGAAACAAACCTATTACGCTTGTGAAATAAAACACAAACGAATAAGTATGAATATAATAGCTGTCGATGCATCTCCTTCTCCCATCCAGACTATACTGTCGGTCCCGGATTTACACCAGGTCCACCGTTCCAATTGATTTGTATTGGCTCATTGCCATAACTGATCAATTAGCCCGGGTCACGGACTGACGAGAAACGCAGGAAGTCCGGTTAACCGATCCTCCCTGCGCTCCCGATCACCGCCGGTTGGGAATTCCACCCTACCCCGAAGGAAAGCTGCACTTACATATTTATAGTAAGTATCTTACCATTAAACTTCGACAACTTCAACCTTTTCCATTTTGTCTCCGCCTTTGAATGCATCAACAAACTCCATACCCTTTGCCACTTTACCGAAAACGGTATGAGCGCCATCAAGATGCGGCTGTGGCGCGTAACCAATATAGAACTGGCTGCCGCCTGTGTTTCGACCAGCATGCGCCATAGCAAGTGAGCCGCGCTCATGCTTGTTCGGGTTAATTTCGCAGTTAATTGTGTAACCAGGACCGCCTGTACCAGTTCCTTTCGGGCATCCGCCTTGTGCGACGAATCCTGGGATGACACGGTGGAACGTTAGACCGTTATAGAAACCGTCATTAGCCAGCTTCTCGAAATTTGCTACTGTGTTCGGCGCGTCTTTATCAAATAAATCGATTACGACTTCTCCGCCGTTTGCTAGTGTAATTTTTGCTTGTTTTGCCATTGCTGCATCTACCTTTCTTTTTCCGAATAAGACTACGTTACCAATTTCGCCCTTATTTCGCAAGCGGTGATTTTTGAAGTCTTGCCGGAATGACGTCATTGCATACGATATTGTCAAGCGATTCACGTTTAACAGCCAGGTCAGCTTGACCGTCTTTTACGAAAACGACTGCCGGGCGGCGAATGCGGTTATAGTTGCTTGCCATTGCATAATTATAAGCACCTGTACAGAAAACTGCAAGAAGATCGCCGTTTTCAGCCTTAGGCAATTCGAGGTCCCAAATGAGCATGTCGCCGCTCTCGCAGCATTTGCCGGCTACAGATACCGTTTCTTCAATCGCATCATTAGCACGGTTAGCCAAAATCGCTTCATACTTGGATTGGTACAACGCTGGGCGGGGGTTGTCCGTCATACCGCCGTCAACAGCAATGTATTTGCGCACACCAGGAATATGTTTGCTTGTGCCGACCGTATACAAAGTCGTTCCTGCGTCTCCGACCATACTCCGGCCTGGCTCAACCCAAATTTCCGGAAGCGGAAACTCCGCATTCGTGAAATTCGTAATGATCGCTCCTGTAATTGCTGCTACGTACTCACTAATCGGCAGCGGAGTGTCACCTTCAACATAACGGATGCCAAAGCCGCCGCCGAGGTTGATTACTTTAAAAGTTAGTCCAAGCTCGTTACGGATGGCAACTGCAAAATCAGCTACCTTGTCCACTGCCATACGGAAGCCTTCCACCTCAAAAATTTGCGAACCGATGTGCGAGTGAACGCCTAATACGATAAGGTTTGGCAGCGCGAGCGCTTCTTGAATCGCCTGCTTCGCTGCACCGTTACCAAGGTCAAAGCCAAACTTCGAATCTTGTTGTCCAGTCGAAATGTAATCATGCGTATGGGCTTCAACACCTGGCGTGATGCGAAGCAAAATGTTTACTTTCTTGCCTTTGTCGCCAGCAAGCGCGTTCAATAGCTGTAATTCCATGAAGTTGTCGACAACGAAGCAGCCGATGCCTGCTTCAAGCGCCATATTAATTTCTTCAGGCGTTTTGTTGTTGCCATGGAAGTGGATGCGTTCAGCCGGGAAGCCGGCTTGCATAGCTGTGTAAAGCTCGCCATCAGATACAACGTCCAGCGATAGACCTTCTTGCTCAGCAATTGCGCACATAGCCATTACACTGAACGCTTTGCTTGCGTAAGCAACCTGGAATTTGAGTCCGGAAGCCTTGAAAGCTTCAATATACTCACTCGCACGTTGACGCACGAGAGCTTCATCCACAATATATAGCGGCGTGCCGTACTGATTTGCCAAATCAGCTACGTCGCAGCCGCCGATTTCCAAATGTCCGTTTGCATTAATTTTACTAGTTCCATGTAGGTACATCTATTTCCCCTCAGCTTTCTTCTATCTGCATACAGATAGAAAGGATAGAATTTGCATCAATAGCATCAGTATAACGCAATCTACCCGCCCAGCGAAATGGATAAATTCACATTTCATTTGCATTTTTTTGAACTTACTCCGTTTTGGGCAACTTATCGCGCTGCTGAGGACGTAAAATATTCGGCCGGTTTCGGTTACTAAGCACCGGCTTCCGAATGATAATGCCCCAAACCGCTTTTGCGTCAAAAGGAATGAGCGGCCACATATACGGACGATTAAATGAGCGCTCCATAATCAACATCAGCAAGATTGCAGTCGTAGCAATGACGAAACCAGGAACGCTAAACGCCGCTACCGAAACGATAAGGACAAGCCGCACGATTCGATTGGCAAGACCCAGCTCATAGCTCGGCGTCGTGAACATGCCTATTGCGGCAACCGCCATGTACAAAATAACTTCATTCACGAAAACACCGGTCTTTACTGCAATATCACCAATTAATATCGCTGCAACGAGTGACATTGCTGTTGCCAATGAGCTTGGCGTATGTACCGATGCCATCCGGAGCAAATCCACCCCGACCTCTGCTAGCAGGAACTGTACGACTAGCGGCAATTTACCTGGGTCGCTTGGTCCCAGAAACGCTAATGCTGGCGGCTTCAATTCGGGATGCATAACGAATAACAGCCAAAGCGGCAGCATAAACAGCGAGGCAAAAATACCAATAAATCTCACCCATCGCAAATAGGTGCCGATAAACGGCGTCTGGCGATTTTCCTCCGCGTGCTGGACTAAGTCGGTATACGTCGTCGGAACTGTCATTACGCTCGGTGAAGTGTCCACGAAAATGGCCACGCCTCCATCCAGCAATTGAACCGCAACGGTGTCTGGTCTTTCTGAATAACGTACCAGCGGAAACGGATTCCAGCCCCTTTTTACGGTAGCCTCTTCGAGCTGTTTATCGGCGAGCGGCAAACCATCCAGCTTTACCATCCCAATCTTTTCCTTGATGGATTTAAGCAGCTCTTTATCTACTAAGTCATTAATATAAGCGATACAAACGTCTGTTTTCGTCCGCTCGCCGATTTGCATCAGCTCATAACGGAGCTGGGGATCGCGCACCCGTCTGCGGACTAAGGAAATGTTGACCATCAATGTTTCGACAAAACCATCCCTTGCTCCACGAACCACCTTTTCCAGAGATGGCTCCTCCGGACCGCGGGCAGGGAAGTTTTTGGCATCGATCATAAGCACGCTTGGCTCTCCATCGATAAACAGCGCCGTACCGCCAGCGAGCACCCCTGTAAGCATCTTATTCCAATCATCGACTTTGCTCACTTGTGCGGCGGGCACGTACAAATCGAGAAAAGAATGAAGGGCGTGAGTCGACAAGTCCTCCGGATGCAAAAAGCTGAGCCGCTTCAGCACCTCGGTGAGCAAGGTGTCCTTCACGAGTCCGTTCATGCAAAGCATAGCTGTGCGCCGCTCGCCAAAGGTCATTTCCCTTACAACAACGTCAAAGCTTGTTTTGTAGCCAATTTCATGCTCTAAACGATTCAAGACAGCATCCAAATCTTTCGGGACCGCTTCTTCTTCCTGCTTACTGGAGGATTCAGATCTTCCCGTCTTTATCTTCAATTTTCTAGTGTTACTAAAATAGGATTCTCGCTTTACCGCTTCGCCCGACTCCTCGCGCTGCTGCTCCTCGGGCAGGCCTGAGTACGGATGCATAACATTTTTTCCCTCTTCATTCCCTTGCCCTGAATGTGAATCCCTCATATCCCATCACCTCATTCAAAGTGAACTACCATTGAAACACTAGCCAATCGAACAAAGAACCTAACGTTTTGCCAAGCACCATTGCCATGACAAGCGCAATCATGAAATCGGATAGATTCATCCGCTTTGCCAAAATCGGAAGCACGTTCATAACCTCCGTCAATGCGGCGGCAAGCATGCCGATAAACATGCCGTCGAACAAACCCGCTGCGCTCAAAAGGATACCCGGCGGCAAAGCGAATTTCCAATCCATAAAGTCAGTAAATGTCCAAAACAATGAGCCGCAAATAACGGCCGTCTCGAACCAAATCGACATGCGATAAGCGTTGGCAATTTGGGCTAACCGCGGGATGAGATCAAGCACGATGAGCAAAGCAACTAAGCCGCTGCCAACCGCCAACCCGCCTGCTAATCCAAGCATAGCAACAAATACATTTTCCAGCCCAGTAATCATGAGTCTCGCTCTTGCGTCTGGTCGTAATCCGACTTCTTGCGCATTTCGTCAGCAATCACGTACGCATTCACATTTTCTTGATACATATAAAGCTCCACCTCAAGCGGATTCGGCTCTTCATTGAATCGTTTGCGAAACATATGATTGAAGAACAGCACCATGCCAAGTCCGATCCCAAGCGAATACGGAATTTGAAACCATAGCGGATGATCGGTACGCTTACCCGTAATCAACTCGACAATCCGAATATGAACCTCCTTCATACTAACGTCAGTATGGAAATTCATGATAGCGAGTCCCGCTCCAAAAAACAGCAGAAGCCAAGCGAGGATGAGTACAGGTATGCGCGGCTTGACCGGCTTCTCCGACACCATGACCAGAACTTGCGGGTCGCCATATGCTTCAACCGTTAAATCCGGCTCTCTCTCCCTAATCGTCTTAACGATTTGCAGCAAATCGATAACGAAACGGTTCCCGTCGGATTTTTTGTGCTCATAAAGAATAAGCTGCTTCAGCTGCTTCTCGAGCAAATCATTGGCACCAAGCAAACGCGAAGCCTGACCTAAAGTGACGCGATGATTCGGCTTGATGTAAATTCGTTTTTTGAGACGCAGATAGAGGACCGAATGCTTTGATGTTTCCATCTGCCAGCTTCCCTTCTGCCTAAACTTTGGTGTTTGTTTCCCTTTTAGTATGAGAAAAGGTTGTTTCGGATACTCATGCAAGAAAAGGAAATAAACGGAAAAGACCAAACCGCCCTAAAGGGCGATCTGGTCTTTGATGGACTGCAATATTTTTTTCTCCAATCGTGAAACCTGCACCTGTGATATGCCCAGCCTGCTCGCTACCTCGGATTGCGTTTTGTCGCGGTAATAGCGCAAGTAAACGATCAGCCGTTCTCGTTCGCTAAGGCCCTCAATCGCTTCGACAAGCGCAAGCTTGTCAAACCAGCGTTCCTGCGATTCATCTGCAATTTGGTCCATTAGCGTTATCGGATCGCCGTCGTTCTCGAATACCGTTTCATGGATAGACGTAGGCGGCTTGTTCGCTTCTTGAGCAAAAACGACATCCTCCGGCGTAATGCCAAGCCGATCCGCTACCTCGGAAATGGTAGGCAGCCGCCCTAACGTTTTCGATAGCTCATCCTTCATTTTACGCACCTTATTGGCGGTTTCCTTAAGGGATCTGCTTACCTTCAACGTACCGTCATCACGTAAAAACCTTTGGATTTCCCCAATAATCATCGGTACCGCATAAGTCGAAAATTTCACATCATAGGACAAATCGAATTTGTCTACTGATTTGAGCAATCCGATACAACCGATTTGGAACAAATCCTCGGGTTCATAACCCCGATTTATGAACCGTTGAACGACTGACCAAACGAGCCGTATATTGCACTGAACGAGTGTATCCCTTGCTAGCGTGTCACCGGATTGGCTTAACGCAATGAGCCGCTTAACTTCCGCATCATCCAAGTATGGCTGGGCCGTTTGCTTCAAATCGATATCCATGAGGTTCAACCCCTATGCGCTAATTGTAAAGCGCTTTTTTCGATTCGATTCGTTTCAGCATAGCTACGCGGGTTCCGCCGCCAACCATACTTGAAACCTCGAAACGGTCCATAAAGTTTTCCATAATCGTGAAGCCCATTCCAGAGCGCTCTAGCTCAGGCTTTGAGGTATAGAGAGGCTGCCTTGCCAGCTCCAAGTCCTCGATGCCCCGACCGTTATCCGACACCGTAATCGAAACAGAATCACCCTCGATTCTCGCCTCGATCGAAACCTTGCAAGAAGGATCGCTTTCATAACCGTGAATAATCGCGTTCGTAACCGCTTCAGACACCGCCGTCTTCAAATCATTCAGCTCCTCCAATGTCGGATCGAGCTGAGACACAAATGCAGCGACCGCTATTCGTGCGAAAGCTTCGTTTTCCGAGCGGGCGCTGAAGGAAAGCGTCATTTCATTCGATCCATTCATGACACCACCTCCAAACTGGAAATTGCGGAACGTTCATTCTCGTGAATCGTCAAAATTTTGAACAGACCCGAAAGCTCAAACAAACGATGTACATTCGGATTGACGTCGCAGACGACCATTTTGCCGCCTTTGCTCTTCACCTGCTTGTACCTGCCCAGAATGACGCCAAGACCGGAGCTGTCCATAAACTGCAGTTCCTTCAAGCTGAGGATGACATGATCGCTGCTCCCCCGAAGAATGGCCTCCTCCATTTTAAAGCGGACTACATCAGCCGTATGATGATCCAGCTCACCTCGAAGACGTACGATCAGCACATTGCGGTAATGCTCCAATTCTGCTTGCAGACTCATTAAGCTGTTCATCTCCTCTAGGTTTTTTCAAAATATAAGAAAGGATAAATATCATATTTATACCTTGCTTATATTCCACCGTGAAACGTTTGCTGAACGGACTGATCGTGTTCAGACGTTTACACTTGCCGAGATAGAACTAGCAATTCTCCAAAATGGTGACCGTTTCCTGCAAGCCGACAAAACTAGAAGCATACCGCTATCAGCTGACAAAATACGAGCCGCCTCAGCCGGACTTATAACCTTACGTAAACAAGCCCGAGAACGAACGCTTGAGCAATCTCCACCAGCCGGCACGCTCAACCGATAACGGTGCATCGACATCAAACTCCTTCAGCACCTGATTGCCCTGATAAACAACGAGTTTGCCGATTGGCTGGCCGATCTGAATAGGAGCTTTCAAAGTTCCATTTATTTTAAGCTCATAACGAATATCCTTCGTTTGGCTGCCTTTTTTGAGAAGTACGCTATAAGAATGCTTCGCAACAAGCGGCAGTTCAGGCGCTACCCCTTTCTCGATCTTCAGCGTACCCATCGATTCGCCTTCTTTTATAATCGAGTGGTTCATGTACTGTGCAAACGTATAATCGAACATTTGTGATACTTCCGCATTTCTTGTCTTCGTGTCCGGTTCACCCATAACGACGGCTATGACCCGCATATTATCGCGCTTAGCCGTTGCCGATAAACAATATTTAGCCTCACTCGTATAGCCTGTTTTCAAACCGTCAGCTCCATTATAAAAACGAACCAGCTTGTTCGTATTTACGAGCCAGAACGGCTTCTCTGACGTTTTGCGCAAGTAATCTTGATATAATCCGGTATATTTTGTCACCTCGGAATGTTTGAGCAGCTCTTTAGACATAACGGCTATATCATGCGCTGATGTAAAATGATTCGCCACCGGCAAGCCGTTTGGATTGGCAAACTGCGTATCCATCATTCCGAGCTGGTGCGCACGCTCATTCATCTGCGCGACGAATTGCTGCTCCGTTCCTGCCAGCTTCTCAGCCATTGCGACGGAAGCATCGTTACCCGAAGCAAGCGCAATCCCTTTGATCATATCGTCGACGGTCATTTCTTCGCCCGGCTCGAGAAAAATTTGCGATCCGCCCATCGATGCCGCATACTCGCTCGTTTGTACCTTGTCCGACAATTTGATTTTCCCGTCATCAAGCGCCTCCATAATAAGAAGCAGCGTCATAATTTTAGTAATACTCGCTGGCGGCAGCTTATCATGGCTGTTCTTTTCGTAAATGACCGTACCGCTGTCCGCGTCCATCAGGATCGCTGAGCGAGCCGAAGGGGCTAAATTAGCTGCAGGCGTTTGATTCGGAGCAGGAGCAGGTGCCGGGGTTGGCTCGACAGCAGCGAACACAGCCGTAGGCAGTGATAGCGCGAATGCGAGAAAGAGTATACATAGCTTGAAAGAACGATTTTTCAACAGTTTTCCCTCCTAAAAGATTTGTTTTGTGAAGCAAAATACAATTGCGGCACAATTCGGTTATATTTTCCTTTTCAGTGTTGACTAGATAAATGAAAATTATTCCATCATTAGCAGATTGCTATAACAATAGAGTTTAATAAAAACATAAAGAGCCATCACAATTGTGACGGCTCTTTAAAATGTAGCAATTAGCTTTTCTTATTGGTACAGATGAACGATACAGGTCCCCTTAAATGTAACGGGTAATGCCTTCAGATGTTACGACAGAAAGCAATAAAGCGCGGGGCTCCGGTTTTTCTGCGTTTAATGCATACGCGCTGCGTACGCGATCAGCAACATTGCGGGTAGTCTCGCTAGATTCCCGGACGTGAAGCAGCGCAAGCGTGTCTCCTGCTTGGACCGAATCCCCTACCTTTTTACGAAGCGTTACGCCTACTGCATAATCAATAGAAGCCTCCTTCGTCGCTCTGCCCGCTCCCAGGAGCATAGCCGCCAGACCGAGCTGTTCTGCTTCAATGGCTTCTACAAACCCTGAACCTTCCGCTTTCACTTCAATCGTTATTGGAGCTTGCGGAAGCCTCGCTGGATCATCCGCTACGGAAGCGTCGCCGCCCTGCGCATCAACGAATGCTTTAAACTTTGCGAGAGCTTCTCCGTTATTAATTTGTCCGCGAAGCAGTTCTTTCGCCGCTTCTACGGAATCAGCCTTGCCGCCGAGGACGACCATGTGCGCACCTAACGTCAAACATAGCTCCGTCAAGTCTTCAGGGCCGTTACCTTTAAGCGTTTCAATGGATTCCTGAACCTCTAAGGCATTCCCGACCGCAAAGCCAAGCGGTTGATCCATATCGCTGATGACAGCAGCCGTGTTACGGCCGACGTCCGTACCGATATCGACCATCGCTTTAGCAAGCTGCTCCGATTGCTCCAGCGTCTTCATGAACGCGCCGCTGCCCGTTTTCACATCAAGCACGATTGCATCTGCGCCTGCTGCGATTTTCTTACTCATTACAGAGCTTGCGATGAGCGGAATTGACTCTACGGTTGCTGTCACGTCGCGCAAAGCGTACAGCTTCTTGTCCGCAGGCGCCAAGTTGCCGCTTTGACCGATGACCGCTAGTCCAATCTCATTTACTTGCGTCATAAACCTCTCACGCGATAGCTCGGTTCGAAAGCCTTCAATTGACTCAAGCTTGTCGATGGTTCCGCCGGTATGGCCTAAGCCGCGACCAGACATTTTCGCAACGGGAATACCTACTGAAGCGACTAAAGGAGCAATAATTAATGTGGTTTTGTCGCCTACTCCACCTGTACTATGCTTATCTACTTTGACCCCGCTGATTGGTCCAAGATCGACCTGGTCTCCTGAATTAGCCATTGCAAGAGTAAGCGCGGCTGTTTCCCTAGGTGTCATCCCTCGAAAAAACACAGCCATTGCCCACGCTGACATTTGGTAATCCGGAATGTCGCCGCGAGAATAACCGTCTATCAAATACGTTAATTCGGAGGCGGTCAGCTCGCCGCCATCTCTCTTCTTCTGAATAAGATCTACCGACCGCATGTTTCCCTCCTCTTTCGCTTCGCTGTTAATTAGCACGCGACAGCGCTCGATGCTCCTCCTGCACCTGAATGATGATTTTATCCAACGACTGACTTAATGAAATTACATCACGATGCAGAAGGTTTTGCTTCAATAGGGCAGTTTCTACCATCTTGTTACGCAACTGCTCCATCTGTAAGTGTAATTGCTTGTCCATTTATCGTCCACTCCATCTTTCTTTAATCATGGACATTATACGACGATATGGAAAAAAAACACTGTCACATTGAGTCGACTGGATTATTACAATTGTGTTACAAAAAACCTTACATGGCAGCAATTAAAGCGGTAACAAGTCCCAGAAATTGGGACTTTACACGTTCAGTCGTCTCCATCACTTCAGCATGCGACAACGGCTGGTCCAATATACCTGCGGCCATATTGCTAATGCACGAAATTCCGACAACCTCGATTCCCGAATGACGCGCGGCGATAACTTCAGCAACGGTTGACATTCCGACAGCATCAGCCCCAAGCACGCGAAGCATTCGAATTTCTGCAGGCGTCTCATATGATGGTCCGAGCAAACCGACATATACCCCTTCGCGAAGCGTAAATCCTTGGCTCAGGGCGATGTCGCGAGCAATCGTACGCAGACGCTTGCTATATGCTTCCGACATATCAGGGAAACGAACGCCTAGATCATCATCATTCGGACCGATCAACGGGTTTTTGCCAGTCAAATTAATATGATCGGAAATGAGCATCAAATTGCCTGCTTCGTAATCGGCATTAATGCCTCCAGCAGCATTTGTAACGAGCAAGGTCTTAACTCCCAGCGCCTTCATGACACGAACGGGGAAAGCAGTTAGCTCCGGTCCATAGCCTTCATACATGTGAAAACGTCCACGCATCAGTATAACGATTCTACCCGAAAGCGTGCCGATAAGGAGCTCGCCCGCATGGCCTTCAACCGTCGAGACCGGAAAGTGTGGAATGTCATGATACTGAATGGTGATTGCATTTTCCAAATAGTCTCCGAGCACGCCTAGACCTGAGCCCATAATGAGTCCAATTTCAGGCTTCTGGGATGTTTGCTCCTCAATATATTTTGCTGCTTCTTTTATGTGTGTAGCTGTGAGTCCTGCCGTCGTTATAGCACTCATGCGTATTCCTCCTAAAATGAAATGGTATTTCGAACGCTTCATCTGCCCGGAGCTTAATTCCAAGCTTAACCGATGATTAAATCTGACAAAAAGCTAGTACCGTTTGGCGGAGCCATTACACCGAAATTATGTGCGATAGTGGCGCCTAAATCCGAGAAGGTCGACCGCAAAGCCATTTCTCCGGTTTTTTTAAACGAAGGACTAAACATTAAAAGCGGTACATATTCGCGTGTGTGATCCGTTCCGGCATGTACCGGATCATTGCCGTGGTCTGCTGTGACGATGAGCAAATCCCGTTCGCTAAGCTGCTGCTCCAATTCTGGAACGGCACGATCAAATTCCTCTAAAGCTGCCGCATATCCTTCAGGATCACGGCGATGACCATACAATGAATCGAAATCAACTAAATTGGTGAACACGAGCCCTTTGAAAGGCTGCTTGAGCTGCTCAATCGTTTTTTCAATTCCATCCGTGTTGCTTTTTGTGGGATTCGAAGCCGTGATACCTTCTCCATCAAAAATATCGTTGATTTTACCAATCGCAATCGTATCAAAGCCTGCATCCTTTAGAGCGTTCAACACAGTAGGCTGCGGCGGTTTAACCGCATAATCATGACGGTTCGGCGTCCGTTTGAAAGCACCCGGCTTACCCGTATAGGGTCTGGCAATGACACGGCCGACCGTAAACCGCTCATCCATTGTTAGTTCTCTCGCAATTTCGCAAGCACGGTAGAGCTCCTCCAGCGGGATAATGTCCTCATGCGCTGCAATTTGAAACACGCTGTCAGCTGACGTATATACAATCCAAGCACCGCTCTCCATTTGCTCCTCTCCGAGCTCATCGAGAATTTCCGTTCCGCTTGCCGGCTTATTACCGATTACTTTGCGCCCTGTGCGCTCCTCGAACGGAATGATCAGTTCAGGCGGAAATCCTTCCGGATACGTTTGGAAAGGCACGGTCATTCTCAGACCCATCAGCTCCCAGTGACCGGTCATCGTATCCTTCCCGACTGATACTTCAGCCATTTTGCCATAATAAGCGGCTGCTGGTTCGCTTGATGTGCTCCAATTGCTGATTGGCGCTATACGGTCAAGCCCCCATCTTCTTAAATTCGGCAGCTGTATGTGAGGCACTTTCTCAACGATATGCCCAAGCGTATGCGAGCCAAGGTCACCGAATGCTTCTGCATCGGGCAGCTCGCCTATCCCAACACTGTCCAGAACGATAACTGCAATACGATCAAATTTCATATGTATGACTTCCTTCCCTGTAGGTGGTTGCTTGGGTGCGTGACCGCTACGCGCGTGGATGCGCTTTGCTGTAAGCATCCTTCATTCGCATTTTAGATGCCTGCGTATATTTGAGTGTCGTTGCGATGTCCGCATGACCCAGCAGCTCCTGAACTGCCCGGATACCCGCCCCGTTGTCGAGCAAATGAGCAGCAACCGAATGCCGGAGCGTGTGAGGCGTAATATCCTCCTGGATGCCGGCTTCCTTCGCATATTTCTTTATCGTCTTCCAAAAGCCCTGTCTTGTCAATCTTGTGCCTAAATGATTGAGAAACAATGCCGATTCAGATTCTCTTTGAGTCAATAATTCATCTCTTCCTGACTGCAAATAGTCCGCGACAGCTTCCGCAGCCAACCGGCCGAAGGGAACGATTCTCTCCTTTAGTCCGGCACCAATACATTGAACAAATCCCAGCTGCAAATTGATGTTTTCCATATTTAACGACACAAGCTCCGATACCCTTATACCTGTCGCATATAGAAGCTCCAGCATGGCCTTATCCCGTTTCCCGGTCGGACTGCTGCCGCTAGGCGTTTCGAGAAGCTTGCTTGTCGCAGCAACGCTTAATATACTTGGCAGCTTCTTCTCCTGCTTAGGCGACTCCATATAAATGGATGGATTTTGGATAATGATGCCTTCAATGGACAAATAGTGGAAAAAAGCGCGGAGCGAGACAATATGTCGCGATAACGTTGCTGCCTTCCTTCCCTGTTCCTTCAAATGCAGCAAATATCTTGAAATATGATGTCTCTGCACAGCGGCCAGTCCACTCAGCCCCTGCGCCTCAAGGTAGGAAATAAATTGAACCAAATCCCGTTCATAGGAAGCTAACGTATTCGCGGACAACCTGCGTTCCACCTGTAAGTAATGAAAATATTGATTCAAATGAGCTTTCATCGGACTTTCCCTTCACTTTCACACGATACTGATGAACTTATTCTACAAAAAGATTCAACATTCGACTGATAATATCCTGCTAGCCTCCGTGAATCTGTGCATCGTGCACAAATCATGTTTACTCGCCGTACCAATAAAACCATCGAAGCCGGTCAGCTGCATTTCCACTGTCCGGCGAATCTGGATCCGTTACAAAAACTTTTAATGCGTCGCCTTTGGGCTCCCGATAAGGATGCACGGGTGAAATCGCGTCGGCAAGCCAGCGGTACCCTCCCGTAACCGTGAAGAGCAATATCATAAAAACAACCAAAAATACGATGCGGCTCGTCCACTTTCGAATCGAAAAAACCATTCGCACCAACCTCCTTTATCATTACGATACCGGTGTCCATCCGTATCACCATATGAGGAGGCCGATGCGAATATACCTTTAAGGCTGCAAACGATCATACGGGATACTGTCCAGCCATTTTTCTAACGGCGTGTAAGGCAATCCGGTCGCAGCCGCAACCGGCTCATATGTTACCTTGCCCGCATGCGTATTCACACCTTTTTGTAGAGGGATGCTCTTGCGTACAGCTTCCATCCCGTGATTTGCTAAATCCAATGCGTAGGTCATCGTGACGTTCGTTAGTGCAAAGGTTGATGTGCGCGGTACGGCTCCCGGAATATTCGCAACCGCATAATGGACGACACCATGTTTAATATAAATAGGATCCTTATGGGTGGTCGGTCGGTCCACTGTTGCGATGGAGCCGCCCTGGTCGACCGCTACATCAACGATAACTGAGCCTTTCTTCATCGTTTGGACCATTTGCTCCGTTACCAAATGCGGAGCACGCGCCCCCGGTATAAGAACTGCGCCTATTAACAAATCCGCTTTGACGACTGCTTCTGCGATATGGTATTGACTTGACATAAGCGTCCGGATTCTACCGTCGAACACATCATCCAAATACCGCATCCGATCAGCGCTTCTTTCCAATATAACCACATTCGCACCCATTCCAAGCGCAATTTTCGCTGCGTTTGTACCGACGATCCCGCCGCCAATGATCACAACCTCTGCAGGCTGAACGCCTGGCACACCTCCAAGCAGCACACCTCTCCCGCCGTTAAAAGCTTCCAAAAATTGAGCGCCCACCTGAACGGACATCCGTCCCGCAACCTCACTCATAGGCGTTAATAGCGGTAAACTGCCATTTGCGAGTTGAATGGTTTCATAAGCGATTGCTGTTACTCCTTTATCAACTAAAGCTTTCGTTAAGTCAGGCGCTGCTGCCAGATGTAAATACGTAAACAACAAAATGCCTTCGCGGAAATAGCCAAATTCCTCTGCAAGCGGCTCCTTCACTTTCATGATCATATCCGCTCTTGCCCAGACCTCCGCAGCTGTGTTTACTATTTCAGCGCCTTCTCGTTCATAGTCGCTATCCTCGAAGCCGCTGCCATTACCCGCGTCTGCCTCTATGAGCACTTTATGTCCAGCTGCTGCCAGCATCGTTACTCCGGCAGGTGTCAAGGCGACGCGGTACTCGCTCTGCTTGATCTCTTTTGGAACTCCGACAATCATGACCATTCTCCTCCTAAAAGTGCTGTATAGTAAAGCTTTCGTCACAAGCGTAAACGGCTGTCGCCCTTAGAAAGGCGCAGCTTACGTTTCGCGATGAAATATAAGGTTGTTTATAAGTTGAGCTTATAAATTCTTATATTTTAAAACATGCGCTTTCTATGATGTATGAGCAGTCAGGACAGAATGATCGTCCTTAAGCGTACTTTTTTGCGGTGAAATAGAAGCCTTATATAAATAAACTTCGAATTTATACTTTGTTATATTTCAAAAAATATGTGCGCAGCTGGCAGTTACCCATACGCAATAACTGCCTCCCCCATACACTGAAATAGCTTTACACCTGATAAGGGAGGCTCAACAACCATTGTCAAAGCTCGAAACGATGTTCAGCAGCTGTGCCGCGTGCAGACCTTCCAGACATACCTTCCGCAAACTAATTACTCTTAAGTCCAAACGCTCCTACATGCGCTGTTTAAAACAATTAAAATCGTTAGACATCAATCCTTACAAAACGGTACCGAGCAGCCTTGTGATTGGATGCCATTTTGACAAACGCTCAGCATGGCGCTCTTTAGCGAAGCATCCTCTAATAAAGCTTGTAGAAAAAGATTACAAAATTCGCGCTCACGATCTAAAAGTGAATACGGCAAAAATAAGCCGTGGCCGTTCACAGCCATTGCTAACTCAGGCTTCGACCTCGGTTTCAGGATTAATCACTTGGAATATTAACCGGGTTAAAGCTCCGCAAGCATGGTCAACCACACGCGGCAAATCGATAAAGGTAGCTGTTATTGATTCGGGAATTGCCAAACATCCCCATCTAAGTATTGCTGGTGGCATTAATACGATTGATGGTGGATCTTACTATGACGATAATGGGCACGGCACCCACGTTGCAGGTATCGTATCCGCTATCGGCATAGCAGGGAATGTGACAGGAACAGCTCCGGAGGTCGATTTGTACGCGGTTAAAGCGCTCGATAAGAACGGCGATGGTTATGTATCGGATATTGTTGAAGGAATCGATTGGTGTATATCAAATCGGATGCACGTCATTAATATGAGCTTCGGTCTGCTCGGCACAGAGAGCAGCGGCACCTTGCACAATGCGGTACGGCGTGCGTATAGGCAAGGAATTGTCATTGTTGCATCCGCAGGCAACTCTGGAAAATCAAGCGGGAAAATAGACGAGCCTGCTTCTTTTTCGGAGACTATTGCAGTCGCCGCATCTACTCGTTCGAATAGAATCGCCAGCTTCAGCAGCAGAGGCAAAGGAATCGGATTGACCGCTCCTGGTCAAAATATATTATCAACCTGGCTGAATCAAAAGTATATTAAGCTATCCGGCACGAGTATGTCTGCTCCGCATGTTGCAGGCGGTGCGGCGTTGCTCCTTGCCGGCAAATCAGGCCTAAGTCCTTCAGCGGTGAAAATAAAACTTCGCAGACGAGCGAAAAAACTGAAAGGCTTTGGCATACGTTCCCAAGGAGCCGGTTTAATGCAGCTGGATAAGATTTTTAACGCATAAAAAGGCCAAAACGGCTTTGCCATCCAGTTATGCTGGGCAGCAAAGCCGTTTATAATTGATTTCCATTTGGTTTCGCGATGTCATTTTTTTCTTTGCAGCGACGGCAAACGCCTTGAAAATCAAGCCGATGGTCGATTACAAAGAACCCATATTCCTGCTCAAGCCGTTCTTCTAATGGCAAAAGCCAATCTTCTTTAATTTCATCCATTGAGCCACATTGTACACATATTAAGTGATGATGATGATGCTTGTTACTATCCGTACGCAAATCGTACCTTGCAACCCCATCGCCGAAATTCAACTTTTCGACAACGTGCATTTCGCTGAGCAATTCCAATGTCCGATAGACCGTTGCAAGTCCGATTTCCGGGGCTTTATCCTTTACTAGCATAAATACATCTTCAGCGCTTAGGTGGTCGTCTTCATTCTCAAGCAAAACTCGAACCGTTGCTTCACGCTGCGGGGTTAATTTGTAGCCCTGCGACTGCAACTGTTGTTTGATCTTCTCAATCCGGGCTTCCATGATTTCCCCCCTACTACATGTCTGCGCCTTTTTCAGGAAACGTTTCCTTTCATTATAGGTGCTAACCTGTAATAAAGTCAAACATTTTGGTGTCACATTGTGGCGTTTGCAGACGATAGAAGCGGTGATACCCAGCTGATAAGTACAGGTGAAACAAAGGCTTCAAGCAGCGCCGCCCCTGCGAACATCATGAGCATAAGCACAGCTGTCGACGTGAACGAACCCAGCTGGGGAGCGAGTGCTCCCTTCTGCTGCATCAGTCTGTTTTTAATGACAAACATGGAGAACGAAATGGCTGCTGCGCTCGTAATTACCATCGCGGGTACGGCGATAATATTTTGCGGCGCGATCGACACAAGCGAGAAAAGCACACCTTTCCAAGCGTATTGATTAATGAGCGTTCCTACCGAAAAGCCTACCAGCGCACCCTTCAAAAAATTGAGCGCAAGCACACCCGGAATGCCGACAACGGTAATACCGAGCAGCCATAATAGGAGCAGCCATTTGCTATGGAAAATAAACCGTTCCCAGAACGATTGTACCTCACCAAAGCCATTTCCATTATTCATGAGCTGGACATACTGATCCACATCTTGAGCTAGCTCCTGCTGCTGCTCGAGCGTCAGGGCATTCACCATCAGCGCACCGAATATGACGCCGACGACGAACAATACGGAAACAAATACATATAGTGAAAGTTGGTTTTTTATCATTTAAGTTCCTCCTAAATTGACACCCAAACCCTCAAGTGCTTTTCGAACCCACCCAAACCAACGTACACCCCGATCTTTAAGGGCATTCGAACCCACCTAAACTAACGTACACCCAAACCCTCAAGGGCTTTTCGAACCCACCCAAACCAACGTATACCCTGACCCTTAAGGGCTTTCGAACCCACCCAACCCCTCCCTTCCAAGGGAGGGCCCCAAGGGCTGCGCCCTCTGGACACCCGCAATTGGACTAACGAGGGAAATTCAGAGGTGTACTTTAGTTATATTGGTGGTAGATCGCTTTCGTCCCTTTGGGACACGCTTAGCATTTGGTGGGACTTTGCTGCCTGATTAGAGCATCCGACTAACGAGGGAGTTAGTGAGATGATTGTCAGTTTAGTTTTGTGATGGATCGCTTTCGTCCCTGCGTGACACGCTTAACGTTTGGTGGACTTTGCTGCCTGTTTAGAGCATCTGACTAACGTGGGAGTTAGTGAGATGCTTGTCAGTTTCGTTTGTGGTGGATCGCTTTCGTTCTTTGGGATACGCTTAACGTTTAGAACAGCTATGAGTAAAAAATATCAGTGAGTTTATTTGTTGGGGGTTGTCTATTTATTGTATGAGGGTTTGGGGAGAGGTATGACGGGGGTCGGTTAGAGCCGACCCGTTAGTGTGTAGAGCTTCCATGCGTAGACAGCGAGGATAGTTTTGGCATCACTGATGCGGCCTTCTGTAATGTAAGCTTCTGCTTGTTCGAGGGTGATGGCTTCTACTTTGAGATCTTCGTCTTCATCGGGATTTTGCACGCCGAGCTCGACTTGATCGGTGAAATAAACGTACAGCTTCTCATCGGCAAAGCCGGGTGAGGTGTAAAAAGCGCTTAGCAGTTTAAGTCCCTTTGCGCGGTAGCCTGTCTCTTCTTCCAGCTCGCGGGCAGCAGCGGTAAGCGGATCTTCGCCTGGATCAAGCTTGCCGGCCGGAATTTCGATTTGAAATTTTTCGAGCGGTTTTCTGAACTGTTCAACGACGAGCAGCTTTCCGTCCAATAACGCCATAACTGCCGCTGCCCCCGGATGCTTTACAATTTCTCTCGTAGCCGTTCTGCCATCTGCTAGAGTGACTGTGTCCACTTGCAAAGAAATCATTTTGCCTTCGAATATCGGGTCCGTCTTAATAGTTTCCTCGCGCCATAACGGAGCTGCTTGTTTCTCGTCCACCTTTTATCGACTCCTTTTATTTGAGTTAGTCTGTTCAGCATATCTTGTCCTACCCCTGCATATCTATCATTATATCAAATCGACAGGGGCGGATAAAATGAAACAATATGTAGTTTCAAATCAAATTCGATTGGTCGGCAAGGGCTGGGAAATTCGTCATCAGCTGCGCAAGCTTTCTGCATCGTCCGCATCAAAGAGCCTAGTGAGCGAATATACCAACGTCATTACTGGACGCCGTGCCCAATCAGGAAAAGCGAATTAATCGTTCGCGTCAGCAAAAACGTTAAGCTGTGAAATAAAAACGGAAAACCCTCCATCCTATTTCAGCAAGTGCTGAAGCTAATAGGATTGAAGGGCTTTCTGTCTTTTAATCCCCAGACAATTACCAGCTTCTTAAGCGATTCTTATTTGTCTGCTCATCCCGTTCTTGCTACTCCGCAGCTGCAGCTTGTTTAATAATCTCTACGACAAGCTCAGTCGTTTTAACTAAATCCTCAACCTTAATTTGTTCTTTCGTTGTATGAATGTGCTCATAGCCGACTGCTAAATTAACGGTTGGAACGCCTAAGCCGTTAAAAATATTCGCATCGCTGCCGCCTCCGGAATGAAACGTTCGCGGAGTACGTCCTATAGCTGTAATCGCCTTTTTGGCCAGTTGAACAACCGGGTCCTGGTCATCGTACTGGTAAGCAGGATAAATAATTTCACTCTCCAGCTCTCCGCGTGCTCCAAACTCCTCCGCAGCGCTTTCGACTGCTTTCCGCATGGCCTCAATTTGACTGTCCAACTTATGCTGCACAATACTGCGAGCCTCTGCATCCAGTCTTACGAAGTCGCAAACGATATTCGTAGCTCCTCCGCCTTCAAATCTGCCAATGTTAGCAGTCGTCTCTTCATCAATACGCCCCAGCGGCATTCGAGCGATCGCTTTACCAGCAACCTGAATCGCGCTTATCCCATCCTCAGGATTAACGCCCGCGTGCGCCGAACGGCCGTACATTTTAATCGTTACCTTTGCTTGCGTCGGCGCAGCGACCGCAATATCGCCAATCGCCCCATTTGAATCAAGCGCATAACCAAATTTAGCAATAAGCTTCGATGCATCAAGCGCGCGTGCACCTAAAAGACCTGACTCCTCGCCTACGGTTATTACAAACTGTATACGCCCATGGGGAATAGACTGCTCCTTTACGACGCGAATCGCTTCAAATATTGCCGCTATGCCTGCTTTGTCGTCAGCTCCAAGAATGGTGGTGCCGTCACTGCGGATATAGCCGTCCGTATCCAGCTGAGGTTTAATGCCCACTCCCGGCGTGACGGTATCCATATGGCAGGTAAAAAAAATAGTTGGAGCAGATTCGTCAGCTCCGTTCGCTTCCCAGAAAGCAAATAAATTTCCTGCTCCGTGTCCCGTTTTTGACGCCGCATCGTCTTCGCTGATTTGCAGCCCGAGTGCTTCAAACTTGTGCTTAAGCACCCTGCTTATTTCCTGCTCATGCTTCGTTTCGCTATCGACACGCACTAGTTCCATAAACTCGTCAACTAACCGGTCCTTTGCAATCATTTACGTTTCCTCCGTCCGTTATTTTCGTATACAATAGAGTAAAGACAGGCTAGTGCCAATCTATGATGTTCAAACATGAAAGGAGTTTTTCTGAATGCGCAGAGAGCAATTAATACGTATTGTTGCCATTATACTCGTATCCGCATTGCTATTATCCACCTTGGTCGCCGGACTGGGTTCGTTATTTTATTAATTCATATTTAAACTCTTTCACAAAATAAGGGAGCAATTGATTCGCCGCTTCCTCAACCGACAGCTCCCGTCCGGTCAAATCATTGAACGACGTGACGCCGTATTGCTCAATTCCGCAAGGGACGATGCCGCTAAATCCTTCAGCGGCAATTCCAGCCTTTATATTTAGAGCGAAGCCATGACTTGTAATAAAGCCCCGCCGATGCCGGGCTTTATTAAATTTCACCCCGATGGCGGCTATTTTCAGATCCCCCACCCACACTCCTGTATATTCCGGTTTTCTGCCCGCTTCTATTCCATACTCGGCAAGCCAATTGATAATGACCTGCTCCAGGCTGCGCAAATAAGCATGTAAATCTAGACCTTCAGCTTCCAAATAAAGCAGTGGATATCCGACCAGCTGACCCGGTCCGTGATAGGTAATATCGCCGCCCCGATCGATCTGGAACAGCGTAATCCCCCGCTCCTCTAGTTCTGCTTCATTAAGCAGCAGGTGCTCCGGGTTGCGGTCGGAACCGATTGTATAGGTCGGCGGATGCTGAAGAAGGAGCAGCGTCTCTTGACGCTCCTCCTGATCGATTTGTTTCACGTATGTTTTTTGCAGCTCCCACGCTTCAGCGTATTCGAGTTTTCCTATATAGCGGGCATCCAACCGTCTCAAGCTATTTGCGTTTTCCGCCTCAGCCATGTTGGTTCCTCCCATTTCTAATACAATTTGCTTTCCGTATTGAAGCTTTCTAAATTGTCCTTCACCCGCTGCAGGAAACGTCCGCAAATAACACCGTCCAAAATCCGATGATCCAGCGACAGGCAAAGGTTTGCCATTGAACGGACAGCCAACATGTCATTAATGACAACCGGACGCTTGACAATGGATTCAAAGGTTAAGATGGCAGCTTGCGGATAGTTAATGATCGGATAAGATAGAATGGATCCGAAAGAGCCGGTATTGTTCACCGTGAATGTACCGCCCTGCATATCAGAAAGCGTCAGCTTGCCTTCGCGTGTTTTTCGTGCAAGCTCATCAATTTCTTTTGCTAAGCCGGCTACATTTTTGTGATCGGCATTTTTGATAACCGGCGTTAGAACGGAATCCTCCGTCCCAACCGCAAGTGAAATATTGATATCCCGCTTCACAATAATTTTATCGACCGCCCACATTGAGTTCATGATCGGGAAGTCCTTAATGGCATTTACGACAGCCTTGAGCAAAAAGGCCAAATACGTCAAGTTAATTCCTTCGCGCTTCATGAATTCATCCTTCAGCTTATTGCGAAGCAGCACGAGATTCGTAACATCCACCTCAATCATCGTCCATGCATGCGGAATTTCGCTAACGCTTTGTCTCATATTGCGTGCAATCGTATTACGGATTGGCGTTACGTCAATAAAGCTATCCCCGCGGCCAATACCGGCAGATCCCTCAACCTCGATTTTCGGCAATCTCGGAGTTTCGGTCAAGTGCAGTCCTGAGGAACGAACCTGCGCAGCCGGATCTACGGTGCGAAGCGCTTCTGACGCTGTACTGCTACTTGTAGCATTGACCGATCTACCGGCTCCTGAAGCAACGTACGCAAGCACGTCCTTGCGGGTAATACGACCGCCAAGACCAGTACCAGGCACATCCGTTAATCGAATATTATGCTCAGCTGCCAGCTGTTGTACAGCAGGCGAGAACCGGTTACGCATAGGCGCATCCTCGGATTCCACTTGCATTTCAGCAGTCGGTGAAGCTGGAACCGAGCCTGTATAGTCCGGCTGTGAATCAGCCGACCGGCTTCCCGTATCAGCAGCCCCTTCGGTCTCAATTAAACAAATCGGCGTTCCGACCGGTACCGTCTCACCCTTACCGACCAAAATTTTGATAAACGTACCTGCCACTGTCGAAGGCAGCTCCGCATTAACTTTATCCGTAAGAATTTCACAGATAGGCTCGTATATATCAACCCGATCACCAGGCTGCTTCAGCCATTTATCTATGGTGGCCGATACAAGCGATTCCGCAAGCTGCGGTACGACGATTTCCGTCATTGTTTTCATGATTCTCATCTCCCAATCGGCCCAAGCGTAAACGGCTGACGCCATCCACTTGCGGCGCAGCATACGTTTCGCGGTGAAATATAAGCGATGTGTGTACGTCAAACTTTTACATACTTATATTTTAATAAAGCGCCAAATGCCGCATGGCCTCTTTCACTTTTTCTTTATTAAGCATAAAAAACTTCTCGCCCGGCGGATTAATCGGCATCGCTGGAACATCCGGTCCGCAAAGCCTCATAATTGGCGCATCAAGCTCAAACAAGAGCTCTTCCGAGATAATAGCCGATACCTCTGCACCGACTCCACCTGTTTTGTTATCCTCATGAATAATAAGAACTTTACCGGTTTTACGCACCGCTTCAAGAATCCCTTCTTTGTCGAGCGGTTGAAGCGTCCGCAGATCGAGAACATGCGCGCTTATCCCCTCCGCGGCAAGCTCAGCCGCTGCCTGCTCCACAAAGTGAAGCGGAAGACTGTAGCCGATAACAGTAATGTCTTCCCCCTCGCGAAGCACGTTCGCTTTACCAATCGGCACAATATAGTCGGAATCCGGCACATCGCCGGTAATAAGCTTGTAGCATTTCTTGTGCTCAAAATAAAGCACCGGATCAGGATCAC
The DNA here is from genome assembly GCF_003337375.1 of Paenibacillus prosopidis. GTDB lineage: Bacteria > Bacillota > Bacilli > Paenibacillales > Paenibacillaceae > Pristimantibacillus > Pristimantibacillus prosopidis. The sequence continues at coordinate 362,815 of NZ_QPJD01000002.1, forward strand.
GTACGGCCGCTTTAAGCAGCCCCTTTGCATCATAAGCCGTGTAAGGCGCGACAATTTTCAAGCCAGGCGTTCCGAAAAATACCGATTCCGTACATTGAGAATGGTACAAGCCGCCAAAAATACCGCCGCCGATAGGCGCGCGGATCACGAGCGGACATGTCCAGTCATTGTTAGAGCGGTAACGGATTTTGGCCGCTTCGCTTATAATTTGATTCGTTGCCGGAAACATGAAATCGGAATATTGCATTTCCGCAATCGGCTTCATACCATACATCGCAGCTCCGATCGCAACGCCGGCTATAGCGGACTCCGCAAGCGGTGTATCAAGCGCTCGAAGCTCGCCGAACTGCTCCATGAGCCCTTTCGTCGTCGTAAACACGCCGCCTTTAAGACCAACGTCCTCCCCGAGAACGAACACGTCCTCATCCCGCTCCATCTCTTCCTTCATTGCGAGCCGAATCGCGTCAATGTACTCGATTACTGCCATTAGTTATTCCTCCCTTGCTCAGCATCATCCGCATAAACATGCAGCAGCGTTGATTCAGGTGAAGGGAACGGCGCTTTATCGCCATATTCGGTTGCTTCGTCAAGCAGCTTACGAATTTTTGCCTGAAGCTCCATTTCGAGCTCTTCTGACCAAATGCCGCAATCCATTAAATATTGTTTAAATTTCGGAATGCCGTCTTTCGCACGGTTAAGATCGACCTCTTCCTTCGTACGGTAAGCGAGGTCGTTATCTGACGTCGAGTGCGGCGAGATACGGTACATTATCGCTTCAATCAACGTAGGACCAACACCTGCAATTGCGCGTTCACGCGCTTCCTTCACGACTCGGAATACTTCCAATGCATCGTTGCCGTCAACCTGTACGCCAGGGAAGCCGTATCCGAGTGCCCGGTCAGCGACCTTGCCTCCCAGCTGCTTATGGATGGGTACGGAAATGGCATATTGATTATTTTCACACATGAAAATAACAGGCAGCTTATGCACGCCTGCAAAGTTTAAGCCTTCATGGAAGTCACCCTGATTGCTGGAGCCTTCACCGAACGTCACGAAGCTGACAAGGGGTTTCTTTTTCATTTTCGCAGCGAGCGCGATGCCTACCGCATGTGGAACCTGCGTCGTTACCGGACTGGAGCCCGTTACGATACGCAGCTTCTTGGAGCCAAAGTGACCCGGCATTTGCCGGCCGCCGCTGTTCGGGTCCTCCGCTTTTGCAAATACGGAAAGCAGCAAATCACGCAGCGTCATACCTACCGAAAGGACGAAACCATAATCCCGGTAATACGGTAAAAAATAATCGTTTTCACGATCCAGCGCGAAAGCGGCCGCGACCTGTGCGACCTCTTGACCGACACCGGAAACGTGAAAGTTAATTTTACCGGCACGCTGCAGCAGCAGCATACGCTCATCGAACTTACGTGCTGTCACCATCGTTGCATACATATCAATTGCTTGCTCATCGCTAAGCCCTAATTCCAAATGATGAACATTTTGCCCAGTAGAAGCGAATTGGGTCATAAGGTGTTCCTCCTTTTACCTACTATTATAACCTGGTACTAAGACTTGATAATATACATTATAACCGCAATCGCCGCAAAAAGAAAACTGTCTTCCTTAGAACGAAATCGCTTTGCCGTCAACCGCCAGCATCGCTTCGCCAAGTGCCTCTGCAAGCGTCGGATGCGGATGAATCATTTGTCCGACCTCCCATGGCGTTGCATTTAGCACGCCTGCAAGAGCCGCCTCGGAAATAAGGTCCGTCGCGTGGGCGCCAATCATATGAACGCCGACGATATCATTTGTCTTCCGGTCAGCAATGACTTTGACGAAACCATCCTTCTCCCCTAATACAAGCGCTTTGCCGATCGCTTGGAAAGGAATTTTACCGGTCTTAATATCATGCCCCTTCGAACGGGCACCGTCCTCCGTTAATCCATAGGAAGCTATTTCCGGTCTGGAATATATACAACGGGGAATCAGATGATGCTCTACAGCAGCAGGCTTTGCTCCGCTAATGTGCTCCGCAGCGATTAATCCCTCATGAGCAGCAGCGTGCGCCAGCTGAACGCCTCCAACGACATCCCCTATCGCATAAATATGAGGCTCGCTCGTTTGTCCGAAGGTATTGACCTCAATTGTACCATTGCTTGTACGAATATCTGTATTTTCAAGACCGATGCCTTCCATGTTAGCTTGCCGTCCTACCGACAAAAGGAGCTTCTCAGCGGTCAGTATCACATCGCCGTCAGGCGTGCTCGCAGCAATCGAAACTTCCCCGTTTACTCCCTTAAATTGCTCTGTCATAAGCTGAACCCCAGTTAAAATACGGACACCGCGGATACGCAGCAATTTTGTCAGCTCAGCAGAAATTTCAGTATCTTCGCCTGGCAGCAATCGAGATCCCGCTTCTACCAACGTCACATGAACGCCAAAATCGTGCAAAAGCGAAGCCCATTCAACGCCAATGACGCCACCACCCACAATTATGATCGAGGCAGGCAGCTTCTCCATGACTAACGCTTCATCGCTCGTCAAGATGTATTCACCATCAGGTATCAGTCCTGGTAACGTGCGCGGTCTTGAGCCTGTCGCAATAATAAGGTTTGTCGATACGACCGATTCCATTTCACCGTCTGGAAGCTCAACAGCGAGCGAACCGCTTCGCGGGGAGAAAATGGAAGGGCCGATAACTCTGCCTTTTCCCTGAATGATTTGGATACCGTTCTTTTTCATTAAGCCTTGTAATCCCCGATAAAGCTGGTCCACTGTTTGCTCCTTACGAAGCTGCACTTTTCCAAAATCAAGCGAGATTGAGCCTTCCGATACCTGTATACCGTATGTACTTGCATCTAGCAGTGTCGAATATACCTCTGCACTGCGCAGCAGCGATTTGCTTGGAATACAGCCTTTATGTAAGCAGGTTCCGCCCAGCTTGTCCATTTCTATAATTGCTACGGACTTGCCAAGCTGAGCTGCTCGAATTGCGGCCGTATACCCCCCGGGTCCGCCTCCAAGCACAGCTACATCCACCTGAATAGCCATAATATTCATTCCCTCCATGATTACCATCAATATATGCTTATAGCTATTCAACACGATCTGTTATTGCCCATTCGCATTGTAACATGACATTCATTTCTATTGTACCTGTTTTTACTGACGTTTACATCGTCCATTTACGAAATAGACACTCTTTGCGTAAAAAGGTATGATAGAGCTAACTGTTTATTTTGACCGACAAGGAGACGCTACGTTTATGAAATTAGTTGCCGCCCGTTTTATCGCTATTTTAATGCTCGTTATACCAGGCTTGCTTGCATGCTTCGGATTTCTCAAAATGAAGGATTCTGTCTTTATTTATTTCTCTGAATTCGGAAATGATGCCGTAACACCGGATTTTCAGTGGCTGAAGTTTTTGCTCGGATTCATTATGTTTTTTGCAGGTGCTGGCTTTATCGGCGGCTGGACTTTTTTCCGTGATCGGAAGCGCAATTACGTAGCCCCTCGTTTCAAGCAAAAACTCCCTCGTCCGCCTAAGCCGCAAGGCTAAGAATTATTCTATTAGTCATTTATAATCAAGCATATAAAACCGCAGAACACTGGATGTCACCAATCCAAGAATCGGCGGTTTTTCTTATTCCCAGGAATATGATTTATTTTACTTTACTCCACGTACTCCAGCATTTTCATGTATGCTTTGGGAACCATGTACGATGCAGCAAGCTCCGTCTTATCGGACATAAGAAACATACGAACGAGAGAACTGCTCGTTTGCATGTAATGCGTATAGGGTGACAGATAAATGGTGTCTGCCAATGTCGTATTTCGAATATATTGCTCCAGCTGCAGTTCATACTCTAGATCCGTTGCATTTCTAATACCGCGAATAACGACGTTAATATTATTTTCATTCACATAATTTGCGACAATACCTTCATAGGGAACAATTATTATTTTTTCATCATTTGTAATGGAAAGGCTAACTAATTCCGTTCTTTGTTCGATCGTAAAGTGATGCTGTTTCGACCGATTATTAGCTACGATGATATGAACTTCGCTAAACAATTGAAATGCTCTTTCAATTACAGACACATGACCGAGCGTAATCGGGTCAAAGCTTCCTGCGTACACCGCTCTCATCGAATCGCTCCTGACCTTAATTTTACATTGCGATAATGAATTCATTTAATAATTACATATTTATCAATTACGTTTTATCATTCCATAATACAGTTGCATTATTATGAGATCAACAAGAGAAAATGAGGTGTGATGATGAAAATCGTATTTGATGTATTTGTAGACGGTAAAGTCAAAGAGACTATTCAACCGAGCAATCAACGTCTGAAAGAAATTCATTCCTTTATTAAAGCAGAATCATCCGGATTAATTAAGAAATATGGTCACAATGTTTATCTAAACAGAAGAGTTGTTTACAATTAAAGGCATCCTAAGGTAGCCTTTTTTTGTTTTATTGATCAGCAAATCTGCAAAATGATAAAAAACACCACTTCCTTACTGGTTTGAGAAAACCAATAAACAAGTGGTATTAGTTGTTTGCATCTTAAGGACTCATTAATCTTCTTTTCACGAGACTTTATGCTCGATCCGCAGCTTGTCAGCAACCATCGCAATAAATTCGCTATTGGTCGGCTTCGACTTGCTGATGTTGATCGTGTAGCCGAACAGATGGCTGATGCTGTCGATATTGCCTCGTGTCCATGCTACTTCAATCGCGTGACGGATCGCGCGTTCGACCCGGGAAGGAGTCGTTTTGAATTTTTCGGCGATTGCCGGATAAAGAGTTTTCGTAATTGCGCCTAGAATTTCGATGTTGTTGTACACCATCGTAATGGCTTCACGCAAATATTGGTATCCTTTAATATGGGCCGGTACTCCAATTTCATGGATGATGCTCGTAATGTTCGCATCCAGGTTCTTGCCCTTTGCAATTGGCACGACATTTGATTTGAGCCCGGACGAGGTAGAGGTAAAGTTACCAGTCGATGAATAGGTAGGATTACCAACGAGCTGACGGATACGGTTCGCTAATACGTCCATGTCAAACGGCTTCAAAATATAATAAGAAGCACCAAGCTGTACCGCTTTTTGCGTAATATTTTCTTGGCCAAACGCTGTCAGCATAATAATTTTAGGCATAGGGGTCAAGTTCATTTCCTTCAAACGCTCAAGAACGCCCAAACCATCTAAATGAGGCATAATAATATCAAGAATAAGTACATCCGGTACTTTTCTTGTTTCATCCAAATGTCTTAATACCTCTTCTCCGTTATAGGCGACTCCACTCACACTCATATCACTTTGTTCGGATATGTATTCCGATAACAGGTTAGTAAATTCTCTGTTGTCATCTGCCAATAATACTTCGATCTTATGCAAGGTATGGTCCTCCCTTAATTGATATTGATGGTATCGTTCACTTGTTGTCTAACTAAAGTTTTCGACACGAGGCAATGAATTCCTTCTGTCGAAAATTATTTTTCTTTATTTTTTTACGCCTTTTCGATATAATTAAAAATTTATTACAAGTAACGATATCATTCGTTCTTCTTCGACAAAATTCATTCTAATTAAAGTTAGCTGCTTATTTTAATGTGAAGTTCAAAAAAGAGAAAAACGTCTGCTTCAGCATCATCGGCCTTAGCAGACGTTTTTCAATAACAATACATGCCTTATGCTGCTGTCCCAATACGTCCATTAGTTGATTTAAGCAAGACGCCTGCGTCCTGTAACATCCATTCAATAAAGCATCCATACCCAGAAGAAGGATCATTTACAAATACATGAGTTACAGCGCCAACTAATTTACCATCTTGAATAATTGGACTACCCGACATTCCTTGTACGATACCGCCTGTTTTGCTCAACAACCGTTTATCCGTAATTTTAATGACCATTCCTTTTGTAGCTGGTCCCGATTGCTTTGAAACATGTACAATTTCAATGTTGAAACGTTCTACCTTCTGTCCATTTACTACAGTCAAAATTTGCGCTGGCCCTTCTTTGACATCTTCGGCAAACGCTACGGGCACTGATTTTTCACTGTAGCTATGCATAGGTACTTCATTCATTTTGCCGAAAATGCCAAACGGAGTATTTCGCTCAACATTGCCTAATATTTTGCTTTCTTTTACAAAATGAGCACGTTTTTCTCCCGGCTCGCCATTTTGGCTTTTGTTAATGGATGTTACACTTGATTGTAAAATTTGCCCTTCTCCAACCTCAATCGGTGTTTGTGTATCTAAATCGGTTATAACATGTCCTAACGCCCCGTAAACGCCTTGATCAGGAGCATAAAACGTTAAGGTGCCCACACCTGCAGCTGAATCGCGGATATATAAGCCTAATCTCCAAGCTTTATCCTCTGCATCAAATACTGGACTTAGCTTTGTCTCTGCCAATTGGCCATTACGCTTATACATTACTTCTAGGGGCTGCTTGTTATTGCCCGCTTTCTCACTAAGCTCCGCAACTTTGTGTACTTCGTTAATATTTGTACCATTAATCTTGACGATTAAATCACCTAATCGCAGTCCTGCTGCTTCTCCAGGGGATTTCTTCATTCCATCGTTGCCTGTTACCTGATGATGACCTACAACCAATATTCCGGCTGACTTGACCTTAACACCAATCGTTTGTCCCCCGGGTATAACACGCAAATCAGGAACAACATTGACTTTTACCGTCTTAAATGGAATTTTACCAAATAATTTCACTTTCATACTGGTCTGGCCACTATGACTTGATTGTAATGACAGCGGTTCATTCAAATTGACGGACAGTGAGTTGCTTGTAGATCCGTTAATCTGAAGCATATGAGGGTCGACGGTAACTTCAGCATGAACGGGCACTCCATATTGCAATCGTTTCTGTTGCCCCGAAAATAAACGAAGTTCATTCGGGATTGCGGCAAATTGTTGAAACGGGGTGGAGCTTCCGATCATGCAAATGAAGATAACGAGAACCAGGCCAAACCATCGCTTCCGTTGATTGGAGTTCAATGATTTCACGCTCCCTGTAATTCCATCGCATGACGTAAAAGGCTTTATCGCCAGTGGCGTACCTTTAAGGTACCCCGCCCCGAATGTTTTATGTCCGCAAAAACATTCCCTGAATGGCTTCCATTACGCTCCCTTCTGGCGATGCGCCAAATCAAGCATTTCTTGTGCGTGATGCCTTGTTTTTTCCGTCACTTCTACGCCGCCAAGCATGCGGGCAAGCTCTTCGATACGTACCGTACCGGTTAATTCGGCCACTGAAGTTGATGTCCGGGCATCGATAACCTGCTTGCGTATTTCGTAATGATGATCCGCCATACATGCCACCTGCGGCAAATGTGTAATGGAGAACACCTGGCACTTTGCTGCCAGCTTTGACATCTTCTCTGCTATAGCTTGTGCCGCGCGTCCGCTAACACCTGTGTCGACTTCATCAAATATAAGAACAGGAACCTGGTCGATTTCAGCAAAGATGCTCTTGAGCGCAAGCATAATTCGTGACATTTCACCGCCCGACGCGATTTTGTTTAATGGCTTCAATGGCTCTCCAGGATTCGTGGACAGCATAAAGACCGCTTCATCCATTCCATTGGAGTGCAATCGAATTTGCCGTTCCTCACCTGCATTTGCAAAGGAGTGATCAATCTGTACACGGAACTTTGCAGAAGGCATTTGCAGCTGCTCAAGTTCTTTCTCGATCGATTCCGACAACCGTGCAGCTGCATGTTCACGCAGCTGCGACAGTTCCTTCGCTAATTCCAATGCTTGATCATGCAGGCGCGTCTCCACTACACGAAGCTCTTCAAGCAGCTGGTCACGATTCTCAATCTTATCGCGATCGGCAGTTGTCCGTTCCAAATAAGCCAATATATCTGGTATTGTCTCACCATACTTGCGCTTCAATCCATTTATAAGATCGAGCCTATCATCCACCTGCGAAAGCAGTTCAGGATCAGATTCTATGCCATCGCGATAATCGCGTAATTGGAAAGCCGCATCTTCAGCTTGATAAAAAGCCGACTGCAGCTGCTCTAGTAAAGGACTTAAGTTAGCTGCGTCGTATGTTTGAATGTCAATAATTTTCGCAATCGCTTTGCTTACCGCATCTAAGCCTTTGCCTCCATACAACAGCGAATAGGCCTCTGAGACAGCATCCATTCTCTTACCTGCATACATTAGCTTGCGCCGTTGTTCGCTAAGTAATTCGTCTTCATGCAGCTTTAACTTCGCATTTGAGATTTCCTCGATTTGAAAACGGTACAAATCAAGCATTTGCACATTCTGTCTTGTTGAAATTTCAAGCTCACGCAAAGATGCTCTTGCCTGCTGAAGCTGGCTGAAAACAGCACGATAATTTTGTTTGCGCTCGATCAACAAATCGCCTGCAAACAAATCGAGCCACTCCAGATGCTGCTCCGTACGGAGTAATGATTGATGCTCATGCTGTCCGTGAATGTTAACGAGGCATTCTCCAATTTCACGGAGCATAGTCATCGTTACAAGCTGACCGTTGACGCGACTGCTGCTCTTGCCATGCGATGACAGCTCACGTCTTATCACAAGCATCTCATCGGAGGAGAACTGCACGCCAAGCTTTGTGAGCACTTTCCACACAGGATGACCGGTTGAAAGGTCAAACATCGCTTCCATTTCGGCTTTGTCACAACCGTACCTCACCATGTCTGCAGAGCCTCTACCGCCGACAACTAAGCTAAGTGCATCGATTAATATCGATTTCCCTGCTCCTGTTTCTCCTGTCAACACATGAAATCCATGATGAAAAGTAACGTTTACTTCTTCAATTACCGCTAAATTCCTTATAGATAACTCACGCAGCATGGCAAATACCCTCCTTAGTTCAATAGCTCCAGCAATCGTTCAACAATTTCTCCGCTTTGCTTCTTCGTTCTGCAGATCATTAATATCGTATCGTCACCGCAAATGGTTCCCATCACTTCTGCCCATTCCATATTATCAATTAACGCACATATCGTATTTGCCGTTCCCGGCAAACACTTCATTACGACTAAATTTTCAGTAAAATCTATATGTACAAAATGGTCGAGCAACGCTCTTTTTAGCTTGTGTATTGGATTTTGACGCTGGTGCTCCTGTGGAATCGAATATTTGTATTTACCTTCTCCGGCTGGTACCTTAATAAGCATCAATTCCTTCATATCGCGCGAAACGGTTGCTTGCGTCACTTGCATTCCTGAGGCACGCAGAGCTTCCACAAGCTCCTCTTGTGTCTCGATAGGATGGTTCGTAATGATTTCCTTAATTCTATATTGGCGAATCCCTTTCATAAAACACCCTCCATGACTATTAGTCTGCGATGTGAAACGTTATTTTGCGTATTACTTTCTCCTTAGCATCAACGAACAATACGCCAGCGCATTCAGGTAACAGCAATGAATAAACGAGTAACCGATCCCTGACTCCGCTTGCCGTCCAATCCATCGGCATCCGATCACGCGCTGTCTTAACGATGTATGTATGGTTATCCATTTCCGCAATATAATCAATATATAACCGGCTTCCCCTTCCGAGTGGTACGCCATCCAGCTCAATGGGAATCGGAATTAAATGTTTACCTGAGCTCACTTCATAGCCAGCCTGTTCGAGCAGCATAATATTCTCATCGTTTGCAGAGAGCTCTCCGCCTTTGCCTAACTTGAGGCGATTCACGCTAGAAGGCTCATGCAGCCAACGGTAAAATGCTCTAAACAACCAAAATAGCAGCAAACTTCCGGCTAGCAGCATAATAAACCAGTCTCCGTACTTTCCCATAAGCAGTCCCCCATTCGTAAATGGATTCATCACTTATTGTTCGATAAGAAGGTAGCATTTTCCTGTTCCGTCTAGTAGACGAACATTTGTTTGGCTTTCTTTAGTTTATCAAATAGAGAGTGCCGCTGTAAAGAAAAAAGATGCCCAAGCAGTAATGAAATACTGCTCGGCACCTTATTGGCATGCTGCTGCTATTTACTTTCCAGTCGTAAACGTTTGATTCGCTTGTTTAACCAGTTCATCCAATTGAGCGTCATCCGGTACAATTGTATTAGGCTCTGACGTCCATTTCCAGTAGGCTAAAAACTCGATGTTGCCTTCACCGCCGGTTATCGGGGAGAATGTTAGGTTCACAAGTGAATATCCCAATTGCGCGGCTGCATTCAGTACGGTCCGCAGTACATCCTTATGCACGGCTGAATCGCGGACGACACCTGATTTTCCGACTTTTTCCCTACCTGCTTCGAATTGAGGCTTAATGAGTGCGACAATGCCGGAATCGACTGTGAGTAAAGCCGATAAAGCAGGCAAAATGAGCTTCAATGAAATGAAAGAAACATCAATTGAAGCGAAGGTTGGCGGCGGTCCGCTTAGATCTGCCGGCTGCATATAACGAAAGTTAGTTCGTTCCATTACATGAACTCGCTCATCTTGTCTAAGCGTCCAGTCAAGCTGATTGTAGCCAACGTCGATTGCATAAACATACGAAGCGCCATTCTGGAGAGCGCAGTCCGTAAAGCCCCCCGTTGATGCGCCAATATCGAGCATGACACGATTTCTCAAATCGATATCGAACGTACGAATTGCTTTCTCGAGCTTCAATCCTCCGCGGCTCACGTATGGATGTAAGGCACCTTTCACCTTGATATCCGCCGTTCGTGCCACTTTCATGCCGCTCTTATCAACAGGCTCATCGTCTACCAGCACGAGACCCGCCATCAGCGCCGCTTTCGCCTTTTCTCTGCTTTCATAAAAACCGCGCTCCACCAACAGCACGTCTATTCGTTCTTTAGGTGTCGTAGTCATCTGTCTCCTTCAAACTTTACTGCTGGCCGGTTACGCGCTTTATGCGGCGTGGCAGCATGGTTTTGAACTCTGTGGCCACTCTCTCGGCAGTTAAGCCGATTTCTTGCCTTTGCTCTTTTATCGTACCGTGCTCGACGAATACATCCGGTACGCCTATTATTCGAACAGGAAGACCGTAAATGCCTTTTAGCGAATAAAATTCAAGCACAGAACTGCCGAAACCGCCTAGTTCAGAGCCTTCCTCCAGCACAATCATCTGCTTTCCTTCGGAGGCTAAAGATAATAACATCTGTTCATCCAGCGGCTTTATGAACCGGGCATTCACAATTTGGACGTTCAGACCTTCGCGTTTGAGAAGCTCAGCAGCCTCTTCGGCAACCTGAAGCATCGGTCCAATGGCCAAAATGACTCCGGAATCACCATCGCGAACCGTTTCCCACTCGCCGATCGGCAGTGATTGCGGATTTGCATCCATCTCAACGCCTAATCCTGCAATCCGCGGGTAACGTACGGCAATTGGTCCATCACAGTAGTCAACGGCTGTCTTAAGCATGCGTCTAAGCTCATTTTCATCCTTCGGCATCATAATAACCAAATTCGGGATATGTCTAAGAAATGATATATCATAAACACCATGATGCGTTTCACCATCAGGACCGACAAAGCCTGCACGGTCAATAGCAAATACAACGTTCAAGTTTTGACGGCAAATATCGTGTACAACCTGGTCATAAGCACGCTGCAGGAAGGTTGAGTAAACCGCGAATACCGGCTTTAATCCTTCAATGGCTAGTGCAGCCGACATCGTAGCCGCATGCTGCTCGGCAATCCCTACGTCAATCATTCGATTCGGATACTTTTCCGCAAATTTTAGCAAGCCTGATCCGCCCGGCATCGCAGGCGTAACTGCGACAATACGATTATCCTTATCAGCTAATTCAATTAACATGTCACCAAACACGTCTGTATAAACAGGAGGTCCAACCGCTTTTACCACTTGGCCGGATTCAATTTTGTAAGGCGTAATGCCATGCCATTTGAATGAATCCGCTTCAGCAGGCGAATACCCCTTCCCCTTCACGGTCAGCACGTGAACAAGCACGGGACCCGGCATAGCATCCGCTTGTCGCATAATATCAAGCACTTGCTCGATATCGTGACCATCCACCGGCCCTAAATACGTAAAACCAAACTGTTCGAATAAAATGCCGCTCACCAGCAAATATTTCAAGCTGTCCTTAAAACGCTCCGCTGTTTTAGCAAGCTTCCCGCCAATAGCCGGTATTTTGTTCAATAATTGCTGTAATTCGTCTTTCGCTTTGTGATAATGACGGTCGGTACGAATTTTCCCCAAATAGTGATGTAATGCGCCTACGTTTGGAGCGATCGACATTTCATTATCATTTAGAACGACAATTAAATCTTTCTTTTCATGCCCGATATGATTTAACGCTTCTAAAGCCATACCGCCCGTTAAAGCGCCATCACCAATGACTGCCACGACCCGGTTGCTTTCGCCCTTCAAATCACGAGCTAGTGCCATACCCATTGCAGCTGATAAAGATGTACTGCTATGCCCGGCTTCCCATACATCGTGTTCGCTCTCAGATCGCTTTACAAAACCGCACAACCCTTTGTATTTGCGCAGCGTATCGAACCGGTCCTTGCGGCCGGTTAAAATTTTATGAACATATGATTGATGTCCGACATCAAAAATAAATTTATCATCCGGACTGTTAAATAAATAATGCATGGCTAGGGTCAGTTCTACAACTCCTAAATTCGGAGCGAGATGACCACCCGTAACGGAGAGCTTCTCAATAAGAAACTGACGGATTTCACCGGCCAGCTGCACTAGCTGCGCAGTTGTCAAAGCTTTCAAATCTTGAGGTCCGTTTATCTGATCAAGCAGCACGTTACTTTCCTCGCTTTCGCGGACAGCTTATGACATCTGTCCCATGAACATCAACATTTTTCCTATTATAACATACTGATCTTTGTTTCCCAACCAATAAAGCTAAGCATCTTTGGTTTAATGATCGCGCTGAACGAGATAATCAGCAATCTCAAGCAATCGTTCCGGCGCCAAAAGCTCCGCTTCAAGCACGGCAGACTTTGCTGCTTGCGTGAGTCGTTCAACCTGAGCTTTGCTCTCTTCCAAGCCGATAAGAAAAGGATAAGTAACCTTGTTCTGCTGCACATCGCTGTTCGTTTTCTTACCCAGCTTCTTCTCGTCTCCGATTAAATCCAATATGTCATCTTGAATTTGAAAAGCCAAACCTATGTTTCGACCATATTGAGCCAGCAATTCAAGCTGTTTATTGGTTGCCCCGCCGATTCGGCCGCCTGCCGTCACCGAAAAAACAATTAAATCACTCGTTTTATGAAGATGAATATATTCAAGCTCACTAATTGAAGTAATACCTTGCTCGCCCAGCATATCAGCCACTTGACCGCCTACCATACCTGGAGCTCCTGCAAGCTTTGCAAGGTCTTCTACAATAGCAAGCGCTGCATCCGCACTGATACCGCCTTTGCGTACCGCTTGAGGAATCAAATGAAAGGCATGAGTAAGGAGCGCATCTCCAGCCAAAATAGCCATCGCTTCTCCAAACACTTTGTGATTAGTCGGCTTGCCTCTGCGGAAGTCGTCATTATCCATGGCTGGCAAGTCATCATGAATCAATGAATAGGTGTGAATAAATTCTACAGCGCAAGCCACCGGCAGAGCGGCTTCGCGCAATGCTGGCTTGCCGAATACGGCTTCAGCTGCTGAAAGCACAAGCGCTGGACGAAGCCGTTTGCCTCCTGCTTCAAGGGAGTATACCATCGCTTCCCGCAAACGGTCTGGAACATCCCATTCAGTTGGAATTGATTTCTTAAGCGAAGCTTCCGTCAGCTCCGCGCATTGGGTTAAGTATTCTTTAATTGCTACCCTCTCGTTCAAGCTTATTCCCCTTTATCCTCGTTTACGGGCGCAAACGTTTTTTTCTGGAAGCCCTGCTCCGTCTCAATTAACACTTCAATTTTACGTTCTACTTGCTCAAGCTTGCCGCCGCATAGCTGTGATAGCTTCATTCCCTCTTGAAACAATTCGATTGCTGTCTCTAAAGGAACATCGCCGTTCTCTAGCTTAGAAACGATTGTATCCAGTCGTTCCATCGCCTGCTCAAAGGTGAGCTCGCTATTATTCGTTGCTTCCATCGATTTGATCTCCTCTCATTGACCATACATGGCATTCCAGCTGACCGTCTGAAACCTTTACTTTCACAACGTCACCTAGCTGCACATCGTCCATCGATTTAATTAACCGTTGCTCGCTTTCGTCATATACCAAGCTATAGCCCCTTGACATAACTTTAAGTGGGCTTAATGCATCCAACTGACGGATACTTCCATGCAGTTTCAGCTTCTTTTCCTTAACGGCCGCCGTCATCGACTGCTCCAGCTGCCTGGCTGCACTTTGCCAACGCTTAGCCGCAAAAGCAACTCGTTCTCCCGGATGATGCCCGGCCAGCACCGTTTGAAGTCTTGCTAACCGGGAATGTCCGCGTTCGGCAATCCGCTTTGTCCGTTGCTCAAGCTGCTCCTTCAGCCGGTCCAGCCGCTGCGCCTGCTCCAGCAAGTATTTGCGCGGATGCATGAAAAAAGGCGAGCGCCGAATGCGCTGCAGATTCTCCTTATCCTCATGCACCCGGAAACGAATCGCTTGTATGAGCCTCTGCTGCTGACGTTTCAACTGCTGCTGCAGTTCAGCTATGTTCGGTACGGCAAGCTCTGCTGCCGCTGTAGGCGTGGCGGCACGTAAGTCTGCTACAAAATCAGCAATTGTAAAATCAGTCTCATGTCCTACCGCACTAATAACCGGAATGGAAGAAGCTGCAATGCTTCGTGCAACCAGTTCTTCGTTGAATGCCCATAGCTCTTCAAGCGAGCCTCCGCCGCGTCCAACAATTAATACGTCGGCCCCGCCAAAACGGTTCATAGCTTCTATTGCTTTCACAATAGCCGGTGCAGCTTGCGTTCCTTGGACTAGGACTGGATATATGTATACCGGAATCGATGGATAACGTCTTTGCAGTGTTATAATAATATCACGTACAGCTGCTCCTGTCGGAGAAGTAATGATTCCGACAGCACGCGGAAAACGGGGGATAGGACGTTTGCGCGATTCGGCGAACAACCCTTCAGCATCCAGCTTGCTCTTGAGCTGTTCATAAGCGAGATACAAGCTTCCGATCCCGTCCGGCTGCATGGCGGTAACGTAAAACTGATAATTGCCATCACGTTCATATACCGAAATATTGCCTCTAGCAATTACTTTCGTACCTTCACGAGGTATAAACGGAAGCCGTTGGTTATGCGACGCGAACATAATGCATTTCAAACGGCTGTCGCTATCTTTCAGCGTAAAATACATATGCCCGCTTGAATGGTGCGTAAAATTCGAGATTTCACCGCGAAGCCATACATCACCTAACAAAGAATCCGATTCCAGCTTCATTCGGATATAACGATTTAATTCTTTTATGGAATAAATACGTGGCTGATCCGCCATGCCAAACGTCACTCCTTGATTCCGTTTGCCCTTTTTGCCGCTGTAATCGTATTTTTCATAAGCATTGTAATGGTCATGGGACCAACGCCGCCAGGTACAGGTGTGATATATCCAGCTGATTCCAGACAATCTTCATAATCCACATCGCCTGCCAGCTTGCCGTCAGCTAACCGGTTGATACCCACATCGATAACAATTGCGCCTGGTTTAACAAATTTACTGTCAATTGCTTTTGCCTTACCGATTGCTACAACAAGAATATCGGCTTGCTTAGCGATCTCTTCCATATTCGCGGTGCGCGAGTGACAGATGGTAACGGTAGCATTTTCACGAAGCAGCAGCATGGCGACAGGCTTACCGACAATATTGCTTCTGCCGATAATGACTGCATGCTTACCCGAAATTTCGACTCCGCTCCGTTTGATAAGCTCAATCACTCCTGCAGGTGTGCAAGGCAGTAAGCTATCATCGCCAATCACTAAATTACCTACACTCTCCGGATGGAAGCCGTCCACATCTTTGTCGACGCGGATAGCATCAATTACGGCTTTCTCGTTTATATGTTTAGGAAGCGGCAATTGAACAAGAATGCCGTTAATCGTAGATTGATTGTTCAAACGGTCAATGACAGCGAGTAAATCTTCTTCGCTTGTCGCCGCCGGCAAGCGGTGTACTTCCGAATAAAAACCAAGCTGCTGGCATGCCTTCTCTTTCGAGCCGACATATACCTTTGAGGCTGGATCCTCGCCTACGAGTACTACTGCCAGACCAGGAACGACACCCTTATCTTTAAGGGCTGCAGTTTCCGTAATCATTTCCTCACGTATAAGGTCGGATATTTTTTTACCTTCAATGATTTGTGCGCACATAGCTCCAGTCTCCTTTTCAGTCGATGTTTAACGTTTCCTGTTGTTTTTAAGATTTTAATTCATTTAATCCGAGCAATAATTTACCGAGCACGCCGTTAACGAATTTACCTGATTCCTCCGTGCCGAAATGCTTTGCTAGCTCGATCGCCTCATTAATTGCCGCCTTCGGTGGAACATCATCCCGGAATACCATTTCATAGCATGCGAGACGCAGTACTTGTCGGTCGACACGAGACAAACGGTCAACCTGCCATCCCGTCAAAAATTGCTGCAGCATGCCGTCGATTGCTTGCTTCCGCTCCATAACGCCGTATACCAGCTCACGCACAAACTCGTCCGTGCTGCCAATCTCAGAAGGATCGGCACCAATTTCATTATCTTGACGAAGCTCTTCCATCAGCATATCGACCGCGTCTGAGGCCGAAACCTCATTCATTTCCATTTGATATAAACTTGAAATCGCAATTTCTCGTGCTAATCTTCGTTTCATGTGACCTCCACGGCAGCATTAATGCCGATTATATTGATTTATTCTAGTACTTCCCTAAAATCCATCTTTCCAAAAAAAAAACTATGATCTCCTCCCTGCCCCGAATAAGCGGCTAACCGGATTCCGGAGTACGGAGGAGACCACAGGATCATCTAAACGGTCGAAATCTTTCTAACAACGCATACCAAAGCCGCTGCCATGGAAAGATAGGTCCGTTATTTAATTCCTTCTGCTTGCCGATCCAATAACCGATTGAGACGAGCAGTCCTACAAAGAGCATGTCCCAAAAACCGACGAACAAATATAAGAAACCGAAAAAAAGCCCCGATGCAGCCCCTGCAACACGTTTCCCATAGATGGCCCAGAACTCTCTCCACATCAGCAAACTCACCTCTATTCCACGCGACTCTTAAACGTGCCCGTTTGAATGATGTTAGCCACATAGACGGCGACATTCATAACGGGTATTCCAGCAATATCCTCTACATGCTCTTTGACGGCGCGTTGAATCTCTTCTGTAAGCACTGGAATAGAACTTTCACCGTCGACAACCGCGCGAATAACAATATCAAGCCCTGCATCAGTAGCTCGGATGCGTGCGCGCAAATCTTTGACTCCGCGCTGGCGGGATGCTGCTTTAAGCGCCAAGTTTTCGATCGTTTCAAGTGAGATACGGATATCTCCAAAGTCGGTTCTTTGATCAATAGATGGAGCCGAAGCGGAGCCGCGCATCAGCGATACAATAAAAAAACGCAAACTCAATACAAATAGGATGACACCCGTTACCGCTAGCGTAATTTGAATGGAATCCAGCCGATATAAATCGGTTAAAAGATCGTTCATCACGTCCTTCGATATCCAGCCAAATCCTATGCTTAGCAGAAATACAGACAAGCATCCGATTACAATGCTATAAAGAAACAAAAGCAGCTTGTCCACGACTTTAACCAACGTAGCGCCTCCTCTTGTCAAGCCGAATGAAAACCCCCTTGTGCCGAGCGGCATGCCCATTCACGAGGGGGTTGTACGGAATTCAATTAACATTGCAAATTATTTTACTCGATGATGGAAATCTTCTTCTTCCGGTTTATCAGCCGTTTTGAAATGTACATCGTGAATATGTACGTTCACTTCAACAACGTGGAGCCCAGTCATCATCTCGATAGAGCGTTTCACATTTCGTTGAATTTCCGAAGCGATCTCCGGAATCTTATTGCCGTACTCAACGATTATGGAAACATCTACAGCAGCTTCGCGCTGACCTACTTCAACCTTAACACCTTTGGATAAGTTTTTACGGCCAAGAAGCTCTACTATGCCGCCGGCGAACCCGCCGCTCATTCCAGCAACGCCCTTCACTTCAATCGCAGCTAATCCAGCGATTACTTCAATGACTTCAGGTGCAATTTGAATGGTGCCAATGTCCGTTTTCTCATAATCCGCAGCAATCGTACTCATGGTGGTTGTACACCTCCTTAAAGTTGCGCGTACTCAGCATTTAAGCCAAGCAATAAACCGCATCTTGTTAATATACTATAACATTCGGCAAGAAATATGACAAACTATACTAGTTGTTCACATCTTTGTCGGTTGCTCATTCCGGAACGTTAATATCATGCTCCTCAAGAAACTTTATGTCGAAGTTTCCTTGAATGAACTTGGAGTGATTCAGAAGCTTTAAATGGAACGGAATCGTAGTCCGAATGCCTTCGATGGCAAACTCCGAAAGTGCTCGTTTCATCCGCGCGATCGCTTCCTCACGAGTGGAGCCCCATACGATCAGCTTCGCGATCATTGAATCATAATGCGGGGAAATCGTATAGCCGGGATACACCGCACTATCCACTCGAACTCCCGCGCCGCCCGGCGGCAAGTAAAAAGGAATCGTACCAGGCGACGGCATGAAATTACGTTCGGAATCTTCCGCATTAATGCGGCACTCAATGGACCAACCATTGATCTTCAAGTCGCTTTGAGCGAAAGAAAGCGGGTTTCCTTCAGCTACGGAAATCATTTCTTTAATTAAATCCACGTTTGTGATCATCTCGGTTACGGGATGTTCGACTTGAATACGCGTATTCATTTCCATGAAATAAAAGTTTCCGTCGGGTCCAAGCAAAAATTCTAATGTACCCGCACCCGAATAATTAACCGCGAGTGCTGCGCGCACAGCAGCTTGCCCCATACGTTCACGCAGCTCGGGAGATAATACTGCGCATGGCGCTTCCTCTACAAGCTTTTGCCGTCTACGCTGAACCGAGCAATCGCGCTCAAACAAATGTACGGCATTTCCGTGCTTATCAGCCATAATTTGAATTTCAACGTGCTTCATGCCGGTTAAATATTTTTCCAAGTAGACTCCTGCATTGCCGAACGCCTTCTGCGCTTCCTGCTGTGCCGTCGTAATTTGCTGAACAAGCGTCGACTCGTCTTCCGCGATCCGGATCCCCTTACCTCCGCCGCCTGCTGTTGCTTTAATAATTACGGGATATCCGATTTGGCGAGCAACGCTAACCGCTTCATCCATACTTTCGACAAGCCCGTCAGAGCCCGGAATAATCGGCACATCGGCCGATTTCATCGTAAGCTTGGCCACTGCTTTATCGCCCATTTTGTTAATGGCATCAGGTGATGGACCAATAAACGTGATGTTGCATGACTCGCAAATTTCCGCAAAGTCAGCGTTTTCAGCGAGAAATCCGTAACCGGGATGAATCGCGTCACATTCGGTTATCGTAGCTACGCTCATAATATTCGTTAAATTTAAATAGCTGTCCTTGGATGCTGTCGGTCCGATGCAATAAGCTTCATCGGCTAACCGGACATGCAGCGAGTCGCGATCCGCTTCGGAATAAACAGCGACTGTGCTAATACCAAGCTCGCGACATGCGCGAATAATTCTAACCGCAATTTCGCCGCGATTTGCAATTAATATTTTGTGAAATTTCACGTAGGAACCCCTTTCAAACAACAGTTTCCCTGTTCGGACGTTAAATCACCGGGTTATTCTGGTTTAACAAGAAATAACGGCTGGCCATACTCTACAAGCTGACCGTTGGAGACTAAAATTTCGACGATCTCACCGCGAACTTCTGCTTCCAGCTCGTTCATCAGCTTCATCGCTTCCAAAATGCAGACAACGCTCTTCTCATTGATACGGTCGCCGACTTTGACGAATGCCGATGCTTCAGGAGACGGCGAACTGTAGAACGTGCCTACCATCGGAGATACGATTTGATGCAGGTTTTCAGCAGGCGGAACCGATGGCGCCGCTTCTTGAGCAGCTTGAGGCTGTGCGAATGCTTGAGCAGCAGGCTGTACAGGCTGGCTAAACTGCGGTGCATGCGAATATGTATGCGTAATCGGAGCCGCTTGCACATTCACCACTTCTGTTTTGCCAGGCTTGCGGATGAGCAGGCGAGTCCCTTCGTTTTCGATTTCCAGCTCATGAACGGAAGTTTGATCAACCAATTTGATCAACTCTTTGATCTCGCTCAATTTGAACATGAATATTTTCACTCCTTAAATTTGCGATAGCTATTGCTTCCATGGCATCGAACAGCAATTGTATTCATGCCAATCTATCCAATTCTTTCACATAACGTTTAATATTATATCATAAACAAGCCTGAACACGAATCATTTTTTCCATAGCACTTAATGAACAGCCAAAAAAAGCCCCTGCCGTCTTCAGCTAAGCGCTGGTGACGACAGGGGCTTTTCAAGAAATTCAATTAAGGTACATAACGAACGGATACTTGATCTGCTCCCACATCCATGGTACTCATCACTAATTTGATAATGTCGGCCGCTTGTTTCTTCTCCAGCTTTTCACTTGAAACGACAACCTTGAAATGATCGCTCTCCTCGTCGATCACAGCGATTTCATACTCCTTCATGAGCTCCGACTCCAAGCTTGTAATTTTTGCATTTTTCTCTTCCAGCATATCGAGCTCGGTCATCGCCGCTACGGAGTCCTCTTGCTTGTTTTGCGTCTCGGCAATGACTGCCATAATACGGTTTTCCGCTTCGGTGTTTTTAAGCTCCCGCTTCGCAAGCAGTTCACTGAACAATCCGCCTGCAGCCAGACCTTGCTCTTCTACCATATCCAGCACTTCTTGATCTGCATCGCTGATGATTGAATCATCTGCTGTCTGCTGAACTTCGTTCAATACAACACCCTCCCCGCTCGTTGCTGCTTCAGTCGCATTCTGAGCCGCTTGCTCCGTTTGAGTACCGTCTGTCAGAACCTCAGGCGACTCCACGTCCTGCGTAAACAAATAATACGCCGATAATACCACCATTAAGCTAAGCATCGATACGAGCCATACCGTTTGTCTTTTCGTGTTCATGAGAACACCCTCCCCAACTCTTCAATTTAGTTTATTGTTTGCTTGGCACAACAGAAATTCGATTAACCGGCACGTTTACGCCCTTCTCCACCGCATTGATGATTAAACGTCTGACCGTCACATTTTCGGCACCTTTAGCAACTATGAGAATACCGCGAATGCGCGGGTTAATCGTT
This sequence comes from Paenibacillus prosopidis, assembly GCF_003337375.1. Lineage (GTDB taxonomy): Bacteria > Bacillota > Bacilli > Paenibacillales > Paenibacillaceae > Pristimantibacillus > Pristimantibacillus prosopidis. Next base: position 384,098 of record NZ_QPJD01000002.1, read on the forward strand.
TTGGTAATAATGGGCTTCTGTTCTCCCGACACTTCAACCAATACGACCTGTCCGTCTTTCGTTATCGATGTGATGTGTCTCCGGCCTCCGTTGCGGTCGTTTTCATCTGTTACTTGCTGTGATTCCTGCTCATTGCGCTCAACGACTATTTCTTCTGTCGAATCGATCGTTACGAGCACATCGACCGTTCCGACTCCAACGATTTTCTCCAAAATTTCTTTCAATCGCGTCTCCATAGGATGCTCGATCGCTTCGAACGACGAGCCGGATGACGCCGATCTGCCCAACACGGGCTCTGATTGCGGCGGCGGATTCGGATCTTGGGCCGAAGGTTCGACTTCATTAAAAGTCAGAAAAGAATTCATAATCATTAGCGCTGCGCCAATCCCTCCAACGATAAGCAATAATCGCAGCGTCCGTACTCGCTTCGGGCCGCCGGGACCGCCGCCAACCGCTGATTCAATGCCATCAAGCCACTTGGCCACCGCGCCATACCTCCTCTCCATTCGCGCTTTTTTATTTTGAATTGCTTTGTTCTACCGGCTGTCGAACAACTATATGATTGGCGTCTACACCCCAACCTTGTATGATTAGTGTGCTGATTGCTGCAGCTGTAGCCGGTTCTGCCCCAATCCATTTCTCATCATCGCGCTCCTGCTTCTGTACGTTTTCTGAGTCAGTGCCAGATTCCGCCGGAATGGCCCCAGCTTCACCCTCGTCAATACGTTCAATCTCAATATCAACCGCAACAGGTGACACATCTTCTACTTGAGTGCCTTCACGAACCAATCCAGCTTGATTATCGGCTGATTTTAGCGTGACGGTTACTTCACTGATGTAAGGCGTCTGTCGCCCAGACACCGCCGCCCACTTCAGCACTGCGTCAACGCTGTCCACCGGTGCTTTCGTTCGCTCTGTAAGCTCGCTTTTGATTGAATCCTCGAGCGTCCGCTCCGTAAGCTTGGCCGCTTCCAGTTCACGCTTCTCGCTTAACCGCTCTGCATCCCGCCTAATCTGATCCAAGCCTGGCATCTGCACTTCCTTGGTCGTCGCCGACCTGCTCCACTCATCCATGCCTTCATCAAGCTTCGTACCAATATCGCTTTGAATGAGTTTCAGAATCGGCGACAAAATCGTTAGTAAAATAAATAATCCGACGACGAGCCTCGCATACCGCTGCATTGCTTTATTTGGCAGCAGCAGCTCGACAATCACCGCAAGCAATATAACCGCGATAATATCTCTCAGCCAGTCGCTTAACCAAGCAACCACAGCATTCGACTCCTTCCTCAGCGAACCATGAGCGCCGCATTTCCCGCCGTCAAAATAATCGTAACGGCCAGGAAAAACATAAGGCTGACAGCCGCTAGCGCAGCAAACACATAAATCATTGTTTTACCTATCGTCTGCAAGCAGTTCACGATTGGAGAATTTCCCAGCGGCTGCATGACAGCAGCAGATATGTTGTAGATGAGCGCTAACGTTAATATTTTGATGGCAGGAAACGCGCTTATGAACAGCAGGATGATGACGCCGGCTAGTCCGATTGCATTTTTGGCTAGAATCGATGCTGAAACGACAGTATCAGCCGCATCCGAGAACATTCTGCCGACGACTGGAACGAAGTTGCCTGTTACGAATTTTGCCGTTCGCAGCGTAACCCCGTCTGTTACCGCTCCCGTCGCTCCTTGAACGGAAACGGCGCTAAGAAATAAAGTGATCAGCACTCCCATTACCGCTACGCCGATCGTCCGAAGCAGATTCGCAAGCTGGGTAACCTTAAACTTATCTGTCAGTGCGCTTACAATATGCAGCACCGCCGAGAAGAATAGTAGCGGAAATACAACCGTATAGATGAGCGTCCCAACTGCGTGAATCATAAATATAATGAGCGGATGCAGCACGGATACGGTGACGACATTTCCCATCGAAGCAAGCAGCGTAAGCAGCAGAGGCACCATCGCAAGCATGAATTGAATCATGCTCTCAATTGCGCCCTTCGCATAGCCGATTGCAACATGGAAGCTGTTAACGGCTATTATGATAAGCACCATATAAGTAATCGAGTAGGCTACCTTACTTACTGCGTTACGTTCAAAAGCGTTCTGCAGCGTTTCCAGTACCATGCTGAAAACAGTCAGCATAACAATCGTTACAAGCAGCTTGCCGTTATACAGTACCTCGTGCCACATATACTTGAGCAAGCCCTTAAGCATATCTGTCAGCTTCAAGCCATCGCCGCCTGGAATTATCATTTCCATAAAGCTCGGTACACGCTGATCCGGAAAAAAACCTCCGTATTCGCTGCGAAGCTTGTTCCAATAGGACTCGACTGCTTCCGTTTCCAGTCCATCCAATTGCTGAGCCGCAAGCTCTTCGGATAATTGATCCGGCTTGATCTGATCATTTGGCTCAGAGGTCCCTGCTCCCGCATAACCGATAACCGGAACGAAAGTGAAGAGAAAGGAACCTATAAGGGCGCAGAGCAGCAGCTTGATCCCTTCTCGGGTGGAAGAGAGCTTTATCATTGGCCTCAGCCCCCGTCCGGCAGCAAGCCAATAACCGTCTCGACAATAACGCTAATAATCGGAACGGCCATGACGAGAATAAACACTTTGCCGGCAAATTCAATTTTTGAAGCAATACTCTCTTGACCAGCGTCCCTTACGATTTGTGCTCCGAACTCCGCAATGTACGCGATCCCGATTATTTTTAATACCGTCTTCAAGTAAATGGAAGGGATGCCCGATCGACTAGCCAAATCCTCAAGAGTGGAAATGACGATTTCGATTTTGCCGATTACATACAGAAAGATGAACAAGCCTGTAAATGCGGCGAGCAAAAAAGCGAACATCGGCTTCTGCTCCCGAACGACAAGTATAAGTACTGTAGCCATCAGGCCGAGGCCGACGATTTGAATCATTTCCATTTTGCTCACCTACTTGCTTGCACGTCCATCTGGAGACGTCTACTGGAACAAAAATATCGTTTTTATTTCCTGGAACAAATCATTGAGAAGCCGAACGACCATAAACATTACGACAACGAATCCGATTAGCGTAACCCAATGCGCCATATCTTCCTTTCCCATCTGCTTCAAAACCGTATGGATCATAGCGATCACAATTCCGATTCCGGCTATTTGGAAAATGGCGCTCACATCCATGTTCATCTGTGCGGCACCCCATTACACCATCAAAATGACGATCAGCACAGCGATCAAAATACCGAGACTTTTCCACATTTTCTCGTAACGCCCTTGATCGTCTCTCGCTGCGTCCTCCTCTGCTTTCAGCTGCAACAGTGCTAGACGTATATGCTTCATTTGATCTTCCTTATCGCTTATTCCAAGCGTTGATCCTAATCTGATCAACACCGACTGCTCATTGCTGCGCATAGAAGTTGTCCCCCAGTGCGATTTGATCGCCTGTTCCCAGCTGTCGCGGAAAGTCATGCTTTCCGTTTCCAAGATCCCGCTAGCCGCTTTGCGAAATAGTGCCGAAAGCGGTTCTGGCGTTGCCGCAGCTGTTCTTTCAAGCGCCTCCGGCAGCGGGGTGTGTCCATAGCCGATTTCCGTCTCCAGCCTCTGCAGCGCGTGTGCGAGCTGACGCAGCTGACGCGGACGTTCGGCAAATTTTGCCGCCTGCTGAAAGCCAATCATCGTACCCGCGAACAAGATAAGAACCGCTCCAAGCAGCTTAATCAAGGGTCATCAGCTCTAAACCGTCCTGAGGATACAGGTGCCGAATCGACTGGCTGACGGTGATGGGCAGCAGAAGCTTCACGAGCGGTTGCGGCCCGTCCAATTGTATTCGCTGATACGACGCGGTGCATAATCCCTTCTACTGTCCGCTTCAGCTCAACGATGTAAGTAAATGCACCTTCGTCCAGCAATCTTTGCAGCACGGGTCTTCCTCTAGCATCCTGCAAATCGTAAGCATGCGCTGTCGCGACTACGCTGATTCCTGCATGGCTTGCTTCACGGATGGCCTCCCCATCCTCCGGCCGTCCGATCTCATCGGCAATCAGCACCTCAGGAGACATAGACCTTAGCAGCATCATCATTCCTTCGGCTTTCGGACATGCGTCCATCACATCGGTTCTCGGTCCAACGTCGAATGTCGGTATCCCGCGTACACAAGCCGCAATTTCGGAACGTTCGTCTACGATTCCGACCTTTCTGCCTTGCCAGCCACTCGTTTCAAGAGCTGGCCATAAGCCGTAGCTAACGGATCTTGCGATGTCGCGTACAAGCGTCGTTTTCCCTTGCTGAGGAGGTGCTAATATGAGTGTGGAATGTAACGTCTTCCTCGTTCGATCGACCAGCTTTGGCAGCAAATGGGTGCTGGCGCCGATCACCTCTCTGGCTACCCTGATATTGAAAGCGCCAATATCGCGAATGCCTCGCACCACGCCGCTGTCCAGTATCGTCCTACCCGCTAATCCAATGCGGTGTCCGCCCGATACCGTAATAAATCCTCTACGCAGCTCCTCCTCCATTGCATATAAGGAGTAATTGGTAATACGTTCGAGAAGCTTACGGCATGTATCGGCGGATGGCTTGTATGCGCCATCCGCCGTATGCCGCAGCGAACCGTCAGCCATCATAAACCGCGATTGACCGCGAAACCCGATTTCAAGCGGACGTCCCTCTCTTATCCGGATTTCTTCCAGCTGCTCCTGCATTTGATCAGGAAGGCGCTCCAGCAACGTCTTTAGCTCCAAAGGCAGCAAGTGTACCACGCGTGCCAGCATGCAATCATCACTCCCGGATGTTTGTCCTTCGTAGTTCCTATTTGTATGCTTGCCAGGTGAAAATATGACTCCACAAGTCATCCGTTTACTAGATTTACAGTCTATTATTTTTTTAAAATACCGATCATCAAACAAATGACGCCGGCAGCTACCCAAATAAACTTGGACGGCGACAGCTTGTCTGACAGACCGACTAGTCCAACTGTTGTCGTGGCGATAAGAATGAGAGGACCTACTAACGCAAGTGAAGAATTAACGACTAGCGCTTTATCGATTTGGTTTAATCGAAGCATGAGAAGCGCAGCGCAAATTTCGATAGTGCCTGAAGCAAGACGCAGCGAAGCCATCGTCAAAACAATTTTATTGAGCATGGGCAAACGACCTCCCTTCATAAATGCAATTGTTTTTTATTTATATGCACGCTTGTCTGCCTTTCATGCCGGGCACCTGCCTACCCGCAGCCGCATATAGTAAACAATTGGTTAGCTCATTAAACCAATAATGACAGCGCGAGGAGCGAAAGATGATGAGAACCGCAACTGTTGAAGAGTGGCACCACCTTCTGCAAGACCCGAGCGGAAGGCGCACTGCAGGACGAATGAACCGTAATGGACAGACGATGGTCATTGATAAAGGGATAGGTCCGAATTTATTTTCGGATTTTATTCAGCTAGCTGGCCCTTATGCCGATATTGTGAAGCTCGCATTCGGTACCTCCGTCCTTTACGCTCCAGAATTGCTCAGGCATAAGCTGAAGCTTGCAACGGAGCAGGGACTCATAATCATGCCTGGAGGCACTTTGCTGGAGACAGCTATACAGCAGCAGAACGTAAGCTCATTTATGGATACGATTTGTTCGTTAGGATTTAATGGAATCGAGGTTTCGGACGGCACAATAGAATTGGACCGCAAACGCAGAACTGCTCTTATAAAAGAAGGCATTAAACGCGGTTTGTATGTCGTTACCGAATATGGAAAAAAAGCCGCCGGATCAACGATCGATCCAAACGAGCTTGCTTTCACTGCTGAATGCGACTGGGAGGCAGGCTCCATGCTCGTAACGGTGGAAGCACGCGAATCGGGGCTCGATGTCGGCCTGTTTGATGAAGAAGGGCAATGCCGTGAGGATACGCTGGAGCAAGTGCTGTCCAAAGTAAGCGACAGCAGCCGACTAATGTGGGAAGCCCCATTAAAACAGCAGCAAGTCTATTTATTGAAGCAGTTTGGCGCTAACGTTCATCTCGGCAATATCGCACCCTCAGACGTACTGGCACTAGAAGCAATGCGTCGGGGTTTGCGCTCAGACACGTTTGAGTTTGGCCATGTCTCTGAACCCAATTACTACATGATTTAAGTAAGAGTGATGGCACTTCAATAGAAGTCCATAGAATAGAAGGGCGGTAAAAAAACATGCAAGTCCAGGTTATATCAAGTGTGAATGAAGCCAGCTCCGCAAGGTTTCATCACAAAACGGCCATTATAATCGATGTGCTTAGAGCAACAAGCACCATCATTACCGCTATAGCAGCAGGTGCCTTGTGCGTCATTCCCGCGGAAACCGTGATGGAAGCGCGAGCGCTGCAACGCCCGGGCGACTTACTCGGCGGCGAACGCTTTTGCCGAAAAATCGCTGGCTTCGACCTGGGAAATTCGCCTGATGAGTACACAGAGCAAGTCGTCGCCGGACGGCGAGTTGTTCTGACCACAACGAACGGAACCCGGGCCATTCATAAAGCGATGCGCGCGGATCATGTGCTGACTGCATCCATCTTAAACGCAGAGGCTTGCGCTCGCACAGCTATTGAGCTGCGGCGGGATGTCGTTATTTTGTGCGCAGGAAGCCATGATGAATTTGCGATTGAGGATGGTTTGTGCGCCGGACTCGTACTTGATAAGCTGCATACTATAAGCGGCGTAGGCTTAGAAATGGATGATTTTGGTACGGCTATGCTTGCACTTTATCGACATCGCTCTACATTAATAAGAGAAACGATTACGAATGGAATGACTGGGAAGCGATTATTGAAGCTTGGGATGAAGCGTGATATCGAGGCTTGCTCTTCCGTTGATATCTATCAGGTTGTTCCGAGATTGAATGGCGATCTGTTAATGCGTGCCTAAATTAGACATAACCGAAGAGGGCTGTCCATATAATGTAGCAGTGCAGCATAAGATGCGCTGCTTTCATTCTGCCCTATGAGGAGTTCTTGCAATGGCTGGAGAAATCGTTCTAGTAGCATTAATTATCATTGGGTTAGTCGGCCGATCTCCTATCATAGCGACTGCCGCTTGTATTTTACTAGCCGTAAAGCTTGTTCATTTGGAACGGTTTCTTCCTTCTATTGAACGGCGAGGATTGGAGCTCGGCCTGCTGTTTCTAACCTTTAGCGTTCTAGTTCCGTTCGCTTCGGGACGTATCCACCCAAAAGATATAGCTGCCGTTTTAACTACTTGGCCGGGGTGGCTCGCCTTAATCGGCGGCGCGGCTGCAACTTACATTAACGGCAAAGGGCTGGATCTGCTGCGTATCGATCCGCAAATTATCGTCGGTCTCGTTCTAGGTTCCATCGTCGGCATTGTTTTTTTGCGCGGCGTACCGGTTGGACCTCTTATGGCAGCTGGAATTACAGCTTTATTGTACAAGCTGTTCAAGCTGATAGGCGGTTAGCTTGCCTCTTGTAACAAAAAGGCCCGTTCCGTTACCGGAACGAGCCTTTTTTATTAAAATATAAGAATAAATAAGTTGCAAACCCGGTTTTGCGGAAAATTAACGACGTTCCTGCGGGCCGCCAACAAATACTTGATCAGCCGTATCAAGACCATATGCCGTATGAAGAGCACGCACAACGTCGTTCAAAGGCTCAGCTGTAATTACACAGGAGCACTTAATTTCAGACGTGCTTACCATCTTAATGCTTACGCCGAGTGAAGAAATCGTCGCAAACATTTTCGCTGCAACGCCCGGGTTGCTCACCATGCCCGCTCCAACGATCGATACCTTCACTAAGTCCGCTTCGGATGTTGCTTCGCGGAAAGATACGGTGCTGCGAATACCTTCGATGACTCTAATTGCTTTGTCTTTATCATCTCCGGAAACGGTGAAGGAGAAGTCGGCTTTGCCGTCCTGAACACCGCTTTGCACGATAATGTCAACATCGATGCCGTTGTTTGCCAATGCGCCAAATACGTTCGCAAGAACACCAGGAACATCTTCAACGCCCATTATACTAATTCTAGCTACATTTTTGTCAAACGCGATGCCGCGAACGACCACGCCTTGCTCCATGACCGCTTCCTCCTTCACACTAGTACCTTCGTTTTGGGTAAAGCTTGAGCGTACAACTAGCTTAACGTTGTTATGCTTTGCATACTCCACCGCGCGCGGATGAAGCACCGCTGCGCCCAAATTAGCAAGCTCAAGCATTTCATCATAGGAAATTTCATTCAGCTTGCGAGCATTCTTCACAACGCGAGGATCTGTCGAATAAATGCCGTCCACGTCCGTGTAAATTTCACAAACATCAGCATTCATAGCCGCTGCCATAGCAACCGCAGTCGTGTCAGATCCACCCCGGCCGAGCGTCGTGATTTCCCCTTCTTCCGTCATCCCCTGAAAACCTGCAATTATGGCAACATTGCCCTGCTCCAGTGCTTTAAACACACGCTCAGGATGAATGTTGGTCATTTTCGCTTTACCGTGCACCGCTTCCGTCCGAATACCTGCCTGCCAGCCGGTAAAGGAAACCGCGCGGTGGCCGGACTGGTGAATCGTCATCGATAGCAAAGCAATCGATATTTGCTCACCAACCGTAAGCAGCATATCCATCTCCCGCGCCGGCGGGTTCGGATTAAGCTGCTTCGACTGATCGATTAAATCATCTGTCGTATCACCCATAGCAGAAACGACGACAACGATATCGTTGCCCTCTTGCTGCCTCTCAATTATTCGCTTCGCTACACGCTGCATCCGCTCCGGCGTTCCAACGGAGCTGCCGCCAAACTTCATCACTATCAACGACAAAGCTGATTCACTCCCAACCTTGACATATACATACAAGACAATATTATACCACAAAAGTCTGCCACATGGGTATATCCGCCTGCAAAAAAACCGTCCGAAACGATCGGACGGTCAGATCACTGCTATGCGCGCGAAATGTATTTACCTTCGCGGGTATCGATAAGCAAAACGTCGCCTTCGTTGATGAACAATGGCACTTGTACGTTAAGACCAGTTTCTACCTTAGCGTTTTTTGTTGCGCCTTGCGCTGTGTTGCCTTTTACGCCCGGCTCAGTCTCAATAACCTTCAGCTCAACGCTGTTTTGCATTTGAATGCCAAGAATTTCGCCTTGGTAGCTCGAAATGTTAACATTCATGTTTTCTTTCAAAAAGTTCAATTCCCATTCCAGCTGCTTCTTGTCCAGGTTGAACTGGTCAAACGTTTCGTTATCCATGAACGTGTATTCCGAACCGGAGTTGTACAAATATTGTACTTCACGGTTTTCGATGATAGCTCGTCCAATGCTTTCACCAGCACGAAACGTTTTCTCAACAACGTTGCCATTGCGCAGGTTTTTCAGCTTGGAGCGCACGAATGCTGCGCCTTTTCCCGGTTTTACGTGTTGAAAGTCAAGAACGGTGAAAATATCTGTGTCTACTTGTACGGTTAATCCTGTTTTAAAGTCGTTTACTGAAATCAATGCTGATTCCCTCCTGAATGAATAGTCCTCAGCCCAAAATGATCAAGTCTTTCGGGGATGAGGTTAATATTTTAATACCGGTTTCCGTAATGACGATATCGTCCTCAATACGTACCCCGCCGAAGCCGGGTAAATATATGCCGGGTTCTACCGTTACGGTCATGCCGGGGGTTAAAATCGTGTCGCTTAATTTAGACAATCTTGGCGCTTCATGAATTTCCATGCCAAGTCCATGTCCTGTACCGTGTCCGAAATGATCGCCATAGCCATATTTCGTAATAACATCGCGAGTTAACGCGTCCGCTTCCCGGCCGCTCATGCCCGGCTTAATATGCTCCAGTGCATGCAGCTGCGCTTCAAGCACGATATTGTAAATTTCACGATGCTTATCTGTCGGTGTTCCGACAACGACGGTTCGTGTCAAATCGGAGCAATAACCGTTGTAATAGGCACCAAAATCGAGCTTTACAAATTCATTTGTGCCGATCATACGATCGCTCGCTACACCATGCGGCAATGCCGACCGTTCACCTGAGGCTACGATTGTATCGAAGGAAGACGATGTGGCGCCATGGCTGCGCATATACACTTCCATTTCAAGCGCAATATCCGTCTCACGAACACCCGTATGGATAAGCTTCAAAATATGGTTGAACGTGCTGTCAGCAAGAGCTGCCGCTTCCTGCATAATTTGCAGTTCGGCTTCATCCTTAATGATGCGAAGACGTTCAACAAGCCCTGAAACAGGCTCAAGCGCAATGCCGGACAACGTTTTCGTCCAAGCTGTAAATTCGCCGTATACGACGTGGTCTTGTTCAAATGCCAGCTTCGTCAGCTTGTGCTGGTTTAAAAGCTCGCGAACATTTTCAAGCGGGCTGGGCCCATGCTCCACAATTTGAAAGCCGGCCGCTTGCTGCGGCGCCTGCGAGCGATAGCGGAAATCAGTCAACAAATAGCTTTCGGCTTGCGTGATAAGCACCATGCCTGAGGAGCCGGTAAAGCCGCTGATATAACGGCGGTTATGCTTGCTTCCAATTAATATAGCTTCCAAGCCTTGTTCCTCAAGCAGTTGACGAAGACGCTTTACTCTTGCGTTAGGCATAACCGTCTCACCCTTTCCCTATTCGCATTACGAATTTTGCAAATGGCGCACGAGCGCAGTAAGACCCAGCTCGTAGCTGTGAGAGCCAAAGCCGGCTATTTGACCGACCGAAATCGCAGCAACGACCGAAACATGGCGAAACGTTTCTCTTTTGTGAATGTTCGACATGTGTACCTCAACGACCGGCAAGCCTACCGTACTAAGCGCATCGCGCAGTGCATAGCTGTAGTGCGTCCAAGCGCCGGGATTAATAACAATGCCGTCGGCTTTGCCATATACACTATGTATTCGATCAATCATTTCGCCCTCATGATTCGTTTGGAAAAATTCAACCTCGGCGCCAAGCGCCTCCGCTTTATCCTTCAAGAGCGATTCAATGAATGCGAGCGTTTCTGTCCCATACACGCCTGGCTCGCGAATACCCAGCATATTCAGGTTCGGACCGTTTAAAACTACAATTTTGTGCATAAATGCACCTCCCAAGCAACCGAATCCGTTGTAGCGTCAAAGATCATTAGCCATTTTACCACAAATGCCCGCTGCTTGAGAAGTAGAAGTCGTCAGTGCATCTTGATTGGTTCCCGCGATGCTTCATCCGTAAACTCAAAGGCGATTGAATAACCGATAAAAACACCCCAAAGCAGAAATACGCATAACTCGGTATATAGTGTATTCCAGCCTGCTATCGTAATGCTCTTGGTCATACCGAATAGTGGTCCTATTCCAATAAATATAATAGCCCACCACACAAGACCGTAGCCAACGCCTGGCCATGGACCGCGAATTCGCCCCAGTACTATTTTATAAAGGACAGCCGCAGCTATAGAGACCAGAATAAAGCTGCATATACCGACAAGCACTCCCCATCCCGATTTCAGAAAGGCAGGCTGAAAAAACGGATAGACAGCAAATCCGGGACTCTCAATCGTAAATTTCATTTCATAAAACAACCAGCGGATCGTTCCCCAAATGAGTCCCGCAAAAAAACCGATTTTAATCGAGTAGATCCAGGGATTCGTATGGTGCTGTTTATAATCGTGGCCTTCGTGCTTTTGTACTGTCAAATTACATAACCTCCAATCTTATATCCATTCATATCCTGCTTAGTATGTGAAATAATACCGAACCGTAACCGTCCGTCTCCTTTCCGTTCAACATGCTGCGATGATGCTGGCGTTGGCAATTGGCCGATAGATCAAGTACAATAGATTTACAAAGTTATAGGCGCATTCGTCGCAACATCCATGACGATAACCCACTCAAGGAAGGTGACAAGCACTTGCCGCAAGACTCCAGAAGTATATATGGCGGACAAGCGGTTATTGAAGGCGTTATGTTTGCTGGCAAACACGTTAACGTAACGGCTGTCCGACGCAAAAATGATGAAATTGTTTTTTACGAGGTGCCCCGCACATCCAAGCTGTGGGTGCAGCGATTGAAGAAAATACCGCTTCTGCGCGGAGTGGTCGGGATCGTAGAATCAAGCGCTAAAGGCTCCCAGCATTTGAACTTCTCCATGGAGGCATATGCTGAGGATGAAGCCGGTGAGCAAAAGGAAGGCTCGAACGCAGAACAAGCCACAGGGGCGAAGGAAGAGAAGAAGTCAAGCGGCTGGAGCCTCAGTATGTTAGTAGGCGTTGCAGTTGCCGGCGTACTATCATTTATTTTCGGAAAGCTCATCTTTACCGCAGCCCCCGCAGCAATAGAAGAATTGCTGTTCGCTGGGGTATTTGATAACAAGGTCGGTCATAATTTATTAGAAGGACTTATCAAAATCATATTATTGCTTGCGTATTTGTATTTTATTTCGATGACTCCTATTATTAAGCGTCTATTCCAATATCACGGCGCCGAGCACAAGGTCATTAGCGCTTATGAAGCCGGTGAAGAGTTGACGGTAAAAAACGTACAAAAATACAGCAGGCTGCACTATCGCTGCGGTTCCAGCTTTATCGTATTTACAGTAATAGTCGGTGTTATCGTCTACTCGCTCCCGTTTTTCACATGGGACACGATCTGGGAGCGTATTTATATCCGTATCTTGCTGCTGCCGCTCGTGCTTGGCATTTCGTACGAGGTGCTCCGCTGGACAAATGCACTTCGTGAAACGCCAGTGCTTCGCTTTCTCGGGTTTCCGGGCTTGTGGCTTCAGCTTCTAACGACAAAAGAACCGCAAGACGATCAAGTTGCCGTTTCCATTGCTTCTTTCAGCCGGATGCGCGAGCTTGATCAGCAAATGAACCGATCTTAATGTGAACAAGGAAAGGCGGGCTTTAGAATGAGCAGAATGCCGCGTAGATGGAATGTTTGGTCAATCGCATTTTTGGCATTAATAGGTATCGGACTGGTTTATGGCGCAGTCCGAAGTCCTGGCGCATTTATCGTTCCGATCGTTGTGCTTGGCGGTATCTTCCTGCTATATAAGTTCCCGCCTTCATTCCTCAGCGGGTATGGCTCTAAATCGGGTCGTACGCAGGTCAAGCAAAGCCGCGCTGCCGCAGCCAAAACCAAAACAAATAAACCACGCTCTAAAACGGTGCCGTTCCGCGTTATTGAAGGCGGCAAGGACGATGACGATTTACCTAAATATCACTAATGACGCAAAGCATAGCAAGAAAACAAAAAAGGTCTGCGGGCATGATGCCCGCAGACCTTTTTGTTTTCTTGCGCTTTATGTACTACTCGCTGTCCATCTCAGCCCGAACCGCACGGAGCTCGTCCAGCCGTTGCGAATCCCGGCGGAAATACTCGACCAATGTTTCAATGCATGTTATAGAGTCCCAGCTTAAGTGATGCTCGATACCTTCAACATCTTGATAAATATTTTCATCCTGTACGCCAATCGTCGTCAGAAACGATTCTAACAGCTGATGGCGGTCGACAAGTCTTTTTCCCATTTTCTTGCCTTTATTCGTCAGGACTAACCCGCGATACTTTTCATAGATCAAATAATTATCTTTGTCGAGCTTCTGAATCATTTTCGTGACCGAAGAAGGATGAACCTCAAGTCCTTCTGCAATATCCGAAACACGCGCATATCCTTTTTCATCAATGAGCTTATAAATTCTTTCCAAGTAGTCTTCCATGCTCGGTGTCGGCATTGAAGAACCCCCTAACCATACTTCTTCACCTTGTTTCCTCGGCGTTACTCTATGTATCATACACTGTTCATTACGTTCACTGCAACCTGTTCTCCTAGCGCCATAGAAGCTTCAGCCTATGTTAAAAGGTTAACCATTCTGGCGTAATAAGATTAAGCCATATTGTAATTTTGGTCATTTGGTCGGTAAAGAGCAGCAATCCCATTAAAATCATGACCGCTCCCCCTATCTTCATGACAAGAGAGGAATACTTCAATATCCACCTTGCTGTGCCAAGGAAAAAGGCTAACACAAAAAACGGAATTGCAAAGCCAAGCGCGTAAGCAGTCGTTAATTGAAACCAGGTACCAGGCTCTGTTGCAGCCAGACCCAAAATGGCCGTTAATGCCGGTCCCATGCAAGGAGTCCATCCCGCGGAAAAGCCAATCCCGAAAACAAAAGAACTGATATAATTTGCTTTTTTCGGAATCAAATTCATCCGCCGCTCTTTCATAAGCAGCTGCGGTTGAAATAAACCAATGAGAAACAGACCCATCAAAATGATTAAAATGGCTGATAATTGCCGGATTAATTGCCTGTATTCGCTGAACACTTCGGCAAAAACATTCGTGCCGTAGCCCAAAGCGTAGTATACAGTACAGAAGCCTAAAATGAAAAACAGCGTATGCGACATCGTCCGCATACGTTTTTGTTTGGAGCTGTTATTCTCCTTCAAATCCGTTACCGAGATACCCGTTATGTACGATAAATAGGACGGATACAACGGCAAGCAGCACGGTGAAATAAATGATGCAAAGCCGGCGCCGAAAGCCAGCCAAATGTTAATGTCAGGCACTCCTGTTCACCCCAATTCAATTCAACTTCCGGTTCGTATACCCCGCTTAAGCACAAGAAGCAAGAGCAGAATCGCAATAAGCAAAAGTACAATGGTACCACCCGGCGCCAAGTTCCATATACCGGCAATTAGCAATCCTATGACTACAGCCAGTTCACCTACAATAACGACTGTAATTACGCTTTGACGGAAGCTGCGGGCAATGATGAGACTGCAAGCAGCCGGAATGGTAAGCAGCGCTGAGACAAGCAGAGCGCCGACTATTTTAATAGAGACACTAATAACGAGTGCGGTAAGCACGCTAATCATAACATTATAAAATTTGACGGGCAAGCCGCTCACCGCTGCCGCATCTTCATCAAACGTAATTAGGAACAATTCTTTTACCTGCGTCCGAATGGCAATTAACACCACAACAGTAACGCCTCCAATAACATACAAATCCGTATTGTTCAGCGTATAGATGCTGCCAAATAAATAGCTGTTCACATTTACGTTAAAGCCTTTGCCAATCGTAAAGAGCAGTGATGCCAGTGCAACCCCGCCGGACATAATAATGGCAATTGACAGCTCGGCATACGTTTTATAAGCCTTACGAAGCTTTTCGATTGCGAAGGATGCAGCAATCGCGAACATTAAGCCTACGGCGACCGGATATACCCCGATTAAGAAACCGAGCGCTACACCAGCAATCGATACGTGAGACAACGTGTCCCCGATCATAGCCAGCCTCCGCAGCACAAGAAATAAGCCCATCAGCGGTGCAGTCACGCCAATGAGCAACCCGCCAATAAGGGCCCGTTGAAAAAATTCACTAGTTACGATCTCCAATCAAAACAACCTCTTTCCCGCTTTCCATTTGCTCTCTCAGCCCCTTCAAGCTGTGAGCTAAGTTGTCCTCCACGCAGTTCTGCGTCTCGTGCGAATGCTTAATATGAAATTTCAGCTTTCCGTTCTCAGCTGCCGGCTGTTGTCCCAGATAAGAACGAATCATGTCCAAATCATGCGATACCATCAAAAACGTCATATTGTGATGCTGATGCATGTGTTTAATCATATGGAAGAAGCTTTCCTGTGTCTCTGTATCAATACCTACAGTCGGTTCATCCAAAATAAGCAGTGACGGGTTGTTTATGAGCGCCCTCGCCAGAAATACGCGCTGCTGCTGGCCGCCCGAGAGCTGTCCAATCCGCTTGCCGCTTAAATCCTCGATTCCCATCGCATGAAGCGCATCCTCGCATTTTATATAATCGGACTTGGTCACCTTCTTAAAGATTTTGCTCCGTCCAAGCAGCCCTGACAGCACGACTTCACGCACGGTAGCCGGAAATAACGGATTAAAAGAATTTTTCTGAGGAACATATCCGATACGCTCCCACTGCTTAAACCTGTCAATGTTTTCGCCGAATAATCGGATCGTACCGTGCGTCGGCTTCAGTAATCCAACGATCATTCGCAGCAGCGTTGTCTTACCGGCTCCATTCGTGCCGATTAAACCGATGAAGTCCCGTTCCTTCACCGCGAAGCTGAGATTCGAAATGACAGTCTGCTGTTGAAAAGAAAAGGAGACGTCTT
Organism: Paenibacillus prosopidis; assembly: GCF_003337375.1. GTDB lineage: Bacteria > Bacillota > Bacilli > Paenibacillales > Paenibacillaceae > Pristimantibacillus > Pristimantibacillus prosopidis. The sequence goes on from NZ_QPJD01000002.1 coordinate 400,167, forward strand.
CCATTGAAATAACCTCTTGATGGCAGTTAAAATCGGCATTTGCTATTTTGTACGGTTGCGCCATAATTTCTCTCCTCACAGCAATACGGAGCTGAATCAGCTCCGCAGGTTTGCCTTTTGTTCTATTGTAATGCTTGCAGTAGATTTTGCAAGTTTCGTTCCATCAACGAGAGATACGTTTCTCCCGCTTTCTCTTGTTCCGGCGTCAACCCTTCAAGCGGATTAAGCACCAATGTATCAACATCGGCTTCGTCGGCAAGCGTCTTCGCCAGCTGATCTGAAACGAGCTCCTCGAAGAAAATATATTTCACATTATTCTCTTTCACAAACTTTGTTATTTCGAGCAAATCTTGACCGCGAGGCTCGGCATCAGCGCTTAGTCCCATAATAGCAACCTGATTCAACCCGTAATCTCTTGCTAAATAGCCGAAAGCTTGATGCGAAACGACAATGTCTTTACTCGCCGTTTGTGCAAGCTTAGCGGTGTAATCCGCATCAAGCGCCTCCAGCTTTTGCTTAAGAGCATCATAATTTTTTTCATAATCGGCTTGGTTTGCCGCATCGACTTCGATTAAGCTGTTTTTCACATTTTCCGCCAGCTTGAGTGCAGATTTAGGACTAACCCAAGTATGAGGATCCAAACCGCCGTGGTCATGCTCTTTCTCATCCGCATGCTCATTCGCATGTTCATCCTCATGTTCGTCTGCGTGCTCTTCCTCTTCTTCAGTACCTTCAATTAGGGTAATGCCGTCGCTCATTTCCTTCGTTACTACCGTGCTGTCCTTGGACAAGCCTTTTAGAAAATCGTCAACCCAGCCTTCCAGGCCAGCACCATGATACAGAAACAACTGTGCATTCGAAGCCGTATCCAAATCGCGGCTCTTCGGTGTCCAATCATGCGGCTCTACGCCTGAAGCTACCAAATTAACAGCCTTCACATGCTCTCCGCCGATCTCGGATGCTAAATAGTATAAAGGATAAAAGCTCGTTACGACGCTCACTTGCTGTTTTTCCACAGCGTTATTAACGCTGCTATCATTCGCAGCATTGGTAGTATCAGCAGGATTATTAGCTATATTTGCATTACTTCCACATGCTGCCGCAAAAATTAACAAAGCTGTTAGAAGGACACTAAGCGCTGTAAAGCGGAGTGATTGTTTCGAATATTTCATTTCGTTATATCTCCATTTCTATTCTGGTCTTGTTCGTAATCGTTATTATTACGTTTTGTATTATACGATGCTGGCTATAGACTGTCAACCATATCGGGCCCAAAAAATTTTCATAGGAATGAAAGATAGATGAAACTTATATCCTGCAGCAAACCGTATCTAATCACATGTATTGACCAATTAAGGATGAAATATGACACCCGCCTCAGCTTCTCATCAGGAATATTTGCATAAAAAGGCCATTTAGATCGTAAGAAAATCGATCTAAATGGCCTTTTTGGGGGTGAGTTGCATTCGGTTTTATTGTCGACCTTCCTGATACACGTTTATTTTACCACTGCACCATTCGGCATTTCTTCAGGCACCGTAGCCAGTGTCAGCATATCGCCATGCGACGCAGCTAAAATCATTCCCTGCGACCATTCGCCGCGCAGCTTTACTGGCTTCAGATTCGTAACGCAAATCACCTTGCGGCCGACCATTTGCTCAGGCGTGTAAAACTTCGCAATACCGGAGACGACTTGACGCTGCTCGTATCCAAGATCCAGCTGCAGCTTAAGCAGCTTGTCGGCTTTGTGTACCGGTTCTGCTGCTATCACTTGCGCTACTCTAAGCTCAACCTTAGCAAAGTCATCAATCGCAATTTCTTCTTTGCCCTCTGCTTCGGGCTGAGAAGCTGCACTTTGCTGGGGAGAAGCTGTTCCGGCAGCTTCAGTCGTATCGGCCGGTTGCTCCGGCTGTATTCCGCCTCCCATTTCAGCTGCGATAAAAGCAGCTTCCTCCGCTGTATCGAGGCGCGGGAATAACGGCGAGTCTTTGCTTACCTTCGTACCGCCAGGCAGCTGACCAAATCGCTTCGTGCTCTCCCAAGTTGTCAGCTCGCCTTGCTTAATGCCAAGCTGCTTCCACATTTCGCGCGGCGCATGCGTCAAGAACGGCTGCAGAGTGATCGAAACGATCCGCAGTGATTCAGCAAGGTGATACATGACGGAGGCTAGCTCCCCGTTTTTCGCTTCATCCTTCGCGAGTGCCCATGGCTGCGTTTCATCAATATACTTGTTCGTCCGGCTAACGAGCTGCCACAATGAAGCGAGCGCTACCGAGAACTCCATATTCTCAAGCGCAGCTTCTACTTGGCTTATCGTTTCCCCTGCAAGCTTCTGCAGCGACTCGTCAAAAGCAGTTACCGTTCCCGTGAAAGACGGTATAGCACCTTCAAAATATTTATCGATCATCGCTATTGTACGGTTCAGCAAATTGCCGAGATCGTTTGCCAAGTCAAAGTTAATTCGCTCGACGAAATTTTCAGGCGTAAACGTTCCATCCGCACCGAATGGCACCTCGCGAAGCAAATAATATCGCAGTGCGTCAAGACCGTATCGGTCGATGAGCATAACAGGATCAACCACGTTGCCCTTCGACTTCGACATTTTTCCGTCCTTCATCAGCAGCCAGCCATGCGCGAACACCTTCTTAGGAAGCGGAAGATCGAGAGCCATCAGCATAATTGGCCAGTAAATCGTATGGAAACGAACAATTTCCTTTCCCACCAGATGAACGTCAGCAGGCCAGAAATCGCGATATTTCTGATCCGCTCCTTCTTTTCCGAAACCTAAGGCAGTAATGTAGTTCGATAAGGCATCGATCCATACGTAAATGACATGTTTCGGATCGCCGGGAACTTTAACGCCCCAATCGAACGTCGTACGTGAAACCGCCAAATCTTCCAGCCCTGGTTTGATGAAATTGTTGATCATCTCGTTTTTACGCGACTCCGGCTGGATAAAGTCCGGATTTTCTTCATAGTACTGCAGCAAGCGGTCAGCGTATTTGCTCATGCGGAAGAAATAGCTCTCTTCCTTCACCAGCTCCACTGGACGGCCGCAGTCAGGACATTTACCATCTTCCAGCTGACGTTCTAAGAAAAAAGATTCGCAAGGCGTGCAGTACCAGCCTTCATACGTGCCTTTGTAAATATCGTCCTGCTTAAGCAGCTGGGCAAAAATTTTCTCGACTACCTGCTTATGACGATCCTCAGTCGTACGAATAAAATCATCGTTGGAAATTTCAAGCTTCGCCCATAGCTCTTTAATGCCGACCACGATGTCGTCTACAAACTGCTGCGGCGTTTGATCCTTTTCCTTCGCTTTGCGTTCGATCTTTTGTCCGTGCTCATCCGTTCCAGTCAAGTACCATACATCATAGCCGCGAAGACGCTTATAACGCGCCATTGCATCACCCGCTACCGTCGTGTAAGCATGGCCGATGTGAAGTTTATCGCTCGGATAATAAATAGGCGTCGTAATATAGAATGTATTTTTTTTCGTCATTCTGGATCCTCCTCAAAGTTTTATGAAGCAAAACTTACTTCGTAAGCACCAACTTTTAACATTTTATATAGCAAAAAAACGCAAAAAACTCCCGTCCATCATGGGACGAGAGTTGGAACTCACGCGGTACCACCCAAATTTCGATCACGAATGTATCGGATGGACCGATCACACGTGAAAGCTTCGTGTGCCGCCTTCCTGGCGGCAATCACCGTTAACGCCGGCTTTGCGCCGCTCCCTTACTCAGCAATCACACATGCTGAAGCTTGAAAGCGGATCCTCCCGGACCATTTTCCAATAGTGTCCCCTACCGGCTCTCAGCGTCAATCCCGGCTCTCTGCTAAGGGCTATCCATTGTACTTATCCATTCCTCGGATATATGGATGCATCTATGACAAAATATACCGAAATAACACCCTCTCTGTCAAGGTGCATCTGTATAGTCTGGATTTATTGGCGGTACCGGATCGTAACCTCCAGGGTTAAAAGGATGACAACGTGTAATACGCTTCGCTGCCAGCCAGGAGCCTCTCGCCGCGCCATGCTTTTCAATCGCTTCCAGCGCATACATGGAGCAGGTCGGATAGAAGCGGCACGAAGGAGGCGTCATAGGCGAAATAACTTTTCGATAAAAATGAATCGGTGCCTGTGCCACCTTCCGCATCACTCGATGTGGGCTCATTACAGTTCGCTCGCAGCCGGCTCATCCTGCACGCATTCCTTACAGTAACCGAACACCTCGAATTTGTGCTTCACGACCCGGAAGTCCTCAGGTACAATAGTTTGCTCCATCGGACAAAATGTAATAGGATACGTCCTGCCGCACTGTAAACAAATCATGTGGTGGTGATGATCATGCTCTCTGCAATGCAGCTTGAACTTGCCGCCATCCTCAAAAATAACCTGCTCCAGGACGCCAAGCTCCTCCATTACCCGCAAGTTGCGGTATACCGTATCAAAGCTTAGCCCCGTATACGATCTCCCCATATATTCATAAACTTCCTTCGGAGCAAGGTACCCCTGCGTTTCTGCAAACAGCTTCGCAAGCGTCTTTCTTTGATCCGTTATTCGCAGTCCTTGACTAGACATCCGTCGTATTATTTCTTCTATCGTATGCAATTTGCCGAACCCCCGAACATAAAAGTTTCTATCTTCATAATGACGAAAAAAAAAGCTCTCGTCAATGAGAGCCTCCTAACCGTTCAATCTCATATTGATCATTAAGCTGGCTGCCATTGCCAGAAAAAACAAGATACTTAGGCCGCCTACAAGCTTTCGGCGCCGATCTAGACGGGCTATAAGCTCAGGATCGTTCGATTGCCTCTTCGTTTCCGTATATGAACGCTGCATAAATAAATAAGCAATCATTGAAACGACAAACAGTATATTTATGAGAAACCAAATGAATGTCCAGAACAAGCAAATTCCTCCGGTCGTGATTAGCTATAGAGCTGAGCTGTTATAGAAACCACTTGTTTAGTATAAACATGAAAGCTCCGAAGCTGACAACCGCCCCGCCGAAGCAAAACCAGCCCGCACGGAACTTTTGTTGAAACATGCGTAAAATTCCGAAGCTTAACAAACCAAAAATAAGCAACAAAAAAACGATACCAAGTATAAATAACGAAGCAGAAACACTGCTTACATCGACTAGCGACACCGAATACACTCCCTTTTTTGCTAATATGTATACGTTCATTAGACATTATAAGGGATAGAACAATCATTAGCCAGCTGCAAACCCTGTCGATTTCGTGACAAAAAGAGCGCGCATCCTGCTGACACGTGCCCTCTCGAACCACCGGAGCCTCAGCTACCAGCGCAATATAGCTTCATGATAAGAGCGATTGACCGGCCGCTTCTGAAGCTTTGTCGGATGACAAGAATATGTACCGATTACCGAATCAAGAACTTACGTTCCACCATTCTTAATTTATAAAGGATGATCTTCAATAGATCATCCGCCATTTATATCAACCAGACAATCTTGTTTCAAGTTAAAAATTTCGGTTATTAAATAGCATTTATGAAAAGCTAGCTTCGATGAAAAGAGCGATTTGAAAAAGGTGCAGTTATTTCTGAATGAATTTTTTGATTAAGAGGGACAGAGAAGGACCGTTCATATAAACGGTCCTCTCTTTGCATTCATTCGATTGGCCTAACCAGGTTTGTCTCGCTCTATATTTATCGCCATTTAGCGTATGGTGTAATGAATCGGGAAACTTGACGACGAGGTGAAAGATTAATCGAAATATATTGGTATCCTGCCATAATCAGTCAATAATCAGTTCATCTCGGAAATTTGATTGTCACTTCTTGATAGTAATCATCGACCGCTTGTTTTCGTAAATGCAGCTGCAAAATCCCATTTTTAAACACAGCTCTGCAGCTCTCCGGAACGACATAAGACGTCAGCTTAATAATCTTCCTGGAGGTTTCCGGAAACCCTTCCAGTTTGATTCTGTTTGCACTTGTAAACACAGTAACATTCCTGACTTCTTTTTCGGAAAGATGCAATTTGACGACGACATTATTGTGGGTTTCAAAAATTTCCATTTGATGATTCTTAGTATGGGAAGAAATGTTAAGCGGTTTCGGTAAAAACTGCGTCATGGCATCCTGAACATATTTTTCAACCCAAGTCAAGTCGTCTATTTTGTCTTGGAGGTTAAAAGGAAATTCACTGCCCATAAGCTGCCTGAAGTTTTTCCAATCAAAGTCTCCCTTTGGCATATCTTTTTTCGAATCGCCCATAACTTACCACCTCTATGCCATTATATGTTGTCATAGGTTGCTTTTTTCACAGGCTTCAATGGAATATGCGGACTGAAAATCAACGAATCTGCCGGTGTATCGAAGTAGGAGGAACTAGTAATCGACTCCGTATCCCCAATCAATACAACAGATGAGCTGCCCACACCTTTAATCTCCAAATTTCCTATCTTAATGCTCTTGTTCACAATCGTCATTTTCATCATCCGTCCCCCTCTCGCAGGTCTATCGTGAAACGGTATCTGTTGACCCGCGTTCTTTATATAATCTATGCAGCTCCCAGAGATGAATGAATACTTAGAAATACAACATCATAGGATACACTATAGGAGTCGTCACTATCCGAGGTGCGATTGATCGATCAAGATCTGGAATCCAGGCATATAAAAAGGGTGTCGTTGCATGCCGGCCATTGTTGGAGCAATTAGTGTGAACACTGTCAGTGGAGTCTTCAATATAGGCGATGTCGGAACCATTGCGCCATGCAGCTTTAACAAAACGTTTGCCGGCGGCGGTTCCTTCAATTCCGGCGATATCTTAAACATCAGTAATTCACCTAGCGTTATCAATATCTATGGCTCCGATGCGTATGAGCAGAACATCATTGTACCGGAATCTGACGGATTAGTTCAGGAGGACAAACAATCATGAATCTATTCGTACACCAGAATATTGTCATTCATAGTCTGAAGGTTGAGGGAATATCGAATTCCTCGGTTCTCCAAATCGGGAGCGCGGGCATGATAAAACCGTTGTCGCAGCTGTTTAATACAGGAGGTTTTACCGAGCCTGCACCGCCAGCGGGACAATCGCCGGAAGCTGTAACTCCCTCACCTATACCGTTTATACCTCTTGCACCTCTATCCCTACCGGCTACCTAAGTTTTAATGTGATATCCAGGAGAGGTTGATTCGTATGTATATGCCCCCGGAAATGTTGCGTTTTTTGCAGCAGTTGAACGGTTACTTGCATTACCAAAATCAACAAATCCAACAAATGGATGCAAAGATTCAAGAGCTTATGCAGGAATTCAACCAGTTTAAAGATAGATATAAAGAGCCGCCCGTTATTCGGAATGAATACCGGTTTGATTTGTTAAAAGTAGAAAAATTAGAGGGAACGTTAAACATTGGCATCAATCCGAACGGATCGGATTCGTCCATAGAAGAATTCGCCGTCGGACAATCATTGGACGTACCGCCATTAATCGAAAAACAGCACCCTCATCTCTATCCGGGTATTCAACAGCAAGTTGACGATTATTTAAACAATGGCGCTTACGATTCACTCAAAGGTTTAGAAAATCAATATAACCACCCGCTTGACGATCAATATCGCAAGTTTATTGTGGATGACGTAAAAAAACAAATTGATAAACGTATCCGCGAATATTTGAAACGTATCCATCCAGAAGAAGCGAGAGCCGAACAAGTACCATACATACAACAATCGGTCTTTGAAAATGTAAAACGAGATATCGAAAAAACATTTGAGACCTTTATGACTAATTTACTCCGAAAGGAGAATCAATCATCAGATGGAATATAACGTCATCAATGGCGAACTTGAGGTTACTCTGCTTAAAGTGACTTATGTGAGCACTTCATCCACCGTAATGGTAGGGGAAATTAAAGCGATTTCTTTGTTTAGCGCCTTTGAAGGTCCGCCTGAAGAGTTGATTGTCGGTGTTACGATTCCGACTCTCCCTTCAGTTATTCCTGCTGACGAGTAAAGGAGGGGTTTGCTTGTGACCAATAGAGTCTCATCCGTCGGACATATCCAAGTTACTGATTCCGGATCAACCACAACCCTTGAGATTGGGGATTCAGAATATATTACACCGCTTAATCATATCATTGCCGTACAACGCGAGAAAGCTGTTTTTTTTCAAAATGAATTTAATTTTCGCGATTACGCTATTTTTTTTCGGCCGATTTCCCAAACGGTTCTAAATGAAGATATCAGGATGACAACGACTAATAAATGCTCGGTGATTAGCGTACTAAAAATCGATATTTTCGCTATTTCAGTCTCCGGCGTTGTCCATATCGGATCGAGTGAAACCTTGAGAGCCGAATCACGCATTAAAAATATCCGACATCTACTGAGAGAAAGACCCCCAATGCTGTGATTTTCATATTCTGGCCCAAATGTGCATAGCATGTGTATGATGCCATTTGCCCCTAAGGGGAGGATTTCCAATGCCATCCCTCGTTAATTCAGTAAATATTAACAACAATTCAGGAACGATTAACTTTGGAGACGCATTAAATATTTCCCCGAAAAGCGCATCCAAAACGGTTTCCGGCCAAGGCGGCTCAAATACGGGAAACGTGGTTATAACACTGAACGGGGGTAATCTAAACAATACGATTGATCCTGATGTCATTGATGAACCGATTGCAGGAAATGCATAAGTCAGGCAGTGATGCCGGGCAATTGTCTGTAAGCAGACTTTTCTGACGTCTATATAGCGAACGAATCTGAACCTTCAATACCCACTACAAGGTGAGATGTGGAAATTCGTTTAATACGTTGTTTTTGTAAGGCTGATTGCTTAAACTTCATAGTAAGAGCGCCTCCTTGATGGTTTTGGGTTATAAATCCGTTGACAAACCATTATACCGAGGCGCTCTTTTTTTTTGTTAAAGGCCATTTCTTAGGCCCTACAGGAATGTTTAGTTGTACGGACTACCATATACTCTTGACGGTAGCCTGCAATCATTAGAATCTCATTTCTCGTTAGTTTGTTGAGCTAAAATATACAGATAAAATCCCCACTAAAATTTGTTTGAGCTTTTTGCATAATTCCATATTTGACTTAAAGACAGAAGAATCAGGAGCATCTAGGGCTGCTACGCGGGCTCGATTCTAAAAATGAACAGACCTTCAGAATTTCAGCGTTCGCAACATTTTAAGCTGTTGCTTGGTGCTTTACTGAAGCAGCGGAAAGCGCGGAAACAAGCAGTACGATGGTATTCAGATAGCGGTGAATCGTTACTTTCTGAATGCCCCAAACATGCATGTCATCTGCTGCCAGATAGGTCTTCAATCTGGAGTTACATCGTTCCACGCTGGTACGTTCGTTGTAAAGCTCCTTCCAGCACTTTGTATCCCGATGCGGACTGCAATATCGCCGTGGATCATCCTTTGCATCTACTTTGACGACCATGCCGTAGTTGGAAGATGAATAAGCAGCCATGACTAATTGACACTCCACTTTGCCAGTAGTATGCGGACAACGAAATTTCAGGTAATCGCCATCAGCGCCCATTAGGTCATCGCGAATCCCATTGAGCAGCAAGGCCTTCCGTTAGTAGTCAATCCAGCGGGAGGTTCTCTTTCTCCGAGACAGGAAGATCATATGACCGCCGGGGACTTTTTTTTGAATCGTATAACTTTTACTCCCGTCCGCTTCCCGTACTGGTCGATCCCGATTACGATAACGGACAGGTTATTCGGCTTAATCGTACCAATTGTGCGCCTTATATTACCGTCGGATCTATTAGCGTGATTGCAGCGAGCTCCGCCAGCGTGCAAGCAGGTAACGGCAAGCGCTACACAGCCGACTCCCGAATCATGAATATAAGACAATTTGCCCGGCCGCGGCCTGTTCTGCCAGTTGGCTGTTAATCAGGTAAATTGACATTCAAGGCACATGTACTTCGGGATAATCAGCTGTTCTATATAGGCATTCACATAAATGCTAACATGCCGGTACAAACGTCCAGTACACTCCTTTGGTTCAAGCATACAATAACAATGTGATCTGAATCATCACAATAAATCATATCAAACAGGAGGTATGAACCATGGGATACCCTGTAGCAGGCGTAGGTGCCGGTTGCGCACCGGTATGTGGAAGCATCTGGACTAGTACGGGCGTTATTCTTGTCCTCTTTATTTTGCTGGTAATCATTCTGCGCTCTGGCATTTTTTAAGTCATAGCCCAGACTTTTGAGCTAACGGGGGTCTACATGCCCCCGTCCACTCCATCAGCAGATAATTCGGAAACAACATCATATTGAAACTTAGAGAGCTGTCCCTTTGATCGTTGATCAGGGGCGGCTCTTTTACGGTGAAGCCGCATATATATAAAGAAATGACTTATGTAAAGGATGAAGGCATTCTATGGATATGAAACGGATACGTACAAGAATAGATAGCTTAGCAGCCGAGCTGCTTCAGCAGCAATCGCCTGACGGCGCTTGGCGAATGTGCTTAGACTCAGGAACAATGACGGACTGCTACTATATCATATTGCTCCGTCTGCTCGGTCGAAGGGATGAACAATTGATTCACATGCTCGCAGCGCGCATTGCTTCCAAGCAGCTTGATAACGGGGCATGGAAGATTTATCCTGACGAATCTGAGGGTAATTTGGACGCAACTGCTGAAGCATGCTTCGCGTTACTTTATTCCGGTTACTACCATGAATCAAATCCTCGCATCATACGTGCAAAACAATTTATTCTATCGCGCGGGGGCTTATCCGAGGTACGATCATTGCTGACACAAGTCATTTTTTGTGCAACCGGCCAGGCCGAGTGGCCTCTCTTACTGCGGATTCCGGTAGATGCCTTCTTCTCTGATCACGGAATTGGTCTGGATCTGTTCTCCCTCTCCGGTCATGCCCGCGTTCACCTTGTTCCGACTCTAATCATGTCGAACAAACAATTTGTACGCAGAACCTTTACAATGCCGGACTTATCCGGCCTTTTTCCGGGCGGCTCGTATAAGTTCACGAACGATTCAACATGGATATCAGCTTTGAGCGGTTTTCTCGGCTCCTTGCCATTAACAAGCTTACTGCCATCCAGCTCTCCGTCGGCCTTTAAGCAAGCCGAAATATTTTTGTTAGAGCGAGTCGAGCCGAATGGTACGTTACTTACGTATTCCACTGCCACAATACTTATGATATTGGCGCTTTTGGCACTGGACTACCCAGCCGAATCACCGACAATAACCCGATTGTTGCTTGGTATCCGCTCACTTCTATGCAGGGACAGACCCCATCTTCAAATCGCATCGTCTGAAATTTGGGACACGGCAATGCTTTGCTATGCGCTGCGCGAGGCAGGTATCTCTCCGGGCTACCCGGCCCTGGAGCAAGCAGGCTCTTATTTGTTAAATAGACAACAAAGTCGCTTCGGAGACTGGGCAATACGCTTGCCTGACATTCCTCCGGGCGGCTGGGGCTTCTCCGATGTGAATACGATCTATCCCGACGTAGATTGCAGCGCAGCTGCATTACGAGCCATTCGTCCTTATATCTCGCGATCCAATGTTTTATTTTCTAATTGGCAAAGAGGGTTAAATTGGGTTTTTGCGATGAGAAATGATGATGGTGGATGGCCTGCGTTTGAAAGGAAAGGTACTTCGCTGCCAGCTAGCTTCTTTACCTATGAAGGCTCGGAAGACATCTCGACGGATCCTTCAACGGTTGACTTATCGAGCCGAGTGCTGATTTTCCTCGGGAAAGAGCTCGACATGACGATAGGACACCAATGGATCGACGACTCCGTTCAGTGGCTGTTATCGCAGCAGACGAGCAATGGCAGCTGGTACGGACGGTGGGGCATCGCTTACATTCATGGCACTGGTGCAGCGGTCCAAGGGATGACGGCTGTCGGTGTCAGAGCAGACCACCCTGCAATAATCAAGGCGGTTAAATGGCTGCTGGACATTCAAAATGACGACGGTGGCTGGGGTGAATCGTGCTTAAGCGATAAAGTGAAGCGGTATGTGCCATTGCATGCAAGCACTCCCTCGCAAACAGCCTGGGCGCTTGATGCTCTAACCGCGGCATCCCCGAAGCCGATACCAGAGCTGGAGAAAGGTGTAGAAGCACTGCTTCAATCGCTTGAGCGCAGGGATTGGACGTATACATACCCGACAGGTGCCGGTCTGCCAGGCAGCGTATACGTCCATTATCCGAGCAATAACTACATCTGGCCGCTGCTCACTTTATCCGCTATCGTTAAGAAATACGGTTCTTGAAAGGAAAAAAAGAAAAAACAGCCATCATGCCCGGCTGTTTTTTTTGTTGCAGCTATACCCACTTTTGCTGGAAAGCCGCAATATTAGCGTACTCTTCTGTCAGTAAACGAGAAACACGAATGTAAATACGCATCAGCTCGGAATAAACCTCCGCATTTCTTTTGTTCGGCAAATGGAAGTGCGAACCGCCTACCATCTCAGAAACAACATGAAGCGATTCGACCTCTCCCAGACTGTACAGTCCAAGAATAACGGCACCGAGACAAGAGCTTTCAATACTTTCCGGCACATGCAGCTCCTGATCGAAAATGTCGGCCATCATCTGACGCCATAGCTCTGATCTGGCAAATCCGCCCGTTGCTTGAATTTTCGTCGGCTTACCGGTCAATTCCTCGAGCGCCATCAACACGGTATACAAGTTATAAATAACACCCTCCAGAGCAGCCCGTATGAGATGCTCCTTCTTATGGTGTAAGCCTAGTCCAAAATAAGAGCCTCTAGCATTAGCATCCCATAATGGAGCCCGTTCACCCGATAAATAGGGATGAAAAATCAGCCCGTCCGAGCCTGGCTTCACTTTAGCGGCTAATTCCGTAAGGAGCTCGTAAGGATCTATTCCAAGCTGCTTCGCCGAAGCGATCTCTGCCGTGCCGATCTGATCACGAACCCACCTGAATATCATACCGCCATTGTTGACTGGACCGCCGATAACCCAGTGGTTCTCCGTCAGCGCATAACAGAAAATTCTGCCCTTCGGATCCGTAACCGGCTTATCTGTTACCGCTCGAATTGCCCCGCTTGTACCAATCGTAACGGCGACGACACCCGGTTCTATCGCATTTACACCAAGATTGGACAATACGCCATCACTCGCCCCTACGATAAAAGGAGTGGATGCAAGCAAGTTCATTTGCTTCGCATAGCCCTCATCCAGACCATCCAGCCTGTACGTAGTCGGAACGAGCTCGGATAGCCTGTCTGCCGTAACCCCGGCAATCCTAAGCGCTTCATCGTCCCACTGCAGCTGCTTCAAGTTAAACATACCCGTCGCTGACGCAATGGAGTAATCAATGACATAACGTCCGAACAGCTTAAAGAACACATATTCTTTAATGGAAATAAATTTATAAGTGCTGTCAAACAGCTCCTTCTGATCGTGACGAAGCCAAGTCAGCTTGGATAAAGGCGACATCGGGTGGATTGGCGTTCCGGTACGCAAATAGATTTCATGCCCATTCCACTCGTTTTTTATTTTATTCGTCCATTCCATGCTGCGGTTGTCAGCCCAAGTAATGCATTTTGTCAGCGGTGCACCATGCTTATCTACCGCAATAACACTGTGCATCGCCGAACTGAAGGACACGCACAAAATATCGTTAGGCTGAACATTGCTCTTCGCTATCGCCTCTCCGATCGTTCCAAGGACCGCGTTAAAAATTTCATCCGGATCCTGTTCGGCTATTGCAGGTGAGGGCGAGTGCAACGGGTATTCAATGCCATGACTTGCAACAATTGCCCCTTTAACCGTAAAGAGCACCGACTTCGTGCTCGTCGTGCCAATATCGACACCAATCACATATTTCTTACTCATTCTAGAACCTCCAATCTACTACTCATACAATAACGTTGTTCCATCGTATTTTCAAATAGAATGATTACGAGCTTACGACGCTATGACCGCCGAATTCATTGCGAAGCGCTGCAACTACCTTACCGGAGAATGTATCCTCCTCTAGGGAGCGGTATCTCATCAAAAGAGACAATGCGATAACAGGAGTAGCTGTCTGCAGGTCCAAAGCAGTCTCCAGCGTCCATTTCCCTTCACCCGAGGAATGCATAATGCCTTTCAGGCCTTCGAGACGGGCATCCTTCGAAAATGCATTTTCCGTTAATTCCATCAGCCATGACCGGATAACAGAACCGTTATTCCATACGCGGGCAACCTTCTCATAATCGAAATCGAACGAGCTTTTTTCCAACAGTTCGAAGCCTTCAGCAATGGCCTGCATCATGCCGTACTCGACACCGTTATGGACCATCTTCAAAAAATGGCCGCTGCCGCTCTCTCCTGCATGCAAATACCCGTTGTCGACGCAAATATCACGAAACAGCTGTTCTACCGAATCAAAAGCTTCTTTATTACCGCCAATCATCGTGCAAGCGCCCTCTCTCGCCCCTGACGTACCTCCGCTCGTACCAACATCCAAATAGTGGACGCCCTGCGCTGCAAGCGTCCCTGCTCGTCTAATCGTATCCTTATAATTCGAGTTTCCTCCATCAATTAAAATATCTCCGGCCTCGAGCCAAGCGCTCACTTGCCGTATAACGTCTTCCGTCAAATCGCCAGCCGGCACCATCATCCAGATCACCCGCGGAGCCTGCAGTGTCTGTACCAGCTGCTGCAGTGAAGCTGTTTCAATGGCTCCCTCTTCTGCTGCTTTTTTTACTGCAGATATATTCACATCGAATACAACCGCTTCATGCCCGTGCTCCAATAAATTAAGCGTAAGATTGTAACCCATTTTACCTAAACCAATAATACCAATCTGCATAATTATACAACTCCTTATTAATTTGTGGAAAATCATGCTGGCTTCGTAAGCAAGCACATAAGAAAAATAGGATCAATTACCCTTTTATGTTATACTTCTCATGATATAAGCCGCGACGCGAAGGGGAACCGACTGACATGGTGCAAAATATGTTCGGAAAAATTCGTTCTTATCAATCAAGATTCAGCGAAAAGGAAAAGAAAATCGCTAACTATATATTAAATAATCCTGAAAAAATCATTCATAGCACGATTAACGAAGTCGCGGACGATTTAAATGTCGCCGAAGCCACTGTATTTCGTTTCTGCAAGCATATCGGTTATAAAGGCTATCAAGCGATGAAAATTGCTCTCGCCTCGGAAATCATGACGCCTATCCAGCAAATTTACGAAGAAATAAATGAGAATGATGATGAAAAAACGATTGCCGAGAAAGTATTTAAATCCAACATCCGAACGCTGGAAAATACGTTTCAAATTTTGGACGGTAATGCATTTGGCAAAGCGGTATCTCTCATTGCCGGTGCGAATCGCGTACACTTTTACGGAATCGGCGGCTCCGGCGTCATAGCGATGGATGCTTTCCATAAGTTCATACGGTCTGGAAAACAAGCATTTGCGTTTACCGATGCCCACTTCCAGCTGATGTCTGCGGCACAGCTGACGAAGGATGATGTCGCTGTCGTCATCTCGCACTCGGGTACGAATAAAGATACGATTCGTATCATCCAGACAGCAGGTGATAACGGTGCAAAAACGATTGCGATAACCGGGTTTCCAAAATCACCGATTAGTCAGCATGCCGATGTCTCTTTGCATACAAGCTCTGACGAAACGGAATATCGCTCTGAAGCTCTCGCATCACGGATCGGACAGCTAAGTTTAATTGACGCGCTTTACGTGAATGTCATGATTGCAAATAAAGAAAAAGCCAAAAAGTCGCTTGAGAAAGTGCGCGAGGCCATATCCGAAACCCGCATTTAACAGGTGAATAGCTCTACAGTAGAAAGGTGCACCATGACTGTAACGTCAAAGGTTCACCTTTGTCTTTTTAAAATATAAGAAAGTATAAATTTGAACATTATACGATTCTTATATTTTCACCGCGAAACGAGCTTTGCCGCCAAGGAACGCGCAAGCCGATTACGCTTGTCTGCTAAACAAAAACATCGAGCGCAAGAATAAGCAAAAGTGCTGTAACCGAAATAATGGTTTCGAGCGCCGTCCACGTAAGCAGCGTCTCCTTCACCGACATGCCGAAGTACTCTTTGATCATCCAGAAGCCCGAATCGTTCACGTGGGACAAGATAAGCGATCCCGCTCCGGTTGCAAGAACGAGCAGTTCTAAGTTCGCTCCCGGTACAACCGTTGCGATTGGAGCAACAATTCCAGCCGCTGTCATCATCGATACGGTGGCCGAGCCGGTCGCAACTCGTATCAATGCCGCGATTCCCCAACCTAAGAGGATAGGCGATACGTTAGATGAAGTCGCTAACTCAGCAATGTACTCGCCTATGCCTGAATCAAGCAATACGCGGTTGAAAGCTCCGCCTGCTCCAATAACGAGAAGAATCGTAGCGGTCGGAGCTAGACAGTCATTCGTGTATTTTAAAACCTTTTCCCTGCTCAAGCCGCGGAAAAAACCTAAACTGAAGAACGAGTAGATTGTAGCGATTAACAATGCTGTTACAGGATCGCCTATGAAGCGAAGTGCCGAATAAAGCGAGCTCTCTCTGTCTAGAAACAGCTCGGCAATCGATGCTATCAGCATCAAAAGGACCGGTACAAGAACGGTGAATACCGTGTTAAAGAAACCCGGCAATTGCTTAGTTTCCACATTTTCAGCAAGCTGATCTCCGATTTCCTTCGGTACCGGTTTATGGATTCGTTTACCGATCCATTGACCGTACACAGGTCCAGCCAATATAGCGGTTGGAAGTCCAACGATTAAAGCGTACAAAATGGTCAAACCGACATCTGCATTAAAAATACCAACTGCAGCCATTGCTGCAGGATGCGGCGGTACAAGGCCGTGCACGACAGAAAGTCCTGCTACGAGCGGTACTCCAATCTTCACAAGAGATACACCCGTTTGTCGGGCAATTGTAAAAACCAAAGGAATCAATAACACGAAACCGACTTGGAAAAACACGGGGATACCGACAATAAATGCGACAAACATCATTGCCCAGTGAACATTTTTTTCACCGAACCGTTTAATGAGCGTTTGAGCGATCCTTTCGGCGCCGCCCGATTCCGCCATCATTTTACCGAGCATCGTGCCTAGAGCAAGTACAATTGCCAGGAAGCCTAATGTGTTGCCCATGCCTGTTTTAATGGAATCAATGATACCTGTTCCGCCGGTTTCTGTTGTAAAAAGCGGCATCCCGGTTGCTAGGCCGACTCCAATTGCCGTAACAATGAGGGAGACGAACGGATTTAGCTTGGCCACTGTAATGAGTAGCAATAGTACTACGATAGCGGCCAGAACGATAAGTAATAACATGGTGGGCCCTCCAATTGTCATGAAAGCGTTTGTGCAAGCTTTTCAATTATATGAAAAAATATTTCTTAATTCAATATGTTTTATCGAAAAATATTTTATTTTTCTTGCGATGAATCTATTGGAAGTATGATCATTATTTTGAAAAATAATGCACCCTGGTTATACTAATCCCATAAAAAAGGCAGCCTAGAACATAAAGTTCTAGACTGCCTTTGATCCCTTTTTAGCTGCTTCTTAGGTTGGTTCAGTGGTTGGTTCAGTGATTGGTTCAGTGATTGGCTGCGGGGCTTTTTTGCCGAAAGTCAACAAGTACAAGAGCGTGCTTCCTACGACAACCAAGCTTAATATCAGAAATAGATTGCCATACATGTATGCATTCGTGTCAGCAATGAAGGGATGGAACGGGAAATCGAACAGCTTCTTCTCCATCGCTTTGGCTACTAATGCTGTTACAACCGCCCCGGAAATAGTCGATATCATATTGAAAAGGCCCATACCGACACCGATCTGGTGAACGGGCAATATGTACGTTACACTTTCCGTTAATGCCGTCTGCACAAAGGAAAATCCGATGTACATCATAATGAGGGCAACCCCGATATACCAAACCCATAGTCCGATGGATGAGGATTGCAGTAAAAGGCTAACTGAGATTAAAGCCAGCCCCACGTATACGACAAAATGACTTCCGCGTTTGACCGTCATATTGCCGGCAACTCTACCGAATATGACCGCGCTAATGGCTCCCGGAAACATAATAAGACCGATATTCTCCGTGTTCAGACCGTAGATTTCACTTAACATGAGTGGGATTACAAACATTACAGACATCACGGTGCCGAATATTAGGAAACCGATGATTAGAGCGCTTCGGTATAAGGGATTGGTGAAGAGAGCGGGATCGACAAAAGGCTCCTTCGCCCGGCGAATATGAACGATAAATAGGGCAAGTGCTACTATGAATGTGAGCAAATAAAGCCAGTGATTTTCAGTCGTAAACAGAATCACCATCGACACGGCAACGCCCAGCAGCACCGCCCCAATCAAATCTAACGTGCCGGCTCCACGTTCTTCCTTCGGCAGTAGCTTTTGGAAAAACGGAATGGCGATGAGTACGGGAAGCGGAATAAGAAACAAATAGGCCCAGTGGAAAGATCCTGCGATATAACCGCCGAGTACCGGACCGATTCCAATCGCGAAAGAAACGGTTGACGTTATGATACCGAACATTTTCCCTCGTTCTTCTTTTGTAAAAAATCGGGCAACCATGACAAAGACCAATGCCGGAATGGCTGACCCGCCAGCCCCTTGAATAGCCCTGGATAAAATGACTGCGATGTACCAATTTTGCAATACAAAGCCCAAAATTGACCCCAGGCTGTAAAGGACAATACCGATAGTAATCAGCTTTTTGACGCTGTACATATCGGAAAGTTTGCCAAAAATGACCATTCCCATGCCAAAGACGATAAAAAAGATCGTAACCACCCAGCTCACACCGGACGCATCCAGCTCGAACTGCTTTGCAATACTCGGTGTGGATACATTGAATACCGATTCATTAAGTACGGCAAAGAAGATGACAAAATAAATCCACGGCACACTTTTTTTTATTTCGGTAGAATCCAATACAGGTTTGGTATTACTCTCCACCATTTTCATTTTCTTTACGCTTCCTCCCTTAGTAAAATCAAGTCTTTCAATATCATATTGACACTTTACCGATTATAGCACACACGTTCGCATATTGCATGAAAAATTTACAATTAAAGTAAACTTAATAAAAAAAAGGACCTCCCAGGTCAGAGACCTTTAGGATAGCCCTTTTCTTCAATCTTACTCCAAACCGGTTAATTGCGCTTTGCTCGCAGCCGCTTATACTTCTCCGCATATTTACTCACGCTGTGCACTACCGTTGCATGCGACCAAGTAAGCGGCGCGACCGATAGCGGTGTGCCGTCAAACGGGTTTAACTGCTCCGGCAGCAATCCGCTTTGCAGCGCATGTTCGGATACCCACTGCAGCGTGCGTCGCGGTCCTTCCAGCTCTTCAAGTGTCTTGGCTGAATCAATCTCAAAGTTGGCCACCCAAAGGGTACAAATGATCCACGGGTTGCCCGGTACTTGATCGATTTCGCCAGACTGCTGGAAGTAATAGTCGTTTGTATAACGAGCTATACCGCCAATGTGGGTTTTAATTTGCAGTCCTTCCTTGATGGCATTCATCGTCTGTATGACACGGTAGTCATCCACAGGAAGTACGCCGAATTCGAGCACCCCGAACAAACTGCTCTCGAGCGTCATATCCTTCACCCAGCGATTGTCCTTTTGAATGAGGCCGCGTGCGAATCGTCCTGCTTCCTCATCCCATAGATGAGTAATGATTCCATGTTTAATCGCTTCTGCCGTGCTTTTGTAATGGTCGCTGCGCTCGTAATCCCCGAACAGCTCTGTGAAGAACGACGCTGCCATGAGACCTCCATAGACCGAAGCAGCGGTATACGTCCATATGCCGTAGCGCTCCTCCCACAAATCGTAGCTCGGCTTCGGCAGTGAAAGCGAATGCTCCATATACTGACTAAGGAATGATGCGGCCTTACGGATTAAATTGCTGTATAACGATTGTGGCAGCTCTATTACCTGATTTCGTGAGTAGTCCTTCCATAATGCAAACAAAACAAGCGCCGTTTCATCCTCCTGAATGGGCAACCGCCTGCTCCCTTGCACAATATAAGGGTGCCAGCTTGAACCAACTGTTCCGTCCGGATTATATTTGTGATACAAGTAGCCCTCCGGTGATAAAGCCTGCGCGCAAAAATTAAAAAACGGCGCAATGACGCTCTGATACCCGGCCATTGACATCGCATCGGCAATAAGTGCTCCATCGCGAGGCCACATATAGCTGTAGTGATCACGGTTATATTGCAAAATATCGGTATCATTAGCTGCCAATATCGCGCCGCGCTCGTCGACCTGCGTCCGTACAAGCAGCAGGCTTTGCTTGAACATTTTCACAACGTCCCGCGGTAAGTCACCAAGATCAGTCTCTGCTCGGCGAAGCCAATGCTTCCAGTAAATAACGACTCGACTTAGCAGTTTCTCCGGGTGATTCTCATGCACATACTGGTTTAATTCCTTCACTTCTTCCAAGTTTTGACCGATGGACATCCAGTAATAAACCGTTTTTTCACTGTCTGGAGGCACGATAGAACGGAAGCTGATTGTACTGTCAACTGAACCCTGGGCAATCGAATTGCCCATCAGTACGCCATCCTCCGCATCTCGCCATGTGCCTTCTGCTGACTGGAATCTTTTTATGCCGGTTGAGTACTGCATAATTCCGCCTTCTTCAGAGAAGCCGTTAAACATGAAGTAATTATTCCTTTTATAATGATAAAGCGTATGATTTTCCGGATAATAAACGGCCGTATCACCGACCTCCGAGCCGTCAATCATCAAATCCTGATGGAAAAACAACCGAACCTCTCTCGTACTATTCATTCTATTACGAATGACGACTCTTTTAATATAGATACATTCCCTTTGATGGATACCGTCGTTCATATACAGCTCAATCCCTAAACCATCATGCTTTGCCGTAATATTGGTGACCAAAGAGTCATCAATATAATCGAGTTCGAATCTCCATTCCGGCTCATCCAACCAGGTGAAAGTGCCTTCCACCCAAACACCTAACCGACAATACTGTCCGCCTACATGATTAAGCTGTCCGACAAACGGATAATAAATGTCACGAATGTAACAATTCTGGTCCAGATTAAGCAGCATTTTTCCGTTACCTATTACAAGATGACGGGCCATGGTTCCTTCTCCTTTCGATGCGCTACAAGTTGTGAGTAAACAGATATATAGGCTTTGGCGGAACGGTTCCAGCTGTAATCTTCTCCGGAGCCATTCTCTACAATCTGCTTCCAAGCTTCTACATTACGATATACAGCAAGCGCTCTTCGTACGGTATACATGTAGTCGTGCGCGTTGTAATTCGTGAAGCTGAAGCCATTTCCTTCGCCAGTATATTCGTTGTAGGCTTGTACCGTGTCCTTAAGACCCCCAGTCTCTCGAACAATCGGCACAGAATGATAGCGCAGGGCAAGAAGCTGGCTGAGACCACAAGGTTCGAATTTCGAAGGCATTGCAAACATGTCCGAGCCTGCATAGATTCGACGTGCCATCCTGTCGTCATAGCCTAACCATACGGCTACTTTAGCCGGGTAACGGTAAGCCGCATCCTTAAAAAAATGCTCATAATGTTGATCTCCAGCACCAAGAATAACGAATTGAACATCCTCTGTAAGCAGCAGCTCATCAAAAGTTGCTGTGATCAAATCAAAGCCTTTTTGTTCGACAAGCCGGGATACGATCCCGATAAGTGGAACCGACTCTGACTGCGGCAAGCCCACCTCGCTCTGCAGCTCCAGTTTATTTATCCGTTTACGGCTCAACGAATCTCGGTACGGTGTGTGAAGTGCCGGATCGTTCATCGGATCGAACAGTTCATCATCAATGCCGTTTACGATTCCGATTAAATCGCCCGAGCGGTATCTAAGCAGGGAATCAAGCCCTTCACCGTAATATTCGGTCTGAATTTCTGAGGCATAGGTACCGCTCACAGTAGTCAGCTTGTCTGCGTATACAAGCCCGCCCTTCATGCAGCTTGCGGCACCGTAAAACTCAAGACTTTCTGCGCGGAACATATCGTCTCCTGCTCCAGTGAGGTCCTTCAGGAGCTCGATCCCGAATAACCCTTGATATTTCAAATTATGAATCGTAAACACCGACTTCGCATCCGCCCATGCAGGGTCGAATGCGTATCTCGTTTTAAGAAGGAACGGAATAAGTCCGGTTTGCCAATCGTGGCAATGAACCAGTTCTGGCTGGAAATCCATGTAACGTACGGACTCCATCACCGCGAAGCAGAAGAAGACGAACCGTTCCGCATCATCTCCGTAGCCGTAGAGCCCTCGTCTCTTAAAATAAAACTCGTTATCGATCAAATAGTAGGTGACTCCGTCCAGCTCAGCCTTAAATAGTCCGCAATATTGTTTACGCCAACTGAATGATACCGTAAATTGAGCGATCTGCTCAAACTGCTGTATGTAAGCAGCCGGTATTTCCTCGTACTTCGGTAGTATGACTCTTGCATCAACGCCTCGCTTATTCAGCGCTTTAGGGAGCGCCCCTGCAACGTCGGCGAGACCGCCCGTCTTCGCAAGCGGTACAGCTTCAGAGGTTGCGAACAAAATGTTCATAGGATTCTCCTTTCATAATGACGCTTCATTCGCGCCTGCTCTATATTTAAATAATTTTTCGTTTGCCTGCTATGAACGGCGAGGTAGCCGCTCCGCGAATGTCGCGTTCATGCTCGACGCGTACATCTTTATCTAATATGCTGTGCTGCACGAAACTGTTCTGTCCGATAATCCCGTTTTGCATGATGATGCTGTTGCTGACGGTAGCGCCTTTTTGAACATGTACGCCGCGGAACAAAATACTATTCACGACTGTACCCTCGATACGGCAGCCATTTGCAATAAGCGAATTCGTAACCTTGGAGCCTCCCAAATAACGAGCCGGCGGTTCATCCTTTACTTTTGTAAAAATCGACCCAGGCTGATAGAAGAGTTCCTTCCATACATTAGGTTCAAGTAAATTCATATTATTTTGATAGTAGCTGGATAAAGTATTTACTACTCCTAAATAGCCCTCATACATATAGCCGTAAACGTCCAGCTGGTCCAACCTTGAATATATCGCATGGCGCACGAGATGATCCCGACCTTGGGCAAGCGACGTTTCTACCAGCTCCATCAACAAATCCTTGCGCATGACATACATTTCCATCGAGCTTACATCGCTCGCCATTCTGCCGTAATGATCTTGGATGGCAGTAATCCGTCCATCCTCAGTCATTTTCACCTTACGGGCTTTGCCCGCCAGCAAATCGTCTTGCTGCTTGCATACAACCGTAATATCGGCTTCCCGATCCAGGTGAAATTGAATGACCTTCTCAAAATCAATATTGCACACCATATGACTGCGCGTTATGACAACATAATCCATCGCACAGCGGTTAAAATAATCACGATGCTGATAGAAATGATATAAATCGCCGCGGCTTATTTCCTGAATATCATCCGTAGCAGGCGGCAGCACGAACAATCCGCTTTGCCGATGCTGCAAATCCCAATGCTTACCGGACCCAACGTGATCCATTAGCGACCGGTACTTCGTATGAGCGAATACCGCTACCTTCGATATACCGGAGTTGACCATACTCGACAATACAAAATCGATCAAGCGATACCGGGCGCCGAAGGGTACTGTTGCAAGGCAACGACCCTGCGTCAGTCGTTCGAGCTCATCCGTTTCATGTATCAGATTTATAACTCCCATAACTTTATGCTTCATGAGTGCTCCACCTCCTGCAGCAAATGATCGTTCGTCACATATTGATCAACCGCTACAACGGTTATCGCTTCGTCGTCAGGGCTTCCTATGGTTACACCCGCTTGAATGACCGCCCCTTCGCCTATAATGGCTCTATAAATACGGGCACCTTCACCAATGCGTACATTTGGCATGACCACCGACTCGGTAATATAGCTCTTCCTTGCAGCATGCACGCCGTTAAACAGTACAGAGTGATCGACCTCACCTTCCAGCATACAGCCTTCCGTAATTAGCGACGCAGACACCTCTGCCGTAAATCCGATATGCTGGGCCGGACGATTCGGGTTGACGGAATAGATACGCCAGGATGAATCAGCCAAGTCGAGCGGCGGTTCGTCTGCAAGCAAATCCATATTGGCTTCCCACAAGCTTTCAATGGTACCGACGTCTTTCCAATAACCTTTGAATGGATAGGAATGCAGCCGTTTACCGTCTCTCATCATAGAAGGTATAAGGTCCTTGCCAAAGTCGTGATTCGAGCTGCGGTTTGCCTCATCGTATATCAAATATTTTTGCAGCTCAGACCAAGTGAAGATATAAACGCCCATTGAAGCAATATTACTTGTCGGGTTTTTCGGTTTCTCCTCAAACGCTGTAATTCGGTCCTCATCGTCGATGTGCATCACACCGAACCGGCTGGCTTCCTTCCACTCTACCTCTATACCCGCAATCGTCACGTCCGCTCCCGAGCGCTTGTGGTGCTGAAGCATGAGGTCATAGTCCATCTTATAAATGTGATCACCAGAAATAATGAGCACATATTCCGGATTATAGCGTTCTATGAATGCCATATTCTGATAGATTGCGTTTGCCGTTCCCTTGTACCATACGCCGCCTTTTTGCTTCACATAAGGAGGTAATATCGTCATTCCGCCATCGCGGCGGTCGAGTCCCCAAGGACTTCCAATGCCAAGATACCGATTCAGCTCGAGCGGTTGATACTGGGTAAGTACGCCTACCGTATCAATGCCAGAGTGCGCGCAGTTGCTCAATGTAAAATCTATAATCCTGTATTTTCCGCCAAAGTAGACAGCTGGCTTGGCTAGATCCTTCGTTAGTACCCCAAGCCTTTTCCCTTCGCCTCCGGCGAGCAGCATTGCGATCATTTCTTTTCGGCCCATGGACACCAACTCCCTCTCAATGTGTGTCCCCCGGTTCTAAGATGAAGAATAGGAAAGTGAAAGGGGGTAAGTGAAGCGAAATACTTTGATTGTGACCATGCCAAGCGACGTTTTCACTTCTGTAGCAAAGCTGCGGTTGTGTTTCAGTTCCGCCAAATTGGAGGTCGTTACTATTTAAAATAGAGCGGTAAAGACCTGGCTCTGGAACACCGATGCGGTAATCGTGGTAGTCATTTCTGGAGAAGTTGGCAACAATGACGGAAAAATCTGAATTTCCGCGACGGATAAAGGATATGATGGATTGTTCCGCATTATGAACATCAATCCATTGGAAACAGTCAGGATTATTATCCCGCTCCCACAGGGATGGCTGATTGCTATACAAGCGGTTAAGTGTCTTCACGTATTGATGCATAGTACGGTGACTATCGTAATCAAGCACCATCCAGTCCAGCATATCGCTGTCCTTCCATTCATCAAACTGACCCCATTCACTGCCCATAAACAGCAGTTTTTTGCCGGGATGGGTCATCCAATAGCCGTAAAACAACCTTAGCTGAGCAAACTTTTCTTCATAAGTGCCGGGCATTTTGTTTAATAAGGATCGTTTACCATGTACCACTTCATCGTGGGAGAGCGGAAGAATATAATTTTCAGAAAATGCATACAGGAGTGAGAATGTGATCAAATGATGGTGATGTGAGCGTTCAGATGGATCAAGTGCCATGTAGCGAAGCATATCGTTCATCCAGCCCATATTCCATTTAAAATTAAATCCGAGGCCACCGATGTAGGTAGGAGATGTGACTGCAGGCCATGCGGAAGAATCTTCAGCAAGCATAAGCGTGTCGGGGTAATAATGAAACACCGTTTCATTGAGCTTCTTCAGGAAGCGGAGAGCATCCAGATTGTCAGGACCGCCAAGGTAATTATACGTATGCATGTGCGGCGGTTTATCCATATGTAGATTAATCATGCTGGCAACTGCGTCAACACGCAGGCCATCGATGTGGAACATATCCATCCAATAAATCGCATTGGAGATGAGAAAGCTGACGACTTCATTTCTGCTAAAATCGAATCCAAGCGTTCCCCAAAGCGGCTTCTCAGCCCGCATTGGATCTGGGCCCTCGAAGATTGGCGTACCGTCAAACAGTCGTAAGCCGTGATCATCCTTGCAGAAATGGCCGGGCACCCAGTCCAATATAACACCTATTCCAAAGCTGTGGCATTTGTCTACAAATTGCATCAGCTGCTTTGGCGTCCCGTACCGGCTGGTTACTCCGTAGAAGCCCGTAATTTGATAGCCCCATGATTGATCGAGAGGATGCTCCGATATCGGCATTAGTTCAATGTGCGTATACCCCATATCTGCAACATAAGGGATCATATCCTCCGCCAATTCGTCGTACGTATAAAAATCTTCTTTTCCTTTTATTTTCCATGAACCGGCATGCACTTCATAAATGAGAAGCGGATTCGTATAAACAGGTTTGGCTTGCTTCTTCGCGTACCATTCTTCGTCTTTCCACGCATAGCCGTTCAAATCTGCCACAATGGAAGCCGTTCCCGGCCGTCTCTCGCCAAAAAATGCGTATGGATCAGCTTTCCGAATCACCTTACCTTCGGGCGTAATGATCTCATACTTATATAATTCGCCTTCACCGATTTCCGCGACGAATAAGGAGAATACACCGGTTGAACCAACCCGGTCCATTCGGTGACTACTGCCGTCCCAATCATTGAAACCGCCAATGACTCGAACCTCGGCTGCATTTGGAGCCCATAAAGTAAAACGAACACCTTCAATTCCATCCATTTGGATGGGGTGCGCACCCATAAACCGGTAGCTATGATGAGCGCTGCCTTCGTTAAACAAGTACAAATCTTCCTTTAATATACCGTTAGGTGCCGTTTGAACCATTCGTAGGTTCACCCCCGTTTGGATGAATAAATGATGAGTCAAATTCAGCTGTACTTGGAGCACTTTCTCCAATTATACATGGTTTTTTGAAAAAAACACAGTCCGTTTTCATAGATTTCGACCCTCAATTGCGAATGCCATATTAAGTAATAATTACCTTACTTGTGCTCATCACCCTCTGAATGTAATAGTGTTTAGCGCAAAACCCCTTCGTAATCGCCGTTTTTGAGCAATTCACCCACTTGCACATACATTCTTGCTTCACACGCCGCGGTCTTACCGTATGAGGATCTCCGTGGCGCAGCAATCTCTGATGGTGCATCGCACATAGATCCTTTGCTTTGATTGGCTTCAAACAGTTATCAATGCTGCAATGGTTCATATCAAGTCTCTCCCTGTGGTTCACCTTGTAAGCAACGGTTCAATTGCGCTTGTATCCATTCATATTATCTAGAAAATGAAGCAGAATAAAGCTTGCTGTAGGTTCATTTTGGCTGATTATGGCTAGAATAGTCACAACTTGCGCCACTTTTGTCTGATTTCGGCTATCAAGTTTAATTAATTAAATCAAATTAGTCGTTTTTGTTGCTTAACAAGATTTAAAAACTAGAACTTGTGCGGCAAGAGACGATATTTTATACTGTTAAACAATTATATGCCAGCATGCCGGCAAAATGAGGAGGCTACATATTGCCCATTTACCACCGTATATTCCAAATATTAGATCAACCCATGTTGTTACTCCGGGAACTTAACGGGGAGGTTCAAATTGAAGACGCGAACGAAGCTTTTTTAAGGCTAGTCGGATATGAATTAGAGGAATTGACAAGTATAAGCAGTTCATATTTGCTCGAGCGGTATAATATAAACAATACCAAGCAAGTATTGAAGAGCGAAGTCATTATTGCAACGAAAAGCAACCGGCAGATACCGGTTCGTGTCGATCAGCGCGCAGTACCCAAGGATAATTCCGATCAATCAAATCGAGCGCTGATTGTATTCGATGATTTAAGCCCTTACAAATGGATTGAACAGAAATCGGAGCGGAAAAAGGTATTAATTAGCGGCGTTGTCGACAAATATCTACATATTCGTAATTTTCGCCAAAGTTCGACACCTGTTATTTTCGAGCCGGATCGAACGCTGGATGACGAAAATTTAATGCAGTTTGTTGCGGAGCGCGAGCATGAACGGATGTTGGCAGCATTCGCCGAAGCGTCAGCGAAAAAGAAAGAAAAGAGCATCACTTTGCAAACGAGTAAAATGAGCGGCATTGAGCTGGAGCTCTCAATTACTTTTACTCCCATCTACGACGGATTCGGCAATAGTAAGGAATTTGCTTTCGTTATTTGGGATTTAAAACCGGTAGACAGTGAAATCGATTCGGCAACGAAACTTAAGATATGGATGGCAAAAAGAGATATTACCGCGGGTCATCTCTCCGCCTTAACAGGCATTTCCATACAGACGATATCCAAGCTGCGCAACGGAAAAATATTAAAGCCCCAGAGGCTCACAGCAGAGCTGATCGCCTCGGAGCTTCAAGTAGATGTCCATGAGATATGGGCCGAAATCAGAAAATAATACTACTGGATGAATGAAGTGAGCTCATTCGTAAACACAAGATGAAGCTCATGCATCGCCCTCGTACAAGCTGTGTAAAACAGCTTCCTTTCACTTTCATGTCCATAGCTTTCATTTGACGCATTGCTAATAATAACAGCGTCAAACTCAACACCCTTGGCCAAGTAAGCAGGAATAACAACTATTCCCTTCTCAAACGTAACCGTTTCTTTCTCGATAAGGCGCAGCTTAGGAATGTGCGTCTGCAGCGCATGGTGCATTCGTTTGCTCTCAGCAGCGGTTTTACAAATTACAGCTATTGATTGATAGCTGGAATGAAGCAGCTGACCGATTCGTTCTTCAATTGCGAGTATCAGATGCGTCTCGTCTGCTGCATAAGTTATTGTAGGCTCTGCACCGTCTCGATTAAAAGGCTCGATCTTGTCTCCCCCTTCTATCATCCGGCTCGTAAAGGTGACGATGGGCCGAGTGGACCGATAGCTCCTTGTCAAGACGATCTTCTCCGTCTCCTCATCGCTGTACAGCTCCGACAACGGCTCAAACCCGTCTCCAGCCACTGCGTGTGCAAAGATAGACTGATTCAAATCACCTAACACGGTCATCTTGCAGTTCGGGAAAATTCTCTTTAAGTAATGATATTGAAACGACGAATAATCCTGTGCCTCATCGATAAACAAGTGCTTTACAGCCGTATTCGTATGGAATCCTTCCAGCTTTTCCTTTAAGTACAAATACGGAGTCGCGTCCTCGTAATAAATATCGCCTTTATCAAGCATTTCAATCGTTTGCTTGCTTATTTCCGCCCACTTCTCCGGTAACTGCTGCTTCCCGTTCGTTAGACGCTCCAACAATCCGTTATCATTCTCAAACAATCGCTTATAAATCGCTGGCACGTTCAAAAATAACAGTCGTTTTACCCGTTTACGCAGTTTTTTAAACTTCTCCTGCACGACCATCGCAGCCAGGAAGTCTCTTTCTGCTTCAAAGTCATCAAACGATTCTCCCGCAAAGCGATTTTTCCGCTGCAGCTCTTCAAAGGCGTGTGCGTAAGCTTCTTGGTCAAGGAGCTCAATTTTCTGCTGCACCCATTCTTGATTCCGTTCTTCCCGGCTCAATCTTGTCAATTCCTTCAATATCCATTCCGCCGTTAAACGCATGCGGTTACCGATAGAGATCGAGCGGTCGAGTTGATAAAAATGCTCTGAAATGAGTGCTTCAGGCAGCAGTGTTCTTCCGCGGAATGTGATAGACGTAAATTTCAGCCCGGATTGACCAAGCTCCGCGGCATATTTCTCAATCAATCGCATAAATAATAATCCCGATTTGTATTTGATGGAAGCTATTCTTACTTCATAACCGGGCTCATTCATAGCAGCCAATGTATATTCCATTTGCGAAAAAGGATCCTCAAGCGCAAACGTTTTGCCAATCCGGTGCTCCAGATATTGCTGATACGTGGTTTGCTGCATATTTTGCTCGCCAAGCTCGGGCAACACAGTCGCCACATAGCTGTTGAACATCGGATTTGGTGAAAACAAAATGATTTGGTCTGCGTTCAGCAACCCGCGGTAGCGGTACAGCAAATAAGCGACCCGCTGCAGCGCGGCAGACGTTTTCCCGCTTCCGGCAGCTCCCTGAACGATGAGCAGCCTCGCCCGCTCGTTCCGGATAATACGGTTCTGCTCCCGTTGAATGGTTGCTACAATGCTTTTCATCTGGGCATCGGACTGTTTGCCGAGCACCTCCTGCAGCAGCTCGTCGCCAATTGTCACGCCCGTATCGAACATACTGCGAATTTGGCCTTCACGGATCATATATTGACGCTTAAGCGTCATCTCTCTGTTGATGGACCCGCTGGGTGTCTCGTATCGAACAGGGCCGGGACCATAATCGTAATAAAGACTGGATACGGGTGCCCGCCAATCATAGATCAAATAATGGAATCCGCTCTCATCAAGAAGGGAACCGACTCCTAAATAAATGCAATCCTCTTTCGATTGGCCCTGCTCCAATAAATCGATTCTGCCGAAATACGGTGACTGCTCCAGCTTCATTAACGTAATTAGCTGCTGCTCCCCATGACGGTGACTTCGCTCCCTCTCCGATAACACCTCAGCCTGCTGCTTCATGCTCGCATGCGTCTCGGCGGCTTCTGCAGCATCCTCAAAGTTTACTGTCACATCGTCCCAGAAATTTCGACGAATATCGACAATATCCCCCTTCAGCATGCCAACCTGCTTGCGAAGCTCTTCAATACGTGTGCGAATAATGGTCGTCACATCATCTACACGCTGCTGCTCCTGTTGCAGCTGTTCATTTATTTGCGTCATTAGATCACTCCCTCATAAAACCTATATCGTCAAGCATGACTTTACCAGGCCCGTTCACGAAACGAAACGTTATCCGGCTAATCTCATCAAGATCAATCGGCGTCTCCTCCGGTCCGAATTGTTCGATCGGAAGCACATAGGTCTGAAATACAGGCTCGGTCGATTCTTTATATTTCTCTTTCTTCATTCGCTTCTCAAGCCATGAAAACGACATAAATGCGGTATAAGCAGACGGAGGAACGGGCATGACTTCGGCAAGCGCGATTTGCCTTATCTCACCCTGCACCGATAAAAGCTCTATTTCCACGTCTGGCAGCGGAGGCAGCTTGACGATCCCGTCTTCTGCCCTTTTATCAGCCTTATCCTTCCCTCCAGACAAATCACGCTCTAGATTAGCCATGGAGAAAACGAGACTAGCCTCCGTCATCCCATCCGCACGGCGGGTTATTTCCGGCGAAAGCTCAAGCTCATATTGCGCCCCCGGACGGGACCATTCCAGCTCGATGCCTTTTGTTCCTTTATTTTTACCGTCGCGATCCTCGGCATATGTTATTTGCCAATCCGTCATACCGGCAGCTGTTGCCTTACCGCCATCCTTCAACGCCGTTTTTCCAGAGCCTTCTTCATATCGCGTGATTTCTTCAAAGCCACTCTTTTCATAACGGCTTATATATTCGGTGTTCGGCAGCCAACTAATGCCGCGGCGGTAATCGCGAAATAAAGAGCCGTATTCGGAATGGCCAAGGAGAGTTATTTGCAAAAAGGCAGTAACATATACCTTCGAAAGAAGTCGCTGCTCCTCGGCTGCAAGCAGCCCGTCGCGGTTCAAGAACAGACCGCCCGGCGGGTGTTCATCCATACTACCCCAATCTGTATTGAACTGACTGTGGTTGGCATCCGCAATATATAACGCTGCTTTAAATTTATCCGTTTGCTGGCCAAACGAAGTTCGGCTGTATTGTCTATCGCCATAGAAATTGTTTACATCAGCATCTCTTGCACCCTGAAGCGTCAAGTAGTTGACATTAAACAGACGAGCGGATTTATCGTCCACTTTTTTGTCTGTCGGCGCGATCGCCACGACAGATTGAATCTGCACATCTTCCAGGCTTTCCAGCGTTTTGTCGTCTTTAAACCACCGATCCGCGTCTGCCGCCATAGCAACTGCCTGACCGCCGCGTGAATGGCCGATTAAAGCAACATTACTCATATTTACCCGACCGGAAAAAGGATTTCCGGTCTGTTCGTTCAAAAGCTGTATTTGCTGCAAATGCTTAAGCAGAATCCAAGCCCGCATCTTCATATCGTGATTCGGGATGCCGGACCAGACGGAATAATTAAGAAAATTCTCGTCTACTGATACAGCGATTATTCCTTTGCTTGCAAGTAATTCACCCAAATAGCCGTACCCGCCATCCGAGAAGTTCTCCATTAGATGATTGCCGTGTACAATAAGCGCAAGCGGAAACGCCCCTTCCCCTGCCGGCATCCATACACGGCCATTTAGAGGCAGCGCATGCTCATCGAACCCCCAGAAACGGGTTTTGAGTTCCGGCCATCTCGTGATATATCCGGATGCATCAACAGCGGCAGTCTGCACATCAACCTGATCACCAAACATAGTTCTATGTTTATCTTTTCCGCTGCCATAAGTGAATGTTTGGACGTTGAAGCTGCCCTGCTCAGCCGGGTTTGATGCCTGAATGGCTTCAACATGCGCATTAGCTTGATCGTCTTGCGCCGCTTCCCTCTGCGGAACGGATGCAGGTATAGCCCAATCAATGGTAACAGATAAAGAAGCAACCATACAGGCAAAAATTAGCGCAATTAAAGCCTTGCTTTGAGCATTAATCCTAAGATGCAAGAGCAAGCCTAACAAACAGCCTGCCAAAGCGCCCATAACTGTGAATGCAATCGAAAAGACAACAGACATAAGTATGCCTAGTTCCGCGAAATATAATATCAAATAGGTTTCAATACCAACGTAGAGCCATACGGCAATAAAGCGTCGCGGCAAAGGAACATACAAAATTGATAATATTAATGATAACAGTATCGTACATATACCCATCGCAGCAGCATTAGCCGTTAAAAAAACAATAATATCGATTAAAGTGCCGAAGCCGGTCGGCATACCAAGCACAGCAGTAAGCATAGAGAGCGATCCGAACAATGCGGTACTTCCGGCAGCAATGCGCCATACAAACGTATCCCGGTTGTTCCTCATGACGTATCTGCTTCTGATCCAAGCTCTCATTTTTTGCATCTTGCTTCGACCCGGCAGCTGCTGATCTGCTTCTTGCAGCGTTAGTTCCATAAATCCCCCTTGACGGATAACCAGTTTCTTCCTAACTGCCGTTCGATCTGGACTGGAACACCGAAAAACTCGCTCATCGTGGCAGAAGTCAACACATCCGCCGTCTCTTTTGCCGCAAAAACTTGTCCATCCTTAATTAAAAGCGTCTTCGAAAAGCACGGCAAAATTTCCTCGACATGGTGAGTTACATATACAATAGTTGGAGCCTCCTTTTGTTCGGCAACTGCTGTAATCATGTGCAACAGCTGCTCGCGAGCAAACACATCAAGACCTGTGCAAGGTTCATCTAAAATAAGCAGTTTGGGAGAAGCCATAAGTGCCCGGGCAATAAGCACACGCTGCCGCTCACCTTGAGAGAGCGTATCATAAGTCCGCGTAATCAGGGCAGCGCAGCCTAGCGACCTCAAGAGCGACTCTGCTTTATTCAGATCTTCCTCATCCGTTTGATCATACAATCCAATGGTCGCAAACTTGCCGCTCAGGACGATCTTTAGCGCCGTTTCACTGCCGTACAGCTTTTGCTGCAAAGAAGTGCTGACCCAGCCGATTCTTTTGCGAAGCTCACGCAAATCAAATTCACCGAATGTTTGGCCAAGGACGGACATTTTGCCATCAGTTGGCCAAATATATCCGTTAATCATGTTTAAAAGAGTGGTTTTGCCCGATCCGTTTAGCCCTAGCAAACACCAGTGCTCCCCATTCCTGACCTGCCAATCTATTTTGTGTAAAATCGTTTTGTCCCCGCGATCCCACGAAACGTTATTAATATCTATAATCATCCGTAAATTCTCCCATCCGCTACATGCTCAAAGCCGCTCCATTTGACTTCGAATATATTATCGACCATTATTATATTACAACGTTCCTCGTCCAACCATAACCGTTCAACAGCGTCTTGCCATTACACATAATTGTTATCTCAGGAGTGATTACCGTATGAAAAGCGAACAGTTGAAGCAATGGGCTCATTTTTTTCTGACTTATAAATTTGCTCTTGATGAAGTGGAAACGAAGCTAAACATTTTAAATGAAGAATTTCAATTTATTCATGATTATAATCCTATTGAACATATGAAAACGAGAATTAAATCGCCTGAAAGCGTCATGCAGAAGCTCCGCCGCAAAGGTCTTGACATTACACTTGAGGATGCCAAAGCCCATATACGCGATATTGCGGGCGTTAGAGTCATTTGCTCCTTCTCGACTGATATTTATCATATCGTCGAGATGATTAGCAAGCAAAGCGACATACGCGTCGTCGAGTTAAAGGACTATGTAAAAAATCCAAAGCCTAATGGCTATCAAAGCATTCATTTGATTATTGAAATACCTGTTTTCCTCACGAATCGGACAGAGCATGTATTGGTTGAAATCCAAATTCGAACGATTGCCATGGATTTCTGGGCAAGCTTGGAGCACAAGATTTATTATAAATTTAATGAGCAGATTCCGCCACATATACAGCAGCAGCTCAAGGGATCGGCATCGATGATTGATTCGCTGGACAGGCACATGCTTGCTCTCAATGAAGAGGTTCAAAAGCATCGCGAACAAGCGTTGAAATGAAATAAGCTCCCTCCCATGGAATGGGAAGGAGCTTTTTCTTACTTTTTAGGTTACTGCATAATAAAAGGGTACGATGACTAAATTTAATGCTAATGCAATAATTCCGATTGCCATAGACCAACCACCGAGTGCGCGCGCACCTTGCCGGAAAGCGATAAAACCGAGCACTGCCGCCGTTGCTCCAAGCAATACCGGCCAGATAAACCACGAAGCTAACGCAAAGACAAGTGCTATCCAACCGAGTGCGCGGCCTCCTGTATCGGTTTCCGCACGCTCTGGTTTTTCTACATACCGGTCCTCTCTCCGATCTGCTGGAACAACGGGAGTACCGACCGCAAAATCAGCCGCCATTTCTTCGTTAAAGTTATCTAAATCGCCTGCTGCATCTTCCCGATTGTGTGCTGCTGCCGTCAGATCACGATCATCCAGCAGTCGTTTATAATCTTCTTCATACTTACCCATCGACCATCACTCCTTTGGTTTAAAGGTGAGGCAGCATGTCGCCGCAGATTGCTTCGCCTGATCCTTATGGAAAACTCCAAGCTCATCTCCAGCAAACTCTTCGTTAAAACGCACTCCTGCGTGCTGGTCGATTTCTACTTTAATCTCTTTAGCGCCACAGTTGTTGCCTTCCTCCCAGAAGTTACAGTTTGCTACACTACATGCCACGCCTTTCGGCATAAAAAAATCACCTCCATTATCAAGTTTCCCTGACCGGAAGTGATTCATTCTGCCTTATTTTTGTCCTTGCATGCGGCGCTGCGTCATGTAGTCATTTTCGTAATAGGCCAATTCGTCACGAAGCTCCTCGAAAATTTTCGAAATTCCAAGTACAATGTCGCGCGATTCGCGGATTGGCTTATAACGGAAACGAATAGCATCTTGGCCGGTGTAAGCATAACGCCCATCTTCGGAATAACACTCGTTCTTCGGATAGAAAAACGCGCTAACGCATTGGTGATAAACTTCATATAGAACGCGTTCCGCATAATCCGTATCGAAAGTGGGCCGTCTGAGCAGAACTCCCAGCTTTTCAACCGAGACTTCAGAAAACACCAACAAATGTCTCAAATCAGATAACAAGCCTTTGTAAAAGGTTTGGGCTTCTTCTCCATTGTCCTCTCCGGTCAATTGGAGCAAAGCGTAGCTGTTCAGAAACGGTTCCAGCTGGCTTACCACTTCTTTAAGCTTCGTTCGTGTTGATTCAGTTAGCGCTTTGACTTTAGCAGATGGCATATAGGTAGATCCCCTTTCATAATCCAAACAAACGAATTTCACAAAAAATTTATAAGCATCAACATCGTACCACAAATTACATCGAAGTGGTACTGGCGATTGATGCTTTAGCTCGCATATTTTCTTCGCTGAAACCCGAACCTATAGTTTAGGCTCATGATCAAGCGTTAACGGCTTACGCAGATTTCAAAAGAACGATTACTGGAGGTTTCAAGTATGCGAAATTATTGGATTGGTGCCTTTACAATTTTAGCCGTGGCTGCACTACTTATACCTACAACGCCAATTTTCAACCCTAATGATGCTGAAAAAACACCGAGATCAGCCAACTTCTCAGCAAAACGTGAACAAACGCTTAAGTTATCAGCGGTTCAGAACGATATGAACGCGACCGCCATGCTTTGTACATCGGAATGTTCCAAGGATTTTCAAAAGCTCATGAATGCAAGCATGGGTTCAAAATCAGAGGCGAATGGGCATATCAAGCAAATGATGCATGAGCATATGCATATGAGCTACATTAGCTGGATATCCGGCGATCGCAGCGTTAGTCGCGGCATCATTCCGAAAACAACAAATGGCCAAGCAGAAGCTTTTGTTGATGAAGCTAAAGCCCAAGTGAGCAAGGGTGCTAAGTACGAGTCCGCCGCTTTCAATGCAAAAGACGGCAGCAGATATATGGTACTTGGAGTGCCCGACACAAAGCATACCGGCATCGGCGTGGTCGGTGTAATTAAGCAGGATATCGTAAAATCGGTTGAAAAGCATCAAATGCGCAACCTGCGCCTTGTTCCGTATCCGGCAGAGGGCAATTACAAAATTGAATCGGTTAAGCCAAATTCAACGGTTGATACGACCGTCCGTTCAGGAGAAGATAACGCGAACGCGAGCCATTACCACGTTCGCGATGTTGTTGTTCATTTCACTAAACCATTGTCAGACACTGAAATGCAGCGAATAAAAAATGAAATTAATGCGGAGTCCGTTAAGAAAATGGGGGACACCTTCGTATTCCGGTCCAAAAACATCGAAACGAAGCAGCTCATGCAATATTTTAAACAATCCTGGAATACGGAATATACCGAACCGCATTATTTATATTTGACGAATGAAACGACAGAATCGATTGTGCCTAATGACGCTTTATATTCAGAATATCAATGGAATTTGCCTTCGATTGAAGCGGAAAAAGGATGGAATGTTTCCAAAGGTGACGAGCAGGTTATCGTTGCGGTTCTAGATACTGGTGTGCAAAGTAACCACCCCGATCTAAAAGGCAAGCTCATTGAAGGCATTAATCTGGTTGATGAGGAAGCAGAGCCGGACGACGATGTCGGACATGGAACTCACGTTTCAGGAATTATTGGAGCAACTGTTAACAATGGCGAAGGCGTTGCGGGAGTCTCTTGGTTTAACAAAATCATGCCGGTCAAGGTACTCGACAGCAGCGGTGCAGGCTCTACCTATACCGTTGCGCAAGGCATTATTTGGGCGGTCGACCATGGCGCCAAGGTAATAAACATGAGTCTTGGCAATTACGCAGAGGCTGACTTTTTGCATGATGCCATCAAATATGCGTATGAACGCGATGTGGTCATGATCGCAGCCAGCGGAAATGACAATACAGACCGCCCTGGATACCCGGCAGCTTATCCGGAAGTATTCGCAGTAGCGGCAACCGACAGTAATAAGGAGAAAGCTACCTTCTCCAACTACGGTGATTATATTGACGTCGCTGCTCCAGGCGACAGCATCGCTAGTACGTATCCAGGCAGCCAGTATGCAGCGCTATCCGGCACGTCGATGGCAAGCCCTCACGTCGCTGCGCTGGCTGGTTTAATACGTTCCGTAAATCCTGAGCTCTCAAACGTGGAAGTAATGGAAATTATGCGGAAATCCGCTATTGATTTAGGTGACGAAGGTAAAGACAATTATTTCGGCTATGGAGAAATCGATGTCGAAAAAGCGCTCCAAGCAGCATCCTCGTTTGGTGGAGCACTACAGACTTATCCCGATCTAGTTAAACGCAGACTCGAGCACATCACAACTAAATACGAACGGAATTAGTTTCATTGACGCAATAAAGCACCCTTCGCATTCGAAGGGTGCTTTTTGTACGTTCGTTCGTGCGGAAAGTTTGCCGTAAGCCGGGTTCTGTACTTCTGGTGGTTTTAACGGGAACGACCCTCCCACGATGAAGCGACAATCATCTATCTAGGCCGCACATTACTGAGCGGCTCCAGCAACCAACCCGGACGCGCCTCAGGCTAAGGCTGCAGCCTTAACGGCTGCTGCGTCCTCTCGGTCTTGCTCCAGATGGGGTTTACCAGGAACATAGTCACCTATGCTCCTCGTGGTCTCTTACACCACGGTTCCACCCTTACCTGTGCCGGCTATAAGCCGGCCATCGGCGGTCCATTTCTGTGGCACTATCCTTCAGCTCGCGCTGACTGGACGTTATCCAGCATCCTGCCCTGTGGAGCCCGGACTTTCCTCTCGCGGCAACAAGGCCGCCAGCGATTGTCTGTCAAACTTTCCGGGTGCATCGTTAAGTATACAAGGTATTTTACAAAAGCTCAACCCTGAAACGAATACCAATATGCTTAAATGAAGGTAAAAGGCTCCGTATTTAAGGATGAAGCAATAGCTGTCGTTTCATATTTGCTGTTCGTAAGCTGCTCATTAAGCCAGTCGGCGACACGCTGCTTCATAATCTTCTCGATGTTATGACCAGGATCAATTATTGTCATACCGGCAGCAAGCGCATCATGAGCCGTGTGGTAATCTACATCTCCCGTAATTAGAACATCCACCCCGGCGAAAATGGCATGGCGCACATATTTGGCACCCGCTCCCCCGAGTACAGCCGCTTTATGGATCACCCGGTCAAGCGGTCCGACAACCCGAACGGCAGGAACTTCGAATATCGTCTTAGTCTGCTCCGCAAGCTCACCTAAGCTAATAGGTTGTCCGAGCTTGCCTGCCCGGCCAAGTCCGAACGAGCGCCCCTTTAAATCCATCGGATACAGATCATAAGCAACCTCTTCGTAAGGATGTGCTTTGAGCATGGCCTGCACAGTCTTTCGGTGCACACTGTAGGGTACGATCGTCTCTATTCGGATTTCATCAGACTTTTCGAGCTTGCCTGGTTCGCCGATATACGGCTTCGTGCCGGGGCCGGGAATAAACGTGCCTGTCCCTTTTATGTTGAAGCTGCAATGACTATAGCTGCCAATCTCACCAGCACCCGCTCTTAATATCGCTTCCAGCACCTGTTCATGATGGCTTTCCGGAACGAATACAACGAGCTTATACAGCTTATCTGTGTGGACCTCCTCCAGGCATTGGCGGTCATCAGGCGCGATACCAATCAAATCGGCAAGCCAATCATTAATTCCGCCAACGGCTACATCCAAGTTGGTATGTGAAATATATACGGCAATATCGTTTTTAATGAGTTTTTCATATAATTGACCCGCAGCCGTCGAAGTATCAAGCTTGGCAAGCGGTCGGTATATAATAGCATGATGGGCAATGATAAGATCCACGCCTGCTTCAACAGCTTCATCGACAACGGAATCCGTCACATCCAACGCAGTCATTATTTTTTTTATCGGTTTGTTCAATGTTCCGAGCTGAAGTCCAATTTTATCATTTTCAACTGCAAAATGCTTTGGAGCTAGCTTCTCCATTAACTGGATAACGGTTTGACCATGGGCAAACATTTCAATACCTCCTCAAGCACGTTGATCTCTGCCTTGAATTGCTCCAGCTTTCGGGCAGACTCGGGTAAATCCGAACCAGAAAGCTGTTTGCAGATTCGCTCCAGCTTCTCCAGCTCATGGCGCCATTTTTTAAATAAAATGGGCTGCGGGTCCCGGAGCAAGTGAGGCCCCATTTTCTTCAATACGGAATATTCGGTCTCTTTGGAAAGCATTAGCGGCAAGAAGTCACCATTATACAATTGGGCATTTAGAGCATCTGCTTCAGCCGATCTGACAGCATGCATAATCTCATAAATTTTGCCGTCTTCCTCAATAATGCATTCTTTTGCCAAATACCAGCTGCGCTCCAGCAACCAAGCCCGCACTAATTCTTCACCTACATTAGGCTGCAGCACAAGCTCTT
Organism: Paenibacillus prosopidis; assembly: GCF_003337375.1. Classification (GTDB taxonomy): domain Bacteria; phylum Bacillota; class Bacilli; order Paenibacillales; family Paenibacillaceae; genus Pristimantibacillus; species Pristimantibacillus prosopidis. The sequence continues at coordinate 440,174 of NZ_QPJD01000002.1, forward strand.
TAACCCCTACAAGCTTGCCAGCCTTATAGCCAGCCTCCAAAATGTCGCTCATTAAGCTGCCGCCCATGCCAGCTATCGTTACTGTGTCTGCTTCTCCAGGCTCAAGAACACTTAATCCATCGCCTTGTCTTACTGTCAAACGTGACGACAAGCCGGCATCTGCCCCTTGCTTTCGTGCAGCCTCATATGGCCCACGATTCAATTCACCCGCAATAGCGCTAGGGCATTTATCGATTTGAAGCAAATATACAGGCAGCATCGCATGATCCGAACCTATATCGGCAATTCGAGAGCCTGCAGTTACAAAATCCGCAATCAATTGCAGACGTCTAGATAGTTTTAACATTATACAACCCACACCATCCATTGTTTTCGCATTGAAAATAGTAAGCCTCCACCGATGCCGATCTTGATAAGAAGCTGCAATTGAAGCATTGCCGCATCATCTATAAACATCATTGCATACAGCTCTGGCATAAACCAAACAAGTGAGCAAGTTAAAAACAAAACAGCAGAAACGGGCTTAGACCAGCGGTTAACGAACCAACTGCTCCAGCCGAATAAACAAGCGATAGGTAGCCAGTATAACTGAATTTCATACCACTTGGAATCAATCATGAATTGCGACAGAAGCCATGCATAAACAAGAATAGCGGCCAGCCATCCGCATAAATGCAATAGATGGATACGTACAGCAATACCATATATAACCCAGAACAGCGCGCAGGCAGCAAGCAATGCCGTCTTCCAGCCCCACTCGTTCAGCCCGTGTTCATTCAGCATATACAAGCCGCCTCCGAGCAGCAGAAGCATTCCCGTGCTCGTCAGCGCTAACCCTGCGGCTTCGTTCCGGCTGCGAAGTCGTTGCCCGATCCATAAAAAAACGGCCACCGAACCCCCTACAACCGCCATTTGCAATAACGGATGAAATTCGTTAAAATAAAGCACAACAAAGGAAATTAAGGTAAAAGTTCCAAATGTAAGTAGCCATTGCAAGCCAGTCGCCCGTTGTACTGCGGCAATAGCTTTACCAACCGTGCTATGCTGCACATTCGCAGTATGTAAAGCATCTTGATCAGCATATAAATTCAGCAGAAAATCACAATACTGATCCGGCAGCAGCTTGCTGCGACGCCAATGATCAATTTCTTTCACGATAATTTGCCGACGATCCTGATTCATAGACGTCCGTTTTCCTTTCGGTCTCGGCTTGAGTTTGATTCTGATTCAAGGCCTGAGCCTATGTATAATTCGTTACTGAGAAAAAAAGACCTCGCTGCACGCGCAGAAAGGTCATTATTGTAAATAAACAATTTATTCAAGGAAGTCCTTTAACCGCTTGCTGCGGCTAGGATGACGTAATTTGCGAAGCGCTTTAGCTTCGATCTGACGAATACGCTCACGCGTTACGCCAAATACTTTGCCTACTTCTTCCAGCGTTCTTGTACGGCCATCATCTAGTCCGAAGCGAAGACGAAGAACATTCTCTTCTCTTTCGGTTAACGTATCCAGAACATCCTCAAGCTGTTCTTTGAGCAGCTCGTATGCTGCTGCATCAGCAGGAGCAAGCGCTTCTTGATCTTCAATAAAATCTCCGAGATGGGAATCGTCTTCTTCCCCGATTGGCGTCTCGAGCGATACCGGCTCTTGAGCAATTTTCATGATCTCGCGAACTTTCTCGGTGCTGAGCTCCATCTCCGCCGCAATTTCTTCCGGCGTTGGTTCACGTCCAAGCTCTTGAAGCAATTGACGGGATACCCGGATTAATTTATTGATCGTTTCCACCATATGAACAGGAATCCGAATTGTACGGGCTTGGTCAGCGATTGCGCGGGTGATGGCTTGACGAATCCACCAAGTCGCGTACGTACTGAATTTGAAACCTTTTTGATGGTCAAACTTCTCAACCGCTTTGATAAGACCCATATTCCCCTCTTGAATCAAGTCAAGGAATAACATTCCTCTACCGACATAACGTTTCGCGATACTAACCACGAGACGCAAGTTAGCTTCGGCAAGTCTCCGCTTAGCTTCTTCATCACCATTTTCGATCCGTTGCGCAAGCTCTACCTCATCATCCGCGGAAAGAAGCGGAACACGACCGATTTCCTTCAAGTACATCCGCACAGGGTCATTGATTTTGATACCCGGAGGCAATGCCAGATCATCATCAAAGTTGAAATCGTCCTGCTCACGTTCTTGCTCTTCCCCTCCGGCAGCGAGTGGATTATCTTCATCGTTTTCGTTCAGTACCTCGATGCCAAAATCATCGAGCTGTTCAAAAAATTCATCAATTTGTTCTGGATCTTGATCGAATGGAGAGAGTTTCTCCATAATTTCTTTATACGTCAAAGAAGACCTCTTCTTGCCTTGCTCGATCAATTGATCCTTCACATGATCCAGTTTTTGTTCGGTATCTAGTTCAGTATGTTGATCATTCGCCATATTCCGACTCCCTCCCCCCTAGAAACGATCGTCCTGTCGTCCTTTAAGCTGTCTCTCTAGGGTTATAATCTCACTTGCAATTTGTGCTGCTGCCAAAAAATCACCAGTACGTTCAGCGTGTACCATTTCTTCTTTTTTACGCTCGATATCCCGAAATTGCGGAACCTTTGCAATATCTTGGATATAGGCGTTCATTATTGTTTCGTCGAACGGGAAGTCACCGTCCATCATTAGAATGGATGCAGCCGTGCGTTCTAGCCGATCGTCGTGCAGCGTCGCAATAAATCGGCTGGCATCCGGATCATAGCCCTGTGCAAAATAAGCGTATAAATAAGCAGCTAGCGCTGCATGATCCTCCACATTAAACGCATCGCCGATCCGGTCATGAACCGCTTGCGCCACTTCTCTGTCGCGCATCATCACATGAAGCAACCTTCGTTCAGCATGTGTATAAGCCGGCATAAGCGTGGGAGGTCCAGACGTACGGCGCTTTTCATTTCTACCATTATTCCACGAATTGTCGTTATTATCCCCTTGCGGTTTCTTTTTTTGCAGCTCCTGCCGCTTTTGATAGCAGTCCTGCTTTAAAGAATCAAGCGAGATTTCGAACTCACGGGACAATTCTTTTAAGTAGACCTCGCGTTCTGTTGAAGAATCAAGCTCCGCTATAATTTCTACTGCCTGAAGCAGATAATTCTTTCTGCCTTCTTCTTTTAGCAGTATATGGTTTTTCCTTGAATATATAAGCTTAAATTTTGTGACTGATACGGGTTGGTCAATCGTTTCCCGTAAAAAAGCTTCTGGTCCGTATTCGCTTATATAATCGTCGGGATCCTTACCCTTTGGAAGCATGGCAACCGCTACTTTAAGTCCTGCAGTCTCCAGCATCGGAATGGATTTGTAAGCTGCTGCTTGTCCAGCGTCGTCACCGTCATAGCATACGACGATTTCTTCTGCTTGACGCCTAAGCATAGCGCAATGCTCATCTGTCAACGCAGTGCCCATCGTTGCGATTCCGTTTTTAACACCTGCGCTCCATGATTTGATGACGTCCATGTAGCCTTCAAACAATACGACTTGCTTACTTTTACGGATGGCCGGCCGCGCATAATGCAAGTTGTACAGTGTTCTGCTTTTCGTAAACAGCATTGTCTCCGGGGAATTCAAGTATTTCGGCTGTCCTTCGCCAATAATGCGACCCGCGAACGCGGTTGCTTTGCCGTCTCGATCCCATATCGGAAACATGATGCGATTGCGAAACCGATCCACATACCCGCTCCCGTCCGTCTTAGCCGATAACAATCCGCCTTTCTCCATTAATGCCAGGTCAAAGCCGCGATTAGTTAAAAACCGTGCCAGCAAATCCCATTCCTCTGGAGCATAACCAATCATAAAATGATCAATCAGCTTATCGCTTAACCCTCTTTCCCGCAAATACTGCTTTGCCGTTTGCCCCTGCTTCGTATTGTTCAGCACATGATGATACAGCTTGGCAGTCAATTCGTGCGCTTCAATGATCTTCGCCCGATCTGCGTCTTGAGGTGCATTCTTATTGCCGTCATGCGATGCCCAGGTAACTGGAATTCCGGCGTCCTCAGCGAGTACGCGCACGGCTTCGGGAAATGAATAGCCTTCCATTTCCTCGATAAACCGAATAACATTGCCGCCTTTTCCGCAGCCATAGCAATGGTAAATTTGGAGCTCCGGCGTAACCGTAAACGAGGGTGTTTTCTCCGAATGGAACGGACATAGCCCTTTCATATATTTGCCGTGCTTCGTGAGATGAACATATTTCCCGACCGTCTCTACGATGTCATGATGCTTGCGTACCGCATCAATAATCTCTTCCGGTATTTTATTACCGTATGTCATCGTTCATCACCTTCATCCTAGTAACACGTAAATAATATTCGCTATACGTCATGGTTCTCCTGCTCATTTCGTAAAACTTTTGTCAACTTTTGTTGAAAACGATCACGATCATCATTGTTCATTGCTTTAGGACCTCTGGATTTGCCTCCGCTTCGTCGTCGCTTAGCAAGCTCGTGCCTGCGTTCCATCAAATAATCGATGTTATCGTTTGTATACTGCTCTCCTCGAGGAGACAGTACGATAGCGCCTTTGCCGATCGCTATACATGCCAGTCCAAAGTCTTGGGTTACGACAATATCGCCGCGTACAATATGATTAACAATGTACAGATCAACAGACTGGTTGCTGCGGTCCACCTGAACGACTTCTATTCCGGGTTGCGGTTCAAGCCGATGATCATGTGAAGCGACCATCAATACCCGTACTGAAAACTGCCTTGCCGTTTCACCTATTTCCGCCTTAACCGGGCATGCATCTGCGTCGACAACAATGGTTGGTTGCTCTAGCCGAATAATTGATCACCGCTCGAATTCAATTTCATATCCTGTACTATTATATACGGCAAATCCGCAAAAAATCCTGCATGCTGCCATTATGACGTTCGTACATATTCCATAATTAGGCTGGCCGTTTCCTCCACTGCACGATGAGAGACATCAATCACAACACATCCGAGCTGCTTCATAATCGTATCGGCATATTGGAGTTCCTTTTCAATCCGGTCCGTAGTTGCATAGGAAGCATTGTTCGGCAAACCTAATGCCTTTAACCGTTCCTTACGAATGGTATTTAAATAGGGTACACCAATTGTTAGTCCGATAACCTTGCGCTTCGGAAGCTTAAACAGCTCATCGGGAGGCTTCAGCTCCGGTACGAGCGGTACGTTTGCAACCTTGAATTTTTGATGCGCCAAATACATGGACAATGGTGTCTTTGAAGTACGTGAAACGCCGACGAGCACGATGTCTGCTTTTAGAACACCAGACGTATCTCGGGCATCATCATATTTTACTGCAAATTCAACGGCTTCTACTTTGCGGAAATAATCCGCGTCCAGCACATGGTTCAGACCCGGTTCCTGACGCGATTTTCTCCCTGTGCGCATCTCAAGCGTTTCTATAAAGGAGCCTAAAAGATCAATCGCCACGATGCCGCTTGATTCCGCTAACCTCCGCATACTGTCACGCAGGTGCGGAATGACTAGTGTGTACAACACGATAGCATCGATTTGCTTTGCTTGTTGTGCAATTCGCTGTAAGCCTGCATCATCCGTAATAAAAGGAGAGCGGCGAATTTCCGCGCTAATCGGATGAAATTGCGCGATTGCCGCTCGTACAACAAGCTCCCCCGTATCTCCGGCAGCATCAGATACGACGTACACTACAACTTCGGGATTTCCTTTAGACATGAGCAATCATCCTCCTGACGCTTAATGGCAAGAAACTGACAAGGAGTTGTTTATCATTCACTACCACACCAGTTTCGAGAAGTCAGCGACAACAGCGATATCTTCAGCTATACCGGCAAGTGTCGACAAGCGGTTAGCCCGCACCGCTTCATCAGGCGCCATAACCATAACCTTTTCAAAATACGTATGAATAAAAGGCTTCAAAGATGATAATGATTGTACCGCTTTTACAATATTTCCATTTGTAATTGCTTCTTCAAACGTTGGACGCTGCTGCAGCCACTTCTCAAACAGCTCTGATTCCGCTTGCTCTGCGAATAATGAAGGATCGACTGCAACAGGCGTTGCTTTTAACGCCAAATTGCTTACGCGGTTAAACTGCTCTACCGTCAATTTAAATTCTGTGCGGTCATCTCCGGCAGCAAGCTTTTGAACGACTGAAGCACGTGCGACAGTTAAACGCAGATCAGCAAAGCCGGAAGCCATGACGGCATCCACAACGTCATATCTAACGCCCTGCTCGGATAGTACGTTTTTGACACGCAGCGCGAAGAAGTCGGACAAATCCTTCCGGATTTCAGCAGCATCACGCTTCAATCCACGACTCGCATGAACCGACAAAGCGGCATCATACAAGTCATTCAATTGAAGCTTTAAACCGTGAGCTAAAATAATTTGTACGATACCCGCTGCCTGTCTTCTAAGGGCATAAGGATCCTGAGAACCCGTTGGGATAATACCAATTGAAAAGCATCCGACGATTGTATCTATTTTGTCGGCTAAGCTAACGACTGCCCCGGCTAATTCCGATGGAGCTAGATCACCTGCGAAGCGGGGCTGATAGTGCTCATTAATGGCTTTTGCCACTGCTTCGCGCTCACCTGCTTTACGTGCATAATCCTCACCCATAATGCCCTGCAGCTCTGGGAATTCATAAACCATTTGCGTTACGAGGTCAAATTTGCAAATATCTGCAGAACGGCTGACATCCAGTGCCGTTTGCTCATCGACCAGCAATTGCTTGCTTAATAAGTCAGCTGTTGCGCGAATCCGTCTCACTTTATCGGCAACCGATCCAAGCTCTTCGTGATAAACGATATTTTCAAGCTTCGAAAGTGCATGGGCAATCGAAAGCTTATGATCCTCTTCATAGAAGAACTTAGCGTCTGAAAGTCTGGCGCGCAGCACCTTTTCGTTACCTTTAGCAACAAGCTCAATCGATCTCAGATCGCCGTTACGAACGGTTACAAAATAAGGCTGCAGCTGCCCATTTCCGTTAAATACAGGGAAATACCGCTGATGCTCACGCATTGAGGTAATAAGCACCTCTTGCGGAATGTTAAGGAACGAAGGATCGAATCCGCCAAATAGCACATTCGGATATTCAACCAAAAAGAGTACTTCTTCAAGTAAATCTTCCTTGATTGCAATTTCCCAGCCTTTTTCCTTCGCCAGCTGCTCAATTTGCGACACGATAAGCTGCTCGCGCTCGCTAACATCAGCAATAACTTGCTGCTCGCGCAGACGCTCTATATATTGAGCTGGTTCATGCACGATTGCATCACTGCCAAGGAAGCGATGACCGCGTGATACATTGCCGGTCTTTACGCCAGTAATTTCGAAAGGGATAACCTCTTGGCCAAATAATGCCACGAGCCAACGGATTGGACGAACGAATCGAAGCTCATGACTGCCCCAACGCATATTTTTTGGAAAAGACATCGATGTAATAAGCGTAAGCAAGCCTTCCGGCAATACAGAAGCCGTTTCTGCGCCTATGCTGCTTTTATTTGCATAAACATATTCGACCCCCGTAAGCTCCTGGAAATAAAGCTGCTCTGGTTCTACACCTTGGCTTCGGGCAAAACCAAGCGCCGCCTTGCTCCAATTCCCTTGATCGTCCTGTGCGATTTTACGTGAAGGCCCTTTTGCTTCTTCGTTCATATCCGACTGCTTCTCCGCAACATCATGAATAAGCACAGCAATCCGGCGAGGCGTGGCAAACACGTCAACGGTACCATGCCCGATACGTGAATCTGCGAGCCATTTTACCGTTTTCTCTTTGAGCTGATTCATCGCACCGCGAACGAAACGTGCGGGCACTTCCTCTAAACCGATCTCCAGCAATAAATCTCTAGCCATGCTGCTCCACTCCTTTCTTCAGCATCGGGAATCCGAGACGTTCTCTCTCCTCGTAGTAAGTCGATGCGCATTGACGAGCAAGGTTTCTTACCCGTGTTATATAGCCCGTTCTTTCCGTAACGCTAATGGCTCCGCGCGCATCAAGCAGGTTGAATGTATGGGAGCACTTCAGCACGTAATCGTATGCAGGGAACACAAGATTTTGCTCCATCGTTTTTTTTGCTTCTTCCTCATACATGTTAAACAAGGTGAACAACATGGCTGTGTCCGACGTCTCAAATGTATATTTAGAGTGCTCGTATTCGGGCTGCTTGAAGACGTCTCCGTAAGTTACGCCCTCTACCCATTCCAAGTCGAACACATTTTCTTTTTGTTGAATGTAGGAAGCGAGCCGCTCCATACCATACGTAATTTCAACGGCAACCGGATTAGCATCAATGCCGCCAACCTGTTGGAAGTAAGTAAACTGAGTAATTTCCATACCGTCAAGCCACACTTCCCAGCCAAGACCCCATGCTCCGAGCGTTGGAGACTCCCAGTTGTCCTCGACGAAGCGGATATCATGATCGTTCGCATCGATGCCAAGCTGCTTGAGACTTTCCAAATACAGCTCTTGAATGTTGTCCGGCGATGGCTTCAAAATAACTTGAAATTGATGATGCTGATAAAGACGGTTCGGATTTTCGCCGTATCGGCCGTCCGCTGGACGACGGGACGGCTCCACATAGGCGACATTCCAAGGCTCAGGACCGATTGAACGCAAAAACGTCATTGGATTCATAGTGCCTGCACCCTTTTCCACATCGTAAGGCTGGACCAGAATGCAATTTTGTTCCGCCCAAAACTGCTGCAGCGTTAATATCATTCGTTGAAAATTCATTTTAGACCCTCTCCTTCTTCCTCTTTTTTACGTTCTTAGTCGGACCTTGCGGTTGCTGGACAGCGAAGGCGATGAAATACAAAAAAACTCCCGCCTCTACGCCTGCTGCCAGACGTAGGGACGAGAGTTGTTATCCCGCGGTTCCACCCTACTTGGTCCACTCTGAAAGAGTAAACCCTCTTTGTTCAATACGACTCCGGAGTGCCCTTTCATCGCTTTGTCAGTCCGGGCTTTCACTATCCCCGGCTCGCTAATACACTCGACATCGAACGACTACTTTCTCCATCATTGTCCAATATTCATAATTTACTATTGTATGCTTCTTTATACCAAATGTCAAACTGCATTTGCAATTACCGTAAATCAAATAAGTTTATCGAGCTGATCCAAAAAATTGCGGGATTTCAGCTGAAGACCTAAATGGGTATCCATAAGCTTTCGCATGCATACCTTAAGCTCCGCTTTCGTCTCCGGCTTTACTTGAATCGTTCCAAGTCTGCGCATATCCATTCTGCGAAACAGCCTAAGCAGTTTATATGCTCCATCGCCAAGTAGGATTGCACCAGGATCTTTGCCGGCGCATCTTGAACATAGAATACCTCCGGCATGCGGAGATAACTTAAACGGTCCGACTACATTACCGCAGCTTACACATTCATCGAGTTCAGGCGAATAGCCAGATAAGTCTAAGATACGCATTTCATATAGATGGATGACGATTTGAGCATCCTTGCCTTCTCCCAGCGAAGTTAAACAAGCCTTTAGCTGTTCAAAATGAAAGCCGGTCGCTTCATCGTCCTGCAAGGAACGATCTGTAAGCTCTGCCGCATAGGACGCATAAGCAGCCAAATCGAGCTTCTCACGCAAAACATGGTGAGATTCAATAATCTCACCATGATTAAGCGTACCGAGTCCGCTGCTGCGAAAATAAACGAACTCTCCGTATGTAAAAGGCTGTGCGAGTGATGAATGCTTACTCTTCACTTTTTTGGCGCCGCGTATAAGGACACCCGCTTTACCGTTTGTCTTTGTGAGCAACGTAACAATTTTATTGCCTTCCCCGTAGTCCATACTTCGTATGACAATACCCTCGACACGATACAACATAACGTTAACTCTCCCCCGAAAGCACAAACGGGATACGCCGTCCCATGTCGGCGTAATATCCGTCCGCAAAAAAACCTTCTATTCAATTACCAGCATAATGCTTTTAACGTACATTCGACACGTCAGTTGGAAGTATCTTCTAATTCGATCATTGCAATCTCTTTGTCGGCTCCAACTAACGCATCAGGGCCGCCTTCCGCTCCAATCTGATTCATTTCCTTGTAAAGCATGAAGGATTCGACATCCCCGGTCAACGTAAAATACTTCCACGAAAAATCTCGCATTCGTATTCATCCCTTTCTGCCACGGAAATGCAGCTCCAGACGATAATAGGATGCGATAAATGTTCTCCGGCTATCCTTAACAAATTACGTCAATTAATCTTTAATCATGTTTGAATCCAAGATCCTTGAGAACACGTTCCTGATTGCGCCAATCCTTCTTCACCTTTACCCAGAGCTCCAGGAAGATGCGTGAGCCAAGCAGTGCCTCAATATCCTTGCGCGCCTGTTTGCCGACTTCCTTCAATAGCTCGCCTTTTTTGCCGATAATGATCCCCTTCTGCGAATCACGTTCAACAAAGATGACTGCGCCAATATATACAACACCGTTTTCCTTTACACGCATATCCTCGATCGTTACCGCAATTGAATGAGGAATTTCTTCGCGGGTCATATGCAATATTTTCTCGCGAATAAGCTCTGAGCAGACAAATTGCTCCGGATGATCGGTTATTTGATCAGCTGGATAGTATTGAGGACCTTCCGGTAAATAACGGGAAATTTGCTCAAGCAGCGTATCCACATTGTTCCCTTTGAGTGCTGAGATTGGCACAATTTCAGCGAACTCATACAGCTCATTATATTGTGCAATCATCGGAAGCAATTGCTCAGGCTCCACTTTGTCAATTTTGTTCATGACAAGGAACACGGGCGTCTTCACTTTTTTGAGCTGTTCAATAATAAAGCGGTCGCCGCCGCCAAGCCCTTCGGCTGCATCGATCAAAAACAACGCAGCCTCAACCTCCTTAAGCGCGCTTTCTGCCGTTTGCATCATGTAATTGCCCAGTTTTGATTGCGGTTTATGAATACCGGGAGTATCCAAAAACACAATTTGTGTATCGTTCGTCGTATAAACGCCATGAATTTTGTTCCGCGTTGTCTGCGGCTTATCCGACATAATAGCTATTTTCTGCCCGATTAAATGGTTCATCAGAGTTGATTTGCCGACATTCGGTCTGCCGATAATAGCCACAAAGCCGGATTTGAATTTTTTGCTCTCACGTCCGTTTGAAGTTGTTCGATTCATAAGCTTATTTAGCGCTCCCTATTATCTAATGAAGCCGGTGTAAATGCCCCCGGCAAAATATCCCCAACGGACGAAACCGTCCATTGACCGTTCAAATTCCCCATAATAACAGGCATGTCGGGCGTACATAGCTCCACCATTACCTGCCGACATACACCGCAGGGCGCAATCGGACCTTCTGTGTTGCCGATGACAGCGATAGCCTTAAATTGTCCGGGCCGTTTTCCGTCTGCCACTGCGCGAAAAAAAGCGGTGCGCTCCGCACAATTGGTCGGTCCATATGCCGCATTCTCTACGTTACAGCCATAATGAATATGACCTTCATCGTCCAGTAATGCTGCGCCTACTTGGAAATTCGAGTATGGTACATATGCGCGTGACATCGCTTCTTTTGCAGCATGCAGGAGCTGGGTATACGACTCTGATAACCCTACGTAAGTCATTTTTATATTCCCCTATCCGTGAAATTATCTCTTAAAAAAATAAATGCCACAAGGGCGGCCCAATAATGAGCAGCCCTATGACAGCAGAAATAACTGCTGCAATTAATACAGCACCCGCGGCAACGTCCTTCGCCGTCTTTGCGATCGGATGTATGTCTGGGCTTGCGAGGTTAACGGCCTGTTCAACCGCCGTATTGATCATTTCTGCGCTAATGACAACGGCAATCGCGAGCAAAATAATTGCCCATTCGAGCGGCTTGAGTGTCACGATAAGGCCAAGGCAGCAAGCAACCAGCCCGGCTATCATATGAAACCGCATATGTCCTTGCGTGCGAAAAGCGAAGCCAATGCCAGACAACGCAACCGCTAAGCTGCGAATAAACTTACTCATTAGCGGGATAGGCCGGCCTGCTGCAAGATCGCTTCTTGCTTAGCCGTCATTTCCGCTTCTGCAGCATCATCCTGATGATCATAGCCGATCAGATGCAAAAAACCGTGGACGAACAAAAAGCCGATTTCACGCTCTAAGGAATGCCCATACTCCTTGCTTTGCGCAGCTGCAGTTTCGACTGAAATAATAATATCGCCGAGCATACCGGAAATCGGGTCCGACTCGTCCTCGCTCTCCACCTCAAAAAAGATATCAAGCTCGTCTACTCCGTCTTCTTGCATTGCAAATGACAGAACATCCGTCGGACGGTCGATGCCGCGATAATCGCGGTTTAACTGATGAATTTCTTCATCGTCAGTAAACGTAAGCGAAACTTCGCCTTCCGTAATCCCTTCCGCTTCGGCCGCCATCTGAAGAAGCTGCTCCAACTTCGTTATCCATGCTTCCGGAATATCCATTTTTTGCTGTTCATTTCTCCAATCCAACTGCAAGCTCATGCCAAACGCTCCTTTGTCTTCACATCATCGGGATATTCAATGCGCGAATGGAATATTCCGATTACACTTTCCTTCAGTGACTGTGCAATTTTGTCGAGTTCCTTCAGCGTCAAATCACATTCATTGTATTGATTGTCGTCGAGTCTGCTTTTAATGATTTTGTGGATCATCGCTTCTACTTGCTCCACTGTCGGATTTCGCAAGCTGCGCACGGCAGCTTCTACGCAATCCGCAATTCCGACAACGGCTGCTTCCTTGGACTGAGCCTTCGGACCAGGGTAACGGAAATCATCCTCTGTAAAAGTTAGCTCCAATCCTTGCTCTTCCGCTTGCTTGACGGCCTTGTAATAAAAGAACTTAAGCGAGGTTGTCCCATGATGCTGCTCCGCGATATCACGAATCGGCTTCGGAATATTATGCCCCTTAAGCATCTCCACGCCATCTCTAGCATGAGCGACTATGATGGATTTGCTTAGCTTCGGATCAATTGTGTCATGCGGATTTTCTATATTCGACTGATTTTCAATAAAATAGTTCGGCCGTTTCGTCTTCCCGATATCATGGTAAAACGAGCCAACCCGGCAAAGAAGTCCATCCGCGCCAATTGCTTCAGCAGCAGCCTCAGATAAATTGCCGACCATCACACTGTGGTGATACGTTCCCGGCGTTTCCGTGAGCAGCTTCCGCAGCAGCGGATGATTGGGATTAGAAAGCTCCACCAGCTTAAGTGCTGATAAAATCCCGAATGTAATTTCAAAAAACGGCATTAAACCGATTACAAGCACCGCAGTAACCAAACCGCTTGCAAATGCGAATGCCACAGAATAAATAAAGGACACCCGCTCAAGCTGCTCGGTTAGCAGCAGCAGGGTAATGACCGACAAGGAACCAAACAAGCTCACCATAATACCAGCCTTCAAAATCGTTGATCGTTGACTCGCTCTGTGAATAGAGAAAATAGCTGCAAACGATACGACGATAATGACGAAGCCGTATTGAAAATCGAAAATTTGATGTTGACCGGTATTTAATATAATACTGCCCATAATCGCAAATAAAATCGAGCTGATGATGGCCAAATGCATATCCAGTAAAAGGGTAATAAGCATCGTCCCTAAAGCAGCAGGCGCTAAATAACCCGCATAAGGAGCAGTATCTGTCTGAGTTAACGAAATAATTTGAATCGTAATGATGTTGATAAGAAATATGAGCCACAGCATAAGTAACGATGAATTGTTATATTTAGGCTTCACGCCGTTTATGCTGCCGGACTGATGCAAATAGGCATAAAGCACGACGATAAACATGATGGATAAAATTAGGAGGCCAAGCTGCGGCCAGTAATTTTTCTTATCCTGGAGCAACGATGAATCAACGAGCAATTTGTATAAGTCCGGTGTTATCGTTTGCCCGCTTTTTACAATCAATTCGCCTTCTTTGATGACGACAGGCGGTGTATTTTGCTTCGCCTGCACCTTCGCTTCATCAGTTGCTTCTTTGTCCAAAAACTTGTTAGGCATAATCGCGAATCTTGCCAATTCCTGAACAATTTCGCGGCTTGTACGGCTCGTCAGCGAGCTTGCATTCACAAGCTCGGCTACTTGAGTCCGTGCAGTCTCTGCTTCACGCAGCTGCTCGCCTGTCAGCTTACGCACAATATCCCGAGCTACGTTACGCATCTCGGTTAGCGATTCAGCCGACAAATTAGGCATCTTGTAAAACGTTTCCTCAGGAATGGTATATTGCTGCTCCTTAGCTATCATTGCCATTTCCTCGAGCAGTGTATCATTGTAGGTTCCTTTGCCTTTGTTAAGCTTGACAAAGCTATCGATATATTCAGAGTACCGACCAGGAATTTCGTTGCGGTAAATATCGATTTTATTTTGCACCGTCACTTGATCGTCTAAATTCAGCTGTTCGATTCTTACAAAAATTTGATCAACAAGCGTATCATTGCGAAGGGCGACTATCGAGTAAATATCGTCGACTTTATCGGCAGCGTCTTCTTCCGCTTGCCTCGTCGCCTTCTCGTCTTTTATTTGAAAGGGCGCTTTAATATCCTTCTCGCTGACAGCGCCCTCTTCAATATCATAAGTCTCGGGAACCAGATGAGGAGCTAAGCTGAAATAGAATAACAGCACAAACATAAACATCAGCACCCATCGAACGGCTGTACTCTGCTTCCAACCAGCCGTCTTAGACGGCCGCAAGCTCCCCTGTTTTCCGGTCTGATTTTGGTTCATGCAGCAGACATCCCTCTCTAGGCTTTGTTTTCAGCATCCCAGTTATATGCCACAATAATTTTCTGAACTAAGGAATGCCGCACGACGTCTTGTTCAGAGAAAAAGATCATACCGATTTCCTCTATGTCTTTCAAAATGCGCTGTGCTTCGATCAGGCCGGAATTTTTGCCCCGGGGCAAATCGATTTGCGTAACGTCTCCTGTAATGACCATTTTCGAACCGAAGCCAAGCCTGGTCAAAAACATTTTCATTTGTTCGGGCGTCGTATTTTGAGCTTCATCCAAAATAATAAAGGCATCGTCAAGCGTACGTCCGCGCATATAAGCAAGCGGTGCGATTTCAATCATCCCGCGCTCTAACGCTTTGACTGTTTGGTCAGGACCTAGCACGTCATGAAGCGCATCGTACAAGGGCCGCAAATAGGGATCTACCTTTTCCTGCAAATCGCCTGGCAGGAAGCCGAGATTTTCTCCCGCCTCTACGGCAGGCCTAGTCAGCACGATCCGTTTAACCGAGCCTTCCTTCAATGCAGCTACAGCAAGCACAACAGCTAAATACGTTTTACCTGTTCCGGCAGGACCTATTCCAAACACGATATCGCGTTTGCGGATCGTCTTTACGTAGTGACGCTGCCCGATCGTCTTAACCCTAATCGGTTTCCCTCGATAAGTTGTCGTTATTTCCTTCTTAAACAAATCGAGCAGCTCTTCAGCCTGCATCGAACGCGCTAATTCGAGCGCGTATGCGACGTCTCTTTCGGACGGTGAGTAACCGCCGCGTACGAGCTGCAGCAGTACGCTATAAAGCTGCTCAAGCGAAGCAACCTCTTCCGCAGGACCGGAAATGACAATTTCCGCTTCACGCGAACTAATAGATGCTTCAATCTGCGCTTGTATGAGGCGCAAGTACTTGTCCTGTGGTCCAAATACAGCTAATCCTTCCGCTGCGCTGCCTAGCGGTATTTTTACTACTTTCGTCTCTATTTGCAACAATCCTCAATCTCCCTGCATCTGGACTAGTGGCATTTCCTTAACGATAGATTGCTCGACCTCAAAAAGAACTTTCATATAAACTTTACCATTCTCCGCCTTTTCATGCAAAACAATTTCGTCCCGGATGACCGCATCGCTTCCTGCTTTTATTAGCACATCAGCTTTCGCTTGCAAAATGCCTATGCCCTTCGCTTCCGCTTCCGTCAGCGTACGCTTCTCCATCCTCATCTCCATAACCGTCTCTTTCATCCGCCCGATAGGCAGAGACCAATTGCGCCATGCCGCTTTTTGCTCATGACGAATGGTTTCCGAAGCCGCGAATGGATTGTCACCATAACCGCTCACTTGAAGCGCCCGAGAGCCGATAATCGCGAACCATTTCGTTTTTTTCTCGCCCGTATACACCTTCACGCTCTGCGTTAAGGGAGAAGCTATTGAAAACTCGTACCATACGAGACCTCTTACGGTTCCTTTTGCTACAATTGTCCGGGAATGCTCTTCTCCTCCGATGGTTCCCGAAATCAACGTCTGGCCCTTCTTCACCTTCGTGTTTTTCTTAACGACAGGTCTGCCTGCCTCAGCGATAATTTCCGTAACGACGGCGTCTGTCGAAGCTACCAGATGACGCGGATTGTTTAATGCCGTATGTTTCGGAACGGTTTGCTCAACCACTTGGATAATGACCTTTGTCCCTTTTTTCTCCACGCCGACCCACGAAGCACCTGGCAGCTTTCGCACTAGCTGCTTAGACAGCACGTCTGCATCGGCAAGACGAAACGACCATTGCATCGGATACAATCCCTCTTGCTTAGCGACCGCCCGTATCTGCTCCTCCGTCAGCTTGACGTTCCCTTGAACTTCAACACTCCAAACAAGCGAGGACAACATAAAGATAATCGCAAAAAACAAAACGATTCCTCCGGCAAACAGCTTCCTCCGCTCAGCCTTCACAAGGAGGAACGGCAGCCCTTTCCGCGCGGTGACATGAACCCTGCAGCCTGTCTCCTTTAAATACGTGCGAAGCCTAAAAAAGTCGCTTACAGACAGCTCAAATTCGAGCAAGCCCTTGCTTGTCCACCGTATTGAAGACAGCTGCAATCCGCCCGCAAGCGCCCGGTTGACAAGCAATTCGGGTTGCCCGCCCCGTATGTGAACGGTAACCATTCCTTTTATCCATTGTGCCCCTTGTATGCTCATTTCCTTCCCCTCCCGGACATTAAGTTTAGGACGATCCATGCTGAGAAAGCTTAATTTATGGAATCAGTTGGATGTTCGTAATTTGTCCTTCAACAAACACTTCCTCCGTCCAAATCGTTCGAATGACGAGTGAGCTCCCCGTCACCTCCAACTGCCCCTTACTCAATGCGAGCCTAAGCCGTTCACTTGAAAAATGGACGACTCCTCTATGGTTTTCGATATACAACTGGCGGTCGCCAATCATCGTTAAACGCGGCAAATCGTACACGACGTCATGCGGCATATCCAAAAGCTCAGCGGTCACTTTGCGGAATTTTCTTTTTATACGACGCATGGACGAATCTTGGCCTCCTTAAAGGTTTGTAAAGCAAACCTACTTCGTAAGCATTATCTAAGGTTAGTGAAGCAAACCTACTTCGTAAGCATTATCTAAGGTTTGTAAAGCAAACCTACTTCGTAAGCATTATCTAAGGTTTGTGAATAACCTACACTCCGGTTTTCATGTACTGTACCAAAATATGCAAGAAGTGGTCCGAATATGAGATTAAAGTAGCATCTGACATGCATAAGTACAGAATTTCAAGAATACTGAAAATGAAAAACCGCCGAAGCGGATGCTCCGGCGGTTCATTTGTTATTTGCGGTAAGGTCTCTTGGACCGGGGCGGGCCTAATATTTCGGCCCAAACGATCGCTTTTCGTATATCATCCGCTTCCACAGAAGCTGCCATAGCGCTTTGATTCGCCGTTTGGCGACCCGCAACACCTTGTGTCTTTGCATTGGCTGCAGCTGCCTTGTGAAGTGAGCGTTCAAGCGCAGCCGCTTGTGCAGCCGTTACAGCAGCATTACCTTCTTGGGATGCCGAAGGCTGCCGCTCCTGCTCGGGACGGGGGCGATATAACGTTTGAGTTTCTGTGCGTTCTACCGGACGCCGCTCATCGCTGCGTTCCTTGTCATTTTTTTGAGGAAACGGCATGCGAGGTAAGCCGCCCCCGCCAAAGTCCGGCATTTGGTTTGGCTTCTTCTTCGATCCGGCTTTGCCGAACAAGGAAGCTAACGCCCCGATTATAATCACAACTACAAAAATGTTATTCAACAAAAACTCAATGATTTTCAAACTGCCATCACCTCCATGGCGCGGCCGCGCTAAACGTTATTCCTTGCATGAACGTCTGCATTATCAATCGTGTTTACCGTCTGGCGAAGTATCCGGCTTGCTGATAGAGCTGCGCATTTGCGTATCAGCTTCGATATTTTTCAAGTTCATGTAGTCCATGACTCCTATTTTCCCGCTCTTTAACGCTTCTGCCATGGCAAGCGGCACTTGTGATTCAGACTCTACAACGCGGGCTTTCATTTCAACAACCTTCGCTTTGTTCTCCTGCTCCTGAGCTACAGCCATTGCGCGGCGTTCTTCCGCTTTCGCTTGCGCAATTTTCTTATCGGCCTCAGCTTGCTCGGTTTGCAGGTGGGCCCCGATGTTTTTGCCTACATCAACGTCCGCGATATCGATCGACAAAATCTCGAAAGCAGTTCCGGCATCGAGTCCTTTGCCAAGCACAGTACGAGAGATCATGTCCGGATTCTCAAGAACATCCTTGTGCGAATTCGCGGAACCTACGGTCGTTACGATACCTTCGCCTACACGGGCAATGATCGTTTCTTCACCGGCACCGCCGACGAGACGGTCGATGTTAGCACGAACGGTTACGCGTGCTTTAACCTTTACTTCAATGCCGTCTTTCGCTACTGCGGCAACAATAGGCGTTTCGATAACGCGCGGGTTAACGCTCATTTGCACCGCCTGCAAGACATCACGGCCAGCCAAATCAATAGCAGCCGCGCGTTCGAATATAAGCGGAATGTTCGCACGCTGCGCCGCAATTAGCGCATTTACTACACGGTCAACGTTACCGCCGGCCAAGAAATGGCTCTCCAGCTGATTAATGTTCAGACCGAGCCCTGCTTTGGTCGCCTTGATCAGCGGGTTAACGATTCGGCTTGGGACAACTCTACGCAAGCGCATAGCTACTAGCGTAATAATGCCGATTCTTACGCCCGATGCAAGTGCGGAAATCCACAGCATAATCGGGAAAAAGCTTAGAAATACGGACAGAACGATAATCACTACTACAGCTAAAATTAAAACGGATACGATTGGATCCAATCCCATTAGCTAAAACCCTCCAAGTATATATATTTTCTGATGCTATTGTACTATTTCTTTCACGACTACCCAAGTTCCTTCCGCTTTCATAACTTTAACTTTGCGGTTCGCTTCAACAAACTCGCCGGAAGTGACGACATCGATGCGGTTGCCGCCGATCAGCACGGTTCCCGCCGGTCGAAGCGGTGTGATCGTAACCCCTTCTAAGCCAAGCAGTGAGTCCTTGACGTCTGCCGATAAGTACCCTTCCTCTGTCGTCAGCTTGTCGCGAAGAATAAACTTGTTCCAAATGCCCCTTGTTTTGTTCATCCTCACGAAAACCGTAATAATAATGATGGCAACGACTAACGCGACTACGATCGAGATGAAAGCGGTCATCGGATCGGATCCGGCTATCACGACGCCGGTAATTAATGCTGCGCTTCCGAGAATACCTAGAATACCGAAGCTAGGAACAAAAACCTCGATAATGAGCAGTGCTATGCCGATTACGAAGAGAACGACGGATTCCATGCCGGCAAAGCCAGCTACGTAGTGACCGAAGAAATAAAGGCCAAACGACAATATGCCAACGATGCCCGGGACACCAAAGCCCGGCACTAGCATTTCAATGACGATACCCGCGATACCAAGAATGAGCAGCACCGTCATCACTACCGGATTGACGAGCCACCTCGCCACATTTTCTGCAAGCGTTGGAGCTACCTCAACTTGCGTTCGTCCATCAAGACCCAGCCATGTTATAACTTCCTCTACTGAATTCGCCGTATACTCGGAATAGCCTACCTTCTCGGCTTCGCTTGCGGATAAGGTAAGAATCTCTCCTTTCAGCTTATCTCTGCCGATCTTATCCTTCAGCTCTAACGTTACGTTCTGATCAACCATAGCTGCTGCAATCTGATCGTCGCGACCGTTTAATTTGGCGGACTCCATCATTTCCTTTACCCAAAATGAAACCGTCTTCGGATTGTCGATGAGCGTTCCCGAGCCGTCTACAACCGCCGCTGCGCCAATCGTGCTGCCTGGCTGCATCACAATGTTATCCGCATTTAGCGCAATATACGTACCTGCCGATACCGCCTTACCTTCGACAAACGCTGTCGTCGGTATTTTGTTTGAACGAATGAAATGGCCGATGTGCTCTGCATTTATCACCTTGCCCCCAAATGTGTTAACGACAAGGATGACATGCTCTGCCTTTGCTTCTTCAGCCTCTTTGTAGGCTCTTTCCAAAAAGGATTGAAGCCCCGACTCCACCGTCTGCTTCACGGGCACGATGTAGACGGCCGGACCTATATCGTTAGCCGCTTTCGTTTGTTCCGCCGGAATGCCGAACAATCCCGCAACCGTCACCAGCATTAACGCTGCAAGCAGCATAATGGGAGCGGCTGACAATCTTCTGCGCCATCGATTTATGTGCAAGAAGGTTCCCCCTTTTTACATGTATTATTCCCTATTACGAACAAAAGACCTAAATGTTTCAAGTTTTGCTTGCTGTATTATATCATTCGCCAATATTGCACACAAAAAAACACCCCGGTTAAGGGGTGTTTTGTGAGTCCGAATGTTTAGTTACTTAAGAAGCTGCTGTACGAACTGATTTACTAGTTTACCGTCAGCGCGTCCCTTTGTTTTAGGCAAAAGGGCACTCATAACTTTTCCCATATCGGCTTTGGAAGAAGCACCGAGTTCATGGATGGTCTGCGTTACTATCTCTTGAATCTCTTCTTCAGTCAGCTGCTCGGGAAGGTATTGACTAATAATTTCAATTTC
The DNA here is from genome assembly GCF_003337375.1 of Paenibacillus prosopidis. Classification (GTDB taxonomy): domain Bacteria; phylum Bacillota; class Bacilli; order Paenibacillales; family Paenibacillaceae; genus Pristimantibacillus; species Pristimantibacillus prosopidis. The sequence goes on from NZ_QPJD01000002.1 coordinate 461,039, forward strand.
CACAACAAGATCCGCAACTAGATCATCACGGCCGGCTTTTTTAAATTCTTGGAGGGAATCTTTACGTTGTTTGACTTCGCGACTCAATATCTCAAGCACTTCATTATCGTCCAAAGGACGCTTCAAATCAATTTCCAAGTTTTTCACTGAAGCGCGCATCATACGAATAACGCTAAGCTTAAACTTGTCCTGATTCTTCATTGCTTGTTTCATATCGTCGGTCAATCTTTCGCTCAGGTTCATTATGGAAGGATCCTCCTAAAACTTTCTCTTGCGCGCAGCCTCAGACTTCTTCTTGCGCTTCACACTTGGCTTTTCATAATGCTTGCGTTTTTTCACCTCAGCAAGAACTCCATCTTTAGCGATGGAACGTTTAAAGCGGCGAAGCGCAGCATCAATAGTTTCGTTTTTGCGAACTTTAGTTTCAGACACCAGTTTTCCCTCCCTCCGAAACAGACCGTCCAGAGCTATAACACGGTTTATCAAATTTCATTATATGTCAAACTAAAACCCAGTGTCAACTTTGGATATCTGACAATAATGGAGAAAGTTTTGTTCCTCCGAGCAAATGAATATGCAGGTGGTAAACAACCTGTCCTCCATCTTTATTTACGTTGTTGACGAGACGGTAGCCGGCCTCGGAAATCCCTTGCTCATTCGCGATTTGACGCGCAACTGCAAACAGTTCAGCAATAAGCGGAGCATCTTCATCCGAGACGTCATTCATCGTAGGGATGTGTTTTTTCGGAATGATCAATATATGTACCGGAGCAGCAGGCTGTATGTCATGAAAAGCAAGAATTCTGTCGTTTTCAAACACTTTTTTTGACGGAATCGAACCTTCGATTATTTTGCAAAAAATACAGTCCATAAAATTCACCCCCTATTCGTTCTTATTCTCTTATCATAGCGAAAATAACGATGCCCGTCCATTCGGAAAACGCCGGCTGGCAGGCATCTCCTGTTATCCAACCGGCGTTTGCGAAATACTAGTAAAAAGGCAGTAACGATAAGGCAAGAAGCGCTGCAAGCGGGAACACCCGACGAATGAACCGTCTCCGCGGAAAATATGGATACGGATAGATCGGATATCCATACGGCGGATATCCAAAAGCCGGATATGGAAGAAATGCTCTGTTATCCCATTCATTTGAGCCGCAAGGTACCGCCAGACATACGACTTCATCGTCCATATGTTCAATAAAGCCGTCACAACACCAGCCGTCATGGGTTTGCGCCAATACATAACGGTGCATGTGCTGCTCACACCATTGTTTCATTTGCTCTTTATCCAATACTGTATTTTCCATTGTTCAGCCTCCTGTCAATTCATCATATTCACAGATAGGCATTTGGCTACTTAACAATCCGAATTAAAGCATTACTAAGCAGCTGGAAGCTTAGTTGTTTGCCCGCTCATCACCTGCTGTAATTTCTCGACAAGCACGATCCATTCCAGTCCGCTGGATAATCGTATAACGGCAACACGGTTTTCTCCAATATTCGTATTGAAGCTGTCCATTATACGGGCCATTTCCTCTAAGGAGCCTTTCAAAGCGACCAAATAAGCCCGTTCCTCCTCTTTCAGAGTACCCGGGTTATTGCCAATCGCTTGTAATGCTTCCTCGACTTCATTTACATACTTTAACGCTTGCTCCGCATCCCGTTTCTCCGATTTTCCGGCAATAAGCTCCGCTTCAGTCATTAAATTAAAGTATGCCTGTCCTTTTTGCGAGGCTTTGCCAGCAAGGAATTTCGTTTCCGCTCGCGTCTCAAGCTGATTGCTTTGCAGCAAGGCGTCTAGCAGCGGGATTAGCTCCTCAAAATATTGTTTGGACTGTACTGCCGCAGCGTAAATCTTTTGCCCTGTCTCGAAATTGTTTTGCTGCTTATTCTGTAAAAATTGCGAGTACAAAAACACGTTGCCGATCAAGCTGAACACGAGCAAGACAAGTGTAATCGGCAGCGCGATGGAGCGTTTGCCCGTTTGTTGTTGCCCCATCTTCTTAGCCCCCTTCTATATGTGGTTAACTTTCTTAAGCAGCACCGATTGTCCGCCGTCAAAGAAAAAGACATGACACTCATTAACTTGGCGCCCGAGAACGGATTCTATTGCTTCCGCATACAGCTCTAACTGAAAGCGGTGCCGCTCAGCCGCTTCTTTCCATTGCTTATTAATAATTCGATCCGTTTTATAATCCAGCAGCACGATGCCTTCCGCATCCTCAAACAAGCAATCGATAACGCCTTGGATTAAAATCGGCTCTGCCGCCAGTGAATCGTCTGCTTCCGGATATACGCGGCTGGCCGGGAACATGCAGCTGAACGGCACCTCGCGCCTAACCCAATTGGAACCAAGCAGACGCTGCCCAAGCTCGCTCTTGAAGAAAGCGGCGACGGCAGGCAGATCGATAGCCTCAGATTGTTTTACTGTCAACAAACGACGTTCAATCATGCTGTCCAATGTATGTTTCAGCTTGGCTTCATCGGCAGCTTCAGTCAATATAACATGCTGCATAAGCAAATGATTGACCGAGCCTTTCTCAGCTGCAGTCAGCGACTTTTCTTCCATGAAAGCGGGACGCCGCAAACGGAATGTATAGCTCACTGAAGACGAAGATGTAGACTGTGCTGCAGCTTCCCTTTGAAACGAATCTTCCATAGGGACCGCGTCCTCAATTACTTCCGCGTGCAGTCTTTTCATTTCGGTTACAGACGTTTTTGCCGCAAGCGCTGATGCAGCCATATGCGGATACTGCCATTCGAGACGGTCACGAAGCTGCTTGTCCTGCTGGACGTCCTCAAGCAGCGAAAGCGTAGTGACCGCCTGCAAACGATCTTCCTTCGCAGCATCCAGCTGTCCCGTTCCTTCTACTGCTGCTGCAGCCTCAGAACCGAGCAGAGTAGCTGCGACAATGCCTGCCTGCCATTGCGGCGTCCTCTCTGCATCATCTGACTGCTGGTTTTTTGCCAACTGCCGCGCTGCGAGTGGTCCAAGCCAATCGAAGAAAGAACGGGCAGATGCTACGCGGAAATCCGGCATCGTCCCATGCGCATCAACTGACGCAAGCCATCGTTTCAGCTTCGCTTCCGCATTCGCTACGGTGCCGACGAGAAACATTTTTTCTTTTGGCCGCGTTAACGCAACATATAGAATGCGCATTTCCTCAGCCAGCATCTCCATGCGCATCGCCCGCCTAATCGCGAGATAAGGCAGAGTCGGATAGCTGATCCGCAATGCCGGATCGACAAAGCGGGGCCCAAAGCCGAGCTGCTTATGCTTCAGGAAGGAGCTGCGCACATCCTGCTGATTAAACAGCTTGCCGAGTCCGGCGACAAACACAACCGGAAATTCCAGCCCCTTGCTTTTGTGAATCGACATAATGCGGACGACGTCTTCCTGCTCGCCCAGCGCTCTTGCCGTTCCCAAATCTCCGCCGCTTTCCCGCATACGTTCGATGAACCTTAGAAAACGGAACAGACCGCGGAATGACGTCGCTTCGTATTGACGCGCACGGTCATGCAGTGCACGCAAATTTGCTTGCCGCTGCGTCCCTCCGGGCAGACCGCCCACGAAATCGTAATATCCGGTCTCGCGATATATTTCCCATAGCAAATTAGCAAGCGAGCCCTGCCTCGCTTCTTCGCGCCAGCGATCCAAGCTATCAAGAAACAGAGAAAGCTTCCTGCGCGAATCTTCTTCCAGAATCAAATCACCGGCCGCTCGAAGCACAGCATCGTAATAGGTTGATTTGGCCGACTGGATCCGAATACGGGCTAATTCCTCGGCGTTAAGCGAAAATAAAGGTGAACGCAAAGCAGCAGCAAGCGGTATATCCTGATACGGGTTATCGATGACACGCAGCAGCGAGAGCATCGTCTCCACTTCTATGGCGTCAAAATAACCGCTGCTCAGCTCCGCATATGCCGGAATTCCGTTCGACTGGAGCTCCTCGATAATGATCGGAGCCCACTGCTGCGTGGCACGCAGCAAAATAACGACATCCCGCCACTGCAGCTTGCGGCTTTCGCGCCGCTTCCCGTCATACACTTGATAGTCGTTATCTATAAGCGACCTCAGCTGCTGCGCAATCCAGCGGGCTTCCAGCTGCGCCGCCTTCAATTCTGACGGTGAATCTGCCGCCGAGCCGTTCTCCGCGTGCTCATCCTCATCGACATTCTCATCAGACTCTAAGGTTTCGCTTCCTTCTTCATCTCCGTCTTTCATGTCCTCTTTGTTAAGGACTGCAAATTCGACTTTACAGCCATCAGCCGGGTTTGGAAGAGGATAGCTGGCTCCGCAGACAAGCTCTGCCCGCTCATCATAGTCCATCTCCGCCACATTCTCACGCATAATAGCGCGAAAAACTGCATTAACCCCATCGACGACCTCGGAACGGCTGCGGAAATTCCTTGCCAGATCAATACGCAAGCCATTAGCCGAGTGACCGACCTGATGTTGGCCCGCATCGTGACGAGAGAGATAAGATTTATATTTTTGTAAAAACAGCTTAGGTTCTGCAAGACGGAAACGGTAAATGCTTTGCTTAACGTCGCCGACCATAAACCGGTTGCCGCTGCCGGGACGCTCGATTAAAGAAACGATCGCCTCCTGTACCATATTCGTATCCTGATATTCATCGAGCAGTATTTCATCGAATTGCTGCTGGAATTCCAGCGCAGCTACCGATGGCTTCATACTGGTCGGCGTAGATGCCGGATCTCGTAATATACGCAAGCAGTAATGCTCCAGATCGCCAAAATCAAGCAGTCCTTTCGCACGCTTGGCCGCCTCGTAGCCTTGTCCGAATTCAATGACAAGCTCTGCCAGTGCACGCATTAGCGGCGCCAGCTCCTGAAGCTCCTCCAGAAACTGCCCGGCCGTCCGGCCAAACAGCTCATCCGCCAACGTACTAATCAGCTTCTTCGCCTGATCCCGCAGCTCCTTAGCCTGCTCTTGCAGCGACTTATCGTATTCATCCCCGCGCATCGCCTTCAGCTTGCCGAATTGAACCGCTTGAAAGGACTCCATCCACATTTCCCAAGGCTGCGTATGAATGATGTCAGTGAGGCCGCTGACCAGAAGCAAGTCATCATCGAACGTTGCCGCATACGGTGCTGGTCCAGAAGGCTGACGCGTTAGCTCCAGCGCTTGGTGAAGCAGCGATACGGCCCCTTCGAGCGCAAGCTGAACGTCACTTTGCAAGCTTTGAACCCATTCGCTGCCCTGCAGCTCCGTTACATCAGTGACATTAAAGGCATCTGCCGTCTGCCGCAGCCAATGATCCGGCCAAGGATGACTTTGTGCGAAATCGTACAGCTGCTGGACCAACCGGTAAAGCGGTTCGTCCCCGCGCTCTCCGCCATATCGGTCAGCTAGACGGAGAAATGCTCCGTCATCGCCGGCACCCTCATACTTTTGTTCAAAAAGCTGATCAAGCACGTCGAGGCGCATAAGCTCGCTTTCCGTCTCATTCGCAATCCGAAAGCCCGGGTCGAGCCCGATTAGCGGATAATACCTTCTAATGACATCCAGGCAAAACGAATGCAGCGTCGTAATGGATGCACGGTTCATTAATGCAAGCTGGCGGCGCAGATGCTCGGAATCCGGCTGCCGTTCGAGCTCCTTCTCCAGTGCCAGCCGAATACGATCCTTCATCTCTGCCGCAGCGGCTTTTGTAAAGGTGGCCACGAGCAAACGGTCGACATCGGTATGCGCCGATATTTTGCGTATAATGCGTTCAACGAGAACGGCTGTTTTGCCAGAGCCTGCGGCAGCAGCTACGAGTATGTTTGAGCCGCTGGTGACGATGGCATCCCATTGATCGTCGGTCCAATTACTATTTTCCGGCTTTGGCGAATCCTTTGCAGTGTGCATCGTCCATTACTCCCTCTCCAGCTGCTGCCAAATATGTTCCTTCGACGGCTTGCTCAGCTTTCTATATTCATTTCCGTCGAACTGCGAATCGAACTGGCATACCGCTTTGTAATCGCAATGCTGACATGGTGATTTTGCGCCAATTCGATAAGGTTCAATCGAAACCTCCCCTGCTTGAACAGCGCTGCCGATGCGGCCGATTGTATTTCTAACGGAATTGCGCAGCACATCCCATTGTTCATTAGTAACGACGGAGGAGCTGCTGTAAAAACTGCCGTCGCGTTTCAACGCTACAGGCAGCAGCTCCGAATATCCCGTTTCTAATTCGTCATCCATAAGCCGCACCGTCTCGGCATCAGCCGTTACGAGACCTCGCATTTTGAACCGTTTGAGCAGCCGGCCGTTCACCTCGGAAGGACTTATTCCGTTCGTCAACGCGAGCAATGGATTATGGACGTGAAAATATAGGACTCCTGCCGGCGATGCCGGCTGCCCAAGCCATGCAGATGCATGCGTAACGAGTACATCGAGATAAGTCAGCATTTGCAAGGACAGCCCATAGGCAACCTCCTCCAGCCGCAGCTGGGTCGAGCTCGATTTGTAATCAAGTACACGCAGCAGCAAGCCTTGCTCCGTCTCCGCCGCATCGACCCGGTCGATTCTTCCGATAATCTCCATTTCCCCACCGCCCTCTAGCGGAATACGAAGGGCTGGAAGCGTACCGTCAGGTCCGAAATCGACTTCCGTGCCGACGGGATGAAATTGCGCTCTTCTGGCATGCTCGCCAAGCATAAGGGCTGCTTGTCCAACAATCTCCTTCAGCTTGCGCGCAATGTATTGGAACCTGCTGCTGCTCAGCAGGATTTGAGACTGCAGCTTCGGTGCAAGCTCATCCACCGTTTGCGCGGCTGCCGCCTTTAATTCCGACTCCGCCATCGATCCCCACCGCTGACCCAGATTGCCCGCCAAACGGCTCAAAGCGGCATGAAACAGCTGACCGACATCCGGCGCATCCAGCCGATACAGCTTGCGCTCACGAAGCTTTAAGCCATGTATCGCAAAATGTTGAAACGGGCACGAAACGAAACGTTCCATACGCGATACGCTTACTTGTAATCGTGCTCCATACAATTGTCTTGCTGTATCCTTCGACAGAAATTGCTCCTGATTCACAAAGGTCAAGGAGCCGGTCAGAAGCTGCAGCTTCGGCTGCCATTCCGGACGGGCAGCAAACCAGTTATACATATCCCACCAAAACGGAGCGATTGCAGTGCCTTGCTGCCATTTCCTAATTGCCGCTATTAAATAAGACAGCGTCCGCTGCGGGTGTGACACGAACATCCTTTGTTCCAATATTGGCAAGCCCGGAGACGGCTCAGCAGCCGCATTGCGCACCGGGATGCCTGGAAACAGCTGACGGACATGACGTATTATCTCAGATGGAAGCAGGCTTTTGCCTTCCTCATCCGCTTGAGCCCAGCTCAGCCACAGATGACGGGATGGAGTCGTTAACGCGTTATAAATCATAAATCGCTCGTCGAGCAAGCGCCGGCGAACGCCTGGAGCCATAACGATACCGTCCTCGGCCAGACGTTCCCGCTCCGGCTCGGTCAGAATGCCGTCTTCCTTGACCCTCATCGGCATGACGCCGTCATTCGCCCCGAGTACATAACAGACCCGTACATGTCCGGATCTCGTCCGATCCATGCTGCCGATCAGTACCTGATCGAGCGCCGGCGGCACTGACGCCAGCTTTAAGCTGTCGAGTCCAGCTTCAACCATTCCGGCGAACAATTCAGGCGATACCGTTTGCTGTCCTGCCAACTCCACCAATTGATCGAGCAGCTGCATTACGCTATCCCACAGCTGACGATGGCTTCTTGCACGCTGCATTTTGCCCGCTTTAATATCGTGCACGCTCCAGCGTTCAAGACGATCCGCCGCATCTGAATTCTCTAGCAAGCGATATAACGCTTCACACATCGCCTGCACATTTTCCGCCTTCTTCAGCGCTTCGCCGAAGCGGCGAAGCGGAGGTACGACCGCCTCTCTGGCCGCAAGGACAATTTCGAATTCCCGCTGCGCTTTATCGCTAATTTTGGCATCCATCTCACTATCATCATCCAGCGATACTGGTACGAGCGGATGCCAACGTTTTTTATCCAACCATTTCCAGCCATCGATGCCGGCTGCAAGGGCATAGTTTTCAAGAAGATCAAACCATTCACGCAATAAGCTGTTATCCATCGGGAAGAGCATCTCTGTTTTGACGCAACGAAATACGGCATCATACCGCCAACCGAACAATACCGTTTCCAATGCGGAACGAATGAATTCGACTAACGGATGATGAACTGCCTTTTCTTTCTGATCGACAAAAAAAGGAATGCCATAATCAGCAAACACGAGTGCAATATAATCGGTGTAATCCTCGGCGTTACGAACCATAACGGCAATATCCCGCCAGCGGAGTTCTTCTATCTGAGCTCTGCGCACGATATCGCGTGCGACGGCTTCAACCTCTGCGCGTCGAGTAGCTGCAGCATGCAGGGATACCCCGCAGCCTTCGTTCTCCAGCTCCAGCATCGACTTGTCCGTAATAAGCATCGGAACCCGCTCACCGTAATGCTTCTCCAAATGAGCAAGCATAGTACTTCCTTTGAATCGAGGGGGCTGTTCATCACCCAGCAGTAGTGGAGGGAGAACCGTTACATCATGCTTGGCTGCTTGCTCCAACAGCTTGTTATATGTCTCTGCGGTCGGATGGAAAAGCTCCAGCTCATGCGGTAATTCGCCTGCATCATATGGTCGGTTTAACGTAAGCGTGACCGTTACCTGTGCGGAGGATGCCATTAAAACGCCAAGTGCTTCATATTCGGTCGGGGTAAACCCGTAGAAGCCGTCAACCCATAGCTGTGCCCCTTGCATAGCACTGGCACCGCCGAAGCCTTTTTGCAAATAACGCAAATAATCCTCAGCGTCAATATATTGGCCCGCAAGCTCCTGTTCCATTTGACTATAAATAAGCTGAAGATCATGAAGCTTACGCTTCAATAGTGTAGAATGATTCGTTCCCGCTTCTGCTGCGCTGCGTTTGTCCTGCAACAGCCCGGCATCGATCCCATATCGTTTCCATTCCGTTAACAGCTCGGCAAGCCGGTCGATAAAACCCGGCTGCTCTGCGCCGCTTTGAAACAGCTCCAGCTGCTGCCCCAGCCGGTGTACGATTTTGTACAACAGCATGTGTTTGCCTGTATCGCCGATCGGGACGAGGGCAATCCCTCCGGTTTCCTGCATAACCCGAAATGCAAGCCTGCGGAAGCTCAGCGCCTGAGCACGGATTGTACCGTTAAGTCCGCTATTTTGGAGCAGCGCATATTCCGTTTGAAAAGTAGCTTGTTCGGGTACAAGCAGAACGAGTGGCGGCCCGTCCGGCTGCTCACGCAGCTGTTCTCTAATTTCGTTCAAGCAATAGGATGTTTTGCCGGTTCCCGAACGGCCGATTACAAAGCGGAGCGACATATGTTCCCCTCCCTACTTTACGATAAAAAACTATACACACTCGTCCATAAGCATAATGAAAAATAACGGTAATAAAGGGCACCTACCTCGCTTAAAATCAAACACTTTAAACGAGATAAGGCCATCATTTACCGCTTTTATATCATCGACATGACTATTTACTTCTTACTTCAAAAATAGCAAATTTCAAGTAATGTCCTTCATTTACACCAAGCAGCTGCGGATGATCCTTGCCTGCCGCCCTCCATTCGATCAAACGGAGCAGTTTGCCGGCATCTGAGGCTGCTTCTTGAATCGTCTCAAGAAACAATTCAGGACGCATATGGTAGGAACAGCTTGCGGTTACCAGATAACCGCCCTCATTAACAAGCTTTAGCCCTTGCAAATTGATATCCTTGTAGCCGCGGCAGGCGCCGGGCACCGCGCTCTTTGTCTTAGCAAATGCAGGAGGATCAAGAATAACAACATCCCAAGTCCGTCCCGCAGCACCTTCTAGCTTCTTCGAGGTATCAACGCCTCCTTGACCGCGCTGCTTCCGATCATCGATTCCCTTCACTTGCGCACGCAAGTAATCGAAAGCGTCGGCAACTACAAATTCAACACGGTCCGTATAACCATTTCGTTCAACGTTTCGTTTTGCCGTTTCAATCGCATGCTCAGAAACGTCCAGGCAAGTAACCTTCTTAGCACCATATTTGCAAGCATGGAGCGTAAAGCTCCCTGTATGAGCGAAGCATTCAAGCACCGTTGCGCCATCCCAATGAGGGAAGGTAACGATTTTACCATTTGGATTGACAGGCACGAGATCAGCTGAACCTATAGCTGACGGGACAGCAGTCTCTGCGGCACCAGCAGCTTCTACTTTAGAACGTTCTATTAAACGAATACCGCTGCGCCCTCCCCAGCCGGTCATTAGCGGTGCTATAGCCGCGCGATTCTCGCGTTGATCGAAGAAATAACCTGTCTTCTGGCCTTGGACGATATCAACCTCCAGCTTAAGCCCGTTTTCTTCGATTTCGATAATAGACGGACAGTCCCCATAAAGAACGCCCGACCTCTCCTCCAAGCCTTCGAGTAATCGGACGCTTACATCGCTGCGTTCATAAATGCCCCGAGGCTGGAACACATCTACCAAAGCTTCAAGCAGTGCTTCCCGATTCACATCCATCCCCAGCGTTAACAGCTGCAGAACAAGCACGTCATTGAAACGATCTACAACAAGTCCAGGCAGGAAGTCGGCCTCGCCATAAACTAATCTGCAATCGGAATCTGCGACGAAGCGGAGGCGGTGCTCCTGGCATTGACGCAATCGAGTACGGAAAAACTCGGCGCCCATGGCTTCGATCGGCTCGTAAGCGATAACGCGCACCGTAATTTGAGATTTCGGATTCCAGTATCCGGTTGCCAAATAACGCCCTTGATGATTAACGACATCGACGAGATCGCCTGGCTGAGCTTCCCCTTCCAATCGTTCAATTTCACTAGCGTAAATCCACGGATGACCTTGCTCCAATCTCTTTTTCCTTGCTTTTTGTAGCCATATTTTCGAATTGCTCATGCTTCGCTCTCTTCCTCTCTGAACTGCTTGTCATGCTTGTCTTAATAGCTGCATATGTATACTTACGTAACGAATCTTTGGCAAACAAAGAAGGAGACCATCCGATGATTCAAACGATTCTCATTCCGATGCTGCTCGGATTCGCTGTCTTTATGTGCGGTATGAAGCTGATGGAGCTTGCTCTGCACCGGCTTGCAGGCCCCCATTTGACTCGAATCTTAGAACGATCGACCGCAACGCCCGTTCATGGTCTGGCTATTGGTACTGTTACGACCGCTTTTCTCCAAAGCAGTACGGCTGTCACCGTCATTGCAATCGGAATGGTCAACGCAGGACTGCTTACTTTCCCTCGAACGTTAGGCATCATACTTGGCACAAATATCGGAACATGTATAACTACTGAGCTAATCGGTCTCAATTTAAATAAATTGGCCGTTCCCTTGCTGGTAACATCGGTCGGGCTATGGCTTATCACAGCGCTGTTAGGCGAAATCCGTTTATTTCCAGCACTTCGAAAGGTACGCTGGCTAAACCTGCTTCGCTATTCTTCTGTCGTTCTATGCGGCTTCAGTCTACTCTTGACCGGTATGACAATGATGCAGGGCGTCGGCCCGGCTGTGCAAGAAAGCGACATGTTTGGTTGGTTTCTGGCGAAAGCAGACGACAGCTTATGGTGGGGGCTTGCGGCAGGCGCTATTCTTACCGCTGCAGTACACAGCAGCGCAGCTGTTATCGGCATCATAATGGGTTTTGTATCCATCGGCGCGATGCCTATCGAGCTTGGTGTCGCTGTTGTACTTGGCGCAAATATCGGCACATGCGCCACTGCCTTGCTAGCTTCAATCGGCGGCACGAAACCAGGTCAGTACGTGGCCATTTCTCACGTTATATTAAACTTAGGCGGCGCACTGCTGTTCATGCCGTTTGTTGGAGAGCTTACCTCCTTATCCGCCTGGATTTCTGCCTCAGCTTCGGGACAAATTGCCCATGCACAAACGATATTTAACGTATTAAGCTCATTAATCGCGCTTCCATTCTGCTATTTGCGAGCTTTTCGAAATCTCGATCCGGCAACTTGAGCTTAGTCCGTTTGCAAACCAAGCAATTGAAACGCTCCAGCTACAATCCGATGATTGTTGTCATAGCCTGACTGCTTTTGACGCTTCCACGCTTCCTGAGGATCAAACCAGTCGACTCCGCGAATTTCCTCGACCTGTGCTTGTAAGGAACCGCCTACCGCTTCCACCAAATAATAATGAACCTCTTTATCTACCGTACCCCATTTATCATGCACATATTGATATTTGATCTGGTCAATCGGAGCAATGATGATCCCTTCAAGACCGGTTTCTTCGACGATTTCCCGCAAAGCGGTTTGTTCAACCGTTTCACCGGGCTCCATCTTCCCTTTCGGCAGAGACACCTTGCCGTATCGATCTTGAATGAGCTGAATTTGCAGCTTCCCTTGCTCGGTACGGCGGTATACGACACCGCCTGCTGAAATTTCCTTCATGTCCGTTTCCCCCTTGCAGCGTTTAATGATTAGTATATGCAGCAAAGGATTCCTCCATCTTTTCCGTTTAAGGAATCGAAAGCAAAGGAATCCCGGCATTCTTCTCTTTAGTTATGCTTCAACGGCTTCCGGCCGCTCCAGTATGAAAGTGTTCATATCCAAGACGCTGCCTTGTGCTTGCTTATCCTCAAGTACGCGAACTAACGTACCCCGGCATTCGTTGACGCCTGCTTCCGTAATTTTTACCCGGCACAGCTGACCAATAAGGGATTCAGAGCCATCAAACACAACTTGAATGTAGTTATCAGTGTAGCCCATAACGAGCCCGGTGCCTGGAGCTCCTTTGTAATCCCGTTCCGGAATAACATCGAGCACTTGACCGACATACTGCTTCGCATATTGCAGCTGCATTTTTTCGGACAAATCAATCAGCTTATGGACACGTTCATTCTTCACTTCTTCATCTACCTGCTCATCCATCCGCGCTGCCGGTGTTCCCGTCCGTTTGGAATAAGGGAAGACGTGCATTTCAGCAAATTGAAGCTCCTCCATAAAGCGGAAGCCGCTCTCGAACATTTCTTCCGTTTCACCCGGGAACCCGACGATGACGTCTGTTGTTATAGCGACACCCGGCATTGCTTCGTGCAATCTTCTGATTTTCGCCGCGAATTCCTCAGTCGTATATTTGCGGCGCATCCGTTTCAATACGGAATTCTCCCCCGCTTGCAGCGGGATGTGAAGGTGACGGCACATTTTGCTGGAACGATTGAGCACATCAATCATAGCATCGTCAATTTGGCTCGCTTCAATGGAGCTGATCCGGATACGCTCAAGACCTTCCACCTTGTCCAAATCCCATAACAAGCTGGTCAGATTGTAGTTTTCCATATCATCGCCATACCCGCCGGTATGAATACCGGTCAATACGATTTCCTTGTAGCCGGAAGCAACCAGCTGCTTCGCTTGCTCCAGCACGCTTTCCGGAGCACGGCTCCGGGACAGTCCGCGGGACCATGGAATAATGCAAAATGTACAAAAGTTGTTACAGCCTTCTTGTATTTTCAAGAAAGCGCGTGTCCGCTCAGAAAAGTCAGGCACGTCCAGCTCTTCAAAATCGCGTGTCTTCATAATATTGCGAACAGCGTTAACCGGCTTACGGTCGCCTTGAATTTGATTCACAAACGTCATTATCTTCTCTCGATCTTGCGTTCCGATGACAAGATCGACGCCTTCAATCGCCATAATCTCTGCCGGAGACGTTTGAGCGTAGCAGCCCGTTACCGCAATAACCGCATCCGGATTGCGGCGAACGGCGCGGCGAATGATTTGACGACTCTTCTTATCTCCCGTATTCGTTACTGTACATGTATTAATAAGATAAACGTCTGCAGTCGATTCGAAATCGACCTGCTCGTAGCCTTCGTTTTTGAATAGCTGCCAAATCGCTTCCGTATCATAGAAGTTTACTTTACAGCCTAGCGTATAAAATGCGACCGTTGGCATAGTGGTCACGCTCCCCCCATTTCACCAGATTCATATAATAAGCAGGTTAATCCGACGATACCCGCAGTTTCCGTTCGTAAAATCCTCTTGCCCAGGCCTACTAAAACGGCACCCGCCGCCTCCGCCTCGGCTGCCTCACGCTCCGTAAAGCCGCCCTCTGAACCAACAATAAGCAGCACGCTTGGCGAGCTTACGTCTTCTGATCCCTCTTGCTGCTTCATCCACTCTTGTACGGCCGAACGAATTCCCTTCCCGTGCGCAGCATAACCCTCGCGCTCATAGCAGAACAAAGCAAGATTATACGAGTCTATCGACTTCATAAGATCCCGCCAGCTATGCACCGGCTCAATTTCCGGAATACGATTTCGATGCGCTTGCTCCGCTGCTTCCTTCGCAATTTTGCCCCAGCGTTCAATCCGTTTTGCTTCCTTCTTGCTGTCGTACTGGACGATCATTCGCTCTGACTGAAAAGGAACAAACGCATAGGCACCAATTTCTGTCCCTTTCTGAATAACCAGCTCCATCTTGTCGGCTTTAGGCAAGCTTTGAGCAATCGTAACCGACCAGCTGGACTCGCTGTCCGAACTTAGCATCTGGACAATATCTGCAGTAATCTGCATAGGTGAAGCTTCACGTACGGCAACAAGCGCAGTGCGCGATTGCCCGTCGCTGACAATAAATTTATCGCCCGGCTTCGTACGCATGACACGAACAGCATGATGCGCATCCTCGCCAATTATGCGGACATGGGAGTCCCGAAACTGCTCAGCCGCTACAAAATATCGTTGCATCGTTGTTGTCCAACCACCCTTAACCAAATTCCATCCTTCATAATAGCATGTTTTACTTTGAAAAATCTATGATAAACCGTTGCCAGTCTAGACGTGTTCACTTTCGTAACGACAGCATTCTGACTGCTAGAAAAATAAATGGTTTGCTACTAAAACCGTGTTTCTAATTAATACATCCGATAAATTCAATATCGGATCTAACGTCACCCTGCGCAGCGGCGGGATAAACACGATAAGGAGGAAAATAAACATTCCCCACTGCACATTCTGATCCATTTTATACCGGATCTTAAGCGGCATCAAATCCGATATGATTCGGTATCCATCAAGTGGAGGAAGGGGTATAAGGTTAAAAACAAATAATAAAAAATTCAGTGAAATAACATAGCTGAAAAAACGTTCCACTGCCATACTTACACCGACAGAGCTTTCATTCAGCATGCCGGAAGCGCTGATCGCCACAATCATAAAAACAGCAATCATACCAATTAACAAATTACTGAGGGGTCCCACTGCTGTTACAACTATGCTCATTAACCTGGGATTTCTGAACTTGCTCGGATTAACAGGAACGGGCTTCGCCCATCCAAACCCTGCTATCAAAATTAGAATGGTCCCTAAAACGTCCAAATGGACGCGAGGATTAAGCGTTACACGTCCTGCATTATATGCGGTATCGTCACCAAACTTATACGCGCTGTAGGCATGAGCGAACTCATGCACCGTGAATGCGATAATAAGAGCGAGCACCAGAAACGGCAGATCCTCTAATGGGTACCTCAGAAAGCTCTGTATATCCATCAAACCACCTGCGGCTTTCTCGCTACGAATGCAATCCAATCCTCATCGCGGCGCTTCTCGACAATTTCGAAGCCTGAACGGATCAAACCATCTTCCACATCGGTTTCTTTATTTTTGTAAACGCCTGAAGCGATATAAATACCGTTCGGTTTCAATGCAGCGTAAACATCGTCAACGAACAGCAATATGATTTCCGCTAAAATATTCGCAACGACTAAATCAACCGGTAAAGACACATGGAGCGTACCGCTAGCCGTGCCAGCTTCGCCTTCTTTAAGCACGCCAAGCAGATCACTTAGCCTTACTTCGATTTGGTGCGAAAGATCATTCAGCTTCACGTTCTCCGTCGCGCTAGATACTGCAATCGGATCAAGATCAAGCGCAAGCACGCTCTTTGCCCCTAGGCGGCAAGCACCGATTGCCAATATCCCTGAGCCTGTGCCTACGTCAATCATTTCTTCCCCGCCGCGAACGACTGACTCAAGAGTCTGCAAGCAAAGCGCTGTCGTAGGGTGCGTTCCCGTTCCAAAAGCCATACCTGGATCCAACTCAATAATGCGCTCATTCGGGGCAGCTTCGTACTCTTCCCAAGTAGGTTTTATGGTCAACGTGTCAGACACGCGAATCGGCTTGAAATACTGCTTCCACGCGGTAGCCCAATCCTCGTCGTCTACGGCAGCGGCCGAATATACGACATCTCCAGGATCAATGTCAAATTCACGCAGCTCTTCGATACGGGGCTTCAATACTTCAATCAATGCGTCGGTATCCGTGTCTTCCGTAAAATACCCTTTTATAATCGCCTGACCTTCGGGTATATCGTTAAGCGGCAGCTCATACCATTGTCCCAGCGACGTATCACGCGTCTTGTTAAGCGTTCCTGATTCTTCAATGGATACGCCGCCGGCTCCCATTTCATGCAAAAAGTTCGAAATCATCTCCTGTGCCTCTTCGGTCGTAGAGATGGTTAGCTCATGCCATTTCATATGTATTATCCTCCAATGCTAAAAACCTAACATCTATTGTACACTAGAGTAGTGCCTTTGCACAAAAAAATCAGAGTGTAAAATATTCGAACCGCCGATGCCATGACATCTCCCGAAACCGACTCAAGCGTATTGCAAAAAAAAGCCTGCAAGCAAACGCCTGCAGACTCTCTTACTTACATACCCCTCGTATCCGTATATCCGCCAATTTGATGGATGAGATGCAGCGCCCGCTCGGCAACCTCTTCATCCACGGTTGCTGTTAAAATGCCGCTCTCGAATAATCCGTTTACTTCGAATGCGCGCAGCGCTTGCAGCTTGTGCAAGGCTTCCTGAGCAGCGCTCTCGCCTTCGAACATTGCACGTATTTCAATCTGACTCATGGCTAATCTCGTTACGTTGATCTGCAGCAGCGGCACGCCGGGCAGCCTGACGATCTGCTTCATCGGCAAGCTCCTCGGAAAACTCTACATCCTCGTTTTTTGCTATAGGCAACTGAGCAAAGTTTATTTTTTCCAAATTGTTTTTATCAGTCATTTTATGTCCCCTCCGGAAGTTTGTTGTAGTATGGTTTTGCTACCCGAATAGGATTTGTTTGTCCCTAACAAACTATACTGTCATTAGACGAAAAAAGACGTTCCGGGTTATTCACCGCGGAACGCCTTTTTCATACGCTCGAAAATAGACTCATGATGCTCTTGTTCATTAGATGTATCGCTGCTCAGTCCGCCGAATTGACGCAGAAGCTCCTTCTGTTCATCGGTCAGGTTAGTCGGCGTAACAATGGTTACCTTCACATGCTGATCGCCTTGACCGTAGCCTCGCAGCTTAGGTACGCCTTTTCCTTTAAGACGGAAGTACGTTCCTGTCTGCGTACCGGCCGGAACTTTCAGCTTTACCTTCTCCGTAAGCGTTGGAATCTCAATCTCGTCACCAAGCGTTGCCTGAACGAACGTGAGTGGAACCTCGCAATAAATGTCGTCTCCCTCGCGTTCGAAAAACTCATGCGATTTCACGCGAATGACAATATACAGATCGCCTGCAGGTCCGCCGCGAAGACCACCTTCGCCTTCACCGGACATGCGGATTTGAGCGCCGTCATCAACACCTGCTGGAATGCGAATATTTATTTTGCGTTGACGCTTCACTTTACCTGCGCCATGGCAAGTTCCGCATTTTTCTTTAATTACACGGCCGGTGCCGCTGCAGTTTGTACATGCCCGGCGATTAACCATGCGTCCAAATGGCGTATTTTGAACAACCTCTTGCTGCCCGCTGCCTTTACATACCGAACAGGATTCCGGTTTCGTACCCGGCTTCGCTCCATTACCATGACAAGTATCGCAAGTTTCCGTACGGGGAATCGTAATTTCCGTCTCTTTACCGAAAACAGCTTCCTTAAACTCAACGGTCATCGTATATTGCAGATCGTTACCGCGCTGAGGCGCATTCGGATCGCGGCGTCCGCCGCCTCCGCCAAAAAACATATCGAATATATCGCCGAAGCCGCCAAAGTCTTGAGCGCCGCCTCCGCCGCCCATACCCTGATTCGGATCCACATGTCCGAACCGGTCATAGGTGGAGCGCTTGCCGTCATCGCTCAGCACATCATAAGCTTCCTTCACTTCTTTGAACTTGGATTCAGCATCTGCCTCCTTATTCACGTCAGGGTGATACTGCCGTGCGAGCTTTCGGTAGGACTTCTTAATATCATCTGCCGAGGCGTCCTTACCAAGACCGAGCACCTCATAATAATCACGTTTTGCCACCTGATCTCACCTCCGCTATTATCATATGATTCCATGTGCATAAACGCACGAAAGGAGGTCAAAGCCAGGTAGCGCCTGTCTTTGACCTCTCGCCCGCTACACTTTATTTCTTATCGTCAACCACTTCGTAATCAGCATCGACTACGTTGTCTCTACCCTTTGCCGCGCCTGCTTCAGGCTCTGCGCCTTCAGCAGCTTGCGCTGCTTGAGCTGCTTGCTCATACAGCTTAACGGATAATTGTTGTACGATTTGCGTCAGCTCTTCAGTAGCTGCATTAATTTGCTCGAGATCGTCAGTCGCTAGTGCCGCAACAACCTTCTCTTTCGCCGCATTTGCTTTTTCGATTTCGGAAGGATCTACTTTATCGCCAAGATCTTTAATTGTTTTGTCAACGGAGTAGATCAATTGGTCTGCGCTGTTTTTCGCTTCTACAAGATCACGGCGTTTGCGGTCTTCTTCCGCGTTCAGCTCAGCATCCTTCATCATTTTCTCAATTTCCTCATCGCTCAAGCCGCTCGACGAAGTGATCGTAATTTTTTGGCTCTTGCCTGTTCCTTTATCAAGGGCAGATACGTTAACGATACCGTTGGCATCGATATCGAAAGTAACTTCGATTTGCGGTACGCCGCGCGGTGCAAGAGGAATATCGTTCAATGTGAAACGGCCAAGCGTTTTGTTTCCGTTCGCCATAGAGCGTTCACCTTGCAGGACGTGAATTTCTACGCCTGGCTGATTATCCGCATATGTCGAGAATACTTGCGATTTGCTGGTAGGAATCGTTGTGTTACGGTCGATCATTTTTGTAAATACGCCGCCTGCAGTCTCGATACCAAGGGACAACGGAGTAACGTCGAGCAATACAACGTCTTTCACATCGCCAGTCAGAACGCCCGCTTGAACAGCTGCGCCGAGAGCAACAACCTCATCCGGGTTTACGCCTTTGTGCGGCTCTTTGCCGATCAATTTTTTAACGGCATCTTGAACGGCAGGAATTCGAGTCGATCCGCCAACAAGAACCACTTTATCGATGTCGCTAGGGGACATGCCTGCATCGCTAAGCGCTTGACGAGTAGGTCCAAGCGTACGCTCAACAAGTCCGGCAGCAAGCTCTTCGAATTTCGCGCGTGTAAGGCTCATTTCCAAGTGCTGAGGAACGCCGTCTACCATTGTAATAAATGGAAGGGAGATCGCAGAAGTCAACACGCCGGAAAGCTCTTTTTTCGCTTTTTCAGCAGCATCCTTCAAACGTTGTACAGCCGCTTTATCTTTGGAAAGATCAATTCCTTGATCCTTCTTGAATTCATTTACAAGGTGGTCGATGATCACTTGGTCAAAGTCATCGCCGCCAAGCTTGTTGTCGCCGCTTGTTGCTTTAACTTCAAAGAAACCGTCGCCCAGCTCAAGGATCGATACGTCAAACGTACCGCCGCCAAGGTCATATACAAGGATCGTTTGATCTTCTGTTTTCTCAAGACCGTATGCAAGTGCAGCCGCTGTTGGCTCATTGACGATACGAAGTACTTCAAGACCGGCGATTTTACCTGCATCCTTCGTTGCTTGACGCTGGCTGTCGTTGAAGTAAGCAGGAACGGTAATAACCGCTTGCGTTACGGTTTGGCCCAAGTAAGCTTCTGCGTCGGCTTTCAGCTTTTGCAGGATAATTGCGGAAATCTCTTGCGGTGTATATTCTTTATCATCGATTTTTTCTTTGTGATTCGTACCGATGTGACGCTTAATCGAGCTGATCGTACGGTCAGGGTTTGTGATCGCTTGACGCTTTGCCGTTTCGCCGACTACGCGCTCGCCATCCTTCTTAAAACCGACAACCGAAGGAGTTGTGCGGTTACCTTCCGGGTTTGGAATTACGACGGCTTCGCCGCCCTCCATTACTGCTACGCAAGAGTTAGTTGTACCAAGGTCAATACCAATTACTTTACTCATCGCTTAGTTCCTCCTAGATTATTTAGTTTGAAGCAAAGCCTACATCGTAAGCTTTAATTTTTTCTGATTTATTAAAAATGAAGTCATTGCGCTTAGCCGCTTACTTTGACCATTGCAGGACGCAGAACCTTCTCTTTTAAGATGTAGCCCTTCTGCACTTCCTCTACGACAATGCCTTCCTCATGCTCATCGGATTCGACTTGCATAATCGCTTGATGGAACTCAGGGTTAAACGGCTCTCCGACGACGTTCATCGCCTTAAGGCCCTCCTGTTCCAATGTTTGCTCCAGCTGACGGAAAATCATATCCACGCCCTTGGCGAGCGATTCAAAATCACCGTTAACCGATGCTGCAGCAACAGCGCGTTCAAAATTATCTACAACCGGAAGCAGTTGGCTAATCAGCTTCATGGAAGCATACTGTCCGAGTTCTTCTTTTTCCTTCACAGTACGGCGGCGGAAATTATCAAAGTCCGCTTGCGCGCGTAAGTACCGCTGCTGGTTTTCTTCAGCCAGCTTCAAAAGCTCCGCATATCGCGCATCTTCTGCCTCTTCTGCGACTGCTTCTTCAGGAGCTTGATCCATTTGCTCAGCAGTTACTACTTCTTCTGCTTCAACTGCTTCATTTTGTTGTTCCTTCGTACTCACCATATCACCTCCTTAAAAGTTTGCGAATGCAAACTTACTTCGTAAGCATTACTTAAGTTTTGCGAATGCAAAACTGCTTCGTAAGCATTGGCTTAGAAATCATTTATACCAGCGGCTCAAGAGAACCGCCATATCTTTGGATATAAGATCCAAGAGACTAATGACTTTGCCATATTCCATCCGTGTCGGTCCCAATATGCCGATCGTTCCAAGAGACTGACCATCAATCGCATACGTTGCAGTTATAAGACTGCAATCACTTATTGCCTTGTGGTCATTTTCTGTTCCGATACGCACTTGTATACCTGACGGCAGGCCGGAAAACATTTTCATGATCGTTGGTGTTTCATCGAGCAAATCCAATATCGTTTTTACTTTGTCAACGTCTTTGAACTCTGGCTGCGTCAGCATATTCGTCGTACCGCTCAAGAAAATACGATGCTCATCTTCATTCTGAAGCGCATGATCGAGTACCTGCAGCAGCTGCTCATAATGGTCAACATGTCTTTCAAGCTCTTGCCCTACCTCGGTGTAAAGCTTTGATCTCAATCGAATTAAAGGAACGCCCACTAGCTTCGAGTTCAAAATGTTGACAACCTTTTCCATGTCCTCCATCTTGATGCCCGCCGGTATCGAAATCGTTCTGTTCTCGACATGTCCGGTATTGGTCACGATTATGGCAACCGCCGACGTCTGGTCAAGCGGTACAAGTCCAAAATGCTTGAGTGACGTACTAAACATTTCCGGTCCGAGCAAAATGGACGTGTAATTCGTCAGATTGGACAAAATCATCGCTGTATGCTGGATGACCTGCTCCATTTGATTCATCTTGTCCGTCACGAACGAGCGAACCATTCCGATGTCATTCTCATCCACTTCACTAAGCTTCACTAAATGGTCAACATAATAACGGTAGCCTTTCGTTGATGGAACACGTCCTGCTGACGTGTGCGGCTGCTCCAGAAAACCAAGCTCCTCCAAATCCGCCATTTCATTACGGATCGTCGCCGGGCTGAAACCGACATCGCCGCGCTTCGAAATACTTCGTGAACCGACCGGTTCAGCCGAGCGAATATAATCATCCACAATCGCGTGCAAAATCATCCGTTGTCGTTCAGTCAGCATTCGAATTCCCCCTACGTAAAATATATGTACCGCTAATTCTGTTTCCCATCGTTAGCACTCAATCGATTCGAGTGCTAATCATTAATACAAAAATACCAAACCAGCTTGACGATTGTCAAGTCAGTTCAGCATTTTTAGTACAGCTATTTCATCGTGGACGAGCTGATTTGGGCAGTTGCCACCATTTTTATATACTTTAATTAGAAGAAGTCGATAAATAACTTATCATTTATTCAGCTTACTCAAACATCCACTTCTCTCCAAAACCACCTCCATTCGGTGATGGGCTGTGGCTATGTATGTTATTTACTATATTGATCCCCCTGTACCAAGCATATTTATTTATGTTATCTATTTCGTAAGTTATTTTATATATGACATTGTACTTTGCACTTTCATCTGAAAAGGGACTTTTTTCTCTTTCAACTTTTTTAACAGAAATAATGTTGCCACTTCGTGATGCTATTTGTTTTTTTATTTCATCCATATGTGCATTGTTAAGTATTATTGAAGAACTAATAAAAGCAATTAACCAAATTACTACGAAGCAAATTACTATTGTTGCAATAATTTTATTTTTCCTCTTCATATTCAACCACCTATAATGGACATCAAAACCATGATTAATCTAATCATTCTTGTGAAGAATACTTTCTGCAATTTGATACACCCTTTTAAGCGAAATCCCCTCTTTTTGCTCAATAGCTAAAGAATGATTTGTTGGCTCAAGTTCAATAAATGGTCTAGTGCCAACTTTTCTTGTGTGTATCCGTGTTTTAAGGTTAAACGTAGAGTGCGTATAACAGGGTAAGTCGTTAAACAGCCTACCAAACATCGGTTCAAGAATAACGTCCCTATCATTTTCCAAAAATCCATTGTTCTTTCAAAGTTCCCTTTACTAATGGATACCCACACATCCCATAATCGGGTTCTAGCCGTTTACATCTTTAAACATCGCTTTTCAGTTGCAATACCATCCTAATCATTTTCACTTTGTTGCCTGCCAAATCTTCATCATACTCATTTATTATTTTAAATCCTTTTGCAGTGTAAAAGTTCTTACCAGAAGTAGTTAGACGTTCAACATTAACAAATATGTTTGATACACCGTTTAGGACATCAATTCCCGCATTTAATAGTTTCGAACCAATCCCTTGTCCATGCTGTTCAGGATAGATATAAATGGAGCCTAACTCAGCATCATTTCTATTCTTAAGTTGAAAAAAGTTAATAAATCCCACAACTTTGTTTTCAACTTCAGCAACAAGGAGTAAAGAACGCTCTATCCTTCTTTTCATAGCTTCATTTGAATAATTTTGTGACAAGAACTGATGTTGTATTCCCTCTGGTATTAAACCTTCGTATGTATGATTCCAAGTCACTCGGGCTACTTTCTGTATTCCAGCAATATCTGCGTAAGTTGCTTTCCGAACTTGAACCATGTATATACTCCTTCCAATATAGGGTAATATATATCATTCTTTCATTAAATCATAATGCCTAGGAGAATTATATATTTTATTCAATTTGGAAAAGATCATAAGAAAGGACCCTGAAAAGGAGCGAACAATTTGGAAATGTGGTATGTATGGGAATGTAATCAATGCGGTTCAACAATGACATTAAACTACGATGCAACTGAAGAAGATTATCACAGGATTAAAAATTGCGGTTGTAAGCTAGATGGGTTATATGAGTGGAAATATAACTATGATGAGGTGCACAACAATTAAGAAGCGCTTGATCAAATGACTGTGAGGACTTCCTGACCTAAATAAGCCTGCGGCGTCTGTTCGCCGCAGGCTTATTTAGGTTACTTATCGTACAAAACTTCCGTTCCTGCGATAAAATCGTGGATGGCCCGTTTATCCTCCCGCAATCCAACCATAAATGCGCTGACAATTGCCGCTATTCCCAAGGTCAAGGCATAGATGAGGCCTCCTACTACATTTCGCAATATCATTGTGCCTAGTCTAGGCGCCGATCCATCCAGCTTTCGAATTTGAATCCCGCAAATCCGTTTCCCAATAGTATAACCGTTCCAAAATACTGGAAGCAGCAACGAATAGAGAAACGAAATCACATCTGTGAAATACTCTTCTCCGCCTGGACCTCCTGAAATAAGCAAAGATAATAAATATAGCGGTAATCCCACTATTAAACCGTCCAACAAAGAAGCCCCTAATCTGATCCAAAAACCTGCATTCATATGTAAATCCCTCCCATTAAAGCTTGATTGTATTATGTATGTTTGATACGGGAGGTTGATACCTTCTTTAACTTAAGGGGTATCTTCTTTTGTTAGCCTATTCACAAATCATTTATTGCCGCAAGAACCGTATTATTAAAGTAATCGACGTACATATTTTTAAACGGCCTCTGGTGATCGAGCTCCACGGAAAAATGAACCGTTACCGTCTCGTATACCGGATCAACGCAGATAAAAGGACCTCCAGCACCCCAGTGCGAATACGCCTCCGGCGAGAACAGGTCGCCGCCGTCACGCTTCGTCCCGTTTATCGCCCAGCCGTAACCCCAGTACGCTTCAGGAAATACTTCGTCTCTATACTGTGAGGACACCCCAGGAATTTGATTGCGCGTCATTTCTTTCACAGCTATCGGACTAAGAATTCGTGTTTCATTAAAAATTCCGCCATTTAGAAACATTTGACCGAACACAGCTAAATCAATGGCCGTTGAGTAGGCGCCGCCTCCCGCAGATACGGAATTTAATTGTTCTTCGGTTTCTATCCATTCGGCGCAAGGCGCCTCCGGCGAACGCCTGACGACTTTTCTCCGAGCTTCCTCTAGAACACAATAAAACGTATTTTCCATTCCAAGCGGTTTAAACAGCTTTTCCGTTACGAACTCGTCATACGGCTGTCCGCTGACGCGCCGTATGATCTCACCCAACAACCCATACCCGTACCCGGAATAAGACATAACAGAGCCCGGCTCGAACAGAATAATCTCGCCGTCAAATCCTGACGTATGCGTCAATAAGTGGTGAACGCAAACCTTTGATTTTCCTTCTCCCGTAAACTCGGAAACATAATCGGAGACAGGTCTACTCAGCCCCAGCTTCCCTTGCTCAACTAGCATCATAACGGCTGTCGCCGTAAACAGTTTTGTAATGGAACAAATCGGAAACAAAGCGTCGGTGGTTAAGTCGTCAGCACCCGGTTCAGGTCCGAACTTACCATCGGCTTGATGGACGATCATAGCCCCCCTTCTTGCAGCAAAAATGACCTGTGCAGGCGTAATTCCGTCGGCAACCATTTGAGCAGCAGCCGTTCGAATGCGTTGAACACCGAAAGCCGACACGCCTGCTTGTTCTAATGTACTAAATGACAGCTGTTTCATGTGTATACCCCCTGTATCATAATTGTTAATATACACATTAATATTATACAAATTTATTAA
This sequence comes from Paenibacillus prosopidis, assembly GCF_003337375.1. GTDB lineage: Bacteria > Bacillota > Bacilli > Paenibacillales > Paenibacillaceae > Pristimantibacillus > Pristimantibacillus prosopidis. The sequence continues at coordinate 486,497 of NZ_QPJD01000002.1, forward strand.
TAATCCTGCTTTTCGGAGTTTTCCATTTCAGTTCATTCTTTTATCGAAATTTTCACAACAAAAAAACCACTTCCCCATTAGTCCATTAACGACCTAATGCAATAGTGGTTCTAACCCAATTCTTATGCGGAAAATACGATAATGTACGAAAAATGCTTTACCAATAAGAAATCAATTCAGCAATTTTAGTACAGCGATTTCATCGCAGGCTAGCTGCTTCGGACAGTTCACGCAATCCTTCCACACTTTCTCGGGGAAGATTTCCTTCTCTACAACCTTGAAGCCATTTTTCTCGAAAAAGGATACCGCATACGTCAATGCCATTATTTTCGGAATTTGCTGTTCTCTCGCCTGTTCAATCAACGCGTCGACAAGCTTGCTTCCGATCCCAAGACCCTTATAGCCCTCGGTCATGCCGAGCGAGCGAATTTCGACCAAGTCCTTGCCCAGTCTCGTCAGTGAGCCGCATCCTACTACCTCTTCGCCAATTTCCGCGACCACGAACGAATCGATCATATATTCAAGCGCTTCCCGGGTGCGAGGCAGCATAATGCCTTTCTCGGCATAACCCTTTATTAAATGAAACAATGTCTCGACATCGTCTGATGTCGCTTTTCTGCATGCAACCTGTAATGCCTGCATTTATGCCTTCGCCTCCACCCGTGCAAGATCCAAATCAATATGAATAAATATACAACACAACGAATTTTTTCTCAAGAGATTTTTAAGCGGTATATCCGATAAAAGCTCCAAAAACTTCATTTCCAAGCAATACGCCTTTATCTGTCAGCCGATAGATAGTATCTTCATCCGTCTTCACGGATTCCAACAGTCCATCCTCCATCAGTTTATTAATAACGGGACCAAATTTGCTCTCCAGCGTTTGACCGCCGAATTGAGCTGAAAAACGTGAAGCCGGCACTCCTTCGAGCAGCCGGAGCCCTACCATCATGAGATCCTCCATCGCTTCATCCTCCGGCACCTCGAGCTCCTCAAGGCGTGGAAGTCTTTCCGAAGCAGCATCAATATACGGTGTAATGCCCTTCAAGTTAACGTGGCGGATCCGATTCGCATAACCATGCGCGCCTGCACCCAAGCCGTAATATGGCTCATTACGCCAATAGGTGGAGTTGTGGCGGCTTTCGAAGCCTGGCTTCGCAAAGTTGCTTATTTCGTAATGCGCGTAGCCGTTCGATTTCAACATATCCATCAGCAGCATAAACATATTGAACTCCTCCTCCTCAGGAGGCAATGGCAGCTCATTCCGTTCATAAAGCTTATGAAACAGCGTATTTTCTTCAACCTTCAAGCTGTAAATCGAGTAATGCGGCAGTCCCAGCTCCATCGCACGGTTAACACTGTCAGCCAAATGCTGCACGGTTTGACCAGGCAAACCAAACATTAAATCAATCGACAAATTCGTAAAGCCGACTGAGCGCGCATTTTCTAAACTGCGATAAACATCATCCACATTATGAATCCGGCCGATCCGCTCCAGCAGGCCATTATCGAATGACTGAACCCCGAAGCTGATCCGGTTAACGCCTCCTGCTTTCATCGCGCACAGCTTATCGATATCCGTCGTACCCGGATTCGCTTCCATCGTAAATTCCACATCCGGCGCGAGCGGAAAATAAGTCCTGACCGCCTTTAGAAACCGCTCCATTTGCGGCGGCGTTAGCACCGTTGGCGTACCTCCGCCGACAAATACGGTATCGATTTGCACGGGCGGCAGTTCGGCGACTGTCCGCTGCATCTCCTGTTCAAGCGCATCCAAATATTGATCGACAGGCTGTCCTTTGAGCACATAGGAGGTAAAGTCGCAATAATGACATTTGTTTGTGCAAAATGGTATGTGTATATATATAGCGCGCGGCGATTGAAGCACACTCATCGTAATTTCCTCCTTCAATAGAAAAGAGGGAGAGCTGCGCCCTCCCTCATCCTCGTACGGTTTAATCCTCGTCGATTTTGAGCACCGCCATGAACGCTTCCTGCGGTACCTCTACGCTACCAACCTGCTTCATCCGTTTCTTACCTTCCTTCTGCTTCTCAAGCAGCTTCCGCTTCCGGCTAATGTCACCGCCGTAGCATTTGGCAAGAACGTTTTTGCGCATCGCTTTAACTGTCTCGCGAGCTATAACCTTCGTTCCGATCGAAGCCTGAACGGGCACCTCGAACATTTGACGGGGGATAAGCTCTTTCATTTTCTGGCAAATGATCCGGCCGCGGTGGTATGCGCGGTCGCGATGCACGATAACGGATAAAGCATCGACCTGCTCATTGTTGAGCATGATGTCCATTTTGACCAAGTTGGATCTGCGATAGCCGGATACCTCGTAGTCAAACGACGCATAGCCCTTCGTGCTCGACTTCAACTGATCGAAGAAATCATAGACGATTTCGGACAATGGCACTTGATACGTAATCGTAACACGGTTCGTATCCAAATATTCCATATTAACGAATTCACCGCGTTTGTTCTGGCAAAGCTCCATTATAGCTCCAACATAGTCGTTAGGAACGATTATAGCTGCCTTAACAAACGGCTCCTCGACATAATCAAGCTTGCCTGCCTCCGGATAGTTCGACGGGTTGTCGATCTCCATCGTATCACCATTGGTTAATGTAACTTTATAAATAACGCTCGGTGCAGTCGTAATGAGAGGAATGTTAAATTCACGCTCAATACGCTCTTGAATAATTTCCATATGCAGCAGGCCAAGGAAACCGCAGCGGAAACCGAAGCCAAGCGCTGTCGACGATTCCGGTTCGTATCTTAGCGATGCATCATTTAGTTCCAGCTTTTCAAGCGCTTCGCGCAAATCGTTATAGTCCTGGGTCTCGATAGGATATAGACCGCAGAAAACCATCGGGTTGATCTGACGGTAACCAGGAAGCCGCTCTGGAGCTGGTCTCTTCGCTTCCGTAACCGTATCTCCGACACGCGTATCCTTCACGTTCTTGATACCTGCTACGATAAAACCTACATCGCCTACAGCAAGCTCATTAACGATCGACATTCGCGGCATGAAAGCACCGACCTCAATAACTTCAAATTCCGCTCCTGTTGCCATGAAGCGAATTTTTTTGCCTGCTTTAATGCTGCCGTCCATAACCCGAACGTAGACGATAACGCCTTTGTACGGATCATAATGGGAGTCGAAAATAAGCGCTTTTAAAGGCTCATCAGGATCACCCGTCGGTGCCGGCATTTTCGCGACAACCTGCTCCAAAATCTCTTTTATGCCGATACCCGCTTTAGCCGATGCAAGCACCGCGTCACTGGCATCAAGTCCGATAACATCTTCAATTTCCTGCTTTACCCGTTCAGGCTCTGCGCTCGGCAGATCAATCTTATTAATAACTGGAACGATTTCAAGATTGTTATCTAGTGCCAAATACACGTTAGCGAGCGTTTGCGCCTCAATGCCTTGGGCAGCATCGACTACGAGCAGCGCGCCTTCGCAAGCCGCCAAACTGCGTGAAACCTCGTATGTGAAATCGACGTGTCCAGGCGTATCAATGAGGTTCAGTATATATTCCTCGCCATCATCTGCACGGTAAGCTAAACGTACAGCTTGCAGCTTAATCGTTATACCCCGTTCCCGCTCCAAATCCATTTGGTCAAGAACCTGCTCCTGCATCTCGCGAGATGACAAGGCGCCGGTAAATTCTAAGATCCGGTCAGCAAGAGTAGACTTTCCGTGGTCTATATGCGCGATAATGGAAAAATTTCTAATTTTCTTTTGTCGGTCACGTACGTCAGTCATGCCTAACCCCCACAATTTCCAATAATACTGATCATTCCTCCTATTATATCAGTTAAGGGTTCACCCAGCAATGTGCATTATCACTTGGTCAATCCATCGAATATCGATACGACAAATCGAATTCCCTCGCTTGACATGCTTTGCAGAAGCCCGGACGTTGAATCGGCAATCCGATTTACCGCCGGCTGGTCAACTTCGAGCGGAACCCCCGGCAGCCGCTCATTTTCTTCGGGCAAGCTTCCAGACTGTTCAGGAGGCAAGTCCGAACCTCCGGCAAGCGCAGTAAGCCGCTTTACTTCCGCCAGCTCCTTCTCGAGCTGCGCAATTTTTTGCTGCTGAGCACGGACGAAATCGGTCGGAGCATCCGCGGACGGTTCAGGCTCCACTGTCTCGGCATATTCATCCACGCCCTCCATCGGGCCGTATATACGCTCAATGCCTGCCGAAGACATATCGATTCCATACAATATAATAACCGCAAGCGCCCCGCCGATCACCGTCCATTTCAGCGCATTCCGTTTCATCTGCTCATCGTTCCTCTCTTATACAAGGTTATTCCCGTCAGCTCTCGTTCCCTTTAGGTGCTGACACCTTCTCCTCTGCCCAATAAATCTCGGAAATGACTTCCGCGAGCGCATCTGTAGTACGATACGACTCCTCAAGCGTATTATCTACCCCGCCGATCTCAATAAGCACACTGTCGGACGCGAGTGACTGATTGTACTCCGCATTGCCGCTTGCAGCCGTTTTGCCCCATATGCCTCGTGAAATACCAGGATATTTCTTATCTAAAGCTTCATGGATTTTCGTTGCGAATGCTTCGTTTTCTTCCCAGTTCGGATTTCTGTGGCCGATAATGAAATACAATTGCGCATAGCTCGTGCCATTAATATCGATCGTCGTATATTTACGTTTTTGCGAATCGCGGTGAATATCGAAAAAGAACTTTAAATCTTTATTGCTCGCGATTGCTTCCTTGACAGTTTTCATCGAATATTTATACGATAATTCCCATCTGTAATTTTTGATCGCTGTCGGGTAATCCGTATTGGAATGCTGAGCGCCGATGCCTTCTTCCTCCAGCTTTTGCGCCAGCCGCTTGCCTAATAGTGTAATGTTTTTCGTGCTGGAGTTTGGATCCTTGCTCTTATCCGTTAGCACCGGGTACCAGGATTCGCGATTATGAGAGTGATAGATGAAGACGACCTTCGAGTCACCTGTCGTCGGCTTTTCGGCCGATCCGTTATCCCCGCCGGCGTTACCGTTTCCGCTATTTCCGGCTGTCGGTTCCTCCTCTTTACCCGGAAGCGGAACCGGTTCAGTTCCTTCTCCCGCTGCATTCGTACCTTCTCCCTCATGAGGCCCGCCGGTCGGGTCATCGGAAATCGGAGCATTGTCCTCCGGACCGACCGCTGTATCTGTTCCTACCCCTTTGCGAATGAGAAAAGCATCGTTTACACTCATGCCAGGCAGCTCGCCCGCCAGCAAGCTCTTCGGATCACTCGGGTTAATATCCGTTAATGCACGCATTAGAAAGGCGCTTATTTGTTTGCTTGTAAAGGAATCGGTTTCGATGCTGCTATGAAAAGAAGGCATTTCCATCTCTAGCATATCCCCAAAAAATCCGCTGGATACAGCAGCAGCGAATCCTTTCATCGAATTAACCGGCGAAGCCGTCGACTGCTGATGCGCCATTCCTGCAATGCCGAGTAAAATAAAAAACAACGTTGAACTAAAGGAGAGCAGCGCAAACGTCCGCCCGGTTACTAGAAATTGTCTCATTCGCTTGCTTTGTCTTGCGATATCAAGCAGCAAAATCTTTCGCTTCATCGGCTAACTACCTCCCGCTTCTCTGTGCCTGTGGCTGAGTTACTACTAAACTATGAGAGTGAGAGAGTTCATAGAACCGGACGAAGGTGAAAGATTCGAATTTAATAGACTTCTTATTTGAGAGAAGGATTTTTTCCTCATACAAATAAAAGAAAAACTGATATTCAAACCGTTGGCTGTTTGAATATCAGTTTATGATGTCAGTGCGTATAAGCGGCTACATTATTCGTATCCACCGCTTCATGCAGCGAAGCATTAAGTCCACTCGCAATAATGTTGGCGATATCCTCAATGAATTCATCGATCTCCTTCGGTGTGACAAGCAGATCGTGACCGAGAGGGCTGAGCACTTCCTTCACGAGCTGCAGTCGTTCGTTTTCCTCCATCTGATTCATTAAGCCCATAATTTGATCGGTGTTGCCGCTATGATTTTTAAAGTGGCTTTGCATCATTTCAAGTGTATTGTTCACAATGGTTGAAGCGTAAACAACGGTCGGAACGCCGATCGCGATGACGGGAACGCCGATTATTTCTTTCGTCAGCCCTTTACGTTTGTTGCCGATGCCCGAGCCGGGATGAATACCGGTATCTGCGATTTGAATGGTCGTATTGACGCGCTCAACCGACTTAGAAGCAAGCGCATCAATCGCTATAACCACATCAGGATGCGTTTTTTCAACGATACCCTGTACAATCTCGCTCGATTCAATACCCGTTATGCCAAGAACGCCTGGCGCTACGGCACTGACTGCCCGGTAGCCTGGAGCTACCTGATCGGGCATAAGCTCAAAAAAATGGCGGGTAACCATAACGTTCTCAACGACAAGCGGACCGAGTGCGTCCGGTGTGACATTCCAGTTGCCCAGACCAACGATCAGCACACGTGCCATTTTATTTATGGACAAACGCTCTAAAAACGATTCAAAATGTTTTGCGAATTGGGTCGCTACACGATCCTGTAAACCGGTGTCGCCGTTTCGCAAGTCTGGAACCTCTATCGTTACATAATGGCCTTGCATTTTGCCGATCGCTTGAGAGCCTTCTTCATTTTGCACATGAAGCTGTGTAATGGTAATGCCGTTATCCTCCGTTGTTTCGGATTGAATACCAGGAATTGGCCCGCCCCGGGGTGCCTCAGCCATTTCCTTTGCTTCTAACGCCAAGTCGGTTCTGACATTGTATAACTGCAAATCAAGCTCTTTCTCCACTGCTCATTCTCCTTTCGCGCATATGTACTTTTGTTATTGTTTGCAGACGAGTTAATTTCATACACTTTTAAAAACGATGGAATCCAAGTATGGATGGTTTAATGAAGCGTTGGCGCTATTGCTTTTTGGGCAGGGGCATGATAATATATTTTAAGTTGTGTTGTCTAGGTTTCTAATGAATTTGTACCGCTGTAAACAGTTTAGGAGGTGAATTCCATGCCAAACATTAAATCCGCGATTAAACGCGTTAAAACAAGTGAAAAGCGTCGTGCTTTGAATGCTTCCCAAAAATCCGCACTTCGTTCGGCCGTTAAATCTGCTGACCAAGCTATCGGTGGCACTGATGTAGAGGCTGCTAAAGCAGCTTTAATCACTGCAACGAAAAAATTGGACAAAGCAGCAACTAAAGGCCTGATTCATAAAAATGCGGCTTCCCGCAAAAAATCTCGTCTTGCTAAAAGGCTGAATGCCCTTTCGGCACAAGCTTAAGCAGCATGCAAAACGGCTTCACCGCTCTTAACCGAGTAGTGAAGCCGTTTTTTTGTTTGTATATAACAGGAATCGAGTTCCTGCTAAGCGCCTTTCTCCATTCCGAGAGACAATAAATAAAGCTCTAATCCAAGCGTTTTGTCGATTGCCCCGGTTTTCATCTGATAATCGAGCTCAGCAAGCGAGGCAAGAAGTTTACCTAATCTTACTGTCTGAAATTTACGGCTTTTGTCCGCTGCTAGCTTGACCGCATAAGGATGCAAGCCTAGCTGTCCAGCCATCTGCTGCGGTGAATAATGATGCTGCTCCAGCTCTTTGATCTGCAGCATAATGCGTAATTGCCTTGCAATAAGCGCCGCAATTTTTATCGGCTCCTCCCGTCTAATTAGGAGCTCCCTATATAATCGGATCGCACGGTCAATACGAAGCTCAGCTATTGCATCCACTAATGCGAATACATCCTCTTCAACGGTCGCTGCTGTAAGCAGAGATGCTTGTTCCACATCAATTGAGCCGCCTGATCCCGCATGCAGACAAAGCTTGTCCACCTCTTGGGCCAGCTGCTGCATGCCCGCGCCCGCACGAACGAGCAGCAGTTCCGCGGCTTCTGCCGTCATCGTTCGATTTTGCTCAGCTGCCCGCTTAATCATCCACTGCTTAAGCTGAGCGGCATCAAGCTCCGGAAAAGCAACCAGTGAGTTACGATCCTTTAAGGTCTTAACTAGCTTACGCCGTTCATCTAGCTTCTCCGCATGTACCGCAAATACGATGACCGACGTTTCTGACGGATATTCCATATATTGAAGCAGCTTTTCAGGTTTATGCTCTACCTTGCTGTTTTCCTTGGCGCCTGAAGCTAGAACAGCCGCATCTCTAATAACAATGAGCTTTCGCTGCACGAAAAATGGCAGCGTCTCCGCTTCCAAAACCGCTTCTTCAATCGAAGTCTCGGCCGTATCGAATTTAACGATGCCGAGCTCTCTTTCTTCGGCTGTAAACATAGCTTCCGTCAGCGCTTCGATAAATTGCTGCAGACGAAAACGGTCTTTTCCGTACAACACATAAATAGGGCGGAATCTGCCGCCTTTTAATTCCTTCAACGCTTCCTTTGCGTCCATTCTTTCACCCCGTCACCATAACTGTAAATATACGGCAACAAAGGGATGAGCCATAAAATTGGCCTCATCCCTTTGCCGAACATCTATATAAACATCAGCAGGCAGGTCCATGGTACCGCCCTGCTGATGGTCATACGACGTTAAGGCTTCGTCGCAGACACTCTCGTTACTAATACTATACGCTGAAGCGGACGAAAGTGTGCGAATACCTGTAAATTAATGTGCACCCTTTTTCTCTTGGCGGCTTACCAGGTCAATTACATAGGTCTCGATTGAACCTTTCTGGGCATGCACCTCATAGGTCAGTTGACTGCTGTCCTCCGACCAGACGAGGTTTGCCAGCTTGCCATTTTTGCGGGGTGACTCAAGCAGAAGTGTTTGGTCAGCCATCGTATAAATTTGGATCGAGTAGTCCTCAGCATGAGCGCTAAGCTTGCCATCTGGAGAAAGCAGTCCCTGCTCAGCAGCTTTATTTTCCGAATCAGACTCATCTTTTTGAACCATTACTTCTGAATCGCCAAACGATCCCGTAGAGCCTTCGGATGAGTTTGAGCCTCCGCCGGAAGCAATCCCATTGGCCTCGCCTTCAGATGCCTCAGAAGCCGGAGCTTCCGGATCCATGTTTTTATCTGAATTGCTGGTGGTCGATTCCGACTCATCGGACGAACCTGAACGACTCTCCATTTGGGAAGCACCATCATTGGTCGCCTTTTCATCCATTGCTTCCGTTCCAACCTCGGATGCAGCTGCGCCGTCTTCAACAGTGATTTTCATCGCAAGCTCTTGTGGAGCATCTGCTGCAGTGTCCATCGCACCAGCGGATTCATTAGCCGCGGAATTCGAAGTTGCGAAGTCAGGAGATAAACCCGGCTTATATGTGACAAGGAATAGCCCGGCGACGATTCCGGCTGCGATGACCCCGCCCATCACGCGCATGGACGGCCAGCGGCGGTCCCGCTTCACGCGGCGAGGCGTGACTTCGCTTGATTCATCGATGGTTGAAGAGGGAGTCTCCGCTGCCGCTTCAGGCTGTCCGAACAGCTCGATCCGCTCCAATTGCGGCATGATTGCGTCAACTAAGCTGTAGCTTGGAACTACTTTCGGCAAACTTGTAAGCTCGGCGGATAACAGCTTTAACCGCTCGAACATGGCTGCGCAGTCCGGACAATGTCTAGTATGATTCATCAAGACTTCTCTCTCGCTTTCATCGAGATCGTCGTCAAGCTGTCTTTGCATTAATTCCATCACCTCTTGACAATTCATCCCCGGACACCACCTTTCTGATAATCATGGAGTAACGTTTGCAGCTGCTGCCTAGCTCTGAATAAATAGGATTTTACTGTGTTGAGCGGCAAATCAAGTGAATCGGCAATTTCGTTATACGAGAAATCTTGTAAATACCGAAGGACGACAACCGCGCGGTGATGCTCAGGCAGCTTATCGATTGCAGTTCGAATGTCTTGAACAGCATAAGCGGACATCACCTCGTCCTCCACGTTTTGCTTCTCATGGAAAACCATGTCATGCTCATCTATCGAGACGGTCGGCTTATTTCTCCGAAACTTGTCAATGCAAATGTTTGTTACAATACGTTGAATCCATGTTTTGAATTGCGCTTTTTCCTCGTATGAGCCTATTTTTGTATAGATGCGGATAAGCGCTTCCTGCGCCGCATCAAGTGCATCTTGTTCGTTATTTAGTATATAATAGGCTGTCCGATAAACATGTGTTTCAATCTCTCGCAATAGAGTAATTAAAGCGTCGCGATCTCCCGACTGGGCGGCTCTAATAAGGCCCGGCTCCACCACGAAGGATCCCCCTCTCTTGCAACCTTTCTGACGAATTGGTTGCGATAAATGTTGCAGATAAATGAAAAGTTGTACTTTATTTTTTTTAGTGACAAGCTTATAAGACTAAAAGTACAGTGAAAAATGAAACGCTTTTATCCCCTTCTATTTTGAAAAAACGAAATAAACTCCACATTAAAGGATACCAAATTTCTGGTACCCCGTATATAGATATCGGTTTATTATTGCATAAACAAGCCGCTCTCCGTCACCATAAAACGCACCTCTCCATCCCTGTCCGTTCGCCAAACTCCTGTCTCTGCTTGAGCAAGCCTGGACAAGACGTCCGGATGAGGGTGTCCATAGCTGTTCGACGCACCTGCTGAAGCCACTGCGCTAAGCGGATTCCAATATTTCAGCCATTCCTCGCCTGTCGAATAACGGCTGCCATGATGAGAAATCTTCATAACGGAAATAGATCCGGACGACGGCAAGGAGTTGCCGCCTTTTTGCTGTTCGTGATTCATAATCGATTGTTCGGTTTTCGAATTAATGTCACCTGTAAACAGAAAAGTCGACTCATATAGCTGGACAGTCAGGACAACGCTGCTCTCATTCTGATTCTCCAAAACGGGAACAGCTTCAGTAGTTGCGGGAACCGGCCATAACACCTTAAGCACGGTTTCTTGATCCAGCCGGTGCTCCATGCCTGCTTTTGCCGCATACAACTGTATATCTAAATCAACCGCTCGCGCTAAAAGCTTCCGGGCATCTTCTGCATCCTTGATGGTGCCGTTCCACCATATGCTCCGTACCGGAATCGTATCCAGCACGGCCTGCAGTCCACGGATATGATCGCTGTCCAAATGCGAAATAACGAGCAGATCAATTTCACGCACACCTCGTTTCATTAATAAAGGGACAACGACCTTCTGACCGACTTCAAATGGATCGCTGCGTTCCCTCCACTCCTCGCCCGGCTTGCGAAAAGACAGCGTCCCGCCGCCGTCGATTAAAATGTGCTTGCCCTGCGGCGTACGAATATGGATGGAATCTCCTTGACCGACGTCCAGTATGCTTACGGCTGCACGCCTATCCAGCAAGTCCGGCTTATAAGCATATACGAGCAGCATAACCGCAATAAAACCAAGAGACAGAAGGCTGATGCGAAGCCCTCTGCTTCTCGGAAGAGAGACTGCATCATCGGCAGCTGCTCCGAGCGGTGTCAATAATAAAGACTCCGTTCCGAGCGGTACCGTTTCATCCGCAGCAGAAGCTGCTTTCAGTTGCCATGCGTTTGCTTGCTCCGTCAAGCAGCCTATTAAATAGAAGCTTATGCCCAGCAATGTGAGCCAAGCAGCCACCCACCATAATGGCGGAGAAGCCCAAATTGTTCGAAGCGAATCCACCTTCGACAGCCGCTCGACAAATACGAACGTCCAATCATTCGCATAATGCGACGCATAGGCAAGGATTTTGCCTCCGGCTTCCCAAGGGATAGCAATGACTAACGAGATTGCGCCAAGCGGCATTACGACAAAGCTGATAAACGGGACAAGCACGAAATTTGCAAGCAGCGATAACGCATGAAACTGGTTAAAATAATAGATCGTCACTGGAAACGAGACGAGCTGCGCTACGATTGTGACGGCCGCTAAGTCGAGCAGCGCTTTGCCCCTGCGCCATTGCGGCATTGCTTTGCGTATCGGAGGAACTCCGGTGATTAAGCCGATCGTGACGATAAACGATAGCTGGAAGCTGACATTTTCGATAAAGAACGGGTCAAACGCCAGCATCAGTACAGCTGCCGCTGCGAGCAGATGCAAGCCGTCCTTGAGCTTCCCTATGCGCGCGGCAAACAGTCCGAGAACAGCCATTAGCCCCGCGCGCATAACCGAAGGCGAAGCGCCGGAGAGCAGGACATACAGCGGAACGGACAGGATGAGGATGAGCAGTATACGCTCGCGGGTCAGACGGACGAATCGAAGCAGGCCGCCGAGCGCATAGATGAACACAGCGACGTGCAAGCCAGAGATAGCCAATATATGCGTTAAGCCCAGCCGCGAAAATTGCTGGAACTGCCCGGGGTCGAGGTCCTCGCGGATACCGAGGACGAGACCCTTCATGTACCCGGACTGCGTGGACGGGTACAGGATGTCCATGCGCGCGCCAAGCCACGCGCGCGCGCTGTCGACGCGGCCGAGCAAAGCGGCCGCGGACCATATAGGGCCCGGCGCCGGGGAGACGGCGGCGGTGCCCTTAGCTTTGAGCAGCCAGTGGATTCTCTGGCTGCTGAGGTAGCGGCGGTAGTCGAAGCCGCCGCTATTGGTTGCGCCAGCCGGCAGCGTCAGCTCGCCGGCCACGCGCACGCGATCGCCGCGCCGCCACTGCGCGGCGACAGCCTGCTCCGGCTGCTCCGCAAGCCGGATATGTACCAGTAGCCGCTCGCGCAGCTCGCGCGGCGCCGCCTCACCCTCCACGTGCACGCGATCCGCTGCCACGCGAAACATGACGCGGTCGCCGTCGACCTCCATCGCGGACACAATAGTGCCGACCGCTTCCGCCGCATACGCCGCTCGCGGTCCATCCGCCTCTGCGGCGGCCAGCAGGGCCGGCAGCGCTGTCACGTTGCGGGCATCCGCCCACATTCGTTCCCCAGCGGCAAGGCCCACAGCCACAACGCAGGCTGCCGCCAGCTGCCATGACGCCTGCCTGCACAGCACAGCGGCCAGCGCCAGCAGCGCTGCTGCGCCTGCCGCAAGCATAACGCCGCGGCTGCTCAGACCCGCGGCCGCGGCGCTGCCGCCTACATAACAAATCGCAAACCAAATCAACGGCCTCCGGTTCATCCTCATTTATGTTCTCCCTTCTTCCGGTTCATCGTCATTTATGTGCTCCCTTCCTCCGGTTCATCCTCATTTTTCTACTCGATTCCTAGGAATTCATCATCCAAACAAAAAAAAGAACCTCCAGCTGCATCTCCCGATGCAGTCAGAGGTTCCTCCCCGGACTTCATAATTACTTTTCACAAATGGAAAGGTCACTACGAAGTAACTTCCATATGCGCCTGAGCAGGCGGTTCGAAATGATCCAAACAGCGGAAAATGATACCCTTAAGCTCCATAAGCCGCTCGACTTTTTCGTTGTCCTTCGGGTAGCTGCGATGGTACACGATTTCCATGATGCCGCTATTAGCCAGCATGTTGGCGCAGGTCCAACACGGCTGATCCGTCACATAGACGATGGAACCTTCACGATCGGCACGATCCGTGAACAAGAGCAGGTTTTGCTCCGCATGAATCGTTCGGATACAGCGCTGCTTCTTAAAAGGCTGCTCCCTGCCGTCTACCAGCTTCATCTCGACCTCCTCCGCGATCATGCAGCCTGCCTCCAGACAGTCCTGCACCCCCATCGGAGCGCCATTATACGCAGTACCCAGCAGCTTCTTGCCCTGCACAAGCACGGCTCCAACATGTCTGCGCGAACAGCGCGAGCGCGTCGATACCATATAGGCGATATCCATGAAATACGTGTCCCAATCTTTGCGCGCGGCATCCTGCGTTTGGATGTTCATCACTCAACTTCCTCTCCTGCTTCTGTTTTTCTGGATGTCCTTCATTATGAATAGATCAGCTCATTGTCTAGCCGTCAAAGCTTGCTCCAAGTCCGCTACCTTAGCTATTCTTTTCCCGAATACATCCGTTATCTATGTTTTGCAGCAAAAAATTAGCATTTTGAGCGTAGTCTATTAGAAGAGCACACCCTTCCATTCTCGCACAATTATGGGCGGGCCACAATGCTCTCTTGAATGCCTGAAAGCAATTTTTCTCCAATTCCATTGACTCGGAGCAAATCATCTATTGTCGTAAATCTGCCGTTCTTCTCGCGATCCTCGATAATGGCTTGCGCCTTCGACGGTCCAATTCCTTTTAGCGTATCCAGCTCAGCAGCCGTTGCACGGTTAATATCAAGCTTCGCATCCGAAGTATGCTGTTCTTCTTCCTTCGCATCAACTTTTCCGGCATCTACTGCTGCTGCTTCCTGAACGCTGTTCTGTTCCGCTGGACTGCCTTCGACGGTATTCATTTTTCCCTCATCTATATCCCGCTTCTCCATCTCACTTAGGGCAGCCTCCACCGCTTCGTTAAGCGGAACCCACTCTTCCTTAATGGGACGCTTCGGTTCAAAGAGCGCAGCCGCAAGCAGCGTTGCCGCGACTACAATACAAACGGCTGCCAGCAACAGCTGCTTATTGGAAAACCCGTAAGATTGATGCTTCATATATTTAGCAACTCCTCTCCAAACGACAAAATCATTCGTAATTAGAGACATATAGAACAAGTCATCCTGAATATGGTAAGAGAGCAAACAAAACACAAGCTTACGCTTTCGAAATTGGTTTTGCTTACTGTAAAACCTTTAGGAGGGTTCAGCATGAATGTCGGATTTATCGGGACGGGCACGATGGGAAGCCTGCTCATTGAAGCTTTTATTGCATCGGGGGCACTTACGCCTGCTCAAATCGCAATTAGCAACCGCACCTTTGCAAAAGCGCAAGCTTTAGCCGACCGTTATTCCGGCATAAGAGCCGAAAAAACGAACGCTGGCGCCGCTTGCGGCTGCGATATCATTTTTTTATGCATCAAGCCGCATGAATTCAAAACTGCGGTCGATGATTTGAAGCCGGTTATCCGGCCGCATCAAATTATCGTTTCCATTACTAGCCCTGTTCTCATCTCTCATCTGGAGGGAGAATTAGATTGCAAGATTGCAAAGGTTATTCCGAGCATCACGAACTATGTATGGAGCGGGGCATCGCTCTGCATATACGGACAAACGATGCAAGAGGAAGACAAAACGAAGCTGGAATCGCTGCTTTCCCATATTAGCGAACCGCTTCGAATAGACGAGAGCTATACCCGTATCGTCTCGGATTTATCGAGCTGCGGCCCAGCCTTTATTTCCTTCCTGCTGGAGCAGTTTGTCGATGCGGCAGTTGATGAAACGGGCATTGGCCGTGATGAAGCGCTTCGTGTTGCGAGCGCTATGCTGCTTGGCACCGGTCTTTTGCTAACCGAAGGCGGATTGACGCCGGCAGAGGTTCAGGAAAGAGTTGCAGTACCAGGCGGCATTACGGCAAAAGCGCTTAGCTTGCTTCGACGGGAAACGGATGGCGTGTTCAATCAGCTCGTTCGCACAACCCACTCCAAATTCAACGAAGATTTAAAGAAGGTTTCTATCTCCTTTATAGGCGAAGAGGTGAACGGACAATAGCTGTTCTTCAGCTAGAGCCCGCTCACCTCTCTGGACTTACATTAATTCGCTACTATGTTGACAAGCTTGCCTTTTACCGCAACCACTTTACGAATGGTTTTACCGGCAATAAGCTCTTGTACCTTCTCGAGTTCCTTCGCAAGGCTCTCCATCTCCGCCACGTCCATATCGGCCGCTATCGAAACGCGGTCCGCGATTTTTCCGTTGACTTGAACGACAATTTCAACTTCCTGATCAACTGTCCAAGCCTCTTCATACGTTGGCCATGCAGCATACGTAAGCGAGTCTGTACGGCCCAGCTTCTCCCAGAGCTCTTCGGCAATATGCGGTGCAATCGGCGACAGCATTTGAACGAATTGCTCCATCGCTTCGCTTGGCAGCACATCCGTTTTGTAAGCTTCGTTGACGAATATCATCAGCTGGCTAATAACGGTGTTGAAACGCAGAGCTTCATAATCCTCTGTAATTTTTTTAATAGAACGGTGCCATGTGCGTTTAAAAGCATCGCTGGTTTCGTCCTTTCCGATTTTGGCGCTCAAGCTGCCATCCTCGTTAACGAATAAACGCCAAACGCGGCTCAGGAATCGGTACGTACCCTCTACGCCGTTCGTATTCCAAGGCTTCGTTGCTTCAAGCGGTCCCATAAACATTTCGTACATGCGCAGTGTATCCGCTCCGAACTCGTTTACGATGTCATCCGGATTAATGACGTTGCCGCGCGACTTGGACATTTTCTCGTTGTTATTGCCAAGAATCATGCCTTGATTCACGAGCTTATGGAACGGCTCCTTCGTTTGCACGACACCGATATCGTATAGCACCTTATGCCAGAAACGGGCGTACAGCAGGTGAAGCACGGCATGCTCGGCTCCGCCGATATACAAGTCGACAGGCAGCCATTCCTTCTGCTTCTCCGGCGAGCAAATTTCTTGGTCGTTTTTTGGATCGATGAAGCGCAAGTAATACCAGCAGCTTCCTGCCCATTGCGGCATCGTATTCGTCTCGCGGCGCGCTTTCATGCCTGTCTCCGGATCGATCGTGTTCACCCATTCCGTTACGTTAGCAAGCGGCGACTCTCCTGTTCCCGATGGCGTAATGGCATCCACATCCGGCAGCAGCAGCGGCAGCTGATCCTCAGGAACCGGCTTCATCGAGCCGTCCTCCAGGTGAAGAATCGGAATCGGCTCGCCCCAGTAGCGTTGACGGCTGAACAGCCAATCGCGCAGCCGGTACGTAACTTTGCCTTTGCCTTTGCCCGAAGCGTCCAAATGCTCGATCATCGCCGCAATCGCACCCTCGTTCGATAAGCCGTTCAAGAAACCGGAATTTACGTGCGCTCCGTCTCCCGCATAGGCTTCCTTCGTCACGTCTCCGCCTTGGACAACCTCAATGATCGGCAGGTCAAACTGCTTTGCGAATTCCCAGTCGCGTGCGTCGTGGCCCGGTACCGCCATAATAGCGCCCGTTCCATAGCCGGCGAGCACGTAATCCGCTATCCAGATTGGAGTCTTCACGCCGTTTACCGGATTAATCGCATAGGCTCCGGTAAAAACACCTGTTTTGTCCTTTGCAAGGTCGGTACGCTCCAGGTCGCTCTTGCGCGCCGCAGCATCCTGATACGCTTCGACTGCTGCTTTTTGCCCGGCAGTCGTGATTTGAGCAACAAGCTCATGCTCGGGTGCCAATACGCAGTATGTAGCACCAAACAGCGTATCCGGACGAGTCGTGAACACGACTAATGCTCCGTCATGACCGTCAATTTCGAATGTGACTTCAGCGCCCTTCGATTTACCGATCCAGTTGCGCTGCATGTCTTTGATGCTCTCCGACCAATCCAGCTCTTCCAAATCATCTAACAAACGGTCTGCATACTCCGTAATTCTAAGTATCCATTGACGCATCGGCTTACGGATAACCGGGTGGCCGCCTCGTTCACTCTTGCCGTCGATGACCTCTTCATTTGCAAGCACCGTTCCAAGAGCAGGACACCAGTTAACCGGCACTTCGGCAACATATGCAAGGCCTCTATTGTATAGCTGGATGAAAATCCATTGCGTCCATTTATAGTAATCTGGATCTGTTGTACTGAATTCACGGTCCCAATCATACGAGAAGCCGAGGGATTTAATTTGTCTGCGGAAATTATCGATGTTTTTGAACGTAATGTCACGCGGATGCTGACCGGTATCGAGTGCATGCTGCTCGGCAGGCAAACCAAACGCGTCCCAGCCCATTGGGTGAAGCACGTTGTAGCCTTGCATTCTTTTGTAACGGGAAACGATGTCCGTAGCGGTATAGCCTTCCGGGTGACCAACGTGCAAGCCCGCTCCCGATGGATACGGAAACATATCTAACGCATAAAATTTCGGTTTGCCCGCTTCCTCCGTCGTTTGAAAGGTTTTGTTCTTATCCCAATATTGCTGCCACTTCGGCTCGACAACAAGCGGATTATAGCCGTGAAACTGCTGCTCTTGACTCATGTGTGCACATCCTCCTAAAAATTTTGCTCCCAGTTTGCTCGATAACCATTCTAAAAAAACATAAAACCTCTCGCCCCCAGCGATTAACGCTAGGGACGAGAGGTTGTTCTCCCGTGGTACCACCCTAGTTAGCGGCAGGCATTCTTTGCCCATCGCTCACTTGTCGCCTTTATCGCAGGCCAGTCGGTACGTTTCATTATTAATGTCCGGCATCAATAAGTTATCGTACAGCTCCAAGGCGAGATTCATTCCGCAGCAGGTCCGGCTTGCACCCATAAACGCCGGCTCTCTAGGCCTTACTTACGAAACTACTGTTCCTCTTCAACGCTCCATATGCATAAAAATGGTTAGTTCCGATTATAAAGATCACGCGGTTCGGTGTCAAGAGAACATGCCTATCTGGAAAAGTGACCAAACACTTTTATATCCCCCACTATCCAGACCTCCTAAGATTAGTCACCTGTAACATTCGACAATCCGCTTAGAAACACCCTAAAGGCGAAATAAAGAAATAGTACAGCTGAGAGCAGCGATAGTACTCGAATGAACGTTGGACCAAGCGCTTTGCCGGTTCTGCTGCTAATGACCGCCATCATGAGCGACCATAACAAGCCTGCTGCAAAAAAACCGGCCACGAACAAAGCAATAACAGCTTGTCCGTCTCCATTTAGCTCCGCAACGATTGGACCTGCCGAAGCCACGAACCAAAGCATGACCGTTGGCGAGGACAGCGCCGCTCCGAGACCAAACCAAAAGTCAGCGCTGCTTGTTCTCGTCACGGAACCGCCTCCGTTCCAATCGATCATTTTCGGACGGATGGATTCTTTAATCATTTTATAGGACAGGAATAAAAGCACAATTGTACCCGCGATCCAAAGTGACCATTTTACAGCCTCAATGTTCAAAATATAGCTAAAACCAAAAAGCGCCAATGCCAAATAGGCCATATCGCCGAAGCACGATCCAAAACCGATCATAAACGAAGGCTTAAAGCCCCTTTCAACCCCTGCTTTTACAATGGCTACATTCACCATTCCTAAATCAAAGCACAGCGAAAGCGAGAACAAGAAGCCCTGCAAAAACGATAAAAATAAAACCATAACTTCCTCCGTAACCGCTTGGCCTAGTTCTCATCCGCTTGAACTCTGTACCAATACTCGTATTGCTGCAAGTAACCGATTTTATCGTAAAGCCGGTTGGCCGGCGCATTATTTTTGACAACCAGCAGGTAGCCATGCGTTGCTCCCTCTCGTCTGCCCCACTGCAATAGATGTAAAATAAGCTGCTCTCCGAATCCGCGTTTCCGGTTGCCCGGATCCGTAATGATATCATACAGCCCTATCCATCCATCCTCCATCACAGCCAAGCCGCATGCAACAGGCAGTCCGTTATCGTGTAAGACAGCAAAGCATTTAGGAAGCGGCGATTGCTCCATCATCATGCGGGTTACCGTTCTCTGCTCCTCGCTCAGCCCGCTGAACATGGCGAGGGCATTCACCCAAGACTCTGAAGGAGCATTTCCCAGCCATATTTCAGTATGAGAAGGCTCTCTCACCTCTTCTAGATGGATGGTTTTTACAAGCGTGTGATCGATGAGTTCATATCCGAGAGAGGCTAGCTTATCATCTAAAGAAGCTGGCTGAATGAATGGCGTTATTTTGAAAACGGGACGCATTCCGCGCTGTGCATAAGACGTTTCGCATGTACGAATTTTAGAGTCTATCTCGAGTGTGTGCCCATATAGCGGACTAATCGAATTTGACCGTTTCGTGTACCCATTCGCAAATCGGAGCAGCCAACCGTCATAGACGACCGTCTGCAAAGCAGGCCAGCCGTTTAAGCTCATTTCCTCAATCCGAAAATGGATTCGTTGCTTTATTTGGTCTATATGATGCTGATCATGCCAAATAAAATCTTTCATATATTGTTTTGCTTCAAAAGGTTGTCCGTCAGCATCTCGATAGGTTGCTGTATATTGTTCCTCCGTTAAACCGGAAAGGACCGCAATAATCCGTTGGCGGCTTTGTACCGCTTGATGAACGAGATCTGCTATTGCAGCCGTTTTCCCGTTTGTCCTGGCACTCAAGTTAAAAACATCATAATCGAGATGCTTAACTGTCAAAGGCAAACCCGCTCTTACCTTAGCAATCGCTTCCTCATAAAAATAATCATCCCACCGCAAAATATGTATGACGACCTCTCGCACAGTCCATTTGTCTGCAGCAATCCGCTGATCCCAAATTTGTTCGTTATATTTGCCTAAATCAGTAACAAACGATATCCATTCGCCAAACTTTCGCAGCAGCTGCTCTTTATCTGTCTCCATGTACATTTCCCTTCCCCAAAACATTTCCAATCTTCTTATCATACTAGAAGCCACGGATATTTTCGAGATGATTTTAGTGTTGGAATAACACAAAAAAAGAGCCACTTCATGAGCATGAAGTGGTTCAGTTCATTATTTCATACCAAATCGCTCTAGCTGCTCCAATTGGTTTGTTCGAAGCAGCACCTCCCGCTGTTTCGCTCCAATCAGGTCAAAGTGCGGAAACTGTGATCTGGCATGAATATACCGCGGATTAAGGCCATTGTCGAGGCACCACCGGGATAGCTTCTCCATATCGGCACAACCGACTTTTGTCACTGTACGCATATCGGGAAAACGGGGATCGATCCAATAATGCGTCAAAAAAGCGATCTCACCGCGCGCAACGACCGTCTTCCATTGCTCCATCTCTTGTCTGGTGATGCCGAATGCCATAGCACCGCTCCTTAAAGTTTTGCGAAGCAAAACTCACTTCGTAAGCTTAGACCTAAGTTTTGCGTAGCAAAACTCGCTTCGTAAGCATAATCTTATTACTGCACGATAATATTTTTCACTCGTCCAACCTGCCCATCGGTTAGCCTAACTTTAATGCCATGAGGATGCTTCGGCGAATTGGTCAAAATATCCTTGACAACACCACGCGTAAGCTTTCCCGATCGCTGATCCTGCTTCAAAACAATATCTACTTCAAGCCCCGGTCTAATTGCGGAGCGCTCTGTTCCGTTCATGAATGACCCTTCCTCTGCCTCATTGATGTCAGCTTTAGCATAGCATAAGGATCGTAAAGATGCACATTATAGGTACAACTGTTATACTTAACGTCAAACGATTTAAACGAAAAGAGGAAATGTACTAATGTCTACCGCATTCAGCGCTTTGGGTATAACTCCCAAGTTAAGCGAATTGCTTCATCAGGAAGGAATTACCGAACCAACCCCCGTTCAAAAGCAAGCCATCCCCCTCCTCCTAAACGGGCAGGATGTTATAGCGCAAGCACAAACGGGTACAGGAAAAACGATCGCGTTCGCCCTGCCTATTTTACAACGGATTAATGTAGAGAAAGAGCAAGTTCAAGCACTTATTTTAACGCCGACACGGGAGCTTGCCATTCAAATAACGAGCGAGCTTAAAAAGCTCGTACCAGCAGTAGGAGCAAGTGTACTTGCTGCTTATGGCGGACAAGATGTCGAAGCGCAAATTCGCAAGCTGCAGCGTTCGCCGCACATCGTAGTTGCCACACCGGGTCGTCTGATCGATCACATGAAACGGGAAACCGTCAACTTGGGCAAGCTGCAAATGCTTGTTCTCGATGAGGCGGACCAAATGCTGCACATGGGCTTCCTTCCGGAGGTAGAGAGCATTATCACCCAAACGCCTAAAGCGCGTCAAACGATGCTTTTCTCCGCAACGATGCCCGACGCGATTCGCCGTTTGGCTGCAGACTACATGAAAACCCCTGCCGATATCCGCATTCGCAGCACGAATGTAACGCTCGATAGCATCAAACAGGTTGTTTATGAAACGACAGACAGAGGCAAGCAGCAGGCGCTTGTACATTTGCTCGAACGGCATCAGCCTTATTTGGCGGTTATTTTTTGCCGGACAAAGGTTCGCGCCAAAAAGTTAAATGAAGCACTGCAGGAACTCGGCATTGAATCCGATGAACTGCACGGCGATTTAACGCAAGCGAAGCGCGAGCAGGTCATGAAACGATTTAGAGATGCGCGCCTTCAAGTGCTCGTAGCAACCGATGTCGCTGCACGCGGCTTAGACGTTGAAGGCGTTACCCACGTATATAACTACGACGTTCCGCAGGACGGTGAGCTGTATATCCATCGTATCGGAAGAACTGGTCGCGCTGGACAACAAGGCACAGCGATTACACTCGCAACGCCATATGACAAAAATAATCTTCTGCTTATTGAACAGAGCATCAACGCGAAGCTTGAACGACGTGCGATCGACAGCGAAGGCGCGGAGTCGGCGGTTCGTGCGAAGCCTGGTGAACTCAAAGAAAAAGGACGCGGCGCAGGCGCCAAAGGCGGTGCTCGCAGTGTCAGAGGCGACGGCCTGAAACGGTCTGACGATCGTCGCGGCAGGGACAGAGCAACTCAGCAGGATCGTAATGCGAAGCCCGGCGGACGCAGAGGGCAACGTGAAAACGTGCGTCCAGCTTCAGGGAAACGAAACGACCGGGACGCTGACGCCTTCGCGCAAGCAGCCGATAATGCCAGTGAAAGCACTGGCTGGAGCGGCCGACGCGGTGAACGTCTGGATAGCGGCAGCAGTAAGGGACGCGGTGGAGAGCGCACAGAAAAACGCGGCGGCGCAGCTCGGGGAGGTAACCGCACCGAAATCCGCAGCAGCGGGGGACGTGGCGGAGAACGCTCTGAAAGCCGCGTAAGTACGGGGCAGGGCGCTGAGCGTCGTAATAATACCGGACGTACCGGGAGCTTTGGCAGCCCTCGCGGTGATGAGCATGTGGCGGGACGCGCCAGCGCTTCCGTTGACAGCCCATGGACTGCTGCACGCGGAGAGTCCAAAGCAAGCAATCGCGGGGGCCAGCGCGGTGCAGTTCGCGGCAATGCCCAAGCAGGCGGCCGCGGTGGTCAGCGCGGCAATTCTCCGGCCGGAGGACGCAGCAGCTCTCGCGGCGGCAGCTCGCCAAGCAAGCCACGGGGACGTAATCGCTAATAGGCATACAGAAACGGCACATGCTCCTCTGCATGTGCCTTTTTTTTCACCAATCAGCTTTCACAAAATAACGGTAAATAAGGGCGTTAAAATTCATATAATGAGCTAATTTTTGAAAATAACAGTAATCTATGGAGCTATCTTTCCATTTAAAGTCGTTATACATCCCTTTTTCTAAATTACATTTCATGTAACGTCCATATTTACCACTATTTTTCATAAAATCTTCGATTTCGACTACAGTAACGCCATAAATGGACCTCAGTCAAGAAAGTGGACACTAAATAAGAGCAATTAGCTAATACTTTTTTTGTACAGAGCTTCAAACTGCTCTGGAGATAGGTAACCCA